>JAEYYR010000002.1 GCA_023428375.1 bacterium | reverse complement strand
GTGCCTTTGTATTTAATACATTTGCTATTGCAATTGGTGTTGCAATCAGTATTACAGCTACCACATGCACGAGTTACCATTGCATCATCGACTATCACAATAGTAGCATCGCCGTTGCGTAATGCTTCAGCATAACGTTTGATAGCTTCTTGCACTTCTTGTAATTCAGCGCAATTTTGGCCATTAAGCAAATTTAAACATTCAACAACAACTGCTTCAGCTTGTTCAGCAGGAGCTGCGATGTCGTCTTTTGCAATGCGATCGCATACGTCTTTAAATTCAGGTGACCATGTGTGTTCTGGCAACATGCTACTCAAGCATTCTATTGCTTGGCGCATTTGAGTGCTGAGATATACATATGATGATTTTGCTTGAACTTTGCATGGTTGTACCGGTGTGTTAGCAATCATTATCTGGAATGGTAATAACAATGCTAAACAAAGAAAGTGTTTCGAAAATACTTGCATTTTAATCTCCAAAAAAATGTTACCTGTGGATATATCAATAAAAGGGACCCTAAGAGTCCCTTTTAGAAATTAAAAAAGTTGTTAATTATTAATTAAGTGCCCAGAAATCTATAACAACGCTGTCAGTAGTTGCTGTAGTAGCTGAACCAATGTTACGTAAAATTATAGTAAATGAGTCAACTGCAGGGGTAATGGTTCTTGGAATAAAGGCTGCTGTCGTTGCCCCAACATATTTTGTTGTAGCAATAATTGACGTATTTGCAGTGACACCTGTTCCAGCACCCAAGTTAATGGTGAGTGTTGGTGAATCGGTGTCCGCACCAATAGCAGGGTTAGTAGTATACGTTACTCTTCCAACACGTGTAGCCGATGGGAATGTAGCAGCATTAGCAACTATTATTTGAGGTGTACCTGTCGCAACAAAGGTATTACCATTGCCTGCAGCGTTTAATGCAACTCTTGTTCCAGCAATAGCATTACCAATAGTTATTGAATTATTAATTGCCACGCCTGTGCCAATGTTAATTGTTTTTGCACCTGTTGAACCCGTACCAATATTCAGCGTTTGAGCAGCTGTTGTGGAGCCATAATTCATAGTCAAAGCATTTTCGGTAATTGATGTTGCCGTTGCACTACCTACACTAATGACGTTAGCAACCGCACCGGTTCCTACGTTAATAGTTTTCACGCCCGGTGCACCAGAACCAATATTTAAAGTTTGTGCAACACCAGCGGTACCTATATTGGTAGTAAGTGCATTTTCCGTAATAGATGCTGCGGTGGCACTACCAATAGTAATGATTGGAGCTCCAGCACCATTTGCAAGGTTAACCACGTTTGAACCAGCACCATTAGCAATATTAACGGTTTTCACAAGTGGTGTACCCGTAGCAATATTCACAGTCTGAGTTGCGTTATCATTAGCAATATTAACGGTACCAGATGCATTTAAGCTGGCAGTCCCCGTATTACCAAGAACTAGACTTGAAGTGTCACCGAGAATGGTAGTTGTTGATGTACCAATAACGTTACCAATATTAACATTTCGTCCCGCTGATGCGTTAGTTCCAATATTGATGGTATCATCAGATGCATTAGTACCCATATTCACAAGACCATTCGTGGTGAAGATGCCATTGACCGTCAGATTATCTACCACCAGATCGATAAAGTTAATTTCTTCATCGGTCGTAAAAATTTCACCATCAACGGTTAAGTTTCCTGAAATAACGGCATCACCCGTTACACGGAATTGATTACTGGTAAGATTTGCAATATAACCAGAACCGGGTACTTGTAAGTCTTGTGCAAATAAGTTACAGAATGCTTTAGTGCCTTTGTACTTGATACATTTGCTATTGCAGTTGGTATTGCAATCATTGTTGCAGCTACCACATGCACGAGTCATCATTGCATCATCTACTATCACAATACACGCATCACCGTTGCGTAATGCTTCTGCATAATGCTTGATAGCTTCTTGCACTTCTTGTAATTCAGCGCAATTTTGACCGACAAGCACGTTTAAGCATTCAACAACAACTGCTTCAGCTTGTTCAGCAGGAGCTGCAATGCCGTCTTTTGCGATGCGATCGCATACATCTTTAAATTCAGGTGACCATTTGTGTTCTGGCAACATGCGATGTAAGCATTCTACAGCGCGACGCATTTCGGTGCTGAGATACACAAATTGTGATTTTGCTTGAACTTCGCATGGTTGTACCGGTGTGTTAGCAATCATTACCTGGAAGGGTAATAACAAAGCTAAACAAAGAAATTTTTTGGCAAATGCTTGCATTCTAATCTCCGAAAAAAGGGTTGCTTTGAGAGACTAAAATATTTTTTTTGAATAGGTCAATAATAAAAAAGGGACTCCGAAGAGTCCCCTAAAAATTGTATAAACAATTTTAATTATGCTGATGCGGTGAAGTTAGCCCACACGTTGCTACCAGTTGTATTGATATATAGACGTGTTGTTGTAGTTGCGCCTGTGGTATTTAAATATATTGTACCTTGCGGAGCAACAAATGCTGGAGCACCAGCGCCAGAAATAATTGATGCTTGTCCAACACCAAGACTAACACCAACGTTAGTTGGGGTTGCTAAGGTAATAGTTGAACCAGCAGCTGTGCTACCGATCACAATATCTTTATCAACAGCGTTGTTATTACCAATATTAATGGTTTGAGCGGTTGCGTTTGTACCAACGTTAATTGTGCCAGTTGATTGAGCGCTGAATCCGCCTGTGCCTGAAGTTAAGTTCACAGCTGTTGCACCAGTAACGTTACCTACGGTTATCGTACGTGCTGCTGCACCAGTACCAATATTAATTGGTTGTGCAACAGGATCGTTACCAATGTTAATTGGTCCAGCAGAAGCATTGATATCAAAAGTTGATGTCGCATCAAGTTGTGCATCCGCACCAACTGATGCAATTAAATCACCAGCAGGGTTAAATACAACATCATCAGCTGATTGTAATGTAACATCACCTGTTCCAGAAAGTATTCCTACAGAAGTTGCACCAAGCAAGTTACCAATTGCGATTGCTCGTCCAGCAGCAGCGGTACCAATATTGATTGCATTAGCGGTATCATTTGTTCCGATATTTGATACGCCGTTTGCGGTAAAGATACCATTAACGGTAAGGTTATCAAATACGTCTGTACCTGTACCGGAGCTAGTGAAAATTGCACCATCAACGGTTAAGTCACCAGAAATATTTGCATTACCTGTTACACGTAATTGATTGCTGGTAAGATTTGCAATATATCCTGAACCATCTACTTGAAGATCATGTGCAAATAAGTTGCAGAACGCTCTTGATTTTTCGTATTTGATACATTTGCTATTGCAGGTTGTATTGCAATCAGTATTGCAGCTACCACATGCACGAGTTACCATAGCTTCATCTACTAAAACGATAGTAGCATCGCCTTTACGTAATGCTTCAGCATAACGTTTGATAGCTTCTTGCACTTCTTGTAATTCAGCGCAATTTTGGCCATCAAGTAAGTTTAAGCATTCTACTACAACTGCTTCAGCTTGTTCAGCAGGAGCTGCGATGCCGTCTTTTGCAATACGATCGCATACATCTTTAAATTCAGGTGACCATTTATGTTCTGGCAACATGCGATGTAAGCATTCTACAGCGCGACGCATTTCGGTGCTGAGATACACAAATTGTGACTTTGCTTGAACTTGTTCACATGATTGAACAGGTGTGTTAGCAATCATTACCTGGAATGGTAATAACAATGCTAAACAAAGAAAATGTTTAGTAAATGCTTGCATTATACGCTCCTTTAGAAATAGAAATTCTTTCTAAAAGGGGAACTTACGTTCCCCCATACTATTCAATATTATTTACGCTGCAATACGTAAGAATGTAATTGCTGCGGAGTTATTAGTATCGGAACCACCAATTGTAACTGAAAGAGTTATATTAGCGCCGCTTTCATTATTTATTGTTACAACATCAGTTGTACTCAAACGCACAAAGGCATAACCTGTAAGTAGAGTACCTGTTATAGATGCTCCAACGCCGCCTGTACCATAAATTGTGGTTGGAACAGATACGTCATTTACACGAATTCCAAATTGCTGACCTGTTGTGGTTGTACCAGTTGTCGTTGAAAATTGAATAAGATACAATCCCGCCGTTGTAACGGTAAAATCTGTATCATTTGGATGTAGAATTCCAACGTTATTAGCATTAGACGTTTCGAACTCTACTGGATCACCATCAACGATGGCGACTTGACCACTTTGACTGGAGAAAAATCCGAAATTAGTAATACCATTAGTTGTAATTGTATCACCACCGATGTTAACGCCACCGTTGAAATTTACCGTGCTATTGAAGGTAACTGAACCATCAAAGATTGAATCACCAAGAACGCGAAGGCTATCAAGAACTGCAGGTCCACAGACGCGTAAATCACGAGTCAATAATGAACAGAATGCTTTACCTTTTTTGAATTTTCTTCCACATGCTCTTGTTAGAGTGCCATCTTGATCGATGAAGAATACATTTGCATCACCATTAAGCAAATCATTTGCATAATGAGCGACAATAGCTTCTGCTTCTTTTAATTCTGGACATGCTCTGCACACTGAGAGACATTCTTTAACCATAGCTTCTGCTTCAGCATATGAAGTTGAAACACGGTTTTTAGTTTCGATTTCGTTACACAAGTTTGTGAAACGATCTGACCATTGTTTTTTTACTTTGCCTAAAACACATAAGGCATCACGAACATCTTTGCTAAGATATACACACTGTGATTCATCTTGCACTGATACTGATGGTTGAATGTTTTTTGAAACTTCAGCAATTATTGCATGAAAGGGCAATAAAAAGCTGATTAGCAAAAAACGTTTTACTAATGCTTGCATTATTTAACTCCTTTAGGGGTTTATTAATGTCGCTAGCATAAACAAAATTTTTTCATTGCGTCAATATTGTTTTTCAGTCAATTTAAACTTTTTAAGCAGATACTGCATTAATAATATTTGTGCCGTATTCTTTTAAAAAGTTTGTCGCAACTTGTACCGCAACACGGGATGATCCAGCATGTTCGATCAAAATTATAAGAATGATAGAAGTTCCATCCTCAAAAATACAATCAGCCGCTAGCCATGCATGTTCATGGTAGCCAAACCCTTCATCTCTTTTTTCTAAACTTGCAACTTGTGCAGTACCCGTTTTTGCACGAATTTTTACATTTTTTAAAGAACCCATTAAACGACCGCTACCTTTTTTGGTAACTTCATGCATTGCATGTTTTAAGAATTTTCTTACTTCTTTATTTAATGGTAACGGAACTAATTCCACAGGATCATCAAGGGTAAAGCGAGGTTTAGGCATTTGGCCATAACACACTCCCGCAATCATACGAGCCATATGTATCGGTGTTACTAATATAAAGGATTGACCAATCATTGCCGACAATGTTTCACCTGGATACCAGGGTTGACCAAACATGGTGCGTTTCCAATGTGTTGTTGGCATTATGCCACTGCGATCAAAATAGGTGCATCCCGTTTTCATACCGATGCCGAACTTTTTTGCATAATGTGCTAATTGATCTATTTTTATTTTTTTACCAAGCTCAAAAAAAGGAATATTGCAGGATTTTGCCACGGTCTCAACCATAGCAATGGTACCGTGACCATATTTATTATTACACCGCGTTTTGCGACCACCAAATTCAATATGACCAACACAATACCATGATGAATCAAGATCAATTAAATTATTTTCTAACGCATAACTAATACTAACTAATTTAAACAATGATGCAGGGGGATATAAATTGAATGCACGATTTAAGAATGGTTGTTTTTGTATTAAATTATCCCACACTTCTTGTTCAATCGGATTGATAAAAATATTAGGATCGAATGTAGGTCTAGATACTAATGAAAGAATATCTCCTTTATGGGGATCCATAACAATCAAACACCCAGAATATTCATCGGGAAAAATTTTTTCCGCTATTGTTTGAATTCTTAGGTCGAGAGTAGTTTGTACATCGTATCCTGATTGTGGTTTTTCAAGATGATCAACGTGCAGTGTTTTTCCCATTGCATTTATTATTGCACGCGCGGTGCCTGGAATTCCCCTTAAACCTTCTTCATATAATCTTTCAAGTCCCATTTTTCCCATATAATCTTCTTGAGATGCTGCAAGATGGCCCAAAATATGGCTTGCAATAGAACCATACGGATAATAACGTTTATGATCTGAATCAATATGTAACGTAGGATAGTCAGGAAATAATTCTACAATCGATGCTAATTCTTCAAACGATAAATCTTCAGCAAGTAAAATGCGCTTACCTTTTCGTTCAGCAATAATTAAACTCTCGTGAGACGGCAACGATTTGCGAACAATCTGTTTTATGGTATCCAGTACTTGTTGATCATCGACATTAAATTGTCTATTGCCACGACCTTGCCAATATAAAGAACATAATGGTCTATTAGTTGCAAGCAAGACGCCATGGCGATCTAAAATATTGCCTCTAGGACATGGTATAGTGAGATAGCGCGTAAAGTTTTTGGTTCCAATTGACTCAAGTACTTCTGCTACCGTAATTTGTAGATAAAACAGACGCGCACTGATGCAAAAGAACCCCAACACCGTACATAGTCCTATAATATATAAATTATAGACGAAGGGTGAGACTAATTTGTTCATGAAGCTTTGGTATATTTTTCAATGCTAACGGCAGCAAGTCCCAATAATGTTTGTATTGCATTGACTGATGCACCACGATCAAGCATATGGCGCGCACATGAATGTCGTAACATCAACGGTGTTATAACACAACTACGTTCCAGGAATGAGCTAAACATATTGCAAATTCTTTGTATCGAACGGGTGGTAATGGGTTGATTTTTGTAATTAACAAAAATGTATTCTTCAGTATGTGATACGATTGCACGTTCTTTATTAATGTATTCCATTAACCGTGCATAGGCATGTTCACCCATTGCGATGGTGCGTGAAGGTTTTTTGGTATGCGTTATGGTTAATGATTTATAGGAATGATCGATATCTCTGATGCGCAGTTGCACAATTTCAGAGCTTTTCATACCGGTGCTATACAATAATTCTAGAATTGCTTTATCACGTAATGGTCGCTGCGTTGGTAGCTGAAAAACAGAAAGTTCATCCAACAGAAATTTCATCTCGTCAACAGTGAGATAACTTGGGCTTTTGTGTTGAATCGTGGGACGAGAAAAGGTAAGATTCAGCGAAGTTCCGCTGATGGAGAGAAATTTATTAAGGGAACTAAAGCACGAAAGTCTGCGTGCCACGGTTTTAGTATCGTGAGCTTGATATAATTGATTGCAATACATTTCAAAAATATATGCTAAATCAATAAATGATCTTTTGTTGGTTTCTTCTAGATGGGTCCAGAAATCAAGAAACTGTGTAAGATCAGTTTTATAGGCTCTGATAGTGTGGTGAGAAGCTTGTCTTTCTGTGGATAAATATTTAATAAAATTTGCAACATAATGATTAAATTGGGAGCGTGTCATATCTCTTCATCTTCTATGAGGTTATACTCACGACAGCGTCTATTGACTGACGATCGGTTTACCCCCAAGAGTGTAGCAATTTTTGTTTGGCTTTTAAATGTTTGCCAAAGGATAAATAAACTTTGTTGATCTTTTAAGGCATGTTTGCCCAATCGGATGGCTGCAACTACCTTTGGATCAGTAATGCCATATGCTGGATCAAACAAATCATTGGTTAATGCTTTAGTTTGCTGTCCCTTGTTTTGAACAAGTTCAAGTACCAACTCTTTTAATGCGTGTAAAGAAATTGGACGTTGTTCCAATAAATAGTTTTTATCTTTATCGGTCAGATCAAAGAGCGGCGTTAATGCTTTTGATTTAACTGCTTGTTGCGCATATTGTTCAGCAAGCAAGGTGATTTCTTCTTCTGGCAAGGTAAGAAGCGTCGGAAGACTCAAGGTCATTGTTGATAACTGATTATAGAGTGCTGAAGAGAAAAGCTTTTTATCAACGAGCACGGTAAGATTTTTTGGTGTTGCACACATAAAATGTACATGAGCAGCAATTTTCCGGTCACTGCGTAAAATTTTAAAATAACCCGTGCGCAAATATTCAGCCAAGAGTTCCTGTGTTTCAAGGCTCAAGTTATGAATATTATTGATAAATAACGTACCAGAGGTGTGGAGGCGCTCCAAGATGCTTTCGTGTTGTTCATCGGACAAGAGTGGATTTACTCCGAATAATTTAATCGCCCACGATTGATTCTTTTCCGGTTCATCAATAGTAAGAATTTCTAATCGTTTTCGTAAATTAATGTGATGAATCAATTCAACCGTTGGAATAATATCTTCTTCGGGCAGTTGTAATAACGTAGCTTTTTTATTTAAGGCAATTTTCATCAAATTGATTTTAAAATCAAGCGTGGTTTTGCTATTGCTTGGGATAAGCTGATTGACTAATTGGCCCGATGGTGTTGTTTCTAAGTACAACAAATAATCCCAATCAGATGGATTTTTTAATGATCTGATGAGCGGCGCAATATGTTCATTAAAACTTGGTGTTTCACACAGCACCAATACATGATGAGAGTCAGGACTGAGCAGCGCGGTAAGCTTTAATCGCTTACCTTCTAAATTTTCGGTGTACATCACTTGTGATGTTTTATATTCAATAACCTGTTTTACCATTTTGCGGATCAAGCGTTGAACGCGGTTGTCAGCATCGGTACTTACATCATAGCCAAGTAACTCTTGGGTGGCTTGGTTACCGGCACTAAATTTTTTGCTCTTATAATATATGAGGCCGTATGAACGTTCATCATTGCGTTGAAGGAGGGTGTTCATACTCTCTTTCAAGTGATTAAGTTCTTGGTGTTTATTGAAAAGTTCTTCACGCAACTCTTTTTCTTGCGCAACCAATGAGTCAAGGGTGCGGTTGAGAAGAAGATTAATAATATTGCCAAGGTAGCTTGCATAAATAACCATCTCATCGCGCTCAGTGGTGTTATATAAACGACCAGGACGAGCATTATGCTCGATGATAATACAGCCAATGATGGATTGTTTTTCATAGATAGGAATAAACACATCGGCATCAATATCGCTCAAGAATTGAAGAATTGAACCGATACGTTCTTGAGAATCATAAAAATGAGTGAATTCTAATTCATCCCGAATATATATTTTTTCTTGGCGCAAATGTTTACTGATTGAGCCATACAAATCCAGATTAATAAAGTTTTCTATCTGCTTGATATCATGTGCTACAAATTCATCATGCAACTCATCGGGTTTATCCATTTTTCGTAATAACACCCGCACGCGACTTTTTGGCAAATCAAATGCTGCTTCAAAGAATGACTGGGTAATATGTTTTAACTCGATAATGTTTGATACAAGACCCAGCTGCTCAAGAACATCTTTAAAGTTATCAATAAAGCTGAATGAATATTGTTCTTCTACGTGCTCTTTGATGTTTAAAAAGCGCAATCCCATCATACGTTTTGAACAGAAATAAATAATGTATGAAGTAAAAATCGTTAAAACAGAGATAATTGCGTAGTTGTTTTGAGGAATAATAGGGGTGAAGAATGATGAAACAAGTTCAAGCGGATTATTATATAAGAACTCAAGTATTAATTTTGGCATTACCAAATACAGCAAAAAGATAGATAACTGCCTGTGAAGAATATTTGGTAGTTTGTGCTTCTTAAGTCGATAGTAAACAATAGTTATAGAAGGAATTGTTATTAAATGTATGTAAAATAGATTTATTATTTTATAACAAATAAATTCAAACCACGGACGATCAGCAGAAGTAGTAATATGGTAGTTGAAAAACGCTATATATAGGTAATATATGCAAATTAATAATGTCGGTATTATGCATATTTTGTGTCGATAGCGTAATTTGATTGGAGCTTTTTGTGATAGTTGTTCTACAAACAGAGCTAATACTTGGTATTCTAAAACAAAGAATATCCAAGCGATGCGGGACACAAAGATAGTGGTGGAGAATGCTATTCCATCAAAAATTTTAAGTAATAAATTAAAAATCCAGCTAAAATCAATTATAGTTTCGCACGTTAAAATGATGAGCAGACCAGCAATTAAATAACGATTAGATCTTTTATTAGATCGTGTTACCGCAATGATATTAATAATAAGGAATAGCTTTATAGCTACTGAAATTAGCTCTGTTATTAATAATATATGCGGCTTGTAGAATAATTGGGTTAATAACTCAATGTTTAACATATTTATTGATATTTAAAAGGCAAGTACTATAATATCTAAAAAACTATTAATTAAGGACTACATTATGAAATTAACCATACACGTTATTGCTATATTGGCAATTACACTGTACGTTTCTAGTTCTGCATCAATACATCAAGGCCCGCCAATTGGATTGGCAAATGATGCACAAAGTATTGAAGTTGATGGACCTCCAATTGTTGACAGTCCGCCAGCAAAATAATTAATTAAATTCCTAATTACGTATTATATCAATAATTGACATAATATAAAGTTTTTAGGGTTTATTAATAATTACAATGAAAAATATTGCAACGATTCTTGGAATACTTCAGGAATCAACAACAAATATGGTCCCGCCTATGTCTACGCTTATCGCGCAAGACTATGGGCGGGACCCTTTTTTGATCCTCATTTCATGTTTACTCAGCCTTCGCGCGCGCGATCCAATGACCTATAAGGTGTCGGTGGAGTTATTCAAGTATGCAACAACACCACAACAAATCCTTGCAATGTCCCTTTCAGAGCTTGAATCAATTCTGCGTCCATTGGGTTTTTATAAGAAGAAAGCGCGTGTTTTGTTGGAAGTCTCTGCTTTTCTCATAAAGCATTTTAATTCAACAGTACCTTCAACAGAGCATGAGTTGCTCTCAATTCCTGGTGTGGGTATCAAAACTGCACATTTGGTTTTGGGAGAAGCATTCGGTATTCCAGCATTATGTGTGGATACTCATGTGCATCGGATTTCTAATCGGTTAGGTTGGGTGCGCACCAAAACGCCTGAACAGACGCATGAAGCATTAAGACAATTAATACCAAAAGAATATTGGATAAGACTTAATCACTTGTTGGTGATGTGGGGTCAAAATATTTGTACCCCGTTATCTCCACGATGTTCGATATGTCCACTTAATTCACTGTGTCCAAAAATTGGTGTTACCACATCAAGATAGTGTTTACAAAAAAACTGTGCAAAAGAAAAAGGGCACTTATGCAGTGCCCTTTTCGTTTTTCTTAAATTTATTGACCGATATTTTGGTTAATCATATCAGTAAGACGTTGCATTGGAGTTGTTTTACGACGAGCAGATTTTTTTGCTCCGCCTTTTTTAGCAGCGCTACGTTTTACGCCACCTTTTTTAGCAACAGCTTTTTTAGCAACGCGTTTTTTAGCGCCAGCTTTCTTAGCGGTTGATTTTTTTGCGCCAGCTTTTTTCGCTACGCTCTTTTTAGCAGCAGCTTTTTTCACTGTACGTTTTTTTGGAGCAGCTTTTTTTGCTGTTGCTTTTTTCGCGGTCGCTTTTTTTGCTACGCGTTTTTTAGCAGGTTTAGCAGCTTTTTTTGCTACTCTTTTAGCTGGCTTAGCAGCTTTTTTAGTTGTACGTTTTTTTGCCATACTACTCTCCTTGTTAAGGTATAAAATACTACCTGTTATTAAGATACCTTAACAAAAAGATGATAATCAATATTCTGCAAAAAAAATCAAAACAATATTGATCTAATTATGACAAAATGCAATTTTTACAACAATGTAGGATTGTTGATTTGATCAAGTTTTTCAAGTAATTGAGAGATGTTCAAACCACTTTCTTGTTTGTTGTCGCGCATACGAATTGTCAACGTATTGTTTTCGAGTTCTTTTTTTCCAACAATAATCATGAATGGAATTTTTTCTGCTTGTGCCGATTTAATCTGTCCGCTCAATGGATCAGATGAAACATCAATATCTGCTCGAATGCCATGCTGTTTCAATGAAGCAAGGATAGTTTGAGCATATTCACGTTGGTCATCGGTGATTGGCATCACACGAGCTTGGATCGGTGACAACCATGCAGGCAAGTTTCCTTTGTGATGCTCCAACAAGATTGCAAAAAAGCGCTCAATTGAGCCATAAATTGCTTGGTGCACCATAACCGGTCTTTGTTTTTCACCACGTGAATTTATATAATGAATATCAAAATTTGCTGGCAAGAAGAAATCAACTTGGGCTGTACCGCATTGCCAACTTCTATTCATAGAATCTAAAATATGCATTTCAATTTTTGGACCATAAAACGCTCCTTCTCCTGCTTTAATTTCAAAAGACAGGTTGAGTTTGGTAAGAGCATTCTTTAATGCATTTGTTGCCTTTTCCCATGTTTCATTATCACCAAGAGCATTCTCTGGACGAGTTGAGATGGCAAACTTTATTTCACTGAATCCACAATGAGCATAAAGTTTTTTAGCAATATCCACAATCGTAGTAATTTGTTCTTCAACATGCTCTAAGGTACAAAATATATGCGCATCATCCTGAGTGAATGCACGGGCACGTTTTAAACCATTTAATACACCTGAGAGCTCATGACGATGTACATGACCAAACTCAGCAAGCTTTAATGGGAACTCTTTATATGAACGAGGTTTGTGATTGTAAACAAGGAGTGCGCCAGGACAATTCATTGGTTTAATGGCATATGAACGTTCATCAATGCATGAAAAATACATATTATCTTTGTAATGTGCATAATGACCTGATCGACGCCACAACTCATCGCTCAACATGGTTGGGGTTGTAATTTCTTGGTAATCAAATTTCTTATGAATTTTGCGCATTTGTGCAACCAAGGTATTAACCACAGCTTGCCCATGCGGATGGAAAAACGGAAAGCCAACACCTTCATCCTGAAACGAGAAGTAATCAAGTTGTTTGCCAAGTTTGCGGTGGTCAAACTGTTGAGCGTCCTCAATACGTTGTTCGTGAAGAGCTAATTCTTCAGCGGTTGGAAATACAATACCCGAGATGCGCTGGAGAACTTGATTTTCTCTGTTAGCGCGCCAATAAGATCCTGATATGCCCGTAAGCTTGAAATGTTTAAGCTGTCCTGTGGTTTCAATATGACCACCTTTACAGAGGTCAACAAAATCGCCTTGTGTAGCAAGTCCGACCGTTTCTCCGGGTATCATAGAAATTAATTCAAGCTTGAAGGGATTATTGGCAAAAATTTCACGCGCTTTTTCTTTGCTGATCTCAGTATGTTCGAGCTTGAGATTTTTATTTGCAAGTTGATTCATGCGTTCTGTAATTAAGACAAGATCTTCTTCTTTAAAGTTTTTTATAGGAAGAAAATCATAAAAGAAGCCTTCTTCAGTAGCAGGTCCAATAGTGAGCAACGTGCCAGGAAATAATTCGCTGACCGCGTGGCCCAATAAATGTGCTGCAGAGTGTCTTAATTTGAGTATGTCTTGTTTCATACGTTCTCACAGTGCTGGTATATGCATGACTTGATATGGATCAACTTTATATATTTTGCTATTTTACGTCAATCGGCATGTTCATTTGCATATGCATTATTAATTAGTATAGGATGAGCCTAAGTCGCGTGTCGACCGGTACTCAAGCGTGTACCACGGCGTATTTTTGAAGGGTCTGTCATGAAAAAGAATACAATGTACATTCTCGACACCAATGTTTTGGTCCACGATCCCCAAGCATTATTTAGTTTTGAGAACACGACGGTGGGTATTCCTGCCGTCGCTTTGCAAGAACTGGATCGTTTTAAGAGCGAAAATACCCAGAGGGGTCGTAATAGTCGAGAAGTGATTCGCCTATTGGATTTATTACGTGATCGAGGTTCATTGCGCGATGGCGTTGAATTAGATAATGGTAGTCGTCTTGAAGTCGTGTTTATGCCATCATCGTATGATCTTCCGCTTTCATTTTCTATCGATGATGCAGATAATCAGATATTAGCCACCGTGCAAGGAGTTCAGCAAGAAGGAGCTGATGTCACGTTCGTGTCTAAAGATATTAATATGCGTATTAAGGCAGATGTCTTAGGAATCGCAACTACTGATTATATGAAAGACTCAATTTCTGAAAATCAGTTTTATAAAGGGTGGATCACTCTACAAGTTCCCTCAATTCAATTAAAAAAACAAATTCCAGAAGATTTGATCGAACTGGAAAAAGAATATCCATTTACTTTAAATGAATTTGTAGTGGTAGAAAGTAGGAACAATCCCTACAACTATCGTGTATTTAGATACAAAGGGCCCGGTAATTTTATAAACGTTGAACAACCTACGCTCCGTTGGCCTGTCATACCAAAAAACGTGCAACAATTAATGGCGCTTGATTTACTGCTGGATCCATCAGTTCAGATGATTACGTTGCTCGGACCTGCTGGTACCGGTAAAACATTTCTTGCGCTAGTAGCAGGGTTAGAGCTTTTATTAGTTAAAGAAGATTTTGAAAAAATGTTAGTAACGCGTCCCGTGATTCCATTGGGTCCTGACATTGGTTATTTGCCGGGTGATATACAAGAAAAGATGCACAGCTGGATGCAGCCCGTGTATGATAACATGGATTTCATTGTGCATGCTGCCAACGCTTCTCAACAAGCCTTTCATCATCCTGATGAAGAAGGGTATGAACATGAAAAGCAATCACGTTACAAACGTCGAAAAATCCAGCGTGAAAAGGGAATGCCTGGTTTAGAAGATTTAATTAAACGCGGTAAAATTAGTTTAGAAGCTATTGCCTATATGCGTGGACGTTCTATTCCGTATCAATATATTTTGATTGATGAAGTACAAAATTTAACACCACATGAAGTTAAAACATTAATCAGTCGTGTTGGTGAAGGAAGTAAAATTATATTATGTGGTGATCCGTTTCAAATCGATTCACCATATTTAGATTTCTTAAGCAATGGATTAGTAGTTGCTTCACAGCGCTTTAAGGGACAAGCATTATTTGGTAATGTCTTCCTTGAAACAAGTGAGCGAAGTGAGCTCAGTCGTCTTGCTGGTGAATTACTGTAAATCCTGTTTAACGTTATTAATTTTTAGGCACGAGAAATCGTGCCTTTTTGCTTTGTATACAGGCTTTTTCGTTGTTTTTTGAGTGCTGGTTTTTGTATAGTTAATAGGTGGAAATTAATGAAATATAGGAGTTAATTATGAAGAAGCATGTTTTATTTGTAATCCCTCTGCTCTTAGCAGCGTATGGTGCTGCAGCAACTAAATCTAAATCTATTAATTTTGCCAACAAAGCAAAATCGTATGATATTTCTGTAATGTCAGGTGATGGTAAATACGCAACAGCTCGTATGGATGCATCAGTACAAAATCCAAGAACGAAACGTTATGTTTATAAATCAAAACCGCTCAGAGTTAAATTTGAAGAAATCAAGGGCGGAGAAAAGTTGAAAGGTATTATTGCTTTACAAGCATATGATGCTGATTCAGGCGCTCTATCTCATGATGAGCCAAAATATTATAGCATTGAGATAATTAAAGATATTCAAGAAACACCAACCATTCAGTTAGATTATGGTCTTTTTGGTTATAGCTTTGATGCTGATCCGAAATTGCATCTTAAAACAAAAAAAGTTGCAAAACCTGAATCAATGGTTGAATTAGGTTCATAAAAAAATTAAATCAAATAAAAAGGAAAATAGTATGAAGAAAACATTATTACTCAGTTTTATCATGTTACCATTAGCGGTACAAGCATTTGATAATTATGAAGCATATAGTTACGGTTCAGATACACCAGAAATAGCATTTATTAACGCAGCTAAATCATATGCTATTAAAATTGGTTATGATAGTGACGATGCAAAGAAAATTGAAACATTGCGTCCGTTAAGTCGTTCTGGTTCAGTCCAACTTCCAACAGGCGCTGAAGACGATAAATTTACTGCGGTTTTAACATTAACTGCATATGATTCATATTCTGATGCATTAAATAATCAAACCCCAATAGATACTAAAACTTATAAAGTATCATTTGATCGTGATATGGCTAAGCCTATACGAGCAACACAATCACCAGCGATTATGGTGAATTACAGCAAAGGTTACTTTGGTGATGCAGGATTCAGCTTAAAAGGTAATTCATTATTGAATGGCTTTGATGCAACTGATATCACTGGCGATACTTCGCTTGTTGAATAAGTATATTTGAAAATATATAGTAATAAGGCGCCACTAAATGGCGCCTTATTGTTTTAATTACTAATTTATAAAAGTGTAAAAATATAAAAAAAATTCTTTGGCTCATAATCGCAACTACCTCACTTTGTGCGATTGATTTACAAAAAAAAGTTAGAACAACAATTAGTAATTACTCTGATCAGTTTACTTTAATGGTACAAACAAATAATGGTATTGTTCACACATTAAATCCTGCTGAAAACAATTATGCTGATACATTAGAAATTATTCTTCCTTTTACCTGGGATAATGATTTTTATAAAACCTCACTGGTGTTAGGTTATTATAATTTTCAGGATCGAGAGTCTTTAACTGTTCGTCCATTTTGTATTGAAAAAATCGTATTTCATTTGACCAAAAATCAGATGGAAGAGCTTAATTCTTCTAAGCATTTAGATTTAAATGTTAATACAAGCTTGCTTTGGAAAATGAGTACATTGGGTTGGGGAACTTGTTTTAATATATCTTCAACCAATTTAAAAACATTTAGCGCATTAAATTATCCAGAACATGCGCAGTTAAAACGTAAAAAATATAAGTATGTTAAAATAGTAAAAGCACAATAAATACTTTCTTTATCAAAAAAACTTCAGTATTTTTTCATATAAAAGTACTGGAGTTTTGATATGAAAAAATATTTTAATGTAGCATTTTTACTACCATTCTACATTATTACAGCAGAATTGAAGCATATAGCTTTACCCGTAACATTCCGAAACTTAACGTCGTATACAATTGCTGGTTATGAAAAAGAATGTCTCAAAAATCCATTTATATTATCCCCATATGGAGATGGCCCAGAGCAAGATAATGAAGATGATTCACAAAAGAATGTAATTATTCAATTTAAAAAAAAGCATACATCTTTGGATGGGAAGAACGTTTATAAGGCAGCACTTCTTGTGCAGGGTATGAATTTAAACCCACCGTTTATGCATAAAGGTAGTATGGATGAATGGGTTATATATTTTAAAACACATCCAAAGCAACCAAAAAATCTTGTATATACTTTCTATGAACAACATACTAATAGAAATTGTGATATTTTCATTCAATCACATCTTCCTGGTGTGCATGCATATAGAGATATAAGTTTTACTAAAATATCGTCAAAACTTTAACAATTAATGCATTTATCGCACATATTCATATACTCGCCAAAAAATTTTCGTATACTATATTGCGGCTTATTTAATAACTATTGGAGTTATATGCTGTATTTGTTACTTCTGATCGGTGGACATTCTATAATTTGTTCTGATATACAAGAAAGATTTATCCCGTGTATTTTTAAAAATAGTACCGATTCTATAATTTTTCTTGCAAAGCCAAAAGAACATGTTTCCCGAAAATATGAAATGCGAGAAATCGATTTTTCTTTATCTGCGGTTTTAGCTCCGCAGCAAGAATATGATTGTCAATTAATGCTGCATACGTGCGACAATTTTGGAAAAGGGATTTGTAAATCTGAACCATTAATAATTGGACATATCATTAATCATCAACTTGAAAATGCACTACATCACGAGTTCTGTTTTAATAAAACACCAACCAAAATCAATGCATTTATTCAGTGGAATAATACGAGTAAATTCTCACCGTTAACAATTGATATTAAACATGCTGGATTGAACAGTGCGTATCTCGGTTCTGGTCAACAACCATTTAGAAATATTGAAAGTTTTAAAAAGCACGATTAATTAATCGCGATCTTTATCTGAGCACCGTGGGCTTCAAGTGATTCGATCAATTCTTTTGTTACCAGAATTTTTTCTTTTGCTTGAAGCTTCAATTTCTTGTTCTGCTCGTGCCACTCAAATTCTAGTGGTGTGATACCCATCAAACAATTTTTCTTGATCTCATGTAATTGTCTTTCTTCCAATTCCTGCGGAAGTTGCGCCCGCAACGACGCAATAAGTCCATGCTCAGAAAAAATTAAATCGATCGGTATGCAAATATCTGCTTTTATTTTCCATTGCGTTTCATGTGGTTCATCCACGTTACCCTTAATCATGAATACGGAATGACTGTTGAGCCACGCTTGTGATTTTGCATACACTCGCGGGAATAATATTACTTCTGCTTTTCCTGATTGATCTTCCACCATCATGAACGACATTTTATCACCTTTTTTGGTGTTAATGACACGATGGTTTTGCATGATGCAGATGCTCAGAATTGAGCCGGATTGTTTGCAGCTTTGTGCAAGAGATTTGCATGAGAGCCACTGCATATGTGATTTGTACATATCAAGTGGTTGAGCACTTAAATAGAGTCCTACAACTTCTTTTTCTTTTTCAAGCTTAATAGGGGTGGGCCAATCTGCAAGTTCTGCAAAGACATAACGCTCAGTAAACGTCATGTTGTTCTGGTTTGGCGCACTAAGTTCAAAGAGTCCCATTTGTCCAGTGATTAATGCTTTTTTCTTTTCAAGAGCACGGTCAATTATTTTTGATAATTCTTCAAATTTTTGAGCACGATTGCCCGATAATGAATCAAATGCTCCGGCATAGATCAAACTTTCAATCACTCGTTTGTTACACGTACGAAGATCTACCCGCATACAAAAATCGAGCATATCATCAAACGGCTTTTTAGCTCGTTCAAGCATAATGTTTTCAAGCGCTGCTTCACCAACGTTCTTGATCCCTTTTAAGCCAAAACGCAACGAACCATTTTCTACGCTAAATTGTATTGCCGATTGATTGATATCTGGTTGCAAGATAGATATTCCCATATCTTTTGCTTCTTGCAAGTAAAAGGCCATTTTTTCAGCATCACCAGATTCTAACGAAATCAAGCACGCCATAAATTCGGCAGGGTAATGAGCCTTAAGATACGCGGTTTGATAGGCGATCAATGCGTATGCAGCAGAATGTGATTTGTTAAAACCGTAACCAGCAAAATATGCCATCAATTCAAACAGTTCTGCAGCTTTCTTTTCATCAAAGCCACTTTTAACGGCACGTGAAGTAAATATTGCTTTCTGAGCGGCCATTTCTTCAGCTTTTTTCTTACCCATTGCACGGCGCAAGATATCAGCTTCTCCGAGTGAGTAGCTGCCAATAGCCGATGCAATTTTCATAACCTGTTCTTGATAGACAATAACCCCGTAGGTTTCTTGAAGTATTGGTTCAAGTTCGGGGAATACATATTCAATTTTTTGACGGCCATGCTTACGTTCTATAAAGTCATCCACCATCCCGGAACCAAGTGGTCCTGGTCGGTACAATGCGTTCACCGCGATGATATCTTCAAATACTGCTGGTTGTAAGCGGCGAAGTACATCTTTTAACCCGTCAGATTCTAATTGGAACACACCAGAGGTGTCACCACGGGATAATAATTCGTAGCTTTTTGGAGCATCAAGGGGAATTGTAGCAATATTTAATAATACGCCATGATTCTGATGAATCAATTCGACTGCCCGTTGAATGAGCGTTAAGTTTTTAAGCCCCAAAAAGTCCATCTTCAGGTAACCCAACGACTCGAGTTCGGTCATTGCATACTGTGTAACGAGATCAGTTGTTTTTGGCGGTACATAGACCGGTAATACATCGCTGATCGGTTCAGGGGATATCACAATTCCGGCAGCATGTTTTGATGCGTGACGAGTGAGTCCCTCAAGGCGAAATGCAAGATCAAAGAGCTTTGCAATCTGTGGGTTAGAATCAATAAGTTCTTTAAGTTTAGGTTCTTGTTCTATCGCTTCTTTGAGCGTAATTTTAAGCTGTTCCGGAATAAGATCGGTCAAGGCGTTTGAATCTTCAAAGGGAAACCCTAAGGCACGCGCCACGTCTTTGAGCACGCCCTTTGCCATCATCGTCCCAAAGGTTATAATTTGGCACACCTTATCATGACCGTATCGATCACGTACGTAATTAATCACGCGATCGCGTCCTTCGATACAAAAGTCGATATCGATATCAGGCATGGTGATTCGTTCAGGATTTAAGAATCGCTCAAAGAGTAAATTATATTTGATAGGATCAATGTCAGTAATTTGCAGCGCCCACGCAACTAATGAACCGGCAGCTGAACCCCGTCCAGGACCGACGGGAATATTGTTTCGTTTTGCCCATTGAATGAAATCACTGACCACCAAAAAGTAACCAACAAAGCCCATTTTGGTAATAAGTTCAACTTCTAGTTTAAGTCGATCTTCATACGCAAGTGCCAATTCTTGAGGGATGCGATCTTGAATAACTAAATCATTAAGTCCTTTGTTGCAAATCGATGCAAAATACTCTTCTTGGGTAAGTTCGTTGGGAATTTCAAACTTAGGGAAAAAGAGCTTACCCGTTTCAAACTGAAAGTCGCACATATCAGCGATTTTACCGCTGTTCCAAATGGCATCAGGATGCTGAGGAAATAATGCCAACATCTCATCAGCCGTACGCATATGAACACGACAATTGCCAAAGGTGAATCGATCAGGATCGGTAACTTTGTGATGAGTTTGAATGCAGAGCATTACCTCATGAGCCTCACGATCATCCGCACGAACATAGTGACAATCGCCGGCTGCTACTAGTTGGAGACCACGTTCTTTGCTGATGCCAAAAAGACGATCGTTTAATATTTTTTGTTCTGGTTGATCATCGGGTTGAACTTCTAAATAAAAGCGCTCTTCCCCAAAGGTTTTTAAAAACCAATCAATACGACGATGTGCTTCAGAATCTTGGTTGTTCATCAATAATGAAGGAATATGTCCACCAAGGCAAGCGGTGGTTACAATGAGACCTTCTGAATGTGCCTGTAACAACTCATAGTCGATACGTGGCTTGAAATAGAAGCCATCGGTATATGCGTATGATAATAATTTACAGAGATTTTTATAGCCCGTTTTGTTTTGGACTAACATAATCAAATGGTAGTACTTGTTGTCCGCATTTTTGATACGAATATCTTCGGTTAAGTATGCTTCCATACCTAAGATGGGTTTGATTCCCACCTTTTTGCATTGTTGGAAAAATTTCACTGCACCAAATATGTTGCCATGGTCGGTAATAGCAAGCGCTTTGAGTTGTTGTTCTTTACCAAACTGAACCAACTTATCAAGCGTTATGGCGCCATCAAGAAGTGAAAAATCGGTATGCAAATGAAGATGTGTAAAATGCTTTGACATATATCAATAACGGGAAAAGGGCCAAGAATTCAGTTATTATACAATATTTTGCAATTGTTCTCTTATTTTTTCGAGCTCAACTTTCATGGAAATAGTATTGGTACTAATGCGCGCGTCTCCGCACTTAGCTGCAATAGTATTCACTTCACGAAACATTTCTTGCAAAATGAAATCCATTCTTTTGCCTTTTTCAATCGTTGTTGTATCAGCGATTGTTTTTTGTGCGTTGGTAAGATGGGTCTTAAAGCGCACAATTTCTTCGGTAATATCTAAGCGATCAATCTGATGTTGGATAATCTGTAACTGTTGATCAGTGGTTGCATTGATATCAAATTCACCCAATGATTTGAGTGTTTTTAAAAGTTCTTCTTTGCGATGTTTTGCTACTTCGCCAGACAGTGATTCGATCGAATTAATTATTTCATGTAATAACGTAAGACGACGTACAATATCTTTTTCTAATTGTGCGCCTTCTTGCATACGATTTTCTAGCATGGATTGGATTAAGCTGTCTAATGCTTTTAAAAATTCTGCTGAGGTTTCTTCATCCAATGGTTGTTCAGACATTTCAAACGTATTGGGTAATCCAATAACGTCATTAATGGTAACGGTGCCCGGTAATGTAAATTTATCTTGAATAGCTTTGATCGCATTCACATAGCCTTCAATGACCGGCAATGACGGATTTACAGAGCTTTTTAATGCGGATGGGTTGGTAACATAGACCGATAAAGTAACGGTACCACGGATAAGGTTTTCCTTAATACGTTTGACGCACTCGTTTTCTAATTGCTGTAAAGCAAAGGGTAATTTGCACGAAGCTTCTAAATAACGAGAATTAAGAGACCGTAATGTCAAAGTAAGACTGAACGGATATTTTGCGTTTCCGCGGTGAAGGGTAATGGTACTAAAACCTGTCATACTGACTAACATACGGTCCTTTTTTCGCTCTTAAGCAAGATTTGTATAAACGTTTTGAACATCATCAAGTTCATCAAGTGCTTGAAGCAATTGAATCGCTTTTTCTTCGGCATCAGATGCTAATTCTTGGGTATTAGTCGCATGCCATTCAAGTTCTGCTTCCTTAATGGTGCAGCCAAGTTTAGAAAGAGCAGTTTTGACTTCTTCTAGCGCTTTTGGCTCACAGGTAATATGGAAGGTGTCTTCTTCTTTAGAAATATCTTTTACCGGATAATCAAGAAGGTGTTCCATCAAAGTATCTTCATTCATTGAAGGATGGGTTACTTCGATACGTCCTTGACGTTCAAACATCCAACCCACTGCACCACTTTCTGCAAGGTTGCCACCATTGCGGGAAAATACATGGCGTAATTCGCCGACCGCTTTGTTTTTATTGTCGGTCAATACTTCAACCATAATTGCGGTGTTTCCTGGTCCATAGCCTTCATAGGTGTAGTTTTCATAGACAACACCGGGAAGCTCGCCAGTACCTTTTTTAATAGCGCGCACATAGTTGTCTTGTGGCATATTGATATCTTTAGCTTTTTCAAGCAAGAAGCGTAAGCGGGCGTTACCAGCAGGGTCACCACCGCCGGTTTTTGCTGCAACGGTAATTTCTTTAATCAATTTAGTAAAAGCTTTGCCTTTTCTGGCATCAATAATAGCTTTTTTATGCTTAATTTGGGACCACTTATTATGACCTGCCATGCTCGTATACCATATAAAATGAAGAATAGATTTCTATATGTTTCAAGGGTACTTGAGGTTGTAGATTTTGTCGATGGGCATTAGTATGATTCTGTTTTGTTAATCTATTTTTTTACAGTATTATTAGCTACAATCATTCAATGCACGGTGCATTTACATAAAGAATTGACTCATGGCAATCCTTACGGTTTCTAACTTAACAAAGAAATATGGCGACTATACCGCGGTCAATAATATTTCATTTTCAATTAATGAAGGTGAGGTTGTGGGTTTATTAGGGTCTAATGGTGCCGGTAAAACCACTACTATTATGATGCTCTTAAGTACGCTTAAACCCACGAGCGGTTCGATCGTTTATTTTGGCAAAGATTTTGCCGTGCATCGCTCAGAAATATTAGAAAAAGTTTCGTATGCAAGTACCTATGTTAAAATTCCACCACGATTAACCATCGAAGAAAATCTTGATATTTATGCACGATTGTATGGTCTTTCATCTGAACAACGCAAAGAACAGATCAAGAAATATCTTACCTTCTTTGGTATGTGGAATATTCGTGATCGTGAAACCGGTGCACTCTCTGCAGGACAATTAACCCGTGTGTTGCTTGCAAAAGCATTTATATCATCGCCTAAAATTGTATTGCTTGATGAACCTACAGCTTCATTAGATCCTGATATTGCTCAAGAAGTACGTGAATTTATTAAACAGCAACAGCGTGATCAAAATACCTCAATCTTGCTTACCTCCCATAACATGGATGAAGTGACGGAAGTATGTGATCGTGTATTGGTTATGCAAAATGGTTCTATCATTGCGCAAGATACTCCTGAAGCACTCGCTGCCTCAATTTCGCAAAGCCGGCTGCATTTAACGATGAATGATACAACGCGTGCTGTTCAGTTTGCGGAAGAACACCGTTTGCACTATGCCGTGCATGGCTCGATGATTGAAATAACGATACATGAACAGGAAATTGCTGGATTATTAGATGCGTTGGCATTGCAAGGTATTAAATATACGCAAATATCAATTGATAAACCGACCTTAGAAGATTATTTTATGCATATCGTAAAACAGGGTAATGCACGATGAAATGGTATCGTATTAAAACAATTATATTGCGGCATTTGTTGCAATATCCCCGTGATTTGGGTCGACTCAGCATGCTTTTTTATTGGCCATTGATAGACATTGTTATCATCGGGTTTACGATTGTTTGGCTTAAAAATATGAATGCTATTTCTGAGAACTTGGAAAGAGTGACGTTAGCGAGCATATTATTGTGGCAAGTTATTGTTCGTTCGAACTTAGATATTTCAGGTAATTTGTTAGAAGAAATTTGGTCACACAATATGAACAATTTCTTTTCAACTCCTATCACCTTGGCAGAATGGATGATGGCAATGATAATTCTATCGTTTAATTTATCATTGTTGGTATTTGTGTATATCGGATTTCTGTCGTGGTTATTCTATTCTTTTAATGTTCTTTCATTGGGATGGATTCTTGTTCCCATTTTTCTTCAATTATATATTTCGGGTATGGCGATGGGTTTTTTTGCAGCGTCAGTTCTGGTTTATTTTGGTGTGCGCGTACAATCTATTGTATTTATGATGGGATATCTTTTGATGCCGTTGAGTGCAGTTTCATATGAACTGAATGCGTTACCAACAACAGCGCGTTATATTGCACATCTGTTGCCAATGTCGTATATTTTCGAATTTTTAAGAGAATATATCTTAAATTCAGTATTTAACTGGCAATTATTTAACAGCGCACTTGCGCTCAACTGTATATACTTTTCAGCATCATTACTATGCTTCTATTATATGTTTGAAAAAAGTCGAGAAAAGGGATTGGCTCGATTGGTCGATTAAAATAAAAAATTTTGGTTTATATTGAATTGGTTTGAGGCGCGAAATAATTAATCAATGTCATTGATATTTGTGTTATTGTAGATTCGATGTTGCATCGATGGCTGTTTTTGCTTTTCTGCAACAAATTGTTTGTGTTTAGCATTTTCTTCAAGATATCGAACGCGTTGGCTTAGTCGAGGATGCCAACCAAAAATATTGTTATATAAGTTTGTTCGTTCATATTCACTATGTTGTCGAAATTGTTTTGCAAGAGCAGTTAATGTTTCTGGATTTGAAGCGTATTTAACAGCATAAGCGTCGGCTTTTTTTTCTTCCATCCTAAGATTAAAAGCAAAGAATGCTTTATTAACTAAATATTGAGTTGTTGCAATTGTTGCGATTGATCCGCATTTATAAAGCATGCCTTCATCTGATGAAAGAATTCCTTCAAAGATTTTGTAGCTTATGATGTTTGATGCAATTGTAAACATTGGCCAAAAGTGTCCAGTATTTTGTTTTTCAAAACTTTTAATGTGCCCGATTTCATGGCCGATTATAGCTTGTGATGCATTAAATTTTTCATTGCTTTGATTATTTTCCAATAAGGACTCAAATGCAGGCTTGTTGATCACAAGTCTTTTTTTATTCAGTACCGCCCCTGCAGGATCATTAGAATCTCCAAATAACATTAGTGAATCTACCGCATAAACTGGTAGATCTTTTGCTTCATGTTGCTCAAGAATATTTTGTAACTTCCCTTTGCATGGCTCATGTTGATTAATTGGTTTAATTTTAGAAATTCCCTTATCAAGCTGTTTACCAATTATTATTTCAGGTATGTTCTCGATATACGACCAATTTGATAGAGTCAAACCCATAATTTGGGCAACTGTATCAAAACCAAAGCCCTGGATAGAATGAATAGAAATGAGTGTAAACATTAATAATTTGATTATCTTCATACAATTATTGTATCAAAAGCATCAAATTTGTCGATTTGTAAATGTTTTCATATTTACATTGTAAGAAGTATTTACTTATTGTGTATGATTGAATGAATTGTGAAACACTGAACGCAATGAATAATTTTTTTTCAAATTAATCAATATTACTTAATGATTTACCGTATATATAAAAGATTCGGTATTTCAGTTTTATTTTTTTGCGCCTCGCGAATTTTCACTGCATTTTCAAATGCGGTGATGCGTTGATTCCAGTTGATACCAAAAAGATTATTAGAAAGGGTGCTTTTTTGTTTTGAAGTATATATTTCTTTAGTCAAATAATTCTTTAATGCTTCCGGATCTTTTGTAGTTTGAATGAAGAAAAAGTCAGCTAGTCAGGCCTATCATTTAGAGAAATTACTTTGATAATCGAAAATCTTGTTGATAGTTGCATAGAAGATGAAATCGCTATAACAGTTGAAATGATATATTTAGAATTAGAAAAAGGCATTCACTTAACGATTCACAAAAGAAATATGCTGAAGAAAAAGAGCTTTTTCTGAAATATCATAAATCATGGGTAGAATAATTTAAAAATGAAATGTAAAAACAATAAATCGAAGAATAGTCAAAAAACTATCTAAATTAATTCAATGAAGCTATATATTAATGATCTATTATTTTAGACCTTTTAGTTTTTTAAATGCATTATTATAATATTCTGCTTTATGTAAATTAGGTAAAAACGGATTCAGAATATTCTGTGAACTGCACAATTTGCTTTTTTCTAAATATAGTAAGTGCAATGAAAATAAAATCTCGGGATCGTCGACATTATTTACTGTTGATATCATACATTGTTTATCAAAATAACGTTCAAGATATGCGTTTAAAAGTTGATCAAAAAGGTATTTGAAACATATAATTCCTAATATCAATATATAATATAACAAGCTATGATTTGAGACTTTCAAAAAGCATTTAAACGTTTTATATAGAATCGGTAAAAAGAAAATTGACGAGATAATCATAACAAATGTTTTTTTATATTGGCTCTGATTTTTAATGTAAGAAATATGTTCGCAAATCAGACCAGTTACTGCCAAATGACGGATATCATTTGTTGAGGTATTGAATATAATATTTTTTATATATTCCCCTATAATTATCATATTGTCCCTATCTCCGATTTCCCAACTTACCTTATTAAAATAAAAAAGTTTAATATTAAGTTTGGTAGCACTGTTTTGAATCAATAGATTGTCAAAATACTTTAAAGAAACGTCATTGTTAATCGGAATTAATTCTTGTCCGAGTTCAAGTATTTTAAATGTAATTGGCTTCAGAATATAAGTGCTTAAGTCACCGACAGTGTATAAATTACACAGAATTAATGCAAAAATATTTTTTAAAAAATGCTTTCTATTTATGTTTGAGAATAAATGAATGTTTGGTAATAAACTGGATAATTTTCTCTTCAAAGTTACCTTTTTCAAAACACTTGTTTTTGGCCAAAATATTTTAATTGCAATTGCGGTAATTTTGCTTGAGCTATTTTTCTTCCTCGTGGTGATCGTTCAATGTATCCCATGCGGAGCAAGAATGGCTCTTGCACTTCTTCAAGCATATGACTGTCTTCACCCACAACTGAGGCCAAAGTTTCTAAACCCACTGGTCCACCACCAAAGCGTTCGATAAGTGTTTTTAAATACATATTATCAAGCGTTGTTAAGCCTTCACTATCAATACCGAGAAAATCCAAACCCTGACGAACTAGTTCATCATTAGCTTCGTTATTATTATGCACTTGTGCAAAATCACGAATACGACGTACAATTTTTTTAGCAACGCGTGGCGTGCCGCGTGCACATTTTGCAACATGTAATGCGGCGCTATCAGAGATATTTATGGTAAGCGCTTGCGCATAGGTTTGTATTATTTGTTGTAATTCTTCATCAGTATAAAAATCTAATTTTTCTATAATACCAAAACGCGTTCTGAGCGGTGCTGAAATTAATCCGGTTTTGGTTGTAGCACCAATTAACGTAAAGGGATGTATCGGCAAATTAACGGATTTTGCGCCTGCGCCCTGTCCTACAATAATGTCGATACGAAAATGTTCCATGGCATTGTAGAGTATCTCTTCAACTGCAACCGGCAATCTATGTATTTCATCGATGAATAATACATCACGTGGTTCTAAGCTTGATAAGATAGAAACAATGTCACCGGATCGTTCGAGCGTTGGACCGCTACAAACTTTAATAGTAACACCCATTACTCGTGCAAGTAACATTGATAGGGTGGTTTTGCCTAATCCTGGAGGCCCAAATAATAACACATGATCAAGTGGTTCTTGTCGTAAATGAGCTGCTTGGGCATATGTGCTTAATTTATTTTTTAACGCTTGTTGACCAACGTATTCATTAAACGAATGGGGATGAAAATCATGAGAACTTTCTTCAAGTACCTCACGCATCATACATGATTGTGTTTCTGTGCTCATATCATCACGTGGTTATGGAATCAACTGTATAGTACACCGTTTTTTATTATTTGATAAATACTCAATGAATAATTCTGCATGTAATACCGTATCTTTCGGCGTATGAATAGTTATGAATACGATGCGCGGATCCTGTGCTTTATATTCAATAATATTTTCCTCATACATAGTCGAATGTTCCCAGGGGAATGCTTGATGTGCGAGATGTATATCTTTTAAAAGATAATTTATACTGTACGTCAACGTATTTAAAAGAATCTCTTTGTCTTGTTGTGTTTGAATAAAATAATGCACCTGTCGTTGCTGTGCCGCCAGTTGATGTAACCAATACATGCTGGTACTGATCATGCTTGAAACAATTATCATAATCACGAGATAAAACATCGTTTTCCATGCAATGTTGGAAAGTGAAAAGTCAAGGTTGTATTCTTTGCTTTCAATATAACTTTGACTCCAATAACTCTATTTCGCTTCATAATTATTGTAGTGGTAAATGAATAGACTGAATAAGCAATTAAATTCTTTTTTGCTTTGCTCCACGTTCCACGCTCTTTATTATACGTTCCTGTAATCCGCCACAGGTTATTATTGTGTAAAATCCATCCCACATGTTCTTTATGATTTTTCCAGATCAAAACATCTGATTTTTTTATGAGCCATTCATGTCGGTCTTGTGGTGCATACAAAATATCATTACCAAATAAATGCAAAGCCCCAACATGGGCAAGTTCTTTACAATACAATTGATGCTGTGAGATGCGTATAAAATCTAGAACAAACCACGAGATTATTACTGCCGTTATGCAACAACAACTCAGGTACACACAGTATTCAATGAGTGAATAGCCCGATTTCTTTATGATAAGCATAACAAACGAAAAGGTTGGTGTGTGTTAAGTGTTGCTTGAATTGGCAGTTCTATCTCTTGCATGAGCGTATTAATTTTTTTCTTTTTTATTCCATACAATCCTGATGAAGCGGTGTTTTGATTTTGTGTGCGTATTTGAAAACATACATCTGAAAAATTTTGACATGATTGTATTTGACGCGTAGTTGTTTGTTGTATTATTTGACAGTTTACCAAACAACATACAAACGTTATAAACGCTATTGAAAGACTTACCATCGTGAGTGCTAATTCAAGATACAAAAAACCGTTTAATCTGTTTCTTTGTTGACTTTCTTGTTGCTGGTACATACGATTAACCTTATAAAAACAGATATTTTTGAGTTGTATCATGATATATATAGCATTACCATTTTTATTATTATTGAGCCCATTGTTTGCTGCTCAACCTATGGGGTTCGCTGCTCCTGGTATGAGTCAACCGGGCGCAATAGCTCCGATCCCAGGTATGCCAGATTTTTCTATGTCTGAGCAAGAATTTAATGAAATGATCGAATTTTTATCTAAATTGGATGAAAAAGAGCTTGCAGAACTCGAACAATTGGGTCGACAAGTTTTAACCGATATGGGCATCAATCCAGATACATTAGAACCGATTCCTGGCGCGCAACCATTACCAGGTGCCGGTATTCCAATGCCACAACCACAAGTTCCGGCACAGCCTGAACAGCCTAAACCAGCTGAGCCAACCTTGCCACCAACGCCAGAAATTAGCGCTGAAGATCGGGCACGTATGGGCCAGGCATTGAATGAATTAATAGAAACCTTGAATGAAATTCGTCTTAAAGCATCAAGCGTCTACTTGTATGATGATATTTTATCTATTGATCCAAAAATTGATTCCTTGACGTACTATCTAAAAGTTATTAACCAAAAGTCCCATGTTGCCCGTTTGTTTGATAAGCAATTTATCGAATTGCGTAAAAATATTGAGGCATTACTCAAAGCAATTAAGGTTATTAATACTCAATTATCAGCTGACACGTCACTGATTGAATCAATTGATGATCCATATTTCATTTTAAATGTTGCTGAAACTGCAACCACCGAAGAAATTACAGAGGCATTTGAAGCGATCAAGAATAGTAATGATCCAGAAAAGCTCCGTGAATCGGCTGTTGCTGAAGGACTTTCAGAAAGCGAAATTAAACGTATTCTTAAGCAGGCAAAAATTAATTTCTCATCGATTCAAGATGCTTATGATCGTTTGAAAGATCCTGATTTACGTGATGAAGTAGATCGTGAACGCTCAGCGGTGATTGGCCATCTGCAAGAGACACGTGAAGCGTTATCAGAGCTTATCAAACAATTTGTCCGTAAATTTGAAGAATTTGCTGATGAAAAACGTCTGATGCCGCAAATTGAAGAGTTTATGAAAAAGTACGAACCCTATGAAGCTGCACAGCGCAAATCAATGCAGCAAGCTGAAGAAGCTCGTATTAAAGAGATTAAAGCACTTGGCGCATCTCGTCCTATGATGTCCCCCGGGTTTGTCTTTGAACCCCGCCTAAAGTATGGTTCCCCAAGACCGAGTCAAGACGGTGGTTTTCCACGCTATGATTTTCCTTCGTTCCCAACTGCTCCATCTGAGAAACCTCGTGAAGGTGCTGTAAAGCCTGATAAAGAAGAAAAGCCAAAAGATGGTAAAAAGCCATCAGGCAATAAAGGTAAGGGCGATAAAGACAAAAAGGATGACAAATCCAAAGACAAAGACAAAAAAGACGATAAAAAGGGCGATAAGTCCAAAGATAAAGGAAAGAAGGATTCCAAAGATACCAAAGCTCCAAAAGGCTGGGATCTTGATTTAGCGCAAAATATGCAAAATGCGGTCAAGAAATTTGAACCTTCTTTTAAAGAATTAACTACGCTCAAAGCTGAACAAAAGCTTACTGATCTACAACCATACATGCATGATTTGATGGCAACAGCTGCTGATGATGTGCACAACACGGCGATCAACGAAATAATTGAAAAAGGTAAGTTGGAGGATCTTGGTGAATTCTTAACGAAAACTAAGGATAAGTTGCCTAAAGATATTGCTAAAAAAGGAGCTCTTGATCCTCAGATAGTTCGTGGTTATCAGGTTGCGTGGGATCCATTCTTCAAACAATATGGACCAACGATTAAAAAATTAGGTGACATTACTAAGGCATTGGTAAGTCCAAATGCTGATGGCATAGCGCTGAACCCAGTACGCGCTGAAAAACATATTGGTTCGTTATCTGATCAAAAGCCATTAGCAAAATTGTACAATCTCACCAAATCGATTGCTGAAAATACAACAAAAATACAAGATGCGCTTCACCCAGAATTAAAGAAATCTGATGGTGGCTCAACTAAAAAGTGACACTAAAAAAGAGACCGATTTTTCGGTCTCTTTTTTTATATAATTTTATTACGTAAGGCGATGCTGCTAATAATATATCCGCTCATCAAAACGAGAAGGCATGGATACCCTTTATAGCTAAACCATGCCATCACAGGAATTATGCAAGCAACCATGAGCATACATATCTTCATGGTTTTTTTTTGTGTGTTTTTAAAAGTAGGAAAAGGAATTGCTGAAATCATTAAATAGGAAAGTACAATAACACAAATGAGTAATGCGCTATAAAATGCACGCTCTTGAATATAACATTCAAACCATGGTTCAGCCATTATTATTGCTGCCATAAAAAATGCTGCAATAGTAGTTGGCAATCCTTTGAAAGCTGCACACTGTTCAGCTGAGGTAACATTAAATCGTGCAAGGCGCCAAAGACCAGCACACAAATAACATCCAAGTGCAATCAAAAGCAAATTGGTATCCATCGGTGCTTGTGAACTATAAAGCATTATAGTTGGTGCCAAGCAAAATGAAATTGCATCACAGAGCGAATCAAGTTCCATGCCAATACAACTGGTGACGCCTAATGCTCGAGCAATTCTGCCATCTAAAAAATCCATAACAGCTGCTAAAATAATTGCGTACGCAGCAATGGTATAATTGCCTTCAAGTGATTGAATGATAGAGACATATCCGCACAGTGCATTGCCGAGTGTAAAAATATGGGGAATGCAGCTACGGGCAGAAGAAGTTTTATGCCCTATCAAGCTCTGACATTGAGCCTTTAGGTTTAAGATCATGACACAAAGCCTTTTAATCCCTTAAAAATTGCTGTGTTAGTTCCCCTGCGTCTTTAAGTGTACCTATAAGGATAAAACCACGCAACTTTTGTTGTTTATCCCGCCAGAATTCACGATAACTAGTATCGTTTTTTTCTACGATAGTTTCAAATTCCGGTGAAAATGAACCTCGCCAATAAACCGGAAAGTCAGGAAATTTGGTATCACCGCCATGGGTAATTATTGGTGTTTGATGAGAAATTCCTACCATAGAATATGCCGCGTGTATTCCTTGAAGCGCTGCATCTGTCCATAATTTTGAACATTCCTGGGTGTTTTTGAATTTTGAGCAATCTCCAGCAGCATAAATATTTGCTATCGATGAACGTTGCAACGCATCAATGATAATATAATTTTTTTCATCACACTCGATAGCATTTCTAAGCCACTGTGTATTTGGTTCAACACCGCGACAATCGATTACTAAATCGGCGGTATATGAATTATTATTCGTTTGAATAAAATAGGTGCCATTATTAACTATGATATCAGTAACCTGTGAATTTACCTGAATGTTAATTCTGGATGCATAATAGGCAAATAACCATAGCTGTGCCTGCTGTGATAATGCAGGACTAATCAGATGTGACTTTTGTTCAAGCAGCGTTACTTGAACGTTTTTTTTATAGAGTAGATGTGCTAATTCAATGCCATTCAATCCACCACCAATAATAACCACATGATTGAGTTGTTGTGTTTTGATCAGATTGTTAAGCTTTTGCGCATCTTGTATTGAATGATAGTGTAAAAACGAATCATTAGTGCCATACGAAGTTTTTGGTTTAGTGCCCAAAGCCAAGAGTAATTTTGAATAATGGAATTGATTATTGTGCGCATCACCAACAACGTTGTTTTGAGAATCAATGTAGATGATATGAGTAGTATAACGATCTATGCGTTGCTCAGCAAACCACTCATTTTTACGGAGTTGTATATCTTCAAGTTTTTTTATATCGCTATTATACGATGTGAACAAGCATTTATTATAAACAATCTGTTGTGCATCGATCGCACCTATGGATGCATTTGGATTTAAACGTCGCAAAGTTTGAGCAGCGTGCAATCCAGCTGCAGATAAACCAATAATGAGATAGTCAGTGTAAATCATATCAAAGGGAAAGGGGCATCCGAAATGAATGCCCCTTTATAATGAAAAAATTAGTAATTTACGCTTGAATATTCTATGCAATATATTCCTTGCCAACAAAATGTTTGCACGGCAAAAGGTTCAACGTCTAATTCTTTTACAAATAACTTCGTGCCATTTGGATGAGTCATAGCAAGAGAAAAGATTTTAACTGCTGTATTGTTTTTTAACCAAAGAGCAACGTGTCTTGTTATTTGTTCCACTACTTCTTTCTCAAAGTCACATGGAGTAATTCCCATGTCTTCGTAAGAAGTAACAATTATTTCTGCTATTTTGGTAGATTCATTAATGGTGATATCAGCAAAGAAGCTAAATTGTTTGCTTTCTGGATAAGCTCTGTATGGATTTAACTTTGCACCAAAAGTTAACGTTCTTAGGTTTTGTTCTTCTGCAATCATTGTATTCAATGATGTAAGTGTAAGTAATGCTAACAGTATTGTTTTCATGATTATCCTGATATTAATAATTAACCAATTAAGTTAGATGGAATTAAGGTATAATTACCATTCCACTCATCATTTATTAGATAACGTTGACATTCACGCATTGTATAATCGGTTCCGATTGTTTGGCCATCATGATTTTTAATGGTAACAATCAAATTTTGGATTCGAGTATTTTGTGAGAGCCATGTCGCTATTGCTGCAACAGCTTGCTGCTGGATATCTTTTTCAAAGTTACAATAAATATTACCGGTATCTTGATATGATAAAATTTCAATATCTGCTGTTGATGTTGCTCTATTTAACTGAATAATTGATTCGAAAGTAAATTGTTTGTATTCACCATGAGTCATTATTTTAGTTAGTTTTGCATTATATTTAAAACTATTACTTAATGGTACTCGAATGGTAATAGTTGAATCTTTGGCAATTAGTGTGCTCAATGGAGCGAGTACGAGTAATGTAAACAACATTGATTTCATAATATTCCTATTTTTTTGGTTATATAATAAGACTACTACAATGACTAAAAGTTTCTATTTTTACATTAATTTTAAGCCTGTAAACGATGAAAACATGGTAAAGAAGCGTGCGCCTGACAGGAATTGAACCTGTGGCCTACAGATTAGGAATCTGTCGCTCTATCCGACTGAGCTACAGGCGCATTGAATTTGAATTATTTAGGCTGGCAAATATAGATCTTAGTGCCGTTTGGATCTTGAATCATTGCTGATATGCCCCATGATTGGTCCGCAGGTTCTTCAAGAATTGTTACGCCGTTTTGTTTTAACTTGGTGAAATCGTTATAAATGTCAGAACTTTCAAGACTTAAGAAAGGATGATTGCCTGCTTGTTTTCCAACAAGTGCTTTTTCTTCGTCAGTTTGGGCATGAATTAACACTAATTCAACATCAAGTTGCATAGGCATACATAGCGTAAGCCAACGCATTTCGCCATAGGCTGCATCAGTATGAATTTTAAAGCCAATGCTTTGATAGAATGCTAGTGATTCTGCCAGGTCGTTAACAAATAAGGTAATGTGAGTGATTTTTGTAATCATTAGTGTGTCCCTAAAATATATTATTATTTACTGTTAAAAAACCGTTTTTTTGCAAAAGCTCTGCCAGATTGTGATTTTAAATATTTTTCAAAAAGTTTTGCACTATCCATATTAGTAAAAGCAGAATATACAATTATTTCCCAAGGTTTATCTTTTTTTGTATGCAAAAAACCACCAGAATTATGTGTGGCTAATCGTTCTTGTATGTTGGTGGTATAAACCTACGTACGTTATTTGTGGAGAATTAATCGAACGTAGCAGATAAACATAAAACATATATCATTTTGAATTATTGCAGTCCGTCTTCGCCCAGGCTTCTTCGGACAGTCTTCTGTCTCACTATTTATAATATCAAATCTCTCAACGAGTGGCGCAGCCAGACGAAGTTAATCTCGAGTTAACGAAGACTGGCGTGCCCGGTAGGACTTGAACCTACAACCTACAGATTCGAAGTCTGGCGCTCTATCCGATTGAGCTACGGGCACGCAATTATGCTTTAAAGACTAACAAATATGGGATAATCAGTCTATATAGCTTTTTACAAACTTGGTCATCTCCAATTTGTTCATAATCTCTTTGCTGCGCGCTATTACATTACCATCTTTAATGATCAAGAAACTTGGCACGGTCGGTACAACCAATTGTTCTGCAAGATCGTTTGCGGCAATAGCATCAACTTTATAAAACTCAGCTTTTTCTTGCAGTTCTTCCGCCACTGCTGCAAAGATTGGCATCATTTGTAAACAGCTTGGACAGAATTCAGTATAGAAATCGAGTACTAAAATTTTATTTGATTGTGCAATCCGTTCATCATATGCAGCGCTTGAAGTTAGATGAGGAACTTCAAAAGATGTCTGTGGATTATAGGCCGCATACATGTTACCTGCGTATTGATTAGAAATGTTTTCATTAAATCCGATAGTGCGTAAAAATTCTGCAGCATCAAGTGCAGCTTTAATACCATCACCACTTGCAACACCTGCTTGACGATAACGACGATCAGCTACGTCGCCAGCAGCAAAAACAGCTATTTTTGAGGTTTCTTGGGTGTATGGTTCAAGAACGAGATATCCTTCTTTGTCCTTGCGCAATTGATCACCAAAAAGTCCTGTGTTTGGAATATGGCCGATTGCAAGGAACACGCCATCAATTGGCATTGTGGTGTTTTTTCCGTCGACAACTAAATCAAGCATGTTAACATGATCAGTGGTACCTTTGATTGCCGTAATCTGTGTATTATACATAACGGAAATATGATCATATTCACCCATGCGTTCTTGCATACTTGGTGATGCACGCATTGCTCCACCACGAACTAAAATCGTGATTTTCTTTGCATACGGTGCAAGCTGTAATGCTTCTTCAACTGCGGAATCTCCACCACCAACTACAACAACATCAGAGTCTTTATAAAATGGTGCGTCACAAATAGCACAGGTCGTTACACCTTTACCCCAGAACTCTTCTTCTCCCGGGACACCAAGTTTGCGAGGACTTGCGCCCGTACTAATAATCACCGTCAATGCTTTAATTTGTACGTCACGGTCCGTTGTTAATGTGTATGGCCATGTTGAGAAGTCAGCAGATTTAATAGTTTCTGCTGAAAATTGTGCACCAAATTCTTTTGCCTGATTTCTCAATCCGCCGATAATATCTTTTCCTAATGCTTTAGTAATGCCCGGCCAATTTTCTACCCATGATGTGGTGGTGAGTTGACCGCCCGGTTGTTCGCCTTCAAATAGAACGGTATTCAGTTTGCCACGTGCACCGTACACTGCTGCAGAGAGACCCGCTGGGCCTGAGCCAATAATGGCGACCGGTACTAAATTTTCAGTTTTATTAAGTACCGCCAAGTTAAAGTCTTTTTTTGGTTTAGTAGCAAATCGTACGAGTGCTACAGCAAAAAAGGTTAGAATGGTAACGCCTAAGTACGTTTGCCAACGATACGAATTTGTTTGCATAAAAATCTCCTTAAAATAATACCGTTGCAGTATAACTTCTCGCTTCTATAAATGCTAGTATCCACGAGGTATAATTTTTGATTTAATATTTCTATTATGAAAATATTTGCAAGGATGGTTTTTGACACTTTAGAGATGATTTGGTACTGTCTATAAAGCAATAATAAGCAATTTAGGATAGATATGAAAACTTATACCAAATTATTTTTTCTCAGTTTGGCGATCGTTTCTTTAGGACAATCGACCCACACTTTGGATATACCACGAGCTGATACTAATCAATCACAAGCAGTATTTACCGAATATTTTGTGATGAACAAAGAGGTGCTCAAACGATTAGTTGCAATAGTGCAACACTCTGCGCAGCTGATCAAAAATAATCGTATAAAAGTAGCTGATCCCGTCAGCGCATTATCTTGGTGTCAAGAATTATCAACCATAATAGGAATGCTTCTTCGCGAGCCTCAACCAGTTCTTACGAATGAATTTATTGCAAAATTTTCTTACATGGTTGATTCCTTAATAACGATGATGCAAACGGCATCACGTAATAATTTTTCTCAACTGCCACCATTGAGCCCTGAAACTTTAATGGCTCAGGCGACACCGCGCAGCATTTCTGCAACCAAATTGTCTTCCTATGTTCAAGGACTCATATCGTCAATTAATGATCTTGAAAAAGACACCTTGCTAAAAGGTTTTACGTGGTACAATCGTGCGTATCGTGGATTTGGTAATTTCTGTGATCGTTATTATATTTCGGCATTAGCAAAAAAGACGACAAATTTAGCCTATGTTTCCACCTTCCTTGGATTGTGGGGCGCAGTGACGTATTATCAATGGCTTTCCGATGACGATCGTAAATATTTGATGGGTGTTTCTATCACCACTGATGATCCATTAGAAATGAACAAACAGTTAAAGCGTCTTGCAGAAGAAGCTAATACAAAACTATTGGTAACATCTGAATTGATTGCTAAGGTTCCTGCGGATAAAATTTCAGTAGAACTAGCAACCAAAGTGAAAGACTCTTTCAAACAGATTATGCATGATTTTGCTGAAAAAACGAACGCAATATCGACTATTAAAGATATGCCATACCGAACTGCAATGTTTAATAACATCATTGGTGATCATAATAAGAGCTCTTTAAAACATGCGCACTTGATGTCTATTTTTGCAAAACTTGGTATCGGTGCATTAGAATCTATGGTGATTTTAGATAAGGCTGTTGAAGGTTTTGAAAAATTAAGCAAAAAAATTGGTATTGCCGATACGCTTATGCCTCTTTTGACGGCAGTCGATGCAAAATTGCGTGGTGTTGATATTCCTCATATGAGTGATTTAACCTATGTACATAATATTTCATTAGATGATCCGCGCTTTGCCTTTATTCGACCATTACTTAAGGTATTTGATCAAATTTTAGAATACGTTAAAGATCCAATGAGATTTGTTTCTTGTGGATTAAAAGTTCCAAAGAAGATCATTATTACTGGTGGTTCAGGACAAGGTAAAACCTTAGTCGCAGAAGGATTGTGCGGTTCCTTGAACCAACAAGCAGCGCAATCACAACAACGTAAATTTGCATTCTTGCGTATCGAACCACATCAATTATTTGCATGGGGTGAAAATGCGGTACGTCGTATTATGGACGAAGCTCGTCATCATGCACCATGCGTTGTGTATATCGATGAAATACATGCATTAAACTTACAAGTTGATGGCAATTCTAAGTTGATGACTGAATGGTTGATGGAACTTGATGAATTGGATAAAAATGATGATCCTGATCATCAAATTATTTTGATCGCTTCAACTAACAAAGAGAATTTATTAGATTCAGCTATGTTGCGTGATGGACGCTTTGATGAACGTATTCATTTGGATGCGCCAAGCAAAGAAGAACGTACATTTATGATTACGACATTCTGTCGTTTGAATGCGGTTGATACGGTAAATTTGAATATTGATTTACTCGCATCTATTACTGCAGGTGCATCACGAAGCACTATGACTAAAATTTGTGAAAAAGCATCAAGTTTTGCCAAAATGGAAAACGCGTTAATTTCATTTGAACATTTCTATCAAGCAATTAATAAGCTATCACGTAAGATTCAGTTGCAATCACGTCTGACTGAAGATGAAAAATGGCAGCTAGCAGTCTATCAAGCTGGCGTTGCGCTTGCATTACTGTTCAAACAGAATCACGTATGTCTAGATGCGATAACTATTAAAGGTTGCTTGACTGAAGTTATTGAAAAATATGATCGCCAAGTAAAATTTGAAGGCAACGAAAAAGATCGTATTGAATACGGTAAAGCATTTACGTATAAATCTTCGGAGCAAAAAGGCTTTGTATCTTTTGCACAACAGCATGAAGATGTTAAAGTTCTGTTAGCTGGTTCTGCTGCTCAGAAAGTTGTGTTGGGTTCAACTACACAATACAGAATTGAAGATCGTACTCAGGCAATCAATATGTTGCAAACAATTGCATTAAATGGTCTTAAGTTCGATAATCTTTCTGAAAATCGTCAAAACGATATCAAAGATCAAGCATGCAAAGAAATTGCATTCATCGATCAAGAGATGGAAAACTTCTTGCAAGAACATAAAGATTCATTGCTTGCAATTGCAAAAGAATTACAACTTAAAGAATTCTTAACCATTGATGAAGTCAAAGCTTTGTTAGTAAAAAACTCATAATTTATCTTTTAAAATCTTTAAGCGAGTGTTGGAAAACTTTCAACACTCGCTTTTCTTATTGACGAATAATGCAACTGTCAGTATCATTTGGGCAGAAATGTTTACATGAAAGGTAGTTTCTATGATATACGCGTCGTTGATGGCAAGTTTGTTGCTTGCTACCAGTTGCTTATCGCTTTTTGCAAATGATATTGCAAGCGATGTTCAACCAATTGTTGAATCACAATTTCCTCAATTGTGCAAAGATGTGGACTTTGCGTTTGAATCATTGATGGTGAAAATCTGTGACAATCCAGAAAAAATAGCGCATAAAGAAAGTTTATTACAAGCCCGTCAAGAATTGCATGGTCTGCAACAAGAATATTCTGCAGCAGGTTCAACTGCTTCAATTAAAGAATATCTCGTTCGCCTTGATGGCATTATGCGTACGGTTGCATGCACCTTAGGCAAATCAGCATGCTGGCAGCCAATGACGGTGGAGCATCGATTTGCAGGTATTGTAACAGAAACACAAGAGCATTTGTTTTTGATCTTTTTATCCGTTGCAGATCATGTGCAGCAATTAAAAGATGCAATCGAGAATATGGATTTTTCATTAATCCGTTCAATCGGTACAACCGCGTATGATGTTGCGCGCACCGCGCGTCTTGATTTGATCGCTGAGCGTTCATGGTACTATGCATTGACCGGATTGTATTTGTTGTGGATTATGCCGGATTCACAAGCCGAAAAGCTGATGAATGTAAAGATTACCGGCGAGGAAACAGACGAGAAGGGAAAAGTAATCCCAACCAAAGAATATTCTGGTTTCATTGCAGATTTACGTAATTTTATTGGTGCTGCTACTAAAAAAGAAGATTTAGTAAAGAAAAAAATGAAAATGCGTGACAATGGTCCAGTTGCAGAAGCATTAAGTTGGTCCAATGGTCTTTTTGAGATTGAAAAAACCGGCACCATTTTTGGTACTTTCTCAGTAATCGGTATTTGTGGACCTCTTATCAAACGTGATGTTCAAGAAGTGTATGCATGGATCAAGGCAAAATTTGCTCCTAAAGAAGAAGTGAAATGCCCATGCAATGACAATAAAGTTCTTACCTATCATCAACGCTTGAACGCTGTTTCAAACTGGGTAAAACAATTGGGTCTTGAATTGTCTGCAGAAGAACAACGTATCATCGCTGCATCAACACCACAAATTACTAAAGCTTCGTTGCTTGCATTACTTAATAGTGCTGTTGCTGCTGCTCACCAACAACGCGTGACCGTAAATATGGAATACATTGAACAAGCAATTGACTCAATGCATAGAAATATCACCTATTCTGGTTTAACAGGTAGAGAACGTAACGCCTATGCTTATTTTGTTGCATGTTCTATTGTGGTAAGCAATGAAATGTTGCCAACTTACAAACTTGCAAAAGCGACATTAGCTAATAAAGGCTCAGTGTATTACTACGATGAATTAACCCAACCATTTAATTATGGCGAATTTCATAAAGCAGAGTGTTGTACAGAATTAGCATCGATCAAGTCATGCGAATTTAGTGGATACAATCTAAATTATGATCAAATAAGTCGTTTAAAGACTCGTGCATTTGAACATGCATTAAAATTATCCCTCGGTGGAAGAAATACAGAATATGTATCTCCTGATATTCGTTATCAGTATTATGATGCAACATGGAATTTTGTTGATCAAATGCTTGAAGAAACAGAACATATTCTTAAGAGAAATGCTGATAAGGTTCATGCGTTAGCACAAGCCTTAATCAATCGTGATTGTTTGTCGTCAGATGAAATCTATGCAATTCTTGCATGATATTTGTTTGTAATGAGGAGAGGTGCCAATCGGCACCTCTTTTTTTTATTTATCAATCATTGAAAGACGCTTCGCATATCGATCACCTTTAAAGGTAGCCATTAGCCATCGTTTAATGCATTCGAATGCATCTGACTCATTAATATAATCTGCCGGTAAAATTAATACATTTACATTATCTTCTTCTTTAGCGCGTTGTGCCACTTCTGCGCACCATGCTACACCAGCATATATTTCACTCGTTCTATTTGCTGCAATGGCCATACCAACACCAGTACCACATAATAATACTGCATATTCAACGGTGTTATTTTGTAGCAGAGCAATCGCACGTTGTGTAAATATTGGATAATCGGTGCGTTCAGTCGAATCGGTGCCAACATCGTGCCAATGAATAAGCTCGTCCAAAAATTGATTTTCTTTAATTAATTTTTTTAAATGGTACCCGCGGTGGTCAGCGCCTATGGCGCAATGAATCTTTTTTGGAATCATACTATTTTCTTGTTGTTTTGATTTCGTATATGCTGTGTATCATTGTATTAGTCTTTATTTACTTGCAGCAAGAGTTTGGATCTTTTATGGCACCTTCATTATTTTTTGCTCGTCGTTTTATTACTGCGACGAATAATCGTACGCTCGTTATTATGTTACGCGTATGCTTTTTTAGTATATTTGTTGGTTCTTGTGCATTTGCCTTAACATTGGCGATCATGCAAGGTTTTGAAGAAGCAACTTTTTCAAAAATGAAGGGCGTACATGCTGATGCCTATCTACAGGCTCCCGAAGGACAATCGTTTGATGTGTCTGCAATACGTCAGGTTATACAGAAAGAATATCCTACTATTACTGCAATTTCAGGTTATAGATATGCACAGGGCTTATTGATTAAAGACGAAGATTCTCAAGACGCGCTGTTGTCTTCTTCGTTGTTGATTGGTATCACGCCCTCAGAAGAAGAACAAGTTAGCTCATTGATTAACTCAATAACCACATTGAGTAATGAAACTTTTGATCAGGTTGTGCAAGGCAATCAGGTGGTCATTGGTAAATCACGTGCTGAAGAAATGGGGCTTTCTATCGGTGATGAAGTATGGTTATTAATACCTCATGATGTTAAGAGAATGTCAGTACAACTTGAAAAGCACAAGCTTATAATAGGCGGGTTATTAAATACGGGGTTTAATGATCTTGATGATCGTGTTGTGTATATTGATTCTCAATTTTTAAAATCACTGGTTGACGCGCCTGTCTCCACCATCGGAATGAAACTTAAAGATTCGAATATTTCAGCAGATATTATTAAATCTCTCCAACGTCGATTTTCTTCTCGAGCATATTCGTGGACAGAGATAAACCCTGCGATATTTTCAGCACTTACCTTAGAAAAATATGCCATGGGATTTGTGGCGTTTCTTATTGCATTTGTTGCGAGTATGAATGTTGTAGCGTTGTTATTTATGTTTGTTACTCATAAAAAAAATGATATTGCAATCTTGCGTGCCATGGGTATGAACACACGCGAGATTTATCATGGATTTGTTGCACTTGCATTATACGTAGTGATTTCCGCAACGCTTTTAGGATTATTGGTTGCTGCATTATGTTCATGGCTATTGAATACATACAAAATTATTTCATTGCCTGATATTTATTATATTTCGCATGTTCCTGCAATTTTCTCCTGGAAATTAGCGTTTATTACCTTACTTGTTGCAATTCTTTTGGCATTTTTTGCGGCATGGATTGCATTATCTCGTTTGGGCAAGCAATCAATAGGTTGGTTGCTAACCACCATACATGAATAGGTTTTGTATGATTTATCATTCATTTAATCTTGGCCATTGGGATTTGCATAATAAATGGATTCTCTTACGTATTGATGGAAATATTCCAGTCAAAAACAATCAAATAATTGATGATTCAAGATTGGAATGCATTTTGCAAACTCTTAATTTCATTCACGAGCGGGGCGGCAAATGCATTATCGTTACTCATCGTGGACGACCAAATCAATTCGATGCGGCGCTGTCAACAGAAATATTAGTACAATGGTTTGTAGAAGAAGGGTTTATTGCCCGTTTTGCACGTGATGTTTCACAACTTCAATTGTTGCAAAGCACTGATGCAACCTGTATTGTTCTTGAAAATATTCGTTTCTTTGAATTATTAGATGCAGATGAACAGCAGGATCTTTTTAAAGAATTATCGCAATGTGCGCATTATTATGTTTTTGATGCGTGGGGCGTCGCTCATCGAAATGATCCATCGTTGATAGAATTACCGCTCCTTTTTTTGCCGCATAATCGATCTATTGGATTATGTGTTCAGCATGAAATGCAACAACTTGCTTACTTTAAAGCATGCGAAAACATCATGCTTCTTGTCGGCGGTGGAAAGGGTGATGAAAAGATGCGTATTATTAAGCACAATAAAAAAATCCAAACACTGATCACGTTACCCACCGTATCCAATTCATTTCTAAAAACTAATAGTACTATGCATGATGCATATCATTGTAAGTCGATGAAAGATTCGTTGCGTCAGAGTGTTACGTTGCTTGATCCATCACTGCCACTCGTAATCAATGGCGTCACACCGTATGAAGATCAAATGAGTTTTGATGCTTTGATTGAAATTTTACAGGCGCGATCAGGCAGGATGTTAGTATGTGGTGGAGACACGGTAGCTGCATTACGAAATAAACTGCATAATGCAACTTTTTCTACCGGTGGTGGCTCAACCCTAAGTTACCTGGCTGATATTCGCTTGCCTGCTTTAGCAACTGTTATCCGCGATTAAATGGAAACCAACGTTTGCCAAAAAATGTTCCACGGGTAAGTTTATTTTCTTTAATCTTATGATCTTTGGTTGTTTGATCTTTAAATTCATCGTTTTTTGCTGGATCGGGTTTATGAGCTTTCGATGATCGTAACCAACCAATACGTTCTAAAAATTTACGCATTAGGATCTCCTTTTATTAATAAATAGGGCAAAATCCAAGTAAGCATAATCCTTTTTCTAATTGATCTGCAAGCTCTTGAGCCTCTGGACAATCTTCGTAAAGAAAAACTCCATGATTATCATGTTTGAGTCCCCAGGTACGGCAGCGTGGATTTTGCATGAGCAGTTGTTGCGCAACTTCTTCGATCAATTTATTTTCTTCAGTGCTTCCACGACGTACGCTGGAGTGATTAATGGTGCGTACTTTTTGATTAAAGGAAGATTTTTTCATAATTTCAGAAAAAGTATCAGGGCATTGCCACGCATCAGAGCATTCATTCACGTCGCTGCAATCAAATCCTGCGATGCCTTTGAATTGATCAAAATCTGGATTATCCACAAAATATGCTGCTTTTTTTAAATTGAAACATTCAGGTTTGCATAAATCATGTAGTACAAATTCTGAAACGTTGTTTTGCCCATGCAACGATAATATTTTCTGTGGCATGCATATAAGACAAGACATAACTTTTTGTTGGCGTGGGGAAATAACATAATGTTCCATACACTACACCTTATTTGCAAGAGATTTAGCATCTCCATAGTATGTTTTTCACTATCTGTCGTCTGTTTGTAACAAACGATCTATAGTATGTATACTATCAAACAACCGAGGAAAAAATCAACCTGGTTTGGAGAGAGTAACATGATGAAAATTTTGATGTATTGTATAAGCTTTTTTCCGCTTTTTTCGTATTCTTACAGTATTCATCGCCCTTATGATAAAACAGTGCCGCATATCCGCGCTGCATGGGAAGATAGCGATGAATGTTGGAGCTTAAAAGAGTCACATTTGGAAGAAGTAATTTTTTCTCGCTTTGATGAACAATTTTTTTATGATCATTTGTGGCCGCAAGAAGGAGAGATTGTGTCACGTCATGGTGATCAAGTCGTACCAGTAGAAGTAATCAACGATATGCTTGAACGATTCATTGATGAAATCACTGATTGTCGACTCAGTAAAGATTATTTTGATGATTTCATAATATTAAAAAAGAGTGATTATAATTGGCAAAAAGCCTCTGGTCTTATTATCGTTAAATTCAAAGACTATCCATTTGTTGCAAAAATTTTCTGCAAAACGCCAGAAACATTTGTTTCTCCGTATGATGAGGGCTTTGTACCGGCGTGTTGCTTTATCGTTGGCGGTGGCGTAAATCGGCATTTAACTGGTTTTACGCGAATAAAAAATTTAGAAAATATTCGTGCGATGATAGATGCTGATCCACATTGGTCAACGATTATTGATACACCCCGCAAATGGTATTGGTTACCAAAAGAAGTACGTTGGTTTACTGTGGAAAGTGATAATATTGGCAGCGATTATGCCTTTATGCGACTACCTTCAATCTATGTCATCATAGCAGATGCTATTGAAAGTGACGGTTGTTTAAAATTATGGAAAAAATCTAATCGTACAATAGCGTTAGAAATTTCTAATTTCTTAGATAGTTGTTTGGATCCCCACATAGATAACTTTGTGGTTGAAAAGGGCACTAATAAAGTAGTAATTATCGATACTGAACATTTTCCAAGCATGGTGGGATTAAAAAAGCCTTATCATTTTCACACGTACTTTTCATATTACTTTAATTTAACGTGGAAATATATGCGCGATAAATTTTGCCGTTCAAAACGAGATCGTATTAAGGCACAAAAATCTTGTAAAGACCTTCGATGCTTAAATTATACGATTACTTACTAATCTTTTATGATAATTCTTGCTCGATTTTATTGAGTAATTTATGCAAATCTGGATCTGCATGCTTTTGATTTTCAATTTTATCAAGAGCATGCATGACCGTTGTATGATCTTTGCGATTAAAATAAGTACCAATATCTTTTAAAGGAGCATTAGTCATTCGTTTAATCATATACATGGCCATATGGCGAATATGACTTGTTTGACGGTCGCGGTCATTAGAGCGCAATTTTTGTAGCGGACAATTAAAATTCTTTACGAAATACTTAACAATTGATTCAAGCTCTTGATTTTTGTCTTTATAATTTTTAGTTGTAGGCGCAAATATTTTTTGCACCGTTTCAAGATCAATAGATTCACGCGTAAAGCTGGTGAATGCTTTGAGTCGTATCAATGATGCTTCAAGTTCGCGGATACTTCCCTTAATATGCGTAGCTAAATACTCGATAATCGTATCATCGAGAGGAATGCCATGAATCTCATTTTTTTGTTTTAATATGGCTATTTTTGTTTCATACGCTGGTGGTTGAATGTCGGTTACTAAACCACTACTCAGGCGAGAACGAATGCGATCTGCAAGGCCTTTAATATCTCGTGGCAAACAGTCGCTGGTAAACACCACTTGCTTTTGATTTTGATGAAGCATGTTAAAAATATTAAAAAATGCTTCCTGAGTTTGCTCTTTGTTTGAAATGATTTGAATATCATCGACAAGCAAAACATCGATATCTTTGTATTTGTTTTCAAAATGATAAATTTTATCAAAGCGAATCGCATGAATAAATTCGTGAATAAATCGGTCGGCAGATTGATAGACGATTAACGATTTTTTATCGATCTCTTTAATGTAATTACCAATAGCATGCAAGAGGTGGGTTTTTCCCAGACCAGATTCCCCATAAATGAAGAGGGGATTGTATAAGGTGCCGCGTTTTTCACACACCGCTTGTGCTGCGGCAAAGGCTAATTGATTATTGGGACCGACCACAAATGAGTCAAAGGTATAGTGCGGATTAGTGCCGCGCGTTTTGATTTTTTCAGGCAAACGAATTGTAGTAGGTTGTTTGACGATTCGTGCCGGCGTAAATTGCTGGGTCTGCTCGATATGAGTAGCGTGGGTAATTTCCGGAGTGCCGCCATTTTCAGAGAAAACAATTCTGATTTCTCGCTCGTTAAATAGGCGTCCTAAATGAATTTCAAAAAGTGACATATAATGGTTTTTAAGCCATTCTTTTACAAATTTATTGGGCGTTTCCAAGTAAACAATCTTACGCTGAGCATCCCAACGCACCAATTGCACGGCTTTAAACCAGGTTTCAACGACCCGGCTGCCTACTTCTTCGTGTATAATTTTTAAAAATTCTTGCCACGTATTTTTCATGAATTCATTTCGTACTTCGGTTTACTTTAGCATAATGTACAGGATACGGGAAGCGCATTTCCAGGACTCTATTTTTGCTTTATACTTATAATGTTTTTAAATTGAGGTGACCTATGAAAGTATTTATGCTAAAAGACGTTGAAAATGTTGGCATGGCACACCAAATTGTTCAGGTTTCAGATGGTTATGCGCTAAATTATTTGGTTCCCCATAAATTAGCGGTACAGCTTACTCCACAAAATGAAGCGGCATATCTTAAGAAAGTGCAAACAAAAGAAATAAAACGTGAAGTTGTCGCAAGCAAAACATCTATGTTGGCGCAACGAATCGAATCAATGACATTGAATTTAAAGAAAAAATTGCATGATGGCGACAAGCTTTATGGTTCAGTAACGCCGCAAGAAATTGCTGATTTATTGGCTGAAAAGGGTGTTGTTGTGGCTAAGAACCAAATAGAGTTTGAAAAATCTATTAAAACCCTTGGTACCCACAAAGTTATTGTTAAATTATCACAGAAGCTTCGTCCTGCAGTTTCTGTCAAAATTACTGCCGAGTAATTATAGCGATGAATTCTCTGTCAAAAAAGCAAGGTAGTAATCAGGGCTCTTTACCAGCAGAACAGATTCTGGGTAAGAATCTTCCTTATTCATTGGAAGCAGAACGGGCATTGCTCAGTGCTGTGCTGCTGCAGGAAGAGTGCCTGTCGACTATTCTTGATATTTTAACCCCTGCTGAATTTTATCTGCATGCCCATCAAGTTATTTTTGAGGCAATGATAGGTATTAATCAAGCAAGTAAGCATGTTGATACTATTACGTTATGTGATGAGCTTGAAAAGCGTGGGCAACTTGAAAAGGTTGGTGGCAGAGTCTTTATCATATCCTTACAAGAAGATTTACCTTCTTTAGGATTGGTTGAGCAACATGCCCGCATGGTAAAAGATAAATCGGTACTTCGCTCGTTGATTAAATCAGCCTCACATATTATCAGCTCATGCTATTCACAGGATGAAGAAAATATTGATGCGGTTTTGGATCAGGCCGAACAGGTTATTTTTCAGGTTTCTCAAAAAAGAACATCTCAGGCATTTGTACAACTTAATATTTGGTTAAGAAAAGCATTTCAGCAAATTTCTGAAATGAAGGGAAATAATAAGGGTATAACCGGTGTTCCTTCTGGATATAAAAAGCTTGATGAAATGACCAGCGGTTTTCAAAAGGGTGATTTTATTGTTCTTGCAGCTCGACCATCAATGGGTAAGACTGCATTGGCGCTGAGTTTGGCATACAATGCAGCTGAGCAGGGCAAATCGGTGGGCTTCTTCTCGTTAGAAATGGGTGCGGAACAATTAACGCTTCGATTGGTTTCTGCTCAAGCGCAAGTTGATCATCAACACATTCGTACGGGTACTGTGACTTCTGATGAATGGATGTCAATGACTTATGCAGCAGCAAAACTTGCGGAGACTAAATTTTTCATTGATGATACGCCAACGCAAAGCATTTTAGATATTCGTGCACGTGCGCGCAAGCTCAAAGCTGAACATAATTTAGATTTCTTGGTAATCGACTATTTGCAGCTTATTCATTCTCAACGAAAACATGAAAATCGTCATCAGGAAGTTTCTGAAATATCTCGCTCATTAAAAGCTTTGGCTAAAGAATTACAAGTACCTATTGTTGCGTTATCGCAGTTATCACGTGCCGTTGATTCTCGTGTTGATAAGCGACCAATGTTATCCGATCTTCGTGAATCTGGTGCCATTGAGCAAGATGCTGACGTGATTATGTTCTTATATCGTGATGTTGTTTATAATCAAGAAACAGAACATCCATCATTAGCGGAGCTTATTATTGGTAAGCAACGTAACGGTCCCACAGGTACCGTATTTATGAATTTCTTTAGAGAATTAACGTTGTTTCAAGATTATGAGGGAGTATGAAGGTCATTGGTGTCGACCCAGGATTGGCGATTACCGGTTACAGTATTATGGAAAAAGTTGGTGCATCGTATCGCATCTGTGATGCAGGTATCATAAAAAACTCACCAACATTATCATTACCTACACGTCTTCATGCGATTCATCGTGAACTTAAAAGACTTATAGAATTACATGGCGTCCAGGCCGTAGCGCTTGAGACGCCTTTTCTTGGCAAAAATGCACAAAATTTTTTAAAACTTGGTTATATTCGAGGCGTCATTTATTTATTAGTGCATGAATATAATCTGTCATTATTTGAATACTCTCCAACACAAGTAAAAGTTTCCGTAACCGGTTTTGGCGGTGCTTCAAAAGAACAAGTTGCTCGTGTTATCACGCGATTTTTCCCACAAATAGCAATGCCAACAACCTTTGATTTAACTGATGCCATTGCAATTTCGTTGTGTGCTGTTTGGCAAACTCCGAATGTTATAAAATTCCGATAACGATATTGGTGGTGATTTTGAGACTTTATGCGGAGTAAATAATGCCAGCCAATGTAGTTGCGAGCAGGGTATAACCGATAGCAGTTGCGCGTTTTGAAGGATATTGACTATAAAGATGTTTGTATATTCTTGAGCCGTCAGAACTGAGATTGGTATCTGGTACAAGATTGCTCAATTCGCCTATTATTCCCGCTGAAGAAATTGCTAGTCCAATTAATGAGTTTTTTATCAAAACAAAAGTTAATAGGCTGATACCCGCTGCAACCGTAGGTCCTGCTATTAAATTAATTATTTGTTTTTTCTTAAATTCTTGATCTGTCTCGGAATCTTTTTTATTTGGTGAAACGGTGTACGCCGTCATGCCGTAATTCTCTAATTTTATTTGTTTATGTTCTTTTGCATTTCTTAGAAGTATATCTGCCGATCTGTGCGATGCTTCATGTATGCAGGTAAGCATTGCATTAAATCCGTAATACGCACCGAAAAATACAGCGGCATTAATCACAGTTTTTTGAAGATCGCTACTGAGGATGTTAGTTGTTTGTAAACCGAGTAAAGCGATTATGCTTATTTTGATTAATTTCATACCAGCCACCTTTCTTTATTATTAGAGTATCAAATAGCGACAAATAGTCAATTATTACAGGGTTTACTTATGCGGCCATGCCCCTTGTAAGGCTTCTAGAAATTGACGTTATTAAAATCTGATAATGCGCTCTGTTTTCGATCAGCGCTACCACTAAAATCTATTTGGTGGAGCGCTGTTTTTAATTTTTGCACCGGCGCTTCCACTCGCGCGCAGCTGATTATTTAAATCTGATAATGATTTTAAAAGAGCAGGAGAGCTTAACGCCTTCAACTCGTGCAAGCACTTTGTGCTTTATACGAGTCTTGGCGCAGCTCTATTTAAAAATTTATTCCCCATGTGGACCAAACGGTAAATTGATTTTTTATGCCAACCGTTTTTGGTTTATGATCGAAACCATATGAAAATGCAGCTGTGATTGCACTAGGATACGTATGAATTAGAAACAGTCGTTTATAGGCGATATAAAATGAACTTCTAATAAACGATGAGCTGTCTAATAATCCGTTGAGAGATCGGCAAGGATCTAAGTATGCGTTGAATGCAAAAGAAGGGTTGTAGCCAAATTCAATCCGATTTTTCCTGAATTTTGCAAGATGTGCGATAAATAAATCAACTAAATTACCAAGGCCAAAACGAAATTGTTCTTCTAATAACGGAATACAAACACATCGTGGAAAAAAATGAATAAAACGTAATGCACCGATTATTGTGGTGCTTGATAAGGTATTATGCCAATACGAATGAGATGCTTCAAATTGCCCACCAAATCCGAAATGTCCAGTACCAAATTGTAATCCTTTATAAAAGGTAAAATCACGATGGGTGGGAATACCTACCATGAGTGATGTAGTCGCGCGCGTCTTTTTTCCTGTGACAAAAGTTTGTCCAAATGAAAATAAAATATCGTCCGTTTGTGTTTTATGAAAGGTCGTTTGTTCTGGATCAGGACCATATTTTTGTCGAATGTTGCCAACCGCAGCATCAATTCTGAAATAAGTATTTTTTGGTAAATAAATATAGGTTCCAAGCGCTGATGCTATATTTTGCTGTCGACCATCGTACGTTTGACGAAATTGTTCAATGCCTGTGACTGCAATGGTGCTTGGTTGGCTAAACCGATCTTCGAATGCTTGCCGCTTTGTAATTTCTGCAATTTTAAGGTTGTACACAATAGAAATAGGATAAAAAAAGGATGGGATTAAAAGAAAGCAAATAATCTTTTTGATAACCATAAAAACCTCGAGGTGAGACGGGTTACCAAAGAGTACCATAGGAAATGAATGAGATTGAAGAGAAGATAAGAGGAAGATGAAAAGGGTTCTAAAAAAACAACCATCGCATTGATGGAACACCAATGCGATGGAAAAAAGGAGAGTAGTAATGAAGCCTAAATTAAGAGTTATTTCGCAATAACTATTTATAGTATGAATCAATTTGCTTAAATGTCAACTTGCGCACTGCTAAAACAGGCATGTTTAAAGGATATATCGCAATATAATTTCAGTTATTGTAAACAAATTGGAATAGGGCAAGTGTTTACAATTTTGCAAGATATTTTTTTCTAATATAAAATAAATACTATAGAATCTTATAAAAAAGGCAGTTTTTATGAATAAAATATTTTTATTGCTCGCGATTCCGTTGAGCGTAACTTCACACGACTTTTTTAAGGAAGTCTGTAAACCAAAAATAGACGCGGTTGTTAGCCAAGAAACACAACGCGAAATGGCTTCTTATGCCAAGAAGGCTCCATCATGTCTTAGCGCAGTGATGCTTGGCGACTCAGCAATCAATGTTTTGGGATCTATGCGTCAAAGTTATTTAAAAGCTTTTACCGGTGTACCAATAGCATCAGCATTGCTTTTAGGTGGTATCAAAGAAGTGCAAAAAGTACAAAATTTCAATATTAAGACAGATATCAATCCTTATGTGAATGGTATTAGCGCTTTTACGTGTACTGCAACGCTTTCACATTTAGCGTATAAAAATCTTCGTAATAAACCCGGGATCTTCTCTAAAATGATTTCTGCAGGATATCTTTTTACTGCATATCAACAACTTAATGAGACCTACCGTAATTATAAAAAAATCTAACCATTAATTATTTTTAAGCTTGTGTATATGCTAAGTTTGATTAAACCCAAAGAGAACTAAGAATTATGACTTTTATATTATTGTTAATTTTACTTAGCACCACACAAGCTGTTTCTGCTGATCATTTAAATTTAAGTTCGCAAGATCTAAAGATACGAAATGTTGTCATAGCTGCTCCGTTTATCTATGAAAATTTTGCTTTTTCAGAAATCGCAAAAACATTTGCTTTAGAAAAAAACAATGATAATAGCTATGAGCTTTCCTTATATTCAAAAAACGAATTTCCTATATGCCACCCTTGGCTTGATATAAATTCTGCGATAAAAAATCTTAATATAGACATCGATTTATCACAAGCAACTTCCATGATATGGCACAATTCCATGGGAAAATCTTGGTCCTTAGAAGGTGGAATAGCTTTATCCCTACCACAAGGCGTTTTATTTTATTCTAAAGAAGAGTGTAAAATTTTTTCTGTCGAAACAAACAAAAGAGCTTTATCAAATATCACATTGAATTTATTTGATAGCGGCTCTAATATTAAAAGATTCATAACGGGATGCCTAGATAACCGCCTTTATCTGATCAATATTGATAATAATGCTATATCAGAAATAGAGCTTTCTATGGCAATGAATAGCGGCCTAATAATAAACGATTCGATAGTGCTACTAAGCCATACAAATAGCTCATGCCATGCTTTTCATATTCCTACCCAAACTCTAACTCTCATCCCCGATCTAAAAATTGGTTATTTTTCAAAATGCGAAATAATTGATGATAAAATTTGTCTTCAATCTTTTAAAGAAAAAAGATGGTTATTTGGAATTGGTCCGAAATACATTGAAAATTCAAGAACAGTTTATTCACTTAAGAAATTAGAACAATTATTTAAATAAAATTTACCAATAAAAAAGCCCCAGAATTTTCTGGGGCTTTTTTATTGGCTTAATACTACAGAACTTAAAGGATTTTTAATTAAAGGAAGACATTGCTGCGTGATAGCTTGCGATGGAGAGGTAATTATTAATTGTGTCGCATAGGATTGTATCAAAGAGAATACCGTCGCGATTGATTCATCATCAAAGTCGGCCATAAAATCATCCAGCGCCCAAATTGGTTTTTGTCCAAGCATATGTGCTTGTGCAAGCTTGAGTAAGGTAACCATTCTTTTCTTCTGTCCACGTGATGCAAAATGTCGTGCATGAGAACCATTAAATAATGGATTGAAATCATCAAGGTGTGGACCCCACAATGTGCGTTGTGCTTTACGTTCGCTCTCATTTAAATACGGATTTTTTTTCATAAAAAGATCAAAGGAATCTTCAAGAGGAAAGCGTGCGGATTTTTCTTCGAGCTGTATGGTCGCATTTTGAAAAAAGGGCGATGTTAATAAAACATGCATCACTGCATCATTAAGTTGCGCGACGTATCTACAGCGTTCTTGCTGAATCTCTTTAGCAAGTGTCCACAATTGACTTGACCAAATGTCATACGACTCTGTTGAGCATATTCCCGACGATAACAAACCATTCCGCTGTGCAAGAATATGACGATATTTACGTAGTGAAGCTTTATGATGTGGATTTTGCAAAACAATAGCGTCATCAATAAATGCGCGTCGTTCCTCGGGTCCGTCTTGCACAATAGCTAAGTTGTCTTCTGATAAGACAATTAATTGATAATGATTGCTAATTTCTTGAAAAGATTTGATCGGATTTTCACCAAATTTAATCAGGCGTTTTTTTCCTTGCAAGCCCACATGTAAGTTCCAAGGTTCATCGCGGGTAATGCCTCTAAGGCGCAAATAGAAATGATCTTCATTAAAAGCAAACATTTCTCGTGGAGATGATGTTCTCCACGAGTATAAATGTCCTAAAAAAAACAAGGCTTCAATGATCGATGTTTTGCCAGAACCGTTAGGTCCTTGAAGCAACGTTATCGAATCTTTGAAAACAATACGCTGCTCTTTAAAGCAGCGAAAGTTTTTTAAATAGAGCTCTTGTAAGATCATTCTTATGCTGCATGACTTGTTGAAGAAACTGGCATTACTAAATAGGTAAGCTCTATGCCTTCTTCGCTTGATTCGAATATGATAGGCTTTGCGCTATTTTTCAAATAAAAAGTAACGGTTGATTCATTAATTGATTGCAGACCATTTAAAAGGTAAGGCGCATAGAAGCGGATATCAATTGCATCTCCTTGCAATCCTTCTACTGGCAATTCTTCATCCATGGTTCCTACATCTTTGTTTTGCATAGTCACGCGAATTGCGTGTGGCGCAAATCCAAAGCGCGTTGCAAGGAAATGTCCTGATAATAAACTTGCTGAACGGCGTAATGTTTTTGCAAAACGTGAGCGCTCAACGGTTGCCGCTTGGAAAGATGTTTTATCAAGAATTTGACGGTATTGTGGAAATGGATCAGCTAACAACTTAGTGAAGAAATTAAATAATTCACCAGAGAATACTAATTGATTGCCGCAAATACCAATAAAAATAGCTTTGTCTGTGCAGCTTTCTAAAACTTTTTTCAATTCAAATACGGCGCGTTTTGGCAATAACCAGGTTTTTGCTTCTTCAAGACCGGATTGTTTAGAGCGTGTTTGCACCAAGCAGTGTCCATCCGTAGCTGTCATCATCATTGATTGCGTATCAACTTCTAATAACATGCCGTTCAATGCTGGGTTAGCATTATTTTGTGGGATTAAGAATGCAACGCTTTCCAACATCTTGTTGAGCATGCTTGCATCAATATGCATAAGATTTTCAATACGCTCTGGAAATGGCGGAAACTCTTGCGCATCTTTAATATGCAATGTTAATTTTACTGGTCCTGCATTGAGTGCAATTTGATTGTCTTTAATAACAATATCAATAATGCCATCAAGTTCGCGAACAATATCAAAAATACGTCGGCCTGGAACTAGAAAAGTTTCAGCGTTGGTAATGGTGCTATCATTAATTGCACAACTTGCTTGTAAGCTAATTTCAAGATCGGTACTCTTTAATACTAATTCACGATGACCAACATGAAAATAAATACAAGAAGTGGTTTCGAGCGTAGTTCTTTTCGTGCAAATAGGCTGCATAGCAGCAAGCACTGAAAGAAGCGATTTTTGCTCTATTGAAAATCTTTTTTCCATACTCTTACTAATGGTAAAGGGGAATGTTTTTGTTGAGTATAGCATGAAGAGAAAAAAAGGTGATCTTAACCCATCACCTTCTTAGTGAAATTCTCACCATTTTTATATATCCAAAGATATTGATTTATCCACGCGGGTGATTCAAGCGATAATCAGGAATAAACAGAGGAGTATTTTCTTGTGTAATAGATAGTTCATGTGACCGATGTTTGAGTAATGCTTTGATCGCTTTTTTATTATAAGGAAATAGTAATGCATTTTGATCTTTAGTTCTCAACCATTCATTAACCGAGAGCAATTCGTTATTCGGTATCATATAATATTTTTTATTAAGATGAATGATGCCAGTATTTGTATTGATATTACTTGGTGCAATACTGATAATTTCTTCTTCATTCAAGCCCAAACTATAAAGAAGATCTATCATAGTTTTATCGGAATATTTATGAGTGATCGGTGAAAGGTTTTTAATTTCGTAATTTTCTTCTTGTATAGCATGACCAAATTCAAGCAAGCAAAATTCATTGAATAGATTAAGCACTTTTCTCTTTCTTTGTATCGTTGCATGAGAAAAGCGTGCATCAAAGAGCTTTTGTATATAACAACTAGTAGTTTTTGAAACAGTTGATGATAATTCGAAAATCGCACAATCATGCATAAAAAACAACCAATGCTTGAGATCGTTTTCGTATGCTTTAAATGTATTAATAGACCATTCGTTGCTGCGAGATTTTCTGAGTAGAAATTGGTAGACCATTTGCTCAAGTGACATGATAACTCCATTATATACATTGTTAGTGTACGTAATGATGCATCATGTAAACAAGATTGTAAACATGCTACATTTGTAATAAATATTAAAAAAGGGCAAGGAATAATTCCTTGCCCTCAATAATTTGATGTACGAGTTAATATGCTTTTGCAATCAATATGTCTGCTTGACTTGGTAATCCACAGTTGAAACAAACTTTTGTTGTGTGTTCTGGCAATACACAACGCACGGTCGCTTTGAATTCTCGCACGACAACTTCGCAGACTTCGCGCTTGCACCAACCAGTTTGATAGAAACCTGGATTTGAATCGATTGATTCTTCGATTTGTTTACGTGTTTCCACCTTGTGCCATTGTGAATCACGGCGTGAACGGGCACGTTCAAACAATTGTGCTTGCATATCAGCGAGCATTAAGCGGAGGGTATCTGCAAGCTTATCAAATGAACATGGCGTTTTAACACCCGAAAGACGGTCAACGATTACTGCTTGTTTTGCCGCAATATCACGAGGGCCGAGTTCGAGTCTGAATGGCACCCCTTTAAGTTCCCACTCATAGAATTTTGCGCCTGGTGTTTCATGGTCGCGTTTATCAACATGAACTCTAAATTCATTCTTTAACATATCGTTAATGATTGAAGCAGCTTCTAATACCGAATCTTTATTGTCAGCTTTCATAATCGGAATAATAACAATTTGTATTGGGGCAATGCGCGGAGGAATAACTAAACCTTTTGCATCGCCATGAGTCATCACCAATGCACCAACAAGGCGAGTTGTTACACCCCATGAAGTTAGATGAGGATAGGACTCTTTACCGTTACGATCTTGAAAGGTCATTTCAAACGCATGAGCAAAGCTTTGAGAAATCATGTGAGAGGTTCCCATTTGCAATGCTTTACCATCCTGCATGAGACCTTCAATGGTGCAAGTAATTTCTGCACCAGCAAAGCGTTCACTTGCAGGTTTTTCTGCAGCAACCACAGGAATTGCAAGATACTCTTCGCTAAAAGTTTTATAAACATTCAGCATAGTCATAACTTCATCATAGGCTTCTTGATACGTCTCATGCGCCGTATGTCCTTCTTGCCACAAAAATTCTGTAGTACGCAAGAATGGACGGGTGCGCATTTCCCAACGAACTACGTTACACCACTGGTTAATTTTTATCGGCAAATCACGCCATGAATGGAGCCACTGGGCAAACATATAATGAATTATAGTTTCTGAAGTTGGGCGCACTACCAATGGTTCTTCAAGCTCCTTACCCCCAGCATGAGTTACCACCGCAAGTTCAGGGGAAAAACCCTCAACGTGTTTTGCTTCTTTTTTCAAAAAAGATTCAGGTATAAACAACGGAAATGCTGCGTTTTGATGGCCAGTTTCTTTAATCTTAGTGTCTAAAGTTTTCTGAATGTTTTCCCACAACGCATAGCCATAGGGCATAATTACCATGCAACCACGTACGGGGGCTTGATCTGCAAGACCCGCTTTGTAGACTACATCATTATACCAACCAGAAAAATCTTGATTAATGTCCGGTAACTTATCGTTCATAGAGCTAACCTTTGTAACAAAATATTCATATGCTTGTTAGTGTACCGCAAAATTAAAAAAAGTTAGAGTTTGTGGCTATAAAATGCTATAAACGCGCTTATAATTGCACCGAAGAAGCACCATATTGAGGTAAAGGCATACTCCCATACCACAGCAGTAAGTGCATAAGAAACGATGAGTAATACCCCAAACCATTGTACTATTCTGCTGCTTGAGCTTAAGAGAGATCCGCCCGTGGCAAGAAGGTATAGCCAAGCGCCATAGCTCAGAGTGGCCAAAGAAGAAACATTTTGATACACAATATGACAACAATCAGCTGTTACGACTATTGAATTGTTAATTAAAAAATATAATCCTGATGCGCCCACACCCAAACCGATGAAGCTAAAAAACATTTGAAAAATTGTTTTATTTCTTTCATATCTTTGTACCCCAAACGGAACCCATACTGGCCAAAAAACAAAAGCAAAAAATATAAAGACATTTGCAGCGGCTATTCCCACCGATGGAGATACGGTACCATTTGCGCTTAGCCAGACTAATCCTTCAGCAAATTGTTGGATCGAAAAAATAAACGGCATTGCTGCCAACATCTGCGCTTTTCTGTTGCGGCAACGGACAATCGAAATTGCTCCTAAAGTTGCTAAAACTAATGATGAGCCAAATGAAGCACTAGCTGAAAAACACATAAAAAATCTCCTGTATAAATAGTCTTATACAGGAGATTTTACAATTAATAGCGTGTTACAAAACAGATTTATTTTAAATACTGCCATAATGCTGCAAGTACGATGCTGCCACCAACTAACGTTGCATATGAAGGAACTTGTCCATAAATTATAAATTCAACGATTGCTAAGAAAATCGGGGTAGTAAAGCTTGCCATAGTCACAACAGAAGCAGGATATGATGCAAGCAAGAAATAATAACAAATTGCAGCCAAGCTTGTAGTAACTATTGCAAAAAGCATCATTGGCCAATGAGCAGTAATGAGCGATATTGATATTGGTTCAGCAAAAAATGCTATGCCGCCACCGATTACCATGCTCAGTCCAATAAGAAGAAAGCCGCCCGCTTTATCCAATGAATTTGAAACTTTTTTCATAACAAGAGCCGCAATCGCTGCAACAACCGCTGCGCTTAACGCAAATAATTGGCCCGATGACATCGCACCGCAATTTGTTGAGCCACCTGGTAACATGATTACTAATAATCCGGCAAAACCCGCAACTAAGGCTAAAACTTTACGTTGCGTTAAGCGTTCCATACCAATGAGCGCTGCAAAGGCAGCAACCATCAATGGATTTGTGTTATATAGCAATCCAACCAGCGATGCACAAGTTGTCCCTAAAGCGAGTGATAATAATATATTAATACAGAAAACATTTCCGAATGATAAGAAGGCTAAGCTTGCAAGAGATTTAATTGAAGCAAATTGATGCCATGTCTTTTTTTGCGCCATAAATATACCAATAAGTGATAATAAGATGCCGCTACTAGTAAGCCGGATTGCTGTAAGGCTCGCTGCAGAAAAATCATGCATTAAAATACTTACCGATAATAATGAGAGTGAAAAAAAGATGTACGTGATAAGTAATTGTAGAATCATAATTCTTCCTTATTTATGACGGTTAATATCTCTTTATATTAAAGCAATATAAACCGAATGCAATCCCTAGGACTGCGACAGGTAAATAAGGATTGAGGTATTCGTTAAGAAAAAACCAGCCATAGAGAGCAGCAAAAATTGGTGTGCTCAATCCTGCATAAGAAAGAAATGTAGCAGAATATTTGCGCAATAAATAACCATAGGCATTGTATACAACAAAGTTACCAACCAGAATAATCATGCCGGTATACAATACAAATAACGACCAATCAGATACTGGATATGAAGGTATCCATGGTTCAGTTAGATACGATGTTAAAAGCGCTGCTGCACCACCAAAAACCATGCCTATGCCATTGATAATAAAGGGTGAATATTGGCGCTTGTCCGTTAATTCTTTAAAGGTAATCCATCCAAGAGAGCTAGCAACCATTGAGCCAAACATTCCGATAATACCTTTTAATGAGGAAGGATTACAATTTGAATCAATGATAAGCGGCAAACAGGATGCAAAACCGACAGACATGCCAATCCATTGTATTGCGGTTAGTCGTTCTTTAAACCACCAATATGAAATAATGGCGGTAACAAACGGGCTTAATGTATAAATCAGTGAAGCGTCACAGCTACTTATGTATTGAAGCGCCCACAAATCAAGCATGTAAGCAAAATAAATATGAAATGCGATAATGCCTAAAAATAAGAGGATATCTGATTGTGATGGTAATTTTTTTGTGTTTTTTTGAGTTATAAAATAATACAAAGTTAAAAGAGTGCCTGCAAAAAGCATTCGTAGACCAACATAATAAAACGGAGCACTGACGCTGAGCGCAATTTTTGCAAGTGTGAAAGTGCTTGCGACTAAAGCATATAGCCCGGTAATAGGAATTAATTGAACAACTAATGAAGCAAAATTAACCATGTGAATATAACCTTTTTAAGTTCTGCTTCAGCTTATCCAACTCTTTGTATTAAAACAATTATGCGTTGATTAAATATCCCTGGCGCAAATCTTCTTGATAGTAAAAATAGAGACCTATACATACCAATAAAGTAGCCAAATAAAATTCCGGTGCTACTGGTGTTCCTAACATCATCCAATCAAATAATGCTGCAAATGCAGGACATAATAATCCGGTAAATGTTAAAAAGGTAGCGGTATATTTTTTGAGCACTTGCGCATAGAGTGGATAACAAATTAAATTGGAAATAATAATGATTGCAGTAACATAATAAATCCATGGAAAAAACTGAGATACTGCTGGTTGCCATGATTCGGTACAAGCGGAGGTGAATAAAGAAATCATTCCGCCAATTATCATACTTAGTCCGGTACTCCAAACTACAGAAAGCTTTGAGTTGCGCGCCAAATATTGAGCAATGATCCAACCATATACAAAACCGACAACCGCTAAAAGTAACGCAATCTCCGCTGAAGAAATAAAGCTCACGTGGCTTAAATGCGCTTCGCCCGGAGAAGATGCATACAATATTGGAATAAATCCTAATAAACTAATGCATAACCCGATAAATTTTTTCTTGGTAATTTTTTCTTGTAAGTGAATATAGGCAACTAAAGCAGAAAAAAATGGTGCTAAGTTATACAGAAAACAGGTTTTGAGCGGACTCATATATTGAAGTCCCCAAAATTCTAATGCATTTGTCATAAAGATATTAGTAAGACCTAATATGAGCAATAAACGCCATTCGTATGAACTTGGTTTTTTTGTTTCTGACGTAAGCCAACTAAACAAGCACAATAATGCGCCACCAACCAACATCCGGATGCCTGTAGTAAAAAATGGCCCGCTATAAGCGAGCGCTAATTTCCCAAGAGGAAATATTACCGAAATACATGCCTGAATAAATAACACTACAAACAACATAGAGAATTCCACCTTTGTATCTATAGTATAAAACTCTGCATTATTACGTCTATTATTTTTTAAATCAAATAAACATTTTCTTACAAATACGTATTTATGTTATTTAGGGCCTCTTGAGCATGTAAACATTGTCAAAAATTCAGTTTGTATTATTCTATTAATAAGTGGAGGTTTTACTATGAAACGAATTTATTTATACCTTGCTCTATCATTGTTTACATTCGGAATGTTAAAATATTTAGCACCAGTAGAACCAATACAAGAGCAGATAATAATCTCAGAAGAAATAAGCTCTTCAAGCGACATACCTTCTAAGGATGAATCGGTTAAAGCCATGTTTTATGGTGCGCCGTCTTTAAGAGAAAAAGCAAATATATTACTCAAAGCTGGTGGCATTGAAAATCCAGAAAAAATTAAAGTTAAATCACATGACGACACCAGTTGTTCAGATGACAAAACTATTTGGATGAATACCGGCTGGGAACTAGGTCCACAAAATTATGTACTTGCGCATGAATGTGGCCATGTAATTTGCGGACACTATAAAGAGCGTTGCGAGCGTAACGTTACCGATGCAGAAATGAAAGAACAAGAAATAGAAGCAGATTTAATGGCTTGTAAATTATTGTGTGATTTAAATATGCATGAAATTGTCCAAGAGCGTATCAAGGAAATACAGTATGCAATCGATCAAAAATGGAAACAATTTGATACCAATGATCATCCATCATTGCAAGAAATGATCGATTATATTCGTGAATTTTATGAAGATTATAAATCTCGAGGTTAATCATGAATAAAATTCTTTTAACAATTTTGTTGCTTGTATTTGGTAATTATCTTACTGCAACCGAAGGTGAATCATTAAGAAAATTATGGTCTTTGGGCACGAGCATTGCATTAAGCTACGGAGTGTTTCTCGGGTATAATTTTTTATCAGCAAGTATACACGAGGCATCACATCATACTGCGTACCATTTAGTATGTGACAAAAAAGACCGATCAAAGCATTCAAGAATTCCAATTAATCTGACCCGATTGGGAGCGCACGGAAGAGCTAAAGTTCCAATGAATAAATTATCTCCGAATAAACAAGCATTTGTCTATGGAGCTGGACCTATAGGTTCAATGTTTTTTAATGGTCTAACTTTATGTATTGCTACACATCCTGCAATAAGATCAGCCGCAATTGTTGATAGTTTAATTCAATCAAAAAATTCAATCGATCTTGATGATGCTGGTTGCGATGGCTACAGAGCCTTTAAACATACAATGGGTAGATACCCAACTTCGTTTGAGAAAAAAATTTGTAATGTCGGTTATTATGGAATCTTATTGCCTGCGACATTGTATGCAACAATAAAATACGCATAATAATTTATAAAATAATTTAAGAAAAATAGCTCGCATTCAGTTCGAGCTATTTTTCTTATGCGATAAAATAATTCAATTCTTGTTTCTAGTTGAAGCCTTTGCCCAGAAGAAGGGAAAGCAAGCGCAAGCCATACATTTCAAATACCCTTCAACTTGATTGTAATTTTCACTGCCATTCTTGATATTTTTTAAGGATTGATAGCTGTGAAGTTTCTGAGGAATATGTTGCTCAGGTTTATCAAAAGACAAATCTTCTTTTATTGGATCGCCAATCTTGGTATATGCGAGTGATTTAAAAACTACTCTGTCTACAGGAGAAATGTATGTAGACATCGTTAGCATCGCAATTAAAATTTTTATTTTCATAATTGATTCCGATTTTTTAAAACCATGTATAACATTAGCAAGCAAAATATTTATGGCAATACTATTTTAACAAGTGCTATAAAATTTCACGATTTGTGCGCAAATTGCATCTTCAATTTCTTTTTTATACGGCGGATTCATAATATTTTCTGAAACATACCCATTAATTAAAATTGAAAATGCAATAGTTTCAGTAGGAAATTCAATGTAACCGGAAAATGTGGAAACGCCACTCAAGGTGCCAGTTTTAGCTTTAATACATGGGTAAATTTCGATCAATCGTTCTTTTAAAGTTCCATCAATACCATTGATCGGAAAATTATCTAAAAAAATTGCATAGTATGGCTGTTTATAGGCAAACGTTAATAGTTTAACAATATGCTGCGGTGATATGAGATTATATCGAGATCTACCAGATCCATCTTTTATAACGCATTCGCGAGATGAAACCTGTAAAATATCTTCTAAAAAATTGTATAAAACGTTTGATGCATTTGTCCATGTTGCGGGCGTTAAATGATTACATGACGCAATTTTTTTAAAAATACAATCAGCGTACAAATTGTCAGATTCTTTTAACATTGTGGTAAGCAATTTTGAAAGTGGCGGAGATTGATGTTGTAGAATTATTTGTGCATCATCCGGAACCGTCTTGTTTTCGACAATCCCATTAAAAACAATTTTGTATTTTTCAAATAATTTCACAACAACATTATCAATAAAAATATACTCATCTGCTTTGGATAAAGAATTATAGGTAAAATCTTTAGATAGTATTGCTGGTTTATGATCTATGATTAATGCATGTATCGGTGAATTCCATGAATACCCAATATTATCTAAGAATGATCCTGGAGGATATACCTCTGAATCAAAGAGCGTTGAATCAATATAGCAGTTACCGGTTATTTTATGGATACCAATTTTCTTGCAGAGCATCTTAATAAGCTGTTCCAAGCTTTTATTAGTAAGAGATGGATTCCCCGATGCCTTTATGTAAATATTGCCATGAAGTATTTGTTTACTAATGTAACCATCAATATATATATCAGTATCAAACAGGTAATCAGCGCCCAAATATTCCAATGCTAAAATAGCAGTAAAAATTTTTGTGTTGCTTGCGGGAATAAATAAATGGTCTGCGTTTCGAGAATAAATAATTCTCTTATCTTTTTCTAATGATGATATTTGGCAACCGACATGGATATGAGGATATTGGTCAAGTATCGTATCAATACTTTTTGAAAGCTTCTTGGTAGATACTGGCAAAATGTTAAAAGCCAAAACCAATAATAAATAGAGCGAATAGCGCATAGCCTCTGTTGCCTTTATAAAATTGTTTACGAATTAAAATTATAATTCATTCATTAAACATAATGAAGGATAGATTGAGCCCCAATAAAGTCTTTTATAGAAAACTCGACCGACGAACCTTGGTTTTATCGGACAACGTAGAATCGCAAACAATAACGCCTTTAAATTCTCGTGTAAAAATTTTACTCATAATTAGTTGCTTCGCTAAAAAATGTTTCGTTAAATATGATTCTCGAAATCGAAATTTTTTGACAACTCGAGCCAAATCTTAGGTTTTGGGCTCCAAATTTGACTCAGGATTTCTATGTCAAAAAATTAGGAATTGTTGACATAGAATACAATAAGGCTTTAAATAAAGAGGAATTTGATTGCGGCCCAAAGCGGCATTTTGGTACTCTGAGGGTATAGATTTGATCAAAAACAATAGGGATTTTTATATGAAAAACTTAAAATACATAATTGCTTTAGTAAGTTGTGTAAACCTGTTTACTGCAGAATTTAATAGCAATGAAAATGATAATGCCAACACATCTTCTTATGGAATGATTAAGAGGGGTCCGGTTACTAGCTATTCAAGAAAAATACATACCGCACAAGGCGATTACATAATATACTGGCATAACAATGAAAAAATGGGCGAATATTGGAAAACGCAAAAAGACTTGGCGTCAGGCTGGAGAGGAGCTAAGGAACTAAGATTGCCTACCAGCCCTCTGCAGGCCAATAAAGAGTTTTATGATGCAAAAATGAAGTATGAAGAAGAAAAGGGATTGCTAAATCCAGATACCATCAAAAAGCCGAACTTGGATGAATATCAAAAAATGCTTGATGAATACAATTTTTAAGCAATTAAGTAAAAGCCGGTTTTAAAACCGGCTTTTATATTTCATTATCATATATAAAGCCATTGCAGCCATTAAAATATCTTCTAGCAAAGTCACATACGTCATTGGAATTTTAAAAACCGTTCCTAGGCACGCGCACATAAATTGATAGCGACTCATCAATGCCTTTATCACTCCCAATGATCCTACAATCATTAACAATAGCGTAGCAATATTTGCAAAGTATACATATGAACGGGTGATATAGAGAGACCCCAACAATATTTCTAAAAATGGATAGATGTATGCATACCATCTTGTATGCTGTGCCAGCAAATCATAAGTCTGATAAGCCTCAGAAAATTTTTGAAGATTTAAAATCTTAAATCCACCGAATATTAAAAAGAAGAATCCCATAAAATCTGTCATGGCGTTATCAAAATTATAACCGCTAAAATATTGTCTGATAAACGTCAGTAAAAAAATTATCATAAAAATAACAATTAACGGCAAAAAATTCCGTATCGTATACTTTGTTTGGTTTGAATTTTTCATACGCACTTCTTTCTTGTTTTTGTTTTTAATTGTAGTGAACACCACTAAACTAAAATTTGTAAAGATATTGCTGAAGAATGAATGATTTGATTATCATTATTCATATGAAGAATTGGATAAACAAAGTTTTTGGATTTGGACTAGCGAGTTTTTTAAGTGACTTTAGTCATGAGATGACGGTCTCGTTAATTCCGACCTTAGTCTCTGGTTTTGTTGGACCCGCTCAAGCACCATTGGCATTAGGCATCATTTCAAGCACGACCGATGCTTTTGCAAGTTTTTTACGACTCTTTTCAGGGTATATGAGTGATAAAATTTCTCATAAAAAACCTTTGATTGCTATCGGATATGGCGTATCGGCAGCATTTTCGACAATAACGGGTTTTTCTACCTCAGCTTTACAACTACTAATCTTTCGCACCCTTTCATTTACTGGCAGTGCATTACGAGAACCTCCACGAGATGCACTTATTGCAGCATCGGTGGAACAAAAGTATTATGGTCGTGCCTTTGGTTTGCAACGTGCAATGGATACGTTGGGATCATTGGTCGGTCCAGTGGTAGCCTTTATTGCAACAAGTTACTTTTTATTCTCGCCTCAATCAATATTTCTTCTTTCGTTCATTCCTGGAATTTGTGCTGTTTTTGCTATTATTTTTTTAACGCAAGATATTACAATAATTTCTAGAACAAAGCGCAATTTAGCCGATTGGCGCAATGATATACGATTGTTGCCGGGTTCTTATTTTGCATTATTCCTTATTTTTTTTATTTTTGATTTAGGAAATATTAACAAATTATTGTTATTGATGCGTGCACAAGAGATGCTTTCTCATTCTTTTGTGAACACGCTGTCAGTCGTTGTATTATTGTATGCGATATATAACGCTACACGAGCAGCAAGTGAATTTTTGATCGGATTACTGAGCGATTATATAAATAGAAAAACATTATTAGCGATATTTGGGTTTGCAATTCTTGCAACGGTATCCTGGCTTTTAATGGCCGCATCGGCGTCATTATTATATTGTGCCTTTTTATTCTTCTTAGCGGGAATCAGTATGGCTGCAACCACAACATTAAAAAAAGCGATTATAGCCGATATTGTACCTGCTGATGTTCGAGGATTTGGTTTTGGCATATTGCAGACAAGTGAAGGATTTGCGTCATTATTTTCAAGTGCTTTCATTGGATATCTTTGGACGCATTCATCGGTTCAATTAGCTTTTGGTTATAGTATGTTTTTAAGTATCTGTGCTACATTTTTGATGTTTCTTTTCATCTACTTCAATCCGTTAAAAAAATAGTCTTGACTATCCTATCTGATCGATTTATTCTACCGTCAATCGACTCAGTAAGGAATTATATGCAAAGAATATATATTATAATTTGTTTCATTTTACTCAATAATTGTGTAGCAGCGGTATCAAGACAATGGAACAACGGTATCATTAGAATAGAAGCGACTGACAATCATATTTGTTACATAAAAACGATTAATAATTTTACCGAAATATGGCATCGCGATGGTGATCGATTTTGGAAAGCATTTAAGCACGGTAATTCCCCTGAATTTTATTGTAATATACCATTAGATCAAGTAAAAAAAGAATTTTATACACAAGAAAAAAGATTTAAAACACGCTATATTAGTAGAGATCAATTAAAAAAAATCTTATATGGATAAAAAATGTTTCTACACGCGATACTCTTATTTTCATCATTTATTTCTTTTGCAAACGACAATAGTACCAAAATAGAATGGCGAAATGATATTGGAAGATTAATAAATGAAAATGGTACTCACTATTATATAAAAAAAGATCCTTCAAAATTTTTGTTGATAACAAAAATAAAAAATAACCAAGAGTATAGCCGAGTACATGAACGCATGGTATATACAAAAAAAAATGATACCTATACTGTTCATCCAATTAGACGAAGTGGTAAAAAAATTCAATTAAGTTCCAAAGGAGAAGAAATTTGGAACGCAACTGCGCATTATTTCTTTAATATATTGGAAAAACAATTCAATGATGGAAAGTAAAATGATGAAGAAAATTGTCATAGTATTATCAACGTTTACTGTCATTAACTCTTATGATTCTTATAAAAATTTACTAGATAAGGACTTTGAGAAAAAAAATGATATGAATAAATATGAAGATGACAACGTTATACTTTATCGATCAGAACTCTATAAAAGCCATATATTTGGCAAGAAAAAGTCTGATAAATCTTATGTGGCATATATGCCTACTTCAGCTGGATCGGTTCGAATTCTTGAAAAAGATGGTCATAAATACACTTTTAGAGAAGAATGCGCCACAAAAACCACAACTTTAGGGATAAATACTGCTGCTTTTGAACGATATGTTGAAACATCCTTTAATGATGCCGAGCTTACTTTTGAAACTGGTCAAATGCAAATAAACCCTACTGATGTTTTTTCGTTAGGTGAAAAATAACGAGTTAATTTGAAGATATAAAAAATATCTATATGCTTCTTCAGTGAAAAAGCCATTAACTCAATGAACGGAAGTATATGAATAAGATCCTATTCTCAATTTTATTAATGCATGCATTTTCTCAGATGATGGAACAAATAGACGTCTGCAATGGTATCCAAAAAAAATCAAATGCTGATGGTAATTCTATAACTTACGCGTATTTTTTTAATGGAATCGGTAAAAACAGACAAGGCGTAGAAGTTTATATTAATGGTGATATTAAAAAAAAATGCGTTAAACAAAAAGATACTTATTCATTGTCATTTTATGACGATTATAAGGATAAATGGCATCCTATTGATGCTAATCCACTCATCCTTGCTCAAGGCTTTGCATGCTTAGAGAATCTATTTAAGGGACAACCAAAGGAAAAATTGCCTGATATTTTTTTAATAAATACGATAAATAAGAGTGATGCAAATTAATATTTTTTAATCTTCAATATCTTGTAATAACATTCCAATTTTTCTTTCCGGAGCGTCTTTAAGGCGCTTCGTTCTTTCTATATCACCGAGGTATAGTTCTGTCGTTGTTGGAGCGGTATGACGCATCGCAAGTTGCACTTCATATAATGAAGCCCCTGCCGTAATCGAAAGTACCCCGAATGTATGCCTCAAACTATGCGCCGTAAGCCTCTTGCTATCCATTCCCGCTTTTCGCAAATAGCGCTTAATCAAACGGGAAAAAGAAAATGTCGTAATGCGTTGGCCATTATTACGGTCGCTTAGTGATGCAAATAATGGTTCTCGTTTAGACTTTGGTCTTCGTGCTTGTAAATATTCATGCAAGGGATCAAGCGTTTCTTGGGTAAGTACTACAAAATCGTCTTTACCATCGCGACCTTTACCACGAACCCACAATAATGCATCTCCATCAGGATTTTCTTGAAGATCGCCAATATCAGCACGAGAGATTTCAATCAATCGAAGTCCCGTTCTTATAAGCAAGTTCACTAAAGCAAAATCTCGTTTGCCTTGCAGAGTTTGACGGTCAATAGCCTTAATTAATTTCTTTATGTTTTCTATAGTGAGTGAATCCTTTTGGTGACTTTTTAATGAACGTTTAGCACCCTTGATGCCTTTAGCAACATTGGGATACAATTTGTTGCTTTCAAGCCATTCAAAAAACTTACGTACAGCTACTAAATAACTTGCACGAGTAAATGGACGTAGGCCTTGAACATCGAGCGCTTCTTTGTATGCAAGGATAGTTTCACGGGTAGGATGCGGATTTTTTTTTCTACTAAACCACTTAAAAAATTGCACCAAGGATCGACGATATGTTTGACGCGAAGACGGAGAAACGTCCTGTGCATCAATGAATTTTTGGATCAGTTCTGAAAATTGTTCTTTGAGTGACAGCGTTATCGCCGTTGTATCTTCCATACCATGGATTGTAATGTAAACATTACACCAAAGCAAGAGAAATGTTAAATATTCCACTAATTAATAATTAGATTGATCAAAGAGAGATAACTTGATATATATCCATACAAACAAGGAGTTTTACATGGTTATACTTTTGCTCATTTTTTCATTGAATCTTTTTGCCTCTGATAAAATCGAGATCCCAGAAAATTTTAAAATTATGTCGTTTAATTTTCCAACAACACATCAAAACAAGAATATTTTCGAACAAATCGCCATAACCTTTGATTGTCTTAACAACAATGATGAAAAGCGTATGAAATCGGCAAAAACTATCGTTAAGAAATACTTACCCCATATAATTGGCTTTCAAGAAACGCATACAGATGACCTAGACGCCTTATTTCATAGTAAAACTATAAAAAAATATTATAAATCATATGCTCCACGTGCTTCAACTAAGGATACTGATCTGAATGCAATTTTTTACAGTCATGATACTTATATGCTTTTAGAAAAAGGCAATCTGTTTCTTAATGCTGAACAAAAAGAAGGTCATAATAGCTGGGATGACTCTCACCAACGCGCATGCACTTGGATTTATCTTACTCATGTTTCATTACCTATAAAAATGTATATCTATAACACTCATTTAGGCTTAACAAATAAATCAATTATTGAGGGCAGCAAGCAAATAGCAGATCATATTATGACTAAAAAGAAAAACGATGATTATGTATTCTTAATCGGTGATTTTAATGCTTCGGTGGGAGAGTTGTCATATATAACTAAAAATCCTTACAATCTATTTAACATCAGATCCATGACCTCTGATGAACACATTGTGGGACCGGATTATACGTATACCGGCTACGATGACTCTTCAAAAGCAACGCCCGATCATCTATTTTCATCCCCACAGGTCAAGTCGTTAAGATTCGAGACTATTACAGATTCTTCTCATAAAATTCGTCCAAGTGATCATTATCCGATAATGGCCACCATACAGATAAATAAAAATACGATATCTTAATTTATCGTGTATTTATTTACTCATTAGTTCTTCATTAGAATAGAATAGACACTTCTATCTTAAGGGAGAACTTATGAGTAAATTTATTTTGTGTGTTCTGGTATCTCTGTCAATTATTAATGCGCAAGATATTGTGCGAATTATGTCATTCAATTTCCCAACGGCAAAACAAAATCAATGGGAAAAGATTGGTACGACATTAAAAGTGATTGATAATCCTAAGCAAGATCGTTTAAAGTCCGCCGAGAAAATAATTCAAGGTTATATTCCAACATTTGTATGTTTTCAAGAAACACATAAACCCGATATCCAGAACTTTCTAAAAAATGATTTTATTAAAGCTCATTATAATTCTTATGCGCCATCTATTAATAATAAGGATAGTGAAACTAATGCAATTTTTTATTCAAAGGATTACAACCTCATAGACAAAGGCATAATCTTTCTCAATGAAAAGCAGAAGAAAGGCCTCAAAAGTTGGGATGATAATCATCAACGTGCATGTACGTGGATATTTGTGCAGAATAAAATAAAACCAATGGAAAAATTTTATATTTTTAATATACATCTTGGGCTTACCAAAACGGCTAAAGACAATGGCTTAAAAATTATTTATGAAAAAGCAAACATATTAAAATCACAAGGAATAAACTCTTTCATCGCTGGTGATTTTAACATGAGACCAGAAACAGTGATAAGCTCTATTCAAAGCTATAACTTCGTAATTATACGTAATGCAATCTCATCTGATAAAATATTTGGTCCAGAATTTACTTATTCAGGATACGATGGAAAAAGCAAAAAAACATTAGATCATATTATTGTTTCAATTCCTGAAAAAATCAAACCTTTAGAATTCAGAACAATAACAAATTCAGGTGCGCGCCCCAGTGATCACTTTCCTATTATGGCAACTATTCAGTTAATATAAAAAACCTATAAAAAAGGACAGGTATTTTATCCTGTCCTTTTTATTTATTAATCTTCTGTACTTTGTATAGTCATTTCATGATCAATAACACGAATGCGTTCAATTTTTAATGCTTTTCCGGTTTCATCGTCAATATCAATAACGACGGCACATAATTGGAATGGCCCTACTAAATCCACTTCAAAGCGACTTGGCATTTGCGTCAACATGTTGGTTAACACAGTTTCTTTCTTCATGCCAATCATACTATTAAGAGCACCAGCCATACCGACATCAGTAATATATGCGGTGCCACCAGGAAGTATGCGTTCATCTGCTGTAGGAACATGAGTATGGGTACCTACAACTGCACTGACTTTACCATCAAAATAATGAGCCATACCCATTTTTTCTGATGAAGTCTCCGCATGCATATCGATAAAAATAGCATTTGTTTTAGATTTTAAAAACGTTAATGCAGATTCACAAGCACGGAATGGACATGCCAATAATTCTCGCATGAACACACGACCTTGAACGTTAATGACACCTAATGTTTTACCATTGTTGCTGATGACTGTTACGCCATTGCCAGGACATCCACCAGGAAAATTAAGTGGTCTGATAAGATCTTGATGATCGCGAAGATAAGGATAAATATCTTTTTTGGCAAAGATGTGGTTGCCAGAGGTAACTAAATGCACCCCCAAATGCTTGAAAAAATGCATTATTTTAGGCGTAATACCACGGCCATCACTTGCTGAATTTTCGCCATTTACCAAAATAAAATCAGGATTCAACTGATTCTTAATATGGGGTAAATGTTTTTGTAACATAATGCGACCAGGTAAACCTACCAAATCACCAAAAAAGAGTATACGCATGCTTATCCGTTATTGTTCGAGTTATTTTTTAGTTGGTTAATATAATTATTAAATGATTCTTTAGATACAAGTATATTTTGTTTTTTTGCTTCTTCAATTGCTTTTGCATGAGGGCTATTTTCACCCAACATTTGCAGAAGAGTTTCTTCGCCAACAGTCACATTATGTAACCATCGTTTATAATCACCATGAAAAACTTCATGTGGCTGTGTTGTATTAGGTTGTTCCAAATCTAACCAGATCAACTCATTATTGGAATTAATTTGAACATTTTGGTTGTTCATGTTCCAACCACCAGCATAGCGCATGCCGGCCCATAGGCATACTACACGTTCCACCGGAACATCTTTCAATGCTTCTTGAGTTAATGGCTTGATATCAGTCTCTTTTTTACTAATAACAATACATGATTTATCATCAACCAGATTTCCTTTTCCAGGCAATGTAACTAAATATTCTTGAACAGCCTTAACACCATCACATGCAGGACATTCCTTTAAAAACTGATTAAACAACAAACCATGCGCAATGCGACTTGCCGTTTGGTAAGTTTTTAATGGCTGACCATGAGCATTCAATGGAAAATATTTATTTAAAAATTCAGCTGATATAAATTCATTATCATAGGAAGAGCCATAGCGCATGTTATGCGCTGCAGTAAGTAATTCTCTGCGGTTTCCATGCCCACTTATTTTTATTAAATAATCTTCATCAAGCTTTCCCAAGTCGAAAACAAAATTACCACCACTATTTGGTAACGGGTTGAAGCCATAATTATTAAGAAGTTGTTTTGCATCTTCCCAACGAGCTTTTATATCAGATTCTGGACCTTCTTGTTCGATAATCGCCTTAATGAATGTTGCATCATCTAATAACGAGCGTAACCGAATATGTGTGTCTTCAGGAACTTTAGGTGCTAATTGATCAAGTGTTTCTGGTGTTATTTTAGTTAAAATACCGTTAGCATCAGCTACTTTGTTCTTTTTAGCCGTGAAATCATTGCGATCATGAGCTGATACAATGAGAGTTGTTATCAATAAAATTGTTTGTATTACCATACCTCTGCTCCTTAAATAAATAACTCCGCACATTCATGCGGAGTTATTGTATTATTTTTATCGAGCGTATTCAATAGCACGCTTTTCACGAATAACGTTTACCTTGATTTGACCCGGAAAAGCCATTTCGGTTTCTATCTTTTGTGCTAGATCGCGTGCAAGAGTAAGTGCTTGTTCATCACTTAAAACCTCTTCTTCAACAATCACACGAATTTCACGACCAGCTTGAATCGCGTATGCACGCTTAACGCCATCAAAGGATGTTGCTAAATCTTCAAGCTTTTCTAATCGTTTCAAATAGGTGGTCAAGGTTTCACGTCGAGCACCAGGACGAGATGCAGAAATTGTATCTGCTATCATAACGATTGGTGAGTACACCGATGTAAATGGAACCTCTTCATGGTGAGCTGCTATAGCATTAACTACCAATGGATCTTCTCCACAACGTTTTGCAATTTCAGCACCAATCAATGCGTGAGGACCTTCATGTTCAGCTGATAAAGCTTTACCAATATCATGGAACAACCCACCGCGTAACGCGATTTCGGGATGAGGTAATCCGAGTTCTTCGGCAATCATACGAGCAAAATAAGCTACCTCAATACTATGCATTAACACATTTTGAGAATAGCTGGTACGGAAATGCAATTTACCAAGCAATGAAACCATTTCTGATTTAACGCCTTGTAAGTTAAATTCCATGATTGCTTTTTTACCGTAATCTTCCACCATTTCATCAATTTCTTTTTCACATTGATGAACAGTTTCTTCAATACGGGTAGGATTAATACGACCATCGAGGATTAATTTTTCAAGCGAACGACGAGCAACTTCACGACGAATTGGATTGAAGCCCGAAATAGTAATAACCTCAGGGGTATCACCAATAACAAATTCCATGCCGGTTGCCATCTCAAGAGCCTTAATATTTCGACCCTCTTTACCAATGATTCGACCTTTCATCTCATCATTAGGCAAATGCACAACGCCAGTAGAATGTGGTGCTACTTGTTCCGCAACAAATCGTTGCATTGCTGTTACTAAAACCTGAATAGATTTTTCTTTTGCCGTTTGGCGAGTATCTTCTTCTACTTTTTGAATCCATTTTTCTTGTGTATGACGCACTTCCGCTTCTAAGGTATTAAAAAGCGTTTGGCGTGCTTCATCACGAGTCATACCACTCAAATGTTCCAATTTATTAATCAGCTCATCATACAATGATTTAAGTTTTTGCTCATTAATACGAATCTGATCAGTTGAACGCAACAGCGCGCGTTCTTTTTGTTGTAACTCCGCATGAAGTTCTTCAATACGTTGTTCTTTTTTTTCTATAGTCTCAAAACGAGCATTTACTTTCGATTGAAAGCGCTCAAGTTCGAGTTTTTCACGTTTAATATCATTATCAAAATCAATACGACGCTTATACAGCTCATCTTTTAATTTGAGCATAGCTTCACGACGTTCAGCTTCTAATTCACGTTTAACTGATTCGCGAGAAAATTGCGCTTCAGCAAATAAGGTTCGAGCGCGAGCGAGTGTGCCTTGAGCAATGTACATTAAAAATGCCCACAAACCAAAACCACCTACTGCTAGTAATAATAACCACAATTCCATTATTCTTTCCTTCGATGGAGAGGATCCAAGAATAACAGGAAAGAAGGACTCAATGGTGCATCAAATGTCGTGGGGATTAAAGGCCCACGACATTTTTCAAAGACAAACAGAAGTCAATTCTTGATCAATTCTATCAAGTAATTGAACATATTCTTGATACTTATGCTCAAGAAGGCTTTCTTGATTTTTAAGATCGCTTGCAAGACGTAAAGCAACAAGTACCGCAATACGTTTTGGATCAGTTATTGATGTCTGTTGTGCAATTTCTCTCATGAGCCCATCAACACGACGAGCAACAGCGAGAATATGCTCTTCAGATTCATCACTAATAAGCGAGTAGCCTTCACCAAATATTGAGACTTTGATATTTTTCACGCTTACTGTCCTTGTTGCGATTCTTGCTCTACAAGTAAATCAATACTACGAATCAAATCATCAACAACCATTTTAGTTTGATGATGAACGAGCAGTGAGTTTTCTAATTTCTCTAATTGATCTTTCAAACGAGCATTTTCAGCACGTAATTCGATAATAAGATCAACATCCTGCTTTTTACTCTCAATAAGACGCGCAATCTTCTGTTCAAGAATTTGTAATGCTTCCATTAATATCTCCCTTCACTGTTTGTTGACACAAACTTTGAAGCTGATTCTAATAAACAGCCATCTCGTTTGTCAAGAAGATATCAACGACGAGCGATTTCAACTACGCGGTCAAATGCAGCAGCATCAAAAATAGCGATCTGGCTTAACATTTTACGGTTTAATTGTACGTGCGCCAATTTCAAGCCATGAATAAGCTTGTTATATTTCATACCGCGTTCTTCAGCAGCTGCTTTTACACGGCTAATGAACAATCCACGCATATCACGTTTTTTAAGCTTACGGCCTTTAAATGCAAAAGCCATTGCACGAAGCAAAGTTTCTTTAGCACGGCGGAAAACGTTTTTACGTTGACCCCAGAAGCCTTTAGTCTGTTTTAATAATTTTTTATGGCGTTTTTTGGTTACTGTACCACGTTTGACACGGGTCATGGGCTTATTCCTTTATTTGGATTTATACAATTATTTACTAATTAATAAGGGAGCAAAGGTATGATGTGGTTGATATCGCTAGGACCAATGTATAATGGTGAGCGCAATCCACGTTTACGTTTTGCGGTTTTCTTGGTAAGCAAGTGGCGACGGAACGGGCGCGCAGCCTTGAACTGACCATTTTTTAGTTTTTTAAAGCGCTTTTTAGCACCAGAGTGTGTTTTCATCTTTGACATATAAAAGTCCTATTTTTTTAGAAAATAAATGCGAGACCACATTGTTGGCGCTTTGGTGTCTTTCTCTTGCATGAGCTTAGGACCAAAACCTTCATTGTTAACGATCTCTTCAATTTTAGCAAACATTTCAGAGCCGCGTTCATCACGCATTGCACTTTCACGTCCTTTAAACATAAGCGTAATTTTAAGACGCTTACCTTCTTTCAAAAATTGCATTGCTTGATTCATCTTTGTTTCAAAATCATGATCCGCAATTTTAGGGCGAAGCTTTAATTCTTTAACTTGAATAACATGCTGCTTCTTTTTAGCTTCTGCTTGTTGCTTTTTCTTTTCATACAAAACTTTGCCAAAGTCCATAACTTTCGCTACTGGAAAGCCATCGCCACCTTGTTCAGAAATGATTACTAAGTCAAGACCAGCAGTACGCGCTTCACGCAATGCCTGATCACGAGTTACAACACCCAAGTTACGACCATCATGCGTAATAAGCTGTAAACGCTCAAAACGAATTTTTTCATTTATTAGAGGCAAATTATCTTGCCTTGGTTTCATATTCACTATTCACCCTGTACATCAATAATTGCTGGAGCAGTCGCGGAGAGAGACTCCATCACACGCTGTTTCATACGCTGGAAAAGCTCAGGCTGTGTTTTTAATGCTAACGCCACGCCATCACGTCCTTGAGCAATCTTCTCGCCCTCATAAGAGAACCAAGAACCCGATTGCACCAAAGATCCAGTTAACAATGCAGCATCAATGAGTTCGTACTCACGACTAATACCTTCACCAAACATAAGGTCAACCTTGACCACTTTGAATGGAGGAGCCATTTTGTTTTTTGCAACTTTAACCTGAACTCTATTACCGCGATGATTACCTTCTTTATCTTTAAGGCCCTCAACACGACGAACTTCAAGACGTAAAGATGAATAAAACTTCAATGCGTTACCACCAGTAGTAACTTCTTTATTGGCAAATGCCATAGCATTAATATTATGACGAATTTGGTTAATAAAGACCAAAACCGTATTAGATTTGTGTACAACGGGGGTCAATTTACGAAGCGCTTGAGACATTAAACGGGCTTGCAAACCAACATGGACATCGCCCATATCGCCTTCAAGTTCCGCTTTTGGAACAAGGGCCGCTACCGAGTCGACAACGATAATATCTACGGCGCTGGAACGGATAAGCATCTCTGCAATATCCAACGCTTGTTCACCATAATCTGGCTGGGCAATGATTAACTCATTGCATTTAACGCCCAGCTTCGCTGCATACACAGGGTCAAGAGCATGTTCCGCATCGATAAATGCGCAAGTTCCGCCCAATTTTTGTGCTTCAGCTATCGCTTGTAACGCTAAAGTAGTCTTACCAGATGCTTCTGGACCATATATTTCTACAATACGACCACGAGGCAAGCCACCAATACCGGTAGCATGATCAACCAAAATGGATCCCAATGAAATGGCATCAGCATTTTTGTCTGATTTTTGACCAAGTAGCATAACAGATCCCTTACCATATTGCTTGTCAATATGGGCTAGGGTAGCCTCTAACGCCTTTTTCTTAGCGCTGAGGTCAATTGATTCACGTGGATGCTTTTCGCTCACAATGTAACTCTTGTAAAAAGTCAAAATTTAATTTTATAGTGCTCTATCTAGTTTTGATAAAACATTGATTGATTAAGCTTAATTTTAGCAGTTTTCTGCAAAGACGCAACAAAGCCAGCTATAAATGGCGACATTTCTTGGGCATATAACGCACGCTCAAAAACTTCACGTGCTGCTGCTATTGCTTCTGAAGAAACAGCTTCAACATTAGTTAATTCAATCACATAGCCAGCATCGTCATTAAGGCCAAGGGTAAGTGTTTTAGCAACAGCCATGTTCTTTACTGCTTCAGTATTAATATTCTGTTGGTTCAACTTTTGCCACTGATCATCAGCGGTACCTTGCACCTTAAAGGTGGTTATTTTACCGTTAAATGCCTTTTGGGCTGCTTGTAAACCTTCTTTTTTTGCCAAATTAGCTGCTTCTTCAGTCACGGAGCGCATTTTTACCATGGTTTGTTCTTGGACATAATCCTTAAGTACGCCAGCGGCAACGCTTTCATACGGCAACTGTTTTGCAGGCTCAACTTTAGTTACTGACAAAATATAGCCTTTGCCTTTGTCTGTGTACGCAGTTTTTTCATTCGGATTTATAGAGAATAATCTTTTGCCCGTTTCAGAAGTATCTGACTGATGTAAGGTTATTGATTTTTTTGAAGTTGAACCGAATTTCTTCAATAATGCATCTTCTGCTGAAGTATCCCATGGGTTAGCAGTTACTTGTTGTGCCGCTGCTAAAAATTGCTGTTCTTGATTTGGCTTAAGATTAAAGACAGCCAATTCACCAGTTCTTGATTCTGGTTCGTAGTAACGTTGCATAGCGGTGTTATAACGAAGATAGAAGTCGCGCAACACATCTTCAGAAACTGTTTGCTTTTCAATTTCTTTGCGATAGCTTTCGCTTGGAATAGTCAACAATGCATAATCACGCACACCTTCTTGGCGAATGTAAGCTTCTTTAATTAATGCATTAGGGATATATAGGCCACCAGAAATTAAGGTCATAACAAAAATACGACGTAATAAACCTTCAAGCAAATAATCAAAATCGGTTAACGCAATACCTTGACGTTGCAAATGTTTTACCAATGCTTTACGATCTATCGCACCATTTTTATCCATTAAATAGGGAGGCACAAGCTCACCAAGCGTTTGCAGTACAAATAATGGATCCTGCAATTTCTTTTCAACATATTCTGCTGAAACACTTACACCTATTTTATCGGCAATACCATCTAGTAATTTTTCTTGCACCAAACTATTCATAGCCAATTCTTCAGCTGATGCTGAGATGCCTTGTGCCTGTAAGAGCTGATCAGCCATTGGTCCAAATTGTTGACGGAAGTAATCGAGCCTGCGCTGTTCTTCCATGTATTTAGAACGATATTCTCGCGCTGAGATCTCATAACCATTCACTTCAGCAACTGTAGAAGAAGAACCATAGAAACGTTTAAAGAGTCCCGCAATAGATCCCATGCCAAACATAGAAAAAAGCATCAACCAAAGAATTATTTGATTCATTGATGTTTTGCCAAATTTGTTTCTCATAGCAGTAATCATATAATATTTTCCTTCTGCTCGTTCTGAACTTTGTGGAGCATTACGTTCGTTAATTTATCTTCTTTTTTTAATCGCTCAGCTAACTGAATAGTAGATTCATAATCCAATGGATCAGATACAACCTGATACCATGTTCTTGTGTTGCCTTTACGGGTGATACTGGTACGTGTCATCAAGCGAGCCTTTACACCTTTTGTATTCAATCGATGTACATATTCAAGCCCAGCTTTCTGCGAACCAAATCCACATAAAATTGCACTGTATAATTCCTTAACCACAACCACATCTGGTTTGTCTGCGGTCAGTGTATCTTCATTATTTTTTTTCTGCTCTTCTTCTTTTTCTTCTACATTATTATATGCCTCATCTTCGTAAGTATCATACAAAGTACATAATGAAGAATAAATTTTATCCGCAAATGTTTGCTGCGAAACATAGCGAACCAATTCTTCAGCACTCTTCTTTTTTCCAAGATAATACCCAGCCAAAAATGAAACACTGGCGATGCTTATCAATGCAACGCTGATTTGAATTAACGTAGTATCATGAAGATTCTTATCATTCATTATAGTTCCATGCATTAAACCGGTCTATTAGCTGATTTATGTATAATGTATGATCCGATAAAGTCAAGTCATACTCATAGATCTGTCCATGCGACTGAGGGTGTGAATCCAATGATTCCTGAATCTTTCTTTTTAATCCGCGCCAGAATGTACGCTGACGTTTTGCATAGTGTTTTGTTGCAAAAAAGATCAATTCTTTCATTTCCGCAAAATGGATCTTTTTATTCAAATAATCAATGATGGTATTATAACCAATGATCTTCTTTTCATATACAAACGACTTCCATGCGTCGTTTAATTCTTGTACTTCTTCAACCCATCCCGATTGTAACATTGCGTCTAATCTTGATAATATTCGCGCATCTAAGTCATCGGTAGAGCGCACTACGTTTATAATAATAAAAGGCCTTATAGGATCGAATTCAGGCTTATGTGATGACGGCAACATGCCATGATCAAGCATTTTTAATGCGCGCGTAATCCGATAGCGATCATTTTCATGAATTTCATTCGCGCGCATAGGATCTTTGTCTTTGAGGATTTCCCACAATGCAGAAGTTTCAACATCGTTATAATCAGTTACAGTTGTTTCGAGTATAGGTGATTCTTTAAAGCGCCAAAGTAAGGCTTGTAAATAAAAACCTGAGCCACCGACAATAACAGGAATGTGCCCGCGCGATTCAATTTCATCAACCAATGCTTGTACGTCTTTTCTGTATGAAGCAGCAGAATATGCCTCAGGCTCCGTGATGTTATCAAATAAATGATGAGGAATCGATTCCTGGCGCCACGCAGGTTTTGCGGTACCTATCGTTAGTGGAGAAAACATTTGTCCCATATCGGCATTAATTATTTCGCCTGATACTGCGCGCGCAACTTCTAATGAAAAATCAGTTTTGCCAGATCCTGTCGGACCTGTGATAATAATTATTGGTTTCATAGCCTAAAAGTATAGCATAAAATTGAAAAGGCAGAGCGAAATATAAACACCCTGCCTTAAATTTTTAATAATAATCTAATTATAATTCTTTAGGTTTCAAACCCTTGGTTTTAAAGACGCACATAGAACGTAATTGTTCAACTGCTTTATCTTGTGGCAATTGACGAACGAGCGATATTTCTTCTACCAATAAATTTTCCGTTTGAAGCAAAAGATTTTTTTCACCAAAAGATAATTCTTTTTGCGTTTGGATAAAAGTTAAATCTCTATATATTTCTGAAATTTTTTTAATATCACCAGTGCGCATCTCATCTAAACATTTTTTGTAACGACGGGTCCAACTACTCGCCGTAAATTCATATTTGCTTAAACGTCGTGCGGGTTCGGCGAGTATTTTTAAAGCGTCAGCAACATATTGCTGCGTGCTGAGTGGTCGTATACCTACCGCGATTGCATTATGCACCGGAACGAGTATTTTCATATCCTTATTGAGAAATTTAAGCTCATAGCAACGTGTTAAGGTACCGGCAATATTTTGAAGAACAACATTTACGATAATTGCGACACCATGGCCAGGATAGACAACTTTATCATTAACGGCGAACATGGGTGAATCCTTTTTTAGGGGTTATAATCCCTACAAAAAAGCTTTACCCACATCCAAGTATATCACAATCTTTTTTTATTCGGTAATCTTCGATTTGATTCTGCTTACGTACCATTTGAAAACCGTATAGCTCAATGCAGTCACTGCTACGGGTGGTACCCACCAATATTTTGCCATCCAGGTCACGGTATTCGGCGCATTGTAATTCATAAATATTTTTTTCAAGCTCGTATAAGTAGTGTCTAACATATCAAGAAGCTCTGGCAATGGTAAGGCTGATAACTGATTATAGAGAGTACTCATATCAGATATTATTCCTTTTGTGTTCTTAACCATGCAGTAATGGTAAAGCGTCAAAAGTAATATACAACTTTCTCTTAAGAAAACATCCGTTCTTTTTGGTATGTGCGCCTTATGCTTGAGATAAAACTTCCAAATATCGCTAAACGCATCTAATGTTTCTTCCTTACGCATAATTGAAATACAGCAACTCATTAATTCATGATGAAAAGGTGCTTCAATTAAAAAATCATGAAAAAATTCATCATCATTTTTAACTATTTGATTAATTTCCTTTAAATGCTGTATATGCTTTTCAATTCTCTGCGTTGAACCATTTCTATAATAAACATCATTGTAACGAAAGAGCTGTGGGCTATAATCTGCACCGTTCAAAAACATAGAAAAAACTAGCAATAGATAATACATAATTGGCCCCCTCTTAAATGGTATGCAACCTCAGTATTACTCCCCTTTTAACTAATAAGACAAGGGTTTCCAAGGGGTACCCTATTAAACTCTCGCCCTGGCCCCAGCGAAAAACCAACAAAGGAACGAAAGACATGCAAAAACGATGTAGGGTACCCCTTGGAAACCCTATTAAGACATAGAAGGGATTTGAGTTGGTTATCAGAATAGCATAACAATTGATTTTGGATAAATTTAGTAATAAAATATGAGTGAATTGCACTCATATAATGTGAGCAAAAAAATTGACAGCGAATAAGATAAACATTATATCTATATACAGTTGAAAGCTAAACAAAGGAAGAACAATGGCAAAAATTATTGGTATCGATTTGGGTACAACCAACTCGGTAGTTGCAATCATGGAAGGCGGCAACCCTAAGGTTATACCTAACCAAGAAGGTCAAAATACAACCCCTTCTATCGTAGCTTTTACAAAAGATGGAAAACGTCTCGTAGGAACCCCGGCAAAACGCCAAGCGGTAACTAATCCTGAAAATACAATTTTCTCTATTAAGCGTTTCATTGGTCATAGCTATGAAGAAATGCGTAATGAAATTAAGCGCATGCCTTATAAATTAGTTAAACGTCCCAACGGTGATATTGCCGTAGATGCACAAGGCAAAGAATATACCCCGCAAGAAATTTCGGCAGCAATTTTAACCAAATTAAAAGAAGCAGCAGAACAATTCTTGGGTCAACCAGTAACTGCAGCAGTTATTACCGTCCCAGCATATTTCAATGACGCACAACGTCAGGCAACTAAAGATGCGGGTAAAATCGCGGGTCTTGATGTAAAACGTATCATCAACGAACCTACCGCAGCTGCACTTGCATACGGCGCTGATAAGAAAAAAAGCGGCACTGTAGCAGTCTTTGACTTCGGTGGTGGAACCTTTGATATTTCAATATTAGAAGTTCATGACGGCGTAATTGAAGTTAAATCCACCAATGGCGATACTCATCTTGGCGGTGACGACGTTGATCAAGCAATCATCGATTATTTAGTAGCAGAATTCCAAAAAGAAAACGGCATTGATATTCGCAATGATCGCATGGCTTTACAAAGGCTAAAAGAAGCTGCTGAAAAAGCTAAGATCGAATTGTCTAATCTCAATGAAACAGAAATCAATTTACCCTACATCACTGCAGATGCAACAGGTCCAAAACACTTAGTTGTTAAATTAACTCGTGCAAAACTTGAATCATTGTGCGCATCAATCTTTGAACGCTTACTCATCCCATGCAAACGCGCAATGGAAGATGCAAAGCTTCGCAAAGACCAAATCGACGAAGTAATTTTGGTTGGTGGTTCTACACGTATCCCAAAAGTACAAGAATTGGTAAAAGAATTCTTCGGCAAGGAACCAAATAAATCAGTGAACCCAGACGAAGTAGTTGCGGTTGGCGCTGCATTGCAAGGTGCAATTTTATCTGGTGAAGTAACCGACCTTCTTTTACTCGATGTTACTCCCCTTTCACTTGGTATCGAAACCATGGGTGGTATTACGGCACGTTTAATCGAACGCAACACTACTATCCCAACCAGAAAATCACAAGTATTTACTACCGCTGAAGACAATCAAACAGCAGTAGATATTCGCGTGGTTCAAGGTGAACGTGAAATGGCTCGCGATAACAAAACATTGGGCCAATTTAAACTTGAAGGTATTCCTCAAGCACCACGTGGCGTTCCTCAAATTGAAGTTACCTTTGATATCGATGCAAACGGCATTGTAAACGTATCTGCTAAAGATAAAGGTACTGGAAAAGAACAACGCATTACCATCACCACCAGCGGCGGTCTTTCTAAAGAAGAAGTTGAACGTATGGTGCGTGAAGCTGAAGCGAACGCAGCAGATGATAAGAAATTGCGTGAAACAATCGAAAAACGCAATCGCCTCGATGGCATTATCTTCGATGTTGAGAAAAACCTTAATGAAAATAAGGCAAAACTCAGCGCAGAAGATGTAACCGCAATCGAAACGGCCTTAACCGATGCAAAAAATGCACTTAAAGAGCATGAAAACAATGGCGACGAATTGCAAAAAGCAACCGACACCCTCTTGCAAGCATCACACAAGTTGGCTGAAATTCTTTATAAAGAAAAACAAGCTGAGGGCCAACAAGACTCTTCTACCTCTTCTAACGAAGACAAAGAAGGTCCAATTGATACCGATATCAGCGAATAACCATCTCGGGGGGCGTTCATCGCCCCCTTTTTCAATCGACCACAACAATAAAAATACCCGTCCAGCCGCCCCTTATTTATCAATATTGCTTATTTGTAAATTTTTATGCCATACTGCCAGTGTAACGGTAGGGCAAGTATGGGAATACAAATAAAAGTTTTAATAATAACCGCGCTTTCACTTTCATATATACATGCAACAACATTAGAAACGGTGCAAAATCAAGCACTAGAGGTATGGTCATTTGTCGACTTAATACGTGCAAGCACGATCGCAACAGAAGATCAAAGTCCATTTCTCCGAGAAACATTGCATCGCACGCTGACATTGTACAAGCTGACGCAAGAATATATCGAAAAGCATTATCGGAATCCTATACCCGAAGATGTGCGTAATGAGCTTTATGATTTAATTACAATGGTTGGTAAGTCTATTTTTGCAGTATTTAAAACAAATAAAGCGCATGAAGCAATAGCAATCAAGGTTATTATGGCGTTTATTTTAGATTCATTAATAACGCCATACGAAATCGACTGCCCATTGGGCACCTGACATAGAATTATCAAGCGTCCTTTTGCCTTTTATTAGATAGTTATACAAGAATGCTATACGGGGCAAATAAGGATTGCATTCGGTTTCAAAATCATATTCAACCCAAATATGCAATGTGTGCATGTGCCAACTTTTAAGCAGAGAATCGGTATTAATAAATTCAGTATCTAAAAACGATTTAGGACACCGATAGTATGAATCTCGCTGACCCGCAAAACTATAACCAAATAACAAGGACAAACCACCATAAAAATGGTTAGCATGGACATAAGAACTTACGGATCCCAATAATCCAGAATGTTCTTCTACTTGTGCAAGGCCAAGACGAATATAGCCATTTTGCTTTTCATTTGTTTTAATTCTCACCGTTCTGATATAGGGCAATAACCATAAAATATCGCTATGAATGCCAAAAGTGAACCATTCACCGGCACCGAGAGCCCAATCAAAGACAAAAGGTATACCCGTGTGTCCATTATAACCAGCAGGCATAGAAAAAACGGAGTTAATATTTTGCAAAGGACTAGAAGGTGTCATCACCCCTAATTGCACCGTCGCATCTAAATAATCGAGATATTGCGTATCTTGATAATTAATGGTCCATCCCAAAAGAACTGATATGTCACCAATTTGCGCACAGTGATACGGTGATAAAGCGAGATCAAAATGAGCGAGAATCTGAGGCAGCTTTGCCAAATAAGTATGCCATGTTTGACGTTGAGATGATGTAAGATTTCCTAGGTTTGAACAATCCTTATAATGAATACCTTCTAAAAAAAAATCTCTTACCGGTATTGCTAAACGTCCAAAAAATCCATGCGTAAAATTTTGAAATACATTAATACGCACTTCATGCAAACGAAAACAACCGGTAAATGAAACATTACCAAAACTTGGATTCTGAGGCAGATCTAACACATCAATCATTAATGCTTCGTAGGCATTATTAGGGTTGAGTGGTATGCCAGCGCCAATAAGTTGTGCTTGTTGCAAACCATATAAATCAAACAAAGGTCGACAATCACCACATTTATCAAAGCTAGTATTCGTGGTGCCACTTGCAACCAGTACTTCAGTCGTAAACAACCAAGGTCGCTCAAAACGTGGCTCATGTGGCAAGAACGAAGCACGATAATAATGGTGGGTGTCCATACCCAAAGATACATTTGGAAAAATACTCAAAAGCAGAACGATTAGAAACATGGCTCCCCTTGCTACAACACTACTTACGATGATATACCCCGCTTTACAAGAAATAGCAACCTTCAATTTTTTCTAACCTTTTCTCTAGCGGTGACTCTGATATACTAATAAAAAACAAGGATCTAACATGGAAAATAACACTACTAATCCACAAAATGAACAACTTAACGAAGTAGAGCTTTGCAAAAGCCAGCTTAACCAAGCCCAAAACACTATTGCCTATTTAACGGCTGATTTTGACAATTATCGTCGCCGCATGGAAAAAGAGCGCATCAATTGGCAACTCCAAGCGCAGAATAATGTGCTGCTTGATTTAGTTTCCTGCATTGACAGCTTAAAACGCGTTATAAATGATCTTACAAAAAACAATACCCAAGCAATCGACGCCCATATGCAAGGCATCGAGCTTACGTATAAAGAAATGCAAAAATTATTAAAGAAATATGAAATCGAAGAAGTTCAAACAGAAACCTTCGACCCTGAAATGCATGAAGCAATAATGCAAGAAATGATTGAGGGAAAAGAATCAGGCTCGATTGCCCGAGTAATCGAACCTGGATATATCCGTAAAGGCATGCTACTGCGTGCAGCAAAAGTTAGCGTTGTAGCATAATAAAAAGGTCCTTTGAGGACCTTTTTATTTATATTAATTCGAATCACAAAGCTAACAAATAGCAAGTATTCATTAAATATGCATACTTGCAAAATCTTCGTAACGGCTTTTCAATATCTTTTGAATAAAATTCACCAATATTATCTTTAGTCTGATACATTCCTTGCATTTTTATTATCGCGTACGTGAAAATTTTGGAAATTACGGAAAATTCCTCAAATTTAGTTAACATGAGAGCACGTTCTTTTTTAACAGTTTGTTTGAGTGCATTAGATAATAAAAAATTATCAAAATGATTATTTTCTAATAAAGGAATAAGCGAAATATCTGAAGTATCTATAAGAGAATAAGCATATGCTAAACCCTTCAGCTTTCTAAATCTTGTATAATTTAATGCTTCACTTTTATTTCGTTCAATAAAAAGCTTGAAAGACTTTTTTAATAACGCCGAAGAAGCATTTAAATAATTATTATACACATCAACCGTATAATTATTATACGCATCAAAATTATCCGGATCCCGGAGTGCTTCAAAAATATCTTTGTTATTTATACAGGTATCGAATAAATTTCTGTATTCAAATTTATCTTGAATAGCCTGTGATACATACTGCTGTTGCATTTCTGAAGCAGAAATAAAAAATGCTGCCAACAACATTCCCATTAAAATCATTAGGTCTCCTTTTTTTGAGATAAATGATATTAAGAATATTTGAGTAATTGATTTGATCAATAGTTATTCAAAATAATCAACACCATAATGCTGCACGAATTCTGGATAAGTACCCTTATAATCTTGAATACCCTTTTCCGTCAGTGCAATGACTCGCGTTGCGATTTTTGTGAGAAAATGACGATCATGACTAACACATAACACAGTGCCTTGATACGCGTTTAACGCATCGGCAAGCCCATTACGCGCATCGATATCAAGATGGTTTGTTGGTTCATCAAGCACTATAACATTGCGCTTATCAAGCATAACCTTTGCAAAAAGCAATCGTGCCGTTTCACCACCACTGAGTGCTTCAATTTTTTTATAGACGTCATCATGACTAAATAACATAGCACCAAGGGTAGCACGAATAACGCCCGTTGGTTCTTTAGGACATACATCGGTCAACCATTCAATTAAGGTTAATTGAGGATCTAATCCCACATGTTGATCCTGGTCAATGTATGAAACGCTTGTTTCATGTCCCCACTGAAATGTGCCACTATCAGGCTGTAGCATATTCATGGTAATTTTGAGCAACGTCGATTTACCAATCCCGTTTTTACCAATGATTGCAACATGCTCCCCCTGCTCAATCGAAAAAGTAACATTCGATAAAACTTTTTTTTCACCAAATTGTTTATTGATACCTTTAACCGTTAAAGCTATACGGCCAGATAATTTTTGACGCTGAAACTGAAATTTTGGTGAAATGCAGGATGTTTGCTTGAGTTCCGGCATTTCAATCTTATCAAGCATTTTTTCACGTGATAATGCTTGGCGGGAACGGTTAGCACTTGCACGAAATCGCTCAATAAAAACGCGCCATTTTGCCATTTTGCGTTCAAGATAATCAACTTCATTCATTTTTTGTTCATACGCAAATAATTTTTGTTTTTTAAATTGATCATAATTACCAACGTATTGGGTAATTTCACCATAATCAATATCAAGAATATGCGTCGCAATGCCGTTAATAAAATCTTGATCATGGGAGATTAAAAGCAGCAATCCCTTAAAATCATTTTTTAAATAGCGTTCAAGCCACGCGATGCTTATAATATCAAGATAGTTGGTGGGCTCATCAAGCAACAAAATATCTGGTTCATTAAAGAGCGTTTGCGCAAGCAATACGCGCAATTTATAACCACCTGATAATACACGTAAGGGTTCATAATGATACTTTTGCGCAATCCCTAATCCCAAAAGCAATCGTTCGGCACGCGCTTCAGCATCATAGCCGTTTTCAGCTGCAATGATCTCTTCGATATCCGCGATTTCATACCCTTGTTCAGCGGTGACATTTTTTAGTTTTAATAATTCGTAGCGGCGCTCTAAGGCCTTCCATAATATAGGATTGCCTTGTAGCACAACATTGAGGATAATTTCATTTTCATAATTATAATGATCTTGTTGTAACCACCCTATCTTCAGTCCCTTGGTAATAGTTATTTCGCCTTCACTTAATTCTTCTTCACGAGTAATTAAAGAAAAAAAAGTTGATTTACCAGCACCATTTGCACCCACTACTGCGTAGCGTTTGCCCATGTTGAGATTTAAATCAACACCACTAAATAAAAGACGTGCACCAAAGATTTTAGATAAATTACGAATTATAATCATAGAATGTAAAGTTTCATATGCTTGAATAGAAAGAGAAAATATGCACTCATCTTATGTTGATATCAATCAATTGGCAACCTATCTTAATGAATATCTTGATTCCTCCACTTTTGAAGATTCTGCGCTGAATGGCATCCAGGTAGGCAACAAAGGAAATATCTCACACATAGCCACCGCGGTAAGCGCTAGCTTGGAAACAATAGAAAAAGCTGCCGCAATAGGAGCAAATGCCTTGATTGTGCATCATGGAATTTTTTTAAAAAAAGAAATGCAGGGAATTACCGGCACACACTATAAAAAGATTAAAAAATTAATCGAATCAGACATTGCTTTATTATGTTATCATTTGCCCCTTGATGCACATACCGCAGTGGGAAACAATTGGAAAGCCGCACACGATTTGGGACTACAGAATTTACAACCATTTGCACAATTCGGGAAGAAATTTATTGGAGTTAAAGGATCTATAAGCAAAACCCCATTTAATGAATTTCAAAACAAAATCGAACATTATTATGGCCAAAAAGCTAACGTGGTTAAAATTCATGAATATATTTCATCGGTAGCAATAGTTTCTGGGGCAGGTGAAAAATGTATTCTTGATGCCGCACGCGCTGGGTTAGATTGCTTGATTACTGGTCGTGTAGATGAGCCAGTGTGGGATCATGCGCATGAAGAAAATGTATCATTTTTTGGCTTAGGACATTATGCAACAGAAATAATTGGACCAAAAACATTAGCTGAACATTTGCAAAAAACGTTAGGCGTTAAAACGACTTTTATTAAAACGAGTAATCCGTTTTAAATTATGAAGAAGGTTCTTAAGAGCCTTCTTCACACCTAAAATGATCATTTTGAGAAAGATTAAAATGTATTTTCTTTAATGAATCTTCAATTTTTATTAAATCTAAATCTAGATTAATTGAATTACCGACTTCTTTTAAAAATTTCGGATCTTTGAGCTTATTTAGTTCTTCATCGGGGATTCCTAAAATACAAAAATGTCTCAATTTTAATTGCTGACTGAGTAACCAAAATGTTTCATCTAAACGATATTGAAATATTTCAATAACCAGGGTATTTGGTTTAGCAAATACTAGATTGGTAAGACCCGCTCCATGTGGAGCAATTATGATTTCAGCATTACAAAATAATTCAGCTTGTTCTTCAACTGAAAATTCCTCTAAAATAACAGGAACTATATCAAAATATTGCTTCAACAATGTAATCAACTCTTCTTCATTGGTAATTTTTCTCTGCTCTGCACATTTTCGAGAAACATAAATATTCTTGGAAACGTATTTTTTGCACAGATTTTTTTTCTGATTAGAAAACATATTTTGTAAAAAATCTATCACCCATAGCGGCGAAACTGTGGAAATCGAAGGCATTGAAGGAATGATTAATTGTTCTGCTTGCAGCAATGTATCAGACTCACCTTGAATTATCTTATCTGGATCAATACCGAGCATATTCAACGTCACTTTTTGAAATTCATGAAGGATGAAAGGCACATACAAATAATCATACTTGATTCCAGATTTAACTAGCATATAAATACGAGGCAATGCTTCTGTCATCCAATGATAATAATTACGTCCACCCTTTTGAGCAATGACAGCCACAGTGCCATTGATTTTTTGTAACTTCTCAGGAAATTCAAAATCATTTGACCAGATGTCATCATCTAAATCTTCCCAATCCCATAATGTGTCATACAATATTTTATTTTCTTTTCCATATAACACATAACCAGCATGAGAAAAGATTTTTGCATTCTTCAGAGTAACAATAAAAGTTGCGGGAAAAGTTCCGACAACTTTGCCTTTTAGAGGATTTAGAGGAAACGATATAAAACTAAAATTTTGTTCATTCGTCAAAAGCAATATTTCTTTATCACTTATTGGCACGGCATCTAAAGTAATAATTTTCGAATGATTTTTAAAACGTGGTTTAAATGAATTGTAACAAATTATTACTTCATTTGTATCGCAGAACATATATGAGACGATTGATAAAAAAACAAGCAATAAAAAATTCATACTATCCTTTAATAAATAATTATTTCTAATTATATAGATTATAATTGATTCTAATAAAATATAACTCAATAGATTTATTAATGAAAAATTTATTTAAGAATTACATATCGTTGTATGCAAAAGTTAATTCATACAATAAACAACGCATATTATTGATAAATTAATAAAAAAGCATGATAATTGCATTAACAAATAACAAATAAATATTGAGGAAAAAATGATAAAAACAAAATTTCTCATTTTTTATATAGCTATTATTCAAGCTCAAAATTGCTTATCCCTATTTGGAAATGATTTAACTAGAATAAATATTCAAGAAATTTCTAAACAATCTATCACTTCAAATCAATTAATGAATTTTGAGATCTTAGAAAAATTTCAATCATATATTCAATATCAATATCCAAAGGAAATACAAGACCAAATAATTAAGCTGATAAATATTTGCATTGAAAACGAAATAAATTGTCCGACATCATCATCGACGTTTTATCATGCTCAAAGCAAGAATTGGTTGTTTATTACAGAAATTATAACGACATTAATGGGAATATTAAACAATAATACATTTAATCAATTCAAGTTTTTGCGAATTCCATCATCTCTCTTCAATAATGATAATTTTCCATTGAATGAGCATCTATTAGATTTAGGCATCAACAAAACCTGTTCTTGTAAATATTGGGATGCGCAGCCGCGCGTCTATCATGTATTATTATCACTTAATATTTCTCCGGTGCATAATGTTTTTGATGTCGGAGAATCAACGTTATTCTATTTTTTTGAACAAAAAAAAACATCTGACTTTTCTATAGATTCAATTATAAACGAGCTAAGCGATTGGTTAGCTAATTTAGATATAGCACTCAATAAAAAATATATCTTAGAGGCTCATACAGCGTTTAATGAATTATTTAGAGAAATTTCTTCAGGTGTGTTATATCAAATCACAATACCCAATACCATTTTAGAAAAACACGCATATTTAGCGCAACCCGCAGGTCGATATGCATGTGGACACGATCATATAGCAACTTTACCAGGTTCTTGCTTACTTGATATCATCAATGCTTGCAAAAACAACATTGGAACAAGTCAGCTCAATGCTTATCAAACTCGTCTTCGAATTACATTAGAAGGCTTATTGAATCCATATAGTAATATACAAATCAAACAATACGTTTTACCACATCAACAAAGTGAATTTGAAACAGCCACTAGTAAATTTAGAGATCTATTGATTGATCTATTTTTTAAATATCACAAATAAATTTATCAATTTTTTAGTAAACACAATAAACTTTTTAAGAAAAAGAAGAGGCTTCTTATCTTCTTCTTTTCTTAAATTATTTTTTTGTACATGTTTACAATCATATTTTATATATTTGTCTCATATAAGTTCTTTATACTTTAAGTAGGAAAAAATAGATTTATGTAAAAAGGAATTACTATGAAGTATAAAGCATTATTCACGGTATTACTGACATCATTTTCCTTTTCATTTACCGCAGAAAAAACAGGTAAATTATTAGATTATATGATTGAAGTAAAAAATACGTTGGAAAACGCTAAGAACAACGCTATTAAAAATGAAGAATTTACGCCAGAACCATTTGTCTCTTTAGCAGATGATTTAATAAAAAATAAACAACGAATGAATGGTTTAAATAATTTCGCTCTGAATCCCCTCAATCAAACACTTGAAATATATGATAGTTATATTGCTAATAATCCGGGATTAGAATCGATAATTAAATCATTCCATAAAGGCTACCGATTATATGTTATTCCTAAAAGTACTAAGGAAAAAAATATTCGAGAAAGAGCGGTAATTTTCTTTATATATCTTTTTATTGAAACTCAATTATTACCAAAATTTATAGCTCCTGAGTTGAGCGTTGCACAAGCAGGAAATGATCAATCTGTCGCTGAGGAACAAATTAGCTCACCTGAGATAATGAATTCAGACACAAAAATAGCAATAACTGAACCACAACAAGAACAAAAAACAAATTATTCTTCAAAACTAAATCAATATTTAAATTATTTACGCAATTATTTTAGCAGATGAATAACTGTACACAACATATTTTATAAACAGGAAAATTTATGAAGTTAAAATATTTTATACTGTGCGGCACTATAAGTATGTATTTATTTGCTGATCAAGATATAAGTACCTACTTTTTGAAATTAAATAGTGATCTAGTAAAAACACGAGATGATTTTAGGACTACATATCTTGAAAATCCAATAGCACCATTTCAAAAAATGGCTCAAGATTTAATGTCTTCTACACAACAATTACAACAAGTGAATAACTTCTTTGCTTTATTTTCTCAACAGCGAATGATGATATATGACATTTTTAAAAACTATGACGGAACAATAGCTCTCAGTCCAGAAGTTATTTCTATAGTGACTTCAATGAATAGATTGTACCCATTATATATTCCTCAAAATTGGACCAATATCGATAAATCTCTGTTGAAGGGTAAAGCTACATTATTGTTCATACATCTTTTTATAAACACTCAAATCATACCTTTCATATATTATTATGAAAAAGAGAAAGAATTTCGTTTTGATAATAATGGTTTTCTAATTCTTGAAGGTGCATTGCAGAAAATAGCTAATTTATCTCAATTTAGATTAAACTTTCCTATACTTATAAAGGAAATGCTTGATCAGAGAGATATTCAAGTTTTAAAACCAACCATAAAATTAATTAAATATATCTTGAACAATGTGCTGCAGCCATATCTAAAAAAAGAAGCCTTATCTCAGATAGAAAATCCATTAGATATGTTTGACCAATATATTAACGAAGACATTGTCATTCGAAATATATCCAATTCTTTGCTTAACAAAATTGAAAATAAATCAAAGGAATTTGGCATAAAAGAAGTTATACAGTGGGCAAATCCTCAAACAATTCAAAAAATAATATTAAAGAATATTAAAGAAGATTATGGTAACGTGCCACTCGATCTTTATATTAAAGCACCGCTTAATGTACCGAAACCAAAAGAAGAGCCAGCAACTTGGACAGGTTATTGGAAGAAATTATTCTAAAATGAACAAATAAAAAAAGGGTCGATATATCGATCCTTTTTTTATTTAAAGTAATGCAAAATACCGACAATAAACTCTAGGAAAATTAATATAATGATAAGAAGCGAGAATAGATCTTGTCTTACCATATCTGCTTTGTTGTGATAGAAACTTGAAACATCGCTCACGATATCAAGTTTTTTATCAATAGACTCTTTCCAACGCTTGAGATCTAATTTATCAACAAGCAATGAATATATTTCTGAATAATATGGCTCACCAGAAAGTTTTACACTATTTTCAAGACGCTCAATAATCACTGAAATATCAACACGAAGTTTTCCTAAGTCTCCTACAGGATCACTCATTAATGTACCCCACAATGGAACATACATCATGAGCGGCATCATATTGATTTCGCGTTCATATACCATGTTAAGGCGTTGATCGAGAACACGATCAAAGTAATGCAATTCAAGCTGCTGAATATTAGCAAATTCAAATAAATCTAAAATATCATCATATTCATCATCATAAATAAAAGCTGCGTCGGTATCAACAATGATCAAATCACCGCGATAATAACCTATTGCAATTTCCATGATTTCATTTTTTTGTACTTCAGATAAGGTCTCAGTTTCAAAACGTAAAATAGAAGCAATATTACTGCCGTACATTTCCTTAAGCATTATAGGATCTTTAATGCTCTTTTCAGGGTTTACCTGTATGACCACAAAAGATTTTCTCAGATGGAAGAAGCGAGGCTTTTTTATAGCGCTTTTGATGCGTTTGAATATTGAACCCGCATCACTAACGCTTTGATCATGGAATGAATCTTCGATACTATTAATTTGGCCACGTAATTCATCAAGGGTGAAAGAAAACGGGACTTTATAACGAAGTGATATTACGCCAAAATTATGCAAACGCGCACTTTCACACCGCGGTGATTGTTGCCCTTGGGGCAACTCAACACCAAGCGGAATATGATAATTTTTAAAGTATTTCGGTTGAGCAATGACGCGACGGGATAATAAATGACCGGCTTTTATTTGCTCAAGATCAATATCATCACCAACATCAAATGCATGAAAGATAAAAATATTTCCCGTAAATACTTGTGACATAATTAATCCTTTTTCAGAATCGACAAGAAGGCTTCTTGCGGAACTTCCACGTTACCAACTTGTTTCATCTTTTTCTTACCTTCTTTTTGTTTTTCAAGCAACTTACGTTTACGAGTAATATCACCACCATAACATTTTGCGGTAACATTCTTACGTAGTGCAGAAATACTTTCCCGTGCGATAATTTTTGCACCAATCGCTGCTTGTATGATCACTTCAAATAATTGACGTGGAATAACTTTTCTTAAACGTTCTGCTAATTGACGTCCTACATCTTGTGAGCTTCCGCGATGTACAATAGTAGATAATGCGTCGACCGGTTTTCCGTTAAGCAAGATATCCATTTTAACCAAGTCAGCTTCTTGGTAGCCAGCCTCTTCATAATCAAGTGAAGCATAGCCGGAAGTCAAGGATTTTAATTGATCATAAAAATCTGTTGCTACTTCGTTTAATGGCAATCTATAGACCAAAATTATGCGTTCTTCTGAAAGATAGGTAAATTGCTTTTGCATACCTCGTTTATCCTGACACAATTCCATAACCGCACCTAAATAATCCTTAGGCGTAATTATAGTTGCATCAATGATAGGTTCCAATACGGCTTCAATTTTTTGTGGATCAGGAAATTCTGCAGGGTTTTCAACGTCTAAAGCTTCACCGTTTGTTAAACGAACCTTGTACAACACGCTCGGTGCCGTAGCGATAACCGACAGATCATATTCTTGTTCTAAGCGTTGCTTAAAAACATCCATATGAAGTAATCCAAGAAAACCGCACCTAAATCCAAGTCCAAGTGCTACTGAGCTCTTTTTCTCAACGCGCACACTGGCATCATTTAACGTTAATTTTTCTATAGCATCGCGTAATAATTCAAAATCTGAAGCATCAATAGGATATATACCAGCAAAAACCATTGGCTTTGCCGGTTTAAATCCTGGAAGCGGTTGTACCGGTTGACCCTTTTTGTAAATGGTATCACCAACCCGCGCTTCTTTCACCGTCTTCATACCCGCTACAAGATAACCTACTTGTCCTGCATATAATGCATCCATAGGAGTCTGTTCAGGGTACATCAAACCGATTTCTAAAACTTCATAGGTATTATTAGTTTGTGCCAACGTAATATAATCACCCTTCTTCATTGCACCATCTTGTAATGCAATAAGTGAAATTACACCTTTGTATTCATCATACCAAGAGTCAAATAATAATGCTTTAGTTGGTGCGCTTACATCAGATTTTGGTGCTGGAATACGTTCAACGATTGCATCCAAAATATCTCGCACGCCCATACCTGATTTACCAGAGGCACGGATGATTTCTGATGGTGCGTAATCAAATAATTGTTTAAATTCTTTTTCAACGCGTTCTGGATCTGCTGTTGGCAAATCTACTTTGTTCATTACAGGCAAGATGGTCAAGTCTTGATCAAAAGCCAAATAAAAATTTGCCATGGTTTGCGCTTGTACACCTTGCGATGCATCTACCAGCAACAATGCACCTTGGCATGCATAAAGCGAACGTGATACTTCATAACTGAAGTCAACATGTCCTGGGGTATCAATCAAGTTCAATAAATAAACTTGGCCCTTATATTCATAGAACATAGAAGCTGATTGAGCCTTAACGGTTATGCCGCGTTCTTTTTCAACCTGTAGTTTATCGAGAAATTGTTCGTTTTTAGAACGTGTAGAGAGTGTACCCGTAATTTCTAACATACGGTCACTAAGAGTTGATTTGCCGTGATCAATATGGGCAATCACCGAAAAATTTCTAATTTTATCGGGTGTGAATGATTTTAGATCAATTTTTTTTATATCTGTCATGAGATGGTATACCTAGCGCTTGTCTCCAAGTGTAAATGACACAACCTATTTTGTAAATACGGCTCTTTTTGCCTTTAAATACAAAACTATTCACGTTGTTGAAAAGAGTTTCATATGGTAATATAACTAGTAAGGCAATAATGCAGCGAAAGGTCTTTTCAATGGCGTCTACCACCTCTCCTGAAAACAAGCATCTACGCGTTCAACCAAGGTTGATCGAAGAAGAACTTCAATCATCTTTTCTTGAATACGCGATGTCGGTGGTCGTCAGTCGTGCACTTCCAGATGTACGCGATGGCTTAAAACCAGTTCACCGACGTATCTTATATGCTATGCATCAAGCAGGATATCACTATAACAAACCCTATCATAAATCTGTGCGTATCGTCGGTGACGTTCTCGGTAAGTATCATCCACATGGTGATTCTGCTGTGTACAACACCATGGTTGGCATGGTACAAGATTTCTCCAAACGTTATCCATTACTGGATGGACAAGGTAACTGGGGTTCTGTCGATGGTGATAACGCAGCGGCTATGCGTTACACTGAAGTTCGTATGCAAAAAATTGCACAAGAAATTTTAGCTGATTTAGATAAAGAAACCGTACCCTATGTACCAAACTTCGACGAATCAACCGTTGAACCAACCTTACTGCCAAGCAAAATACCATTAATTCTTGTTAATGGTACTGCGGGTATTGCTGTGGGGATGGCTACCGCTATTCCACCGCACAATCTTGGCGAAGTAATTGATGCATGTATTGCATTACTTAAGAACGAAAATATCACTGACGAAGAAATATTTACCTTGCTTCCAGCGCCAGATTTCCCAACTGGTGGTATCATTTGTGGCCGTGCAGGCATTGTGCGCGCTTACAAAACGGGTCGTGGTAACTTAATTCTTCGTGGTGTTGTAGAAATTGAAGAAACTAAAAAAGGCACTTCATTAGTTATTACTGAATTGCCGTATCAAGTTATTAAAGCAGAACTTGCTATTAAAATTGCAGACTTGGTTAAAAACAAAACCATCGATGGTATTACCAATATTCGTGATGAATCCAATAAAAAAGGTATTCGTTTTGTTATTGATATTCGTCGTGGAGAAAATCCACATGTTATTCTTAACCAATTGTATAAATTTACTCCACTACAAACAAGCGTAACTATTTTATTACTTGGTCTTTTAGATAATAGACCATTGATATTTAACGTACGTCAGTTATTGCGTGAATTTCTTATTCATCGCGAAAACGTTATACAAAAACGTATTATCTATGATCTTAAAAAATCACGTGCACGCGCTCATTTATTAGAAGGCTTTATTATCGCCCTTAATAATATTGATGAAACCATAAGTATTATTAAGACATCGATGAGTGCCGATGAAGCGCAAGAACGATTAATTAAACGCTTTAGTTTTTCTGTTGAACAAACAAAAGCTATCTTAGAAATGCGTTTGCAACGTTTGACTGGTCTTGAACAAGATAAAATTCGTGCCGAAATGGCTGAAATTCAACAAGAAGTGTTACGCTTAGAACAAATTCTTGCAAATCGTCCTCTGTTGCTTGCTGAAATCGAAAAAGAATTGATTGCGGTAAAACGTGATTATGCTGATCCTCGCCGTTCACGTATTGAAGGTCCGATCGATGCAATTAGCGAAGCTGATTTAATTCCTGACGAAGATGTTGTCGTAACATTGACTCGTAAGGGATATATCAAGCGTGTTCCATTGACTGTATACGGCGTGCAACATCGCGGCGGTAAAGGTAAAATGGGTATGGCTGATCTTGAAGATTCTGACGACGTGGTAGCAGATATTTTTGCAACGCGTAATCATGATGAACTTCTCTTCTTCACAAACGTGGGCCGCATATTCAGCTTATCAGTGTTTGAAATCCCTGAAGCATCACGTACTGCAAAAGGTCGCGCCGTTATCAACTTGTTGTCATTACAACCAGGTGAACATGTTGTAAAACTCTTGTGTACTCGTGACATTGAAAATAAATTTATGGTGATGGTAACCAAAAAAGGTACCATCAAACGTACCGAAGCAAATGCCTTTGCAAAAATACGTAGCACCGGTATTCGCGCTATAACCTTGAATGATAATGACGAATTAGCATTCTGTTCGCTCAGCACGGGCAATGATTATATTGTCTTGGCAACCGCACATGGTATGGGTATTCGCTTTAAAGAAAGTGAAGTACGTTCCATGGGTCGTCAAGCTGCCGGCGTACGCGGCATTCGCTTACGTGGTGAAGATTATGTTATCGGTATGCAAACCGTATCTGAAGACAAAGACATTCTCTTTGCTACAGAAAAAGGCTTTGGTAAACGCGTTCGCGTCGGTGATTTCCGTGTTGCTCATCGTGGTGGCATGGGCGTTCGCACCATTCCAACGGGTGGACGCAATGGTCTTGTAATTGGTTTAGTAGTTGTTGATGACAATAGTAACGTATTACTCATTGATCGTGCAGGTAAAATTATTCGTCTTGCATCAAAAGAAATACGTACTATGGGCAGACAAGCTAAAGGTGTACGACTTATTCGTTTAGATGAAGGTCAAATACTTGCAGCAATTATTGCCGCCGATGAACATCAAACACCAACCAATGTGACTGAAGCGCCAGCTCCTGCACCATTAACTGCAGAAGAAGAAGCTGATTTTGCAGACTTAAATGATGAGAGCGTTGAAGAGCTTGAATCAGACGAAGATATTCTTGAAGAAGAAATCAACGAAGAACAATAATCATTCTAGTATCGGGAAAGGTCTCACTCGTGAGACCTTTCCTTTTATAAATGTAAGAGATTTTTAGGTTAAGAGTTTAATGAAGCACTATATAACCATTTTATTTTTGTTTGTGATGCATATTTATCCAAATGACCAGTGGCTTCATTTATTTGAAAGGCACAAAAATCATATAAGTCCTCATACATTCTATTTGGTTTTAGAGCAATATCAGTCATTTAAAAGAAATGATTGTCCCACTATTGCCGATCCCAAAATTATAAAAATTCCAATCATTGAATGCGGTGAAGAACTTATCGATGTTAGCAAAGCGAATCATCCACGTATTTCCGTAATGAATGAGGAAGAGCTCATTTTAGCGCATCAATGTCCTGAAGATATTGATCCCCGTTCTTCCGGACATATATTCGTCAGAAAAAGCGTTTATAAATCATTTGTAAGAATGTTAGATGAACTGGATAGATTATCACCATTATTTGAGTATGAGGCTGGAGATTTGTGCATCAAGGTATTTGAAGGATTAAGAGATTTAGAAACTCAGAAAATACTTTTTGATAAATGCCTGCATTCTATCATGCAAAAAAATTCTTCCTTAACCTATGCTCAAGCATATAATCAAACCTGTACATGGGTTTCCCCATACATTAATAATGTACCTACTCATTCAACTGGTGCTGCAGTAGATTTTCATGTCTGGAGCAATAAAAAACAACAGTTTTGCTCTATGGGAAGATTTAATGTTGGCAACTCAAGCGCACCAACATTTTCTGATTCACTCACCGAAGAACAAATAACAAATCGATTTTTACTAATTATTGCAGCAACAGAAGCTGGTTTGACCAATTATGTCTATGAATGGTGGCATTATTCCCATGGTGATCGTTATGCATGCTACTGGCAGACAGCATCAAATGCATGGTATAATTCTCTTTAATACTTAAAGGAGAATTATGATTTTGAATCTTTTTTTATTGTTGTGCACATTATTCACACAAGCACAGATTATAGAAATTAAAAATATTAATGATGCCTTGCATTATGTGCGACCAGAAGCGCTTTTTTTGATTGATCTTGATAATACGGTCATTGAACCTGCTAATGCCGCGCAAATTGGCAGCGAACAGTGGTTTTACAGCACCCTACAACTGATGCAACAAGAAATGCCCGCTGATGTCGCTAAAAATAAAATTATTACTCTCTTTAGCACCTTAATGCTTCAGCTGGAACTTAAGCTTGTTGAAGATACTACCGCAGATGTTCTCAATTATATCTGCCAACATTGCACTACACTTGGATTTACCGCGCGTGCGTTAATTGTGGCACCATCGACTCACAAATGGTTGAGTCATTATTCAATTAGTTTTAATGCCCCTGTTCAAGACCAAGGTTTTATGATCAATGAATATCCCGTCTTGCTTTATAACAAAGTTATCTATTGTAACGGTCATAAGACAGGCACCACCTTATTTACTATATTAGATGCTTTTGGCATCTGCCCTACTTTTATTGTATTTATTGATGATAAAGAACATTATCTTGAAGCAATAGAACAAGAATGTAATGCGCGTAATATAGAATTCATTGGGCTTCGTTACTCTTACCTTGATGAAAAAGTAGCTAACTATTTAAAACAATCATATCTTAATCAACCAGAGATTGAATAAAATAAAATTAGTATATAAATAGAATATGTATACAGGATAATCTTTGAATTATCCTGTATTTGTCGTTATGATCAATGTGATTTCAACACAGAAAGGCTACTATGTTAGCAAATAAATCACTATCACGATCACTTTTGATTATTATTGCACTTTCACATTCATTACCACTATCCATAAGCGCAAAAAAAGACTCCGAAGAATCAGAAAATGGTTGGTTAGCTCCTGCAACGTTGGGTTTAGTTGGTGGGGTTATTGTTGGGACCGCGCTCACCGCGTGGTGCAAAAACTCAGAAATAAATGATATTGATTATCGACCTCTCACTTCATTACAAGAACTTGAATCTACCATTCACAACCAATACGGTCATTTATTAGAAAATATTAATACCAGCGGCACATTATTTTACGATTATAGAAATTTAAAGCGCAATATTAGAAATCAATCTTCGTGTGAATCCTTCCTTGAATCATTAACGACCTTCGAACGCGATATGCGACTTGCACGCAAACAGCTCAAAAATCAAATTCACTATTGGGACTCCCGCACGCATGACGCATATGCAGAATCACGTCATGTCCTTGCAAAATCTAAAACGACGTTTAAAAAACTTCAATCATTGCGCAAATTAGCACAAGAAATGATTCCGGTACTGCACCTTGAAGAACTTGTACAATGTATTAAATATAGTTCGTATCTTCATTATGAAGACTTGTGCAATACGCCAAAACACTTTTTAGAATCAAATATTATTGACATTGCTCACAAACAAGTCGGAAAAAAGTTAGCGCACGTTTATCCATTAATTGCCTTGGAAGAAACTTTACAAGAATATATAACGGCGCTTACAAAAGCATTAAAATTACATAAAAAGGATGCTTCTCTCCATTTTGACCAAGCATTACACCAAGAAGGCAACAAAATACTGAACCAGCTTGAAATATTTCATGCGGCCTTAACGCATTCGGTATCATACAAAATTGAAGTAACTAGACAACAAGATGCTGAACATAGAAAAAACATTGAGCGTGAAATTCAGGAACAAACTCGTATAGCACGCAAACAATTAGAATATGAAAAAGAGCAATTGCGTTATGCACGTGAACAACGTGATACTCAATTAAGAACTGAGCAACAAATTGCTATGTTACGTTTAGAAAATGCTATAAGAGATTTATATTAACAAAACCTTGAAGGAGAGTAGTCTATGAAAATACAATTGTTGATTATTGCTACAATAATAAGCTCTGCTAGCGCTCATGAATCAATAATAAAACTTAAAAACGATGATCCGCGTCTTTTTGTAGAATCAGAGCCTTATACTGTCGAGCATAAAAATAATGTAACAACTTTCTTAGGATGCCTTGAATTTGCACCTAGAAAAAAAAATGCAAGGCTTCTTGCTCGATATTTTGTTCAATATAAAATTTATAAAATAAATGATGATAACTCAGGTATAGAAATTCAATATATAAATCCTGCTACAGGTCTTCAAGATACAAACCATTTAAGAAAATGTGTTGAATACTTTATTTGTTGTTATAGTCAACTTCAAGACCAAAATGTTGAATTCATATGCAAAAACGACAGTCTTAGAAAAATAAATGCACTAAAGGAAACATTACCCAGTCATTGCAATCTTAGATCATTCAAAATACAAGGAAACAATGCACTACCAATCCAACATTATTCTGCATCTTTCTCTTATTGATCATATAGGCCCAGTGCTCATCAATCATATTGTAGAGCACTTTTCGTATGAACGTTGTATAGAATTATATTCCATGAATATTCATGAATTAATGCAGGCGTGTAGTATTACACGCCATCAAGCTCAATTAATTCATGACGGATTGAAAAATACCGATATTTTGCATAATGAGTTAGAATCCTGCAATAAGCACGCCATTTATTGGACAACTCGCTACGAAGAAACCTACCCTTCAAATTTACACTCTTTATATACCCCACCCGCAATTATCTATTGGCAAGGTAAAAATCCTGCAACATTATCAAAAGCAGTAAGCTTTATTGGTTCTCGCCAGGCAAATTGGTACGCCAAAGAAGTAATGCGATTCCTTATACCTCCATTAGTAAAAGAAGGTTATAGTATTGTGAGTGGCGGTGCCATTGGCGCAGATACGATGGCGCATCATGAGGCGCTGAAGTCTCTTGGCAATACCATTGCAATCTTAGGCTCTGGATTATTGAAACCGTATCCAAAACAAAATGAACGACTTTTTAAAGAAATTATAGAAAAAGGTGGATGCGTTATAAGCCCATTTCCAGTTAATACCTCCCCATTGCCGGGTAATTTTCCTGCAAGAAATCGCCTTATAGCCGGACTTTCACAAGCCGTAATTATCGTTCAGGCGGCAAAAAAAAGTGGTACATTAATTACTGCTCAATTTGCCCTTGATCAAGGTATTAATATTGGGGTTGTACCAGGTTTAATCACAGACCCACTCAGCTCGGGTTGCCATGATCTCATTAAACAAGGGGCAAGTATCATTACTTGCAGCGATGATATTTTTATGATGTTAGGGTATTCATCCTTAAAAACCAAGCCTGCAGAGATTGTGGAAAAAATAGATCCACTTATTGTCGCCTGCAGCCAGCCCAAAACAATTGACGATTTAATAACCGAAACCGCCCTTTCTCCCTTAGATCTTCAAGAAAAACTTATATGTTTACAAATCGAAGGGAAGTTGCACCAAGACTTTTTAGGGCGTTGGAAACGCTCTAATTGACAAATTTTCCAATGCAACCATACTGATAAAATATACAAATAGACAAATTGAAAAGGGGATATATTCATGTTATTAGCATTACAAAGCCTCTGTATGCTATCAATAGGCTTACTCCAAGCTATGGATAACTCAAATAATGTTCATGATATATCGCAAGATATAACACAAAAATTATTCTCAACAAAGATACCAGCACGTGAATTCTTATCAAAAGTTTCTCAATCATGTGTGAAATCAAATTCAATTGATTGTCCATTTAATAATGGTATACATTCTGCAAACGCTCATAAACTGGAACTGCATAGCTCATTCTTTTCAGATGAAGCCTGTAAAAGACAAAATGTTAAATCAGTTACTACTTTCACTATAGAACCAACAGCTAATAAGAATATAACGCTTCTTCGAAATTTCGATATACTAGTGGAAGAATCATCTGTTGCCGATCAATTTTTCAATAATAATTATTATGCTATCCCTATGTTACTTTTCCTTGCGGAAAAAATAGAGACTCCATTTTTACTTGTTTATACCATTGATCAATCAAATAAGAACCTCCGAAAACCAGTATTACTTGAGCTCCCCAATCGCAAAAAGAGAATCGAATATTATGATGTGTATAATAATATTAGTTACTTCTCTCTTAATACAACTTCTTCTAAAGAATTCGCATTCGAGCCAGTAAAGTTTAGCCTTCAGGCTGCCAAGGAATTAGGATTAGAAGCAAAATCTAAGTTATATGCAAAATTTCATATAACGGGTGTAAACAGATTAATAAACCATTATAACTTGAAATAAATATGCGTTTTTGTAACATATGGCTAGTTGCCCAAACCTTGATTTTCCGCTAGACTAGCAATACTTGATAGTGTAATTCATCGGAGTTTGTATGCCAGTACCAAAACGCAAGTTATCCCGTGCTAGACGTGATTCAAAACATGCTAATAAATACATCAGACCTCAATCTTTCGCTGCTTGCAGCAATTGCTCAGTAGCTATTTTGCCACACATTGCTTGCGCAGAATGTGGTTTCTACAAAGGTCGCAAAGTTATGTCTACTAAGACTGAACGCGCAGTTAAGCGTGCAGAAGTCCGCGCTACACAAGCTCAACAAACCGAGCAAAATTTAGCCGCATCTAACGAACAAAAATAACATAAATTACCGTGGGCCTTTCCTCAAACGATAGGCCCTTTTTTGATGGAGCATTGTATGAACAAGTCAAATCGTGCATATGTATTGGCACGTAGTTTTATGCCTGAAGAATATATTATTCCTACTTTCTTTGCCATTATTTTAGCTATCGTAGGCGCTATCGGCTATGGAAGCTATTCATGGTATGTATCATCCCGTGAAGCTCATGCTCATCGTTTGTTAACCGCTGGTTTACAAGAATTCGAACAAGCTCTTACCCAAGATAATAACCAGACATGGCAAAGCGTTTCAGAAACTTTTGCAGAAGGTTATAAACGCGCTGGTTCATCCAATATCGCTCCATTATTCTTAGCATTCGAATCAGAAGCATTATTGCGTCAGGGAAAAACTGATGAAGCACGCGAACGTATGCATATGGTTATGAAACAACTTTCACAAAAATCACCTTTCTATTATGTCTATGCTATCAAATCAGCTATGTTTGATATCGATGCAGAAGACGCTACTATCAAAGAACAAGGGATTAAACAACTTACCGCGCTTGCTCAAAATATGAAAAATCCACAACGTGATTATGCCTTATATCAACTTGGCTTTCATTACTATATGAACGAACAAGTAGACAAAGCAAAAGAATATTTCACCCGCTTGGTACGTGAATTTGCTACTACTTCACCATGGGCACATCAAGCACAAATGTTGCTCGTTTCTGCGGAATAATTATGATTCGTGTTCGATTTGCTCCATCACCAACGGGCCATTTGCACGTTGGTGGTCTTCGTACTGCATTATTTAATTGGCTTTTTGCACGTCATAATAACGGCAAGTTCTTGTTGCGTATTGAAGATACCGATACTGAACGCTCAGAAGAACGTTATCTTGCTTCGATTTTATCATCATTAGAATGGTGTCAAATTGATCATGATGAGCCACTTGTGGTGCAATCAACCCGCTTGGAACTCTATCGCAAGCTCGCCTATGAATTACTTGAACAAGGCAAAGCATATCGTTGTTATTGCACACCAGACGAATTAGAAAAGCGTTTAGGTACAAATGCGGCCGATGGATCCGGATACACTAAGTATGATGGCAACTGTCGCAACGTTACAGAAATTTTGAATAAACCATTTTGTATTCGATTTAAACTACCAGATAATTTTACCGCTATCACTGTCAATGACATCATTAAAGGTCCAATTGAATTTGCAGCAGATCAATTTGATGACTTTATCATAGTGCGTACTGATGGCGGCATCATGTATAATTTTGGCGTTGTTATTGATGATGCGGCAATGAAAATTACACACATTATTCGTGGCGAAGAACATTTAGTAAATACACCAAAACAAATTTTATTGTATCAAGCATTTGGTTACGAATTACCACTCTTTGGTCATCTGCCATTAATTTTAGGACCAGACGGTTCAAAACTCAGCAAGCGTGACGCTGCCACCGCGGTGATTGATTACAAAGATGCTGGCTACTTGCCTGAAGCATTGTGCAACTATTTAGTTCGCTTGGGTTGGTCACATGGAGATCAAGAAATTTTTACCCGCGAAGAACTTATTAAATTCTTTACCTTAGAAGCTGTTGGATCTAAAGGATCGATCTTTGATGTACAAAAACTTGCTTGGGTAAATGGAGTTTATATAAAAAACGCATCTATGCCAGCATTAATATCAGCATTAAGCTCCATGGATCCATTGTTAATGACTCGATTAAATTCTTGGTCGCAACTGCAAATTGAAACGGCGATTGCATTATTCAAAGAACGCGTGACTAATCTTAAAGAATTACGCGATATGCTTCTTTTAATTCACGATGGACCTACGTCCTATGAATCACATGAAAGCATCAATTCATCAACACCTGCGTTGTTATCTGGATTAATCAATGATTTGAATAACAATCAATTTGATCGTGAAACCCTGCAAGTTGTATTGAAAAATATTGCAAAAAATCATGGCGTAAATTTTGCATTTATTGCACAACCAATTCGTATAGCATTAACAGGTTTATCTGCGATGCCTGCCGTGTATGACTTATTATTGTTGTGCGGAAAAGATAGTACAATCTTTAGAATCAAGACCTTTTTAGAGTATCTTAATAAATAACATTAATTGGGAGATAATCTATGGATCGTCAAGAAACTGCTCAAAAAATTATTAAGATGGTAGCGGAACAATTATCTATTAAGCCAGAGCAAGTCAACGAACAATCGACTATGGAAAGCTTGGGCGCAGATTCACTGGATCGCGTTGAAATTGTTATGAATATCGAAGAAATGTTTAATATCGAAATTAACGACGAAGAAGCTGAAAAGCTTAAAACTATCGGTCAAGCAATTGATTATGTTCACTCACTTCGTGAAAAAAAATAAATTATAGTTAAAAGGCTCGGAAAAATCCGAGCCTTTTTTTTAAGGAAAGGAAAATGAAATGCGTATATTCGTTTATTCTTTATTGTCCATCACTATGCTTAATTGCTTAGAAAAAGAAGAATTAATCAAAAGTCCGACTGGAGAAATAATGTATTCAGCTCACTATGTAAATGGGTGGGATACATATGCAATTAGCTTCAACATAGAAAATCCATCCAATGGCACTATTTGCAACTTAGAGGGTTCTTGGTTAAAAGATCTAACAATCACTATAGAAAATAATGCAGTTTCTCATGCCTTCTTTAAGAGTGCAAATGGTCCTGTAACACTATCTTCAGCGATGATTCCACCATTTCTTAACATGTATAATGATATAAGAAAAGAATTTGAAGTTAAGAAACAAAATAACACATTACCGCCCTTAAAATAATTGTTCCAATAAAAAAGGCTCGGTATTTTCGAGCATTTTAATTAAGGAGATGTCATGCATAAATTAATATCCTGTGCGTTATTTATAACAATAATCAATGCACAGGATTGTGCTAAATTGCTTCGAATGGACGATGGAAAAATCTATTATACTGCTAATTATTTCATGAACAACGAATCCTATTTTATTCAATTCGATGCAGATAATCCCAGCACTGGCCATATCTCAGAATTATCAACTAGTGCAAGCGCAGAAATAAAAGACAATGTGGTTACTTTAGGCACTCTTTCATACTTTTATGACTCTTGCCAATTTTTCAGAATTACTGAACCCTCTGAACTTTCTTATTTACTTGATATATATAAAATCGTACAAAAAGACTTTAAAGCGAGACAAAATAATAATACATTGCCTCAGATTCAATATTATAAATAACAAAAAGGCTCGGTATTTCCGAGCCTTTTTGTTAGGTGAAATTATCATTTACCAACTAAAACCACCACGTAACCATAAACCCCATTTATTGATCACACAGCAATCATCTGCTTGACCAAAAGTTCCTTCAGCTGCAATACCAATAAAAGGATTATAGCAATGCGACTGCAAAATATAATCTACGGTGCCAAAAACTTTGTTTGAAATCTGTTTAGGAACTCGTGCAGAATCACAATTTAATTCTGAGATTGCACCCGTTAAAATCACTGGCGCTGGAGTTCCATCAACACTGAATGAGCCATCAACATTAGATACAACGACTGTTGCTCCAGGCGCATAAGAGCCTTGAGCTGCTGTAACGTCAGTCAATTCTGTAATTTCAAAGATTACCTCTGTAGTATTTGCACACGCATCGGCAACTACAGCACCAAAATCTGCTGGACCATCTTGTAACTGCAATAATGTCAGTGCATTATCAGTATTGCTACATTGACCAATACGAGCATTACTTTGTGTACCATTCACGGTAAATGGTGATGAAGGTGATAATTCTGCGATGACATTATTATCAACAGAATTTGCAAGATATACCGTTCCTTGCACTGGGGAACAACCTTTAATACCAAAACGTCTGCCATCGAGAGACGTATCTACAAACCCATTTTTTATGCATAATTTTTCAGCACTTCTACCATAAATTTCATACCCTAAACCAACATACAGATTCATAAATCTATAGAGTAATTTAATCGCAGCATTACCTTTAAGTGGTACAGAAACATTGACATATCGAGTGGTAAAATTGATCGCGTTTATCAATTGTCCAGCGTACTCATTTTGTGCATTAAATTCTTTAAGAAGCATATAACGGCTCAAGCAACCATTCTCATTAAAATCAAATGAACGAACTTGGCAATCATTAAATAAATGTGTTAAGTTACCCTGCAACCACCAGGATAATTGATGACAATCACCTTTGCTCCAGAAATCCCAATGGCCGGTCCATCCTGCACCAAATTCCCAAAAATGGCCGTTACCTATTATGGGAGTAAATAAATATTCCGCAAAACATCGATTTATACGCGTACCAGTCGGCGCAACAGCTTGAAGATATAACCCAAAATGATAATCTTCGCAGGACACAAAATTGTATCCAAGAATAACATCGATATCAGCTACTCGAGTATCTTTTTGTTTTCCCAATCTGAATTTTCCAAATTTCCAACGCGTTTGCATATCACCAAACAAAAAATTACCTGATAATGCCTGTGTGGTGGTTGCTGCTGGTATTGTATCAACGCCACCAACTTCAGGATAATCAAACAACGTTGATCCTACACATCCTGCGGGAATTGCTGTATCCGGTGTTTCGCATGCACATGGCCTATTAGAACACTGAGTTTCTTCGCAACAACCACAGGTCGAGGCACAATCAGTATCTTGCGCATTGCCATCCGTTAATAAAATATTGCATTTGGTATTGAGATGCCAACGCGTAAATGTAACGGGAATATTAACATTCAAAAATACGCCGGGTAGAAATACATCACATTGCCATAAAAACTGGAAATCAAGGATCATATTAGAAATAGAGGGACAAAAGGTAACACTTTGATTTGTGTCGGGAGATAAACCTAAATTTTCTCCAATAATAACACGAGAAAAACGTAACGAAGCTGCTGTAGGATCTTGCATTTCACCTACAAAATTTAATGTATTACTTCCACCAAATAAACAATCAGCAATGCGAACATTGCGTACTGATCGCTCGCCTTCAAAAACTATGCGACTTGCAAAAGAAGTATCGTCAAATTTAGTGGTTGGAGCCATGGTGGGATCAAACATTTCCCGTGCTATATTGGCACCCGTTGATTGTGGCACATAGAGGCTATGGCAACCACAACTATCACAACAATCACCGAGCAAATCATTAGAAACAAAGAGTAATAGTAAGATACTCATTGATACAATCTTGGTTCTCTTCATACACTTCCTTTTTTTATGTTTCGAGTGTTACACGATCATCAAAATTGATCAAGTCGAATAACAAAAAGGACTCGGTTTTACCCGAGTCCTTCGTGTTAGTGTCTTTGTTTGCTTTAAGCTAGATAATAATTACCAGTTGAAGCCACCACGAACCCAAACACCCCATTTGTTGAGTGAGCAGCATTCATCGCGACTTGCGAATACGCCTTCACCAGCGATACCAACAAATGGTGACCAGTCACAGTCTCTCCACATATAGTCAATTGTACCAAACACTTTGTTGGTAATTTGACGTGGAGCGCGTGCTGAGTTTGCGTTCAATTCTGAAGCATCACCTGTCAAGAGTACTGAAGCTGGTGTACCAGTAACTAAACCGGTTCCCGCAGCTACAGCGCCGCCTGTTAATGAATCATTAGCAACTGTTAAGTTAGCAACTGCTGCGCCTGTATCTGTTGAACCAAGGTTTGCACATGCATCAACATATACAAAACCAGCTGCAGCGCCGTTTATTAATTCAAATGCAGAGTCAGTTGTTCCGCAACCAGCAATTGTTGCATTGCTTTGGGTTGAAACAAGTCTACGTGGTGAGTTAGCGTTAACTACTGTAGCACCAACGATTGTACCAGCAGGAGCTGCTGTGGTTGTTACAAAGCCTTGAGCTGCAACAGGAGCACATGCACCTTTGATACCGAATTGACGGTCAACAAGTGAACCATCTACAAAGCCTGTTTTGATGCAAATGTCTTCAGCGCTACGTCCGTAGATTTCATAACCAAGACCGAAGATCCAGCCACAGTGTTGATATACGAATTTAATTGCAGCGTTACCTTTTACAGATACGCTAACATCAGCATAACGTGTTGTGTAGTTAACCGCGTTAATTAATTGGCCATTGTATGCGAATGTGCCATCATCAATTGAACCAGTAAATTCTTTAAGTAAGAGATAGCGGCTCATGCAACCGTTAGCTGCAAAGTCGAATGTACGAACTTGGCAGTCGCTGATCAAGTGAGTTACGTTACCTTGTAACCATACGGAAATCGCATGATCATCGTTACAGTTCCATAATTCCCAATGAGCAGTTAAACCACCGCCAACTTCCCAGAAGTGTCCGTTACCAACGATTGGGTTGAAAATTTCGCGTGCGAAGCATGCGTCAAGTTCTGTACCTGTTGGAGCAACTGCTTGGAAGTATACACCAAGGTGATAATCTTCGCAGTTCCAGAAGTTGTAACCTAAAATCAAGTCAACGTCAGCAACTTTGTTTTCTGATTTGCAACCAAAATCAAAGCGACCATATCTCCAAGCTGTTTGCATATCACCAAACAAGAAATCACCACTTAATGCTTCTTGGATGCTGGTTGCAGGTGTTACGCCTGTGCCAGTTAAAGTTACGCCAGCAGCGGTTGAGTTTACGCAACCTGCAGGAATAACGGTAGCTGGAGTTGAACATGTCAACAAGCTATCGCAGCAGCTGTTGCAATCGAATGAACAATCGTTGCATCCGGTATCGCAGCTGTTGCAGTCGTTATTGCAGCTATTGTTGCAATCTGAGCATGATGTTACGCCATCAAGAAGACCTTCGTTACATGTTGCGTTCAATTTCCAACGTGTGTGGGTGAAAGGAACGTTAATGTTGAAGAATAATCCGTTACACCAGTTATCAAGACCCCAGTACATTTGGAAATCAAGAATGATGTTTGAAATTTCAGGACAGAAGCTGATGCTTTGTGCTGTATCTTGTGCTAAGCCAAAATATTCAGCAGCTAAAACACGTGTATAAGATTCAGGTGCTGTAGCTAAGCCAGCTTGTGAACCAACAAAGTTTAATGTATCGGTACCACCAAAGAGGCATTGAGCAATACGTTTATCACGGAAGCTTTTTTCGCCTTCCAATACTAAACGGAATCCGCCATTAAAGCAGTCTGCATCGTAACGTGGGCCCATTGTTGGGTCGTACATTTCACGAGCAAGGTTAGCACCGGTTGATTGTGGAATAAAAATTGAATGACATTCGCCACAGCAGCTGTCGTTGCAATCACCACAGTTTGAACTTGTGCTGCTTGAAACGCCACAGCTTGCGCCGCAGTCAGAGGTAATGATTGGTGCTGTAGAGAACAGCAACAATGCACATAAAAACGATTTTACTACTTGTTTCATCTAAAAACTCCTTTTTTTCATGAAATTCTCAATCAAATTTTTTGGACTGAGCGTATAGTAGTGAGGAGAAAACGACGGCAGATAACTACCTAACTAATTATTTTGACGTGCTTTTATTTCCTCCTTTCGCTTCATCTATGAGCAAAAATGAGTCATTTTTGAACTCAGCTTCATTTTGGTCTATAATCTAGTCAAAAGATTTAGAGAAAGCAACACTTGATCCTCCGAATGTTTGGGGGTTTTAAGAAAACGCTTTAGGTAAAGGAAATTTTTTTTAATTTTTTCAATTTATTGTATATGACGATTCAACAGGACTCCGCATGCACCTGTCATGGTTGCTAACATTTTTGCAAATCATCCTCGAATCCCTACCCATCAGTAGTTCAACACATATTGCATTGCTGTCGTCAAAATTTGGCTTGCCATTCGAAGCAGCTCTTGATCATGCCGTACACGGGATTACTCTCATTATCATATTGTTGTTTTGGCGCAAGAATTTTTTAAAAATGGCCTGTGATTCATGGCAAAAAAGAATTCATCTGTTGACCTATGTGTTGATTGCAAGCATTCCACCAACGCTCGTATTTTTCTCCTCAATTAAATATTCGCTATCTTTGATTCCTGCATATTACGGTCTTATAATTACCGCTGTGGCATTATTTTGTTCCAATTCTGCCGTGATAAAAGAAAAAGAATTTTCAGTGTTGCAAGCATTACAACTTGGTATTGCACAATCATTAGCATTAATACCAGGCATTTCACGCATGGGCATAACTTATAGTTTTGCACGTTACATGAAACATTCACCTGAACAATCTTTATGGCTAAGCTGCTTAATTGAAGTGCCAATTTGTGCCGGTGGAATTCTCTTGGCATTAAAAAAAATTCGTCACATTATACCACTTATGAATGATCCAATACCTCTTGCTGTAGGTATAATCGTAAGCGCTTGTACTTCATATGGCGCTCTCTACATAACGTATAAAATATTGACTCAAAAAAAACCTTGGATTTTTTCTTTATATCTTCTAGTGTTGGCTTTTCTTGCACTTTGAGTTATATCGTACTTATAGTAAGCCTTAAAAAGGTTAGCTATGGTACAATATTTATCACGGAGAATGTGGAAAACAATATTTCTCACACTACTCTTTTTAATCGCTTATTTTTGTATAAAAAATACTGAACACATCTCGTCATTTTCTTGGATTAACACCAGCGGATATCATCCGTTGAAGTATCTTTTAACTACCATCCATGACACAGGAATATATGTATTAGGGTGGAGCTATTTAGTGGGATTGACGCTGTGCGCCACGGCAATAATCATTGGATTTTCCTCAATAGCACCAAGAATTACTTTGGGATATATTTTTTTTATAATGCTACTCGCTACATTAAGCGCTCAATGTAATTATGCAATTTTTCGCAATGAAGTTCCTGGCGGCTTAATTGGACTCAATGTCAGTCATTATTTAGCAACAGCATTCGATCCATTAATAAGTTATATCCTTTTAGGCACTTTCTTGGTTTTATCATTAATAATGACAATACCAAGGACCTTAATACGTCTATTTGATCAACCCGAAAACACTTCTTCTAAATATAAAGAAGCACCAACAAGTCCTGAAATACAAACAAATGTAACTACAACTATAAAAAAAGAAAAAACTATAACAGCTCAAGAACCTAAAAAAATCATTGAAGAAGAATTAGAAGAGATTATCGAATTTACACCACCACCTTTGAGCTTGTTTGTCCAAGCATCAAAGAAAGAAAGTAATAACGAAGAAACATCGCAAAAAGCTAAAGCACTGGTTGAAAAATTAAAACAATTTGGTGTGATTGGCTCTATAACTCAAGAATATAAAGGACCGGTAGTAACAACGTATGAGTTTCAACCAGACAATACTATTAAAGTAAGTAGAGTCTTGAATCTTGAAGATGATTTAATGATGGCGCTACAAGCGCACAGCGTGCGTATTATTGCGCCAATACCGGGAAAATCCGTTATTGGATTTGAAGTAGCAAATTCGCAACGCACAACCGTTTATTTTGGCGATCTCATTAACTCAAAAATATGGAAAAACACAAAAGCTGCATTACCACTCGCTGTCGGATGTGATACCCGCGGACAGGCAGTGATTATTGATTTGACAGAACAACCTCATATGCTTGTTGCAGGCTCAACTGGTTCGGGTAAATCCGTTGCATTAAATACTATGCTTACTAGTATGATTTTGACAAAAAAACCAGAAGAGCTTCAACTCATTTTAATCGATCCAAAGCGATTAGAATTTAGCGCCTATCAACAACTTTCTCATCTCATATTTCCAATTATAACTACAACTGAACGTGCTCTCTCCGCCTTGGCTTGGGCCGTGTCACACATGGATGAACGCTATGAACGAATGGCTTCATTAAATGTTAAAGATTGGCACAGTATGCAGGCTGCACATCCTGGCGAAATGCCATTACTGGTCATTATTATAGATGAGCTTGCAGATCTTATGATCACTGGAGGCAAAGAAGTTGAATTACTTATTACGCGACTTGCACAAATGTCACGTGCTGCGGGTATACATTTAATTATTGCAACACAGCGACCATCGGTAGATGTTATTACTGGTTTATTAAAAGTTAACTTTCCATCACGTATTGCATGTAAGGTTATGTCACGTATCGACTCTCGCACCATTTTAGATATGCAAGGCGCTGAAAAATTATTAGGCAAAGGTGACATGTTGTATCTCAGTCCACAAGGATCATTACAGCGTTTGCATGGCGCCTATATATCAATGAAAGAAATAATGGAAGCCGTAGAGCATTGCGCGCAACAGCAACAACCATATTTTAGAGAATTAACGACAACTATTAGTCAAAGTACTAATGATCAAAACGATCCATTATTGAATCAAATTTTAGAATTTTTAGGACAAGTTGATGAAATTTCTATTTCACTACTTCAGAGAAAATTCAGAATAGGGTATAATCGATCTGCTCGCATCATAGAAACATTGGAATCACGTGGCAATATTGCCCCATCATACGGCAGTAAAATGAGAAAAGTTATAAAAAACACGTGATATTTCATACGTATTTGTATTGATGCATTACAAAAATAATTTCGGAGAATTAAATCATGCAAATCGATCATGTGTTCATACAACAAGTGTTACCAAAAGCAGAAATTATTGGATCATTTCCAATAAATGCACCCCTTCATACTGATTCTCGTCTTGTGACGAAAGGAAGTATATTTGTTGCTTTGAGTGGTGCACGAGTTGATGGCCATGATTATATTGCACAAGCTCTATCAAATGGTGCAGCGGGATGCATGATCGCTGCATCAAAAAAAGATTCACTAAAAGATATCTTTAAAAAAAATACGAATGTGTGTTTTATTTTGGTAGAAAAACCATTTGATGCACTCGTTGAACTTGCACGTGCATGGAGAAATACATTTGATATTCCCGTAATCGGTATTACTGGTTCTATTAACAAAACCTCGACAAAAGAAATGCTTGCACAGGTAGTTGCGGCGGCTGAAATTCCTTTCATTAAAAGCGAAGGCAATCAAAACACTTTGATTGGTCTTTCAATGAATATTTTGCTCATGAGAGAACAACATAAACTTGCCATTTTTGAAATGGGTATAAGCAAACCGGGTGAAATGCGCAAAATTGCAGAATTGGTAAAGCCTACTACAGCAATTATTACCCATATAGGTCATAGTCATTGTGAGGGACTTGGCTCACTTACCGATGTTGCCGCAGAAAAACGTCAAATTTTCAGCGCGTTTACTGAATCCAATATTGGGATCATTAATGGCGATATCCCATTCTTAGCAAATATCTCTTATAACCATCCAGTAGTAAAATTTGGCACCAAAACAAATAATCAAATTCAAGCGCGCAACATAAAAATATCTGAAAATTCAACTACATTTTATTTGAAACTCTATGAAAAACGTTATTTAGTTACCCTGCCTTCAATACATCCATCTCGCGTGATGGCAGCCTTGGCAAGTGCTACCGCAGCGCATTTAATAGGAATTTCTGATCAAGCAATTCTTGCAGGAATACAAAAGCCCTTAGTCGTACCTGGTAGATTTCAATTAGTTGAATTACAAAATAACAACAGCCGCATTATTCATGATGCTTATAATGCTTCACCAGAAAGCATGCGTGCTGCTCTTAATAGCTTTGATGCAATTAAATCTGACAACCTCAAGATTGCGGTACTAGGAGATATGTTAGAGCTTGGCATCAATAGTTCATATTGGCATCGCCAAATTGGACGCATCTTACGCAAAGCTAAAACAATTTCAAAAGTAATCTTGGTTGGGGAACAAATTAAACACGCAATTAAAACAATTCCTCATACTATTCAAATACAGCATGCTAATAATTGGCAAGAAGCTGGTGCAATGCTGAGTCAAGAATTGCAAAAAACTGACGCTTTTGTACTTTTAAAAGCATCACGGGGAATAGGTTTAGATAATATTGTAAAAGACCTCGTGAGATGATATGTCTCTTAAGCTTAAAAAGTTATTTCTGTGTATAATTGTTTTGCCTCTCCCTATTAATACAAGTGATAAATTGCTCCCGTTTGTTACGGGAGTCGCTTTTAGCGCATTGATTGCGGGATATTTTTGGAATAAACAACAACAAAACTTACAAAGCCAGATTAATAATCTCAATGATCAACTAGAACAACTTAAGAATCAAAAGATACAACAGAAGAGCACAAAAGATAAAAGTTTTTTGTTATCCGATATGTTACGTAAAATCACTGTCAAGGGGAACGTGGACGTTCGTTTATACGAAGGCGCCGAGAATAAAGAATGTATGATCTTTTCCAATCATCTTTCAGTAAAAAATGTTCTTGTTTCTGTTAAAAATGATTTGTTAAAAATTGAATTTACCGCTCTGCCCGACGATGTGACACATAGGCCCGTTATTAATATTTGTTACCCCTATTATCTTTCAATATTTAAAGTGCACAACTTTGCAAATCTTGATGTTAAATCATCAAAAGTGGAAAATAAAAATCAGCCAGAAGAGTTATGCATACAAATGTTTGACAAAAGTTCATGCACATACACCACCCAAAAAAACTATAATAAAGCAAAAATTGAAATATACGGCACAAGTTCACTCTATTTTGCAGCAATGCCACAGCTTTCTGAATTACAAATAACAATGAGGGGAACGTCTAACAATGGCAAACAATGTGCAGCAGAAATTGTAACCTATTCAATGGAACCACATTGGTTAGATAATTTAATGTTCAAAAGTGATTATGCTAAGGCAACATGTTATATTAATGCTAGAAAAGCAGAAGTTGCCGCACAGGATCACAGCTTTATTAATCTTGCAGAAATTGATAGCGGTTCACTCAAGGCACTGAGCAATAGCACAATAACTGCTACAAGTTCCAGCAGTTATAAAATTAAACAAAACGCCAATTATACAGCAAGAATTGAATTGACCAAAAAAAGTGAATGATATTTCGAGATATAGATAGCTATAAATAGTTGTGAGAGACGCTTTCTGGTGTCTCTTTTTTAGTGTATTTTTAAAGAATAGATTGGAACCAATTATCCAGCATTTTGTAAGGAAGCACTATGAAGAAATTATACGCAATCATTCTGTTTTTATTAATACAACCCATCCAAAGCTCTGACCATTTGCCACAATTTAGCAGCTTTATGTGGGGAGCAACTACGACAGCTTTAGTGACGGGTGCCATTTGGTATAATAATTCTTTAAAAAAATCAAAAGCTACGCCTATAATTCAATCCCCTCAGATCGACCCTGCATTTATTATTGATAAAAAATCGAAGGCCGTCACTCAAGATAAAAGTTATCTTTTAACACCTTATATTAATGGTATCCTAACATCTGGAAATATCGATGTCCGAGTTTTAGAGGGAACTTCAAAAAATCAAATAACTATTATGTCAAATGAATATTATATAGGAAAAATTGAAACCTATATGGGAGGAAATACTCTAAAACTTTCTTTTAATGACAATAATTCATTACATAAACCCGTGATAAATATTTTTTTGATGGGCAATCTTCCTGAATATTATTCCTACGATACTTCACGGCTTGAAATATGTATGGATAGCTCTGCAAATAGAATAGCCACGAAGTTAGAATTATTTGCATATGGTGAGAGTTTTCTTTCGTATCAATCTATAGGGAGCTCCGAGGAGAATAAGCTCTATGCATATGAAAAAAGTATTTTATACGTAACTCAAAAATGTCCCTCATGGAAAACGTCGTTTGATCGTTCTGCAAGTCTATATATTGATAATGTAATGCAGGAGCATTAATTATTTTCTAAACAACCGTTAAGTCATAACTAATTTTAATCATTCTTTTGTGTAAAAGGCCACGATTTTATAACGTGGCCTTTGTTTTTCTAATTAATTTTTTTTAACACGTGGTATGAAACAGTCCACAGACTTTTTTGCCTTGATCGACAAGCTCATTATATTTTACTATTGCTTTACGTGTTTCGAGCACATAAAATTGCTTCTTATGATTATTAAGATAATTGATCGTTGATGGATCAATTTGTAAAACTTCTTCAACACCTTTTGATAAGATAACAATATCAACATGGTGATCTTCTACTAGTTCTTTGACGTCTATGGGCAAAGTACCTGGACGATGGCTGGTATGTGGAATATGTGAATGCCAGTTCCATACTTTTGAACCTGTTGGATAAACCACAATATCATCATTTTTTGATGAAGAGACAGCTTGTTTAATAGTCAACCCATGCGCATTGGTATATAAAACTTCGTTTCGTTTATGTACAGTCTTAGAACCATCATCATTATGAACGGTTATATATATAAATGGTGCCCGTTCATCAGGACGCTGAACATAAGAAAGCTTTGAAACAGCCAATACTATAGAACCAGGTAAGATTAAGAGTAAAAATCTTTTCATTTTATGTCCTTATATGAGTTATTTCATTAAAATTAATGTATCATAAGAATATGAACTGTCATTATTTACATTTGTAAACAACATTAGCTATGAATAATAAAGAAACGTATCATATTCCCGTCCTCGTTAATGAAGTTATTGAATATCTTCAGCCCAAGCCAAATGGTGTCTATTTAGATGTAACCTTTGGTGGCGGCAGTCATACGCGCGCCATTTTAGCAGCAGAACCAACCTGTAAAGTGTATGCCTTAGATTGGGATCGTACCGCTATCGAAATGAATGCGATACCACTTGCAGAAGAATATCCTGATCGCTTTTTTTATTTTTTTGGTAATTTTGCACATCTACAGAGGCTTGCTAAAAAGTTCGATTTTCCTCAATTTGATGGAATTTTGGCTGACTTTGGTACTTCACAGTTTCAAATATTTAATAAAGAAGGTATGTCTTTTGCTACTGATACGGCATTAGATATGCGTATGTCGGCGGAACATTTTACAAAAACCGCTGCTGATATGGTAAATTTCGCTTCAGAAGATGAGTTATTAAATATATTTTTCAACTATGGGCAAGAACCTCGATCAAAAGCTGCAGTACGCGCTATTCTTGAATATCGTAAAACTAAAAAATTTAAAACTACCAAACAGTTGATTGACTGCATTGTACCTGCACTGAATTACCCGCGCAGCAACACGCACCCTGCAACTCGCATATTTCAGGCATTAAGAATAGCAGTAAACAAAGAATTAGAAGCCATCGAAACTTTTTTAAAAGTTGCTCCAGATCATATTAAACCTCAAGGCCATTTGGTTTGCATTAGCTTTCATTCACTAGAAGATCGCATTGTAAAACAATCTTTTGCTATGGATGAACGTTTACAAGTTCTGACTAAGAAAGTGATAACAGCTTCTGAAGAAGAATTAAAAGTAAATCCATCATCACGATCAGCAAAGCTTCGCGCTGCAGAACGTGTTATCCAAAGCGTAAAAGAAGCTAAAAAAAGTCGTTGACAAATGCTTAGAATGGGCGTACAATTATCACCGTTGTTACCTGATTGAAATGCACAACGCGTGAGAAATCATGCACACTAAAAGGCATCGGCTATGAACATAACAGAGGTAAAGGTTTACCCCTCTAAAGTGAGCGGTCGACTAAAAGCATATGCCACAATCGTCTTTGAAAACAGCTTTATTATTAGAGATTTAAAAATCATCGAAGGTATTAAAGGCCTGTTTGTATCGATGCCCTCGCGTCGACGGAAAGATGGAACGTTCCGTGATATTGTGCATCCTCTGAATACTGATATGCGTTCTAACATAGAACAGCGACTTATTGAAGAGTATCACAAGGCTGTCAACGAACAACAATAAAAGAGAGTGGTTAATTAAAAATTTTTGGGGCGTCGCCAAGCGGTAAGGCACCAGGTTTTGGTCCTGGCATTCGGAGGTTCGAATCCTTCCGCCCCAGCCAGATAAAAGGGAACTAATTAAATTAGTTCCCTTTTTTGTTTTGATATAAAATCCATCTTTTATAATACAATTAAAATTCATGTATATTATGAATTTTTTTGACGCTCAATAGATAATACCCTATCATATAAAGAACATTATTTACCGCATAAATACTCTATTGCTTATCTGCAAAAATCATGTTGATGGGCTCAATCGAGGGGGGCATCTCATGAAAAGAACCATTCCAGCATTATTAATTTTAGCATTTGTTGCTATTATCCTTGTATTTGTCTACAAAAAGCCCCATTTTCTCTACCAACAAGTGGAAAATTATACAATCCAATCGATAGAGCAATGCTATGGTAATCAAAAAATGGAAGCGAAATACGAACAATTTGTTTATCAAATTGTTCGTAAAATGGGTATAAGCGAAAACATTTCAATAAGGAAAATGAATTACTTTGCGCTGCAGTTTTATGGTTACCATAATGCATGCGCAGTTCATCCTACTTTTCTTTGTCTTTTTCCGATCATAGCTAAACCCTATATATTCATAAGTCATGGATTTTTTGAAGATTTGCCTGAGGATGAGCAGATGTATATCATCGGTCATGAATTAGCACATATACGTGAACGACATGTCTGCTATCTGCCTCTTGTTGTAATTCTTGTCAGATTAGTACTGCTTGCAACTTGGTGCTTTATATTGATTTATTATATTTGCTCAGCAAAAGCATATATGAATCTATCTGTTTCAATACAACAATATGTATCAACATTAACAACCCTCATTTTTATTGCAGTAATGCTCTATGTAACCAATCTTGGATCTCTAGCGTATCGTCGTTCCATCGAATGGGATGCCGATATAAAGGCTGTAAGTGAATTGAAATGCCATCATGGAGCTATTGCTCTTTTTGAACGTTGGGAGAAAATATATAAACTTCCAAAAAATAATGGCTATAGGGATCTTTTTTCTGATCATCCTTCAATCACTGATCGCATAGAATATTGCAAAAACAACATATAAATACTAAATAAATGGATATACATCATGAATATTTTAAATAATTCCTTATTTCTAATATTGCTTACACACACCGTATTGAGCCATACGAAAATGGTAGAATTCACCGAAAATCCCTTTCAAGTCCAAGCCCCACAAGAAATTGCTGAAATTGTAGAAAAGGCTGTAAATAAATACAACTTTTTACAAGACTTTGAAGTCATTGTACCGACGAAGGCGGGTCTTTTGCAGTACCCTCATTTTCACATAAGTGAAACAGGAATTAATCCCTATACCAAAAACTTTTTTATTAATGTTAATCCACAATGGTTTTTAAATTTACCAGTAGAACAACAAGATTATTTTCTTGCATATTCATTTATAACCGATGAATATGGTTCATTGCCAAACTCTCTTCAATATCTGGGACTGCTATTTATTGCATTGTCGTTCCTAGTAGCAATTGCACTAAGCTTCTCTATACGAAAAACATTGTTAAAAAATATGGCATCACAATATCAAACTCTTTGGATTATAATATTCCTTGTCGTTCTAAAATGGCTATTCTGGACGCCCTTAGAAAATAAAACTCAAGAATATTTAACGAAACAACATAAAATAAAACTACACTCATTAGCTATTCAAAAAGCTGGCAATAAAAATGCAGCAGTCAACTATCTACGAGCAGTAGATACATTTATTCGTGAACAGGCTAATAATGGTGAAGTATATTTCCAAAATCTAATACCATTATTAAAAACCGAATTATTTATAGACGAGATTAATAAACTCTAAAAATAAATTGATGATGTTTACATTATTTAATTCTAAATGCCTTCATGATTTATAAAGCATTGCCGAATAAACAGTAAACATTTTTGCCACTTTCCATTTTTTTTTGCATACTGAAATAAAAAATAGGCGAATATATGCAGAAAGTTTACATATTAATACTATCTACCCAAGTTTTACTTGCGATGCAACCTGCAGTAAATCCTATCAAACAAGAAGCTAAGGCTCTTGAAGATAGTATTAAAAGATTGCAAATTCTTACAACAACTATTGACCAGGGGTTAATAGTTACTCCACAAGTAACACAACAACTTAATCTTGCGCAAATTGATTGCATAAATCGTTATGCAGTCTTATTTGATAAAAATAGAAATCGTAATGGCTTAAGCCAAGCAACACAGCATAAATTGAGCAAATTATATCAAAAAGTTATGGACGCACAATAATTAAATTAAATTTTAGGGACAAAACATGAAACTTCATTATTCAATCTTAGTATTATCATTAGCAAGTATAGTGATAGAGTGCTCAGATAATAATAACAATAATAATCAATCTAAACAGCTTCCAATTATCGAAGCATTCAAAGCTTTGATTAAAAAAGATAAACTTACTAAAGCTCAAAAAATTGAACGTAAAAAAATAAAAACAGAGCTTAATAGTCTTTCTACACAAGATTATGCATCCGCTTTCCATGGACAAATACAAGATGCATTGGATAATGATAAGCACAAAACGCCAATTGCTTCACCGGTAGTTATCAAAACTGCACCATCAATAAAAAAAGAACTTGAAAACAAAGAAAATGTACACTTTGGTTCAGTTAATACCGTGGATTTTTATAAACACGAAGAGCCTATAAGCGTTGCATTAGATGTTCTTACTAATGACATCAATAGAATGTCCATATCAAAACATCAAGAATCAAAACAGAAAAAAGTAAACACTAGAACTAAAACAAATTCTAGCAAATAAAGCTTACTATACTCACAAAATATTTAAGCGAGTTCGTATTCACGAGCTCGCTTTTTTATTCTAAAATAATTGCGCTGAATCGAACAAACCTGGAATAGTATGCTATATATTGCCTCATCGTCTCGTATACGTCATCTGTTACTTAATGAAGCCCAAATACCCTATAAGGTCATCGAACATCAGGCAGATGAGCGCTCCATTTCTTGGCAAGGCCCCATTGAAGAGATAGCCTTGTCTATAAGTCAATTAAAAATGAATTCGATACAGTTAGATCCCACAATATTTCCTAATGAAGTAATACTACTAACCGCTGATACGCTCACCGCTGACAATAATGGCAATCTATACGGAAAGCCAGAAGATCTTCAAGAAGCGATACATATGGTAAAAACATTACGCCGAGGTTCAGTGGTTACTACCGCATTTTGCCTTGAAAAAAGAGTATATAAAGAAAAAGCCTGGCACATTGTTGCAAAACATGCAGAAGCAGTGACCGCGCAGTGCGAATTTATACTATCTGATGAAGAAATCTTAGAATATTTTACCAAACAACCGTCGGCCCTACTGGCTGCGGGAGCGTTGACCATTGAAGGTTATGGAAATCAATTCTTAAAATCGGTACATGGTTCATATTCTACGATTTTGGGTTTACCTATGTATGAACTAAAAATGGCTTTAAGATCTCTTGTTTAAGCTGCTGATGAGTTCTAACTCTAATCCAAGAACAGTAATCAATCGGTTAAAATCATCTTGAATTTCTTCTATAGTAAGACCGCCTTCATATGTTTCTTTTGTTGGAATAGGACTTTTTGTTTGATTAGGCTTTGAAGGTCTTGATTCTGATGATGTCTCGCCCTCTATTCTCGATGATGAAACAGTAGTCACACCACTTTGCATAAGCTTTTTTGCCTCTTCCTCAGACAATTCCTTAATTTCAGATACGGTACTTGTGCGTTCAACTGCTGTTCCTCTTCTAAAAGGAGCAAAAGAAGATTCAATTTTGATATTATTTTTTTTAGCCACAAGTTGCACTAATTGATTAAATAACGATCCACCTTTATCACTTTTAATTTCATAACCGCTCATACCCTTAGATTTTATGACTATAAAATCACCAAGATGGTTCGATGCCATGTCATATAAAGCATGAGTTTCTCTCTGACCATCAGCGCTTTTTACGGTAGTAACTTTATCGATTCCTAGAGCAAAGCCGTTTGAATCCGATAGGGAATAAATTGCTTCCGGTTTCTTTCCACTAAACCATCCCGAAAACATACACTCTGTTATGCAATTTAAAAGAAGCATCATCATTAATAAATTCTGTATCATGTCACTCACTATGCATTTTTATTTTTACTATAAATAACTTTTATAATATATGACAAGAATCCACAGGACTATTGCGTCTAACCATTCGGTCTTGTTACTATCCCATAAGAATTTGAAACAGAGAAAGTATCTAGTATGAATAAGCAATCTTTAATTCTTTTAATGATAGGAATTATTATGAACACACAAAACTTTGCATTTTTTACCGATAATATTGTTAAACTTACACAAGAAAATGAGAACTTTCGTAAAGTTATAGCGACTGGTAAAAACAGCCAAGTCGTGTTGATGAATGTATTACCTGGTCAAGAAATTGGCGAAGAAATACACACCATTGACCAGATAATTATTTTTGTTGAAGGTACTGGCAATGCCATTATCAACGATAAAAAATCATCTATTTCACCAAACGATCTATTCTTTATTCCTGCAGGCACCAAACATAATTTCATTAATACTGGATCTTCGCCACTTAAATTATATACTGTGTATGCTCCTGCAGAGTTTGAAGCAGGATTTGTAGAAAAAACCAAAAAATTTAATAAATAAAATAACCATGATCTTGATTTTTCTTTTGATTGCTTCGTCTATTCCTGCAAATGGCCAAGAATTAGGTCAAGAACAATCAGAAAAAAATGCTATTTCTTCAGAGCGCCATTTTGTGGCGCCCATTACAGCAGAAGATCGTACTACCATTAATACAACGGTAGAAAATGAAAAAACAAGAAAATTATGGTTAAAACGAGTAAATTTATATAAAAAACTTGAAGCGCGTAATGCATCTTTAAATGAAGATAGTTGTATTGCCAAAATACACGCAGAAGCTATGATTCAAAAATATGGTATTAATGATCTTTCAGAACGTTATAACCCAGATGTAAGCTTGCAAAGTGAAAAGACGTTTGAAAATAACGTCTCTGAAAAATCGCTGCAACGAGAACTCAAACAAGAACGCTATAAGCATTTAGAAGAATTAAAGAAAAAACGCGCAATTAAAAATCATAATTCATAGAGAATAAAAGGATGGGTAAGCCATCCTTTTATTTTTGTGCTTTTTTTAAACAAACTGCAGAATGCTGTGATTTTGGTGCGATGTTAGTTTTTATATACCAATCAAGCACAATACAGAAAAACAATAAAACAAATAATCCTCTTTTCATAGTACCCCCTTTTTTTAATCATTTTTACTGTATCAATTTATATTTACAGTTTGCAATGAATTGATTGAGGGTGCTTTAAAAAGCTTAACCTTATTAAAGAAATTGAATTTCAAATCAGTAATTCTGATTATCTTTATGTTTATAAGTAATATGATAAGCCTGTTGCATCTTTTTCAAATCATATACAAGCAGTAAATGGGCTAATTGATTTCTCTTTTTAGTATCAATCTTGGAATACCACGTCATGAGATTTTCTTTATACAAAATGGCCAAAGTCTGCTGTTGTTTTTCTGAACAACAGATTGACAACATTCCCATTAAAACCACTAACCTAATTTTCATAACAAAGCTCCATCAATAAAATTGCAAGAATTATAGCAAAAATTAATAAATAAAAAAGGATGGCATAAGCCATCCTTTAATGAATTTTGTTAGAATTAATGTTGGGGCGATTTCTTTTGCGGCTTCCATTGTTTAAGAAGCTCTTTACAAAGAATACTTTTCAACTCATGCTGCGGCAATCCCGTAATATTACTTGATGCTTTAGCAATGCTAGCATCCACCACTTCTTGATTACAATGCTGTTTATCAATGTGATCAATAGCGGGTATCATTGCTCGTTGAATTACCTGATCAACATCGTATTGCGGCATTAATGTGCCTACCGAATCTTCTAAATAATTAAAGAAATCAATAATCGACTGCTGGAGTTCGTCATAATCAAGTTTTTCGCGTGGTGCCTGTAATTCATGCAGAAGACCATGCTGTAATGACTTAACAACCAGTTTTTTAAGCGAATCACGCTCTTGTTCCAGTAACCATCGCACTAATAGCAATAGCTCTATCGATACAACAAAATTATTTTCGTTATTCATACAGCTCCTTCAACAGCTTAAAACCACATGCACTACTCTTTTTTTACTCCTCTCCTTTAAGCCGCTTCATGCGACCTTGCATCGAATGTAGACCTTGCGCCGCATCCTTAATTGCAGCTTGGGCCTCTTCAGCCTCTTTCTGCAACTCTTCCTGCGCTTGCTTGAACATATCATTAACCTGAGTTTGCAATTTTTTTATTTGCTTTTGCAACTTCAGAATCATTTCAACGCCAGCTAGGTTAATTCCAAGCTTGTGGGTCAAATAAATAACCTCTTCCAAGCGCTGGACATCTTCTTCCGAAAATAAACGCGTATTGCCTTCAGACCGCTTAGGAGAAATAAGCCCTTCTTTTTCGTAAAGGCGAATAGTCTGTTGGTGCACAGAGAACATCTGGGCGACCGCAGAAATCGAATAATAACCTTTTTTTCTTTTCATACCCATGGCTTTCACCACTATATCGCTAGTATAGCACGATATTTAGCAATCTCTATTATTAAACATTGAAACGTACATGTATTATATCACCATCTTTGACAATATAATCCGCACCTTCAATTCTCATCTTACCTGCTTCTTTTACCTTAACCTCAGAGCCTAATCTGATCAAATCTTCAGTATTATATACCTCAGCACAGATAAAACCCCGTTCAATATCTGAATGGATCTCTCCACCGGCTTTACGTACGGTTGTACCTTTACGGATTGACCAGGCATGAATTTCTTGCGGTCCACAGGTAAAGAATGTGATTAGGCCAAGAGCTTGATAGGTGCGCTCAATGATCATTGGTAATCCACGTCGCTTCAAACCCATCATTTCCGCCATACCTGCAGCCTCTTCAGGAGCAAGTAGTGACAATTCATACTCAAGCTTTGCACAGACTGGAATAATTTTCTCAGCGCCAAAATGCTTAACCAGTGTTTGAAAATGTGGATTGTTTACATATGCATCATCTGCAATATCATTTTCTGAAACATTAGCGATAATTAAGAAATTTTTAGCAGAAAGCAAATCAATCGTTTTTGTTGGCAACTGAGCTGCCAATTCACGTACTTTAACTACATCACTTGCATTAAGTGCTGCTTCGATTTGTTTTAAAACATGAGATTCTACTTCAAGTTCCTTAGCCGCTGCAACGTTATTCTTGCTTGATTTTTGCAGTTGAGCAACTTTGAGCTGACGTTTGGTAACTGAATCTAAATCTTTAAGCATCAATTCGGTTAAGATTGTGTCGAAATCTTCCAAAGGATTAATGGTCTCTTTAGAACCCGTGTACACAATATCTGCATCAGAAAAACAACGAACCACATGTAAAATCAAGTCAACTTCACGGATATGATTTAAGAATTGATTCCCTAAACCTTCTCCCGAAGCAGCCCCCTTTACCAAGCCAGCAATATCAACAAACTGAACCATTGTTGGCACTTGTTTGTTCGATTTGAAAATTGCTTGCAACTTATCCATACGAACATCGGGCACAAATGTACAAGCATTATGTGGATCAATGGTGCAAAATGGATAATTTTCAGCAGGCACTTGAGAATTTGTTAAAGCATTAAATAATGTTGATTTTCCAACATTCGGCAATCCCACTAACCCTGCAGCTATACTCATAAAAAAACTCCTTGATGTTCTACCGCGCTTAAAGAGCTGTTAAAAAGGTAAATCATCTTCAAAAGGCGCTTCATCTTTAAAAAGAGCAGAAGAAGCCTCAGTATTTCTTGATTTTGGTGCCGGCATCGATGAAGCTTCATCACCCAAGCCATCCATATTTGCAAGTTCAGCAGCTTGAGAAGAACCTAAGAAAACCACGCGCTCTGCTACAATAGAATGCTTGCTACGGGTTTGCCCTTCTGAATCTTTCCAGCTATCAAGCTTCAAGCGACCTTCAACAAGAGCAGGACGACCTTTAGCTAAATATTGCTTGCAGCTTTCTGCTTGAGGACCCCAAACATCAACATCAACAAAACAAACTTCTTGAGTCATAGCGCCCGTTTGGCGGTTTTTAAACTGACGGTTTGAAGCAATGCTCATACGACATACTTGTTGACCACCACCGATCTGTTTAAGTTCTGGATCCTTGGTTAAGTTTCCGACGATAATAATACGATTATAACTTGCCACGATATATCCTTTTCGTTATCTTTTTTCGCGTTGATTCATTTTCTTCAACAAACAAACATCATCTTTCTTTTTACGATTATCTTCTCGCAATTCTTTATTACGTTCAGTCAATCGATCATACAGCGTATCAAGCTCAGCAGACGGCGCACGTTGAAAAGCACATTCCTTTCCACCCTCCAACTCGTCAGCAATAAGCTCTAAAGACAATTCAGTTAATTGTCCGTTTAACGTGGTATTAGTAGCTAAAAGCCTTAAATGTTCAGCAATTTCTTCTGCACACTTTTGACGCTTTTGCGAAGTACGTTCCTTGGTTCGCATACGCTTGGGTTGCTCAAAGAATGTTTCTTTGCCACCTTCTGCATGCAACAAGAACGTTACCAATAAAAAAGCATTAATTTTTTTCATACATATCTCCATGACAATGCCATCGCATAATGCACTAACGGTATCATTGCCGCTACAAACACCATACAGATAAGCCATTCAGGAATCACTAAAGCATTATTCAAGCAATAAGCCATAAATACACCGGCTACAAATAAAACTTGCAGCAGCATCGCTCCTTTACCGCTCCATAATGGCGACATATGTACCGATTGGACATAGGCATAACAAGTTGCAGCGGATAGTAACAAAAACTCTTTAATACAAATACCAAGCAGGAACCACAGAGGTATAATACGTGCCTCTACCATAGAATAATAACAACATATCATTAAAAACTTGTCCGCTATCGGATCAAGATACGACCCAAGTTTTGTTTGCTGGTTCCATAACCGCGCCAAAAAGCCATCCAGCGCATCAGTACATGCAGCACCTATAAAAAGTGCCGTCGCCACCCACCATTGCTGAGCAGTAACAGCACACATAATAAAAGGCGCCATAAAAAAACGGGATATGGTTAGCATCATGGGTATCATCTCTACTCCTGAATTCCTTCAATTACACCACCACCAAAACAATAACGATCATCATAAAATACCGCAAATTGCCCTGGCGCAAGCGCTTGATCTTGCTCGGTCAGCGTAACACGATGACGATCGGTTGTCAGCTCTTCAAGCTTGACCGGAATCATGTGCTGTCCGTGACGCACTTTTACATATAATGGATGCAATGATTCTTTGTCAGGAATCCAATTGCTTGAGGAGATACTAAACGATTTACGTTCTTTTTCTTCACTAAAATAATTGCGGGAAATAAACACCGTATTGGTATCAACATTCTTTGACACCACATACCACGGTCCACCTGCAAGGCCTATGCCTTGACGTTGGCCAAGCGTATAAAACCAAAAGCCTTTATGCTCACCTACAATTTTACCCGTTTCCCATTCAACCAGTTTGCCCGTACGTTCACCCAAATGATGTCGCACAAAATCGGCAAATTTTAGTTTACCGAGAAAGCAAATACCCTGGCTGTCTTTACGTGCCATGTTTGGCAAATTGAACTCAGCCGCTAATTGGCGAACTTGTGGTTTGGTCAAATGACCGATAGGAAATAGAGCGCGCTTTAATTGGTCTTGATTTAAATGGGAGAGAAAATAGGTTTGATCTTTGAAATCATCAACCGCTCTCACTAAAAATGCTTTACCGTCACGTTCTTCCTTTTGAGCATAATGCCCGGTAGCAACACCATCGAACTGGTTGTTAACAACGCGCAAGAAAGCCCCAAACTTAACCCGTTGATTACATAAAATATCTGGATTAGGGGTACGTCCAGCTTTAATCTCTGCAATAGTGTATGAAACAACCTGATCCCAATAATCTTCTTGAAGAGAAATAACTTCTAATGGCACATTCGCTTGTTTACAAACTTCACGAACGTACGCAAGGTCCTCTTCCCAGGGACAAGTGCCCAAGAAAGAAAGCTCGTCTTCAAGCCATATTTTTAGATAAAAAGCAGTTAATTGGTGTCCTTGTTGTTGCATCAGGCGCAATGCGACTGAGCTATCAACCCCACCAGAGATTAAAATAGCGTTGTTCATGAGATAAATTTGATGAAAATATATAGTAAGTATAGCACATGGGCAAAAATATAAAACTTATGGTATAGTAAAATATCTCTAGTATAGGCATACATATGAATACAATTGAAAACATAAAACAGTATATTAATAAGACTATCGCAGCAACCTGGTCGATAAATCCGGCTGAACACCCCCATATCGAACTTGCTTTAAACTGCGATCCTCAACGGGTAGAATTTGGCGATTTTTCTTCAAATGCACCACTGCATGCCGCAAAAATTTTAAAAAAGAATCCGCGCCAGGCGGCTCAAGAATTAGTCGATGCTATTAAACATCCGCTTATCGAACGTATTGAGATTGCAGGTCCTGGATTTTTAAACATTTATTTAACCCAAAGCGGCAAAGAAAATCTTTTTAAAGAATTATTTGTACACGACTTATCAGCATTTATTTCAAAACCCCAAGAACCTCTCTCTTATTCAGTTGAATATGTAAGCGCAAACCCTACAGGCCCATTGCATTTTGGCCATGGACGCAGCGGTGTAATTGGCGACGTATATGCCAATATTTGTCGTTACTTGGGACATGAAGTTACTAAAGAATATTATATAAACGACGCTGGTTCCCAAATAACCAAGCTTGGAAATTCGCTTAAAATTCGTTGCTTACAACAAATTGGTAAATCCGTTGAATTACCTGAGGACGCCTATCATGGTGAATACTTAATCGAACTTGCTCGCGCCTGCGTGCAACAATTTGGTCCTGAAGTTGCAACCTTTCCTGATAGTTTTTTTGAAGATTATGCAAAAAATTATCTTTTAGGCCGTATTCAAGAAACCTGCCAAATGTATGGTATCGAATTTGATACCTGGTTTTCTGAAAAAACTCTCCATGTGAGTGGCGCCATCAAAGAAGCATTAAATATTCTTAAAGCCAATGGCTTTTTGTATGAATCTGAGGGCGCATTGTGGTTCAAATCAACCCATTTTGGCGATGACAAGGATCGCGTAGTACTCAAAAGCACAGGAGAATATACCTATGTTGCTGCTGATATTGCCTATCTTTTAAACAAGATTCAACGTGGTGCAAAAAAAATTATTCTCGTACTTGGTCAAGATCATCATAGCTATGTAACCAGACTAAAGGGAATCATGGCTGCTCTTGGATACAATGCAGATGATTTGCATGTGATTTTATACCAACTGGTCACCATCAAAGAAACTGGTACCGTGGTTCGTATGTCAAAACGTACCGGCAAGATTGTATCTTTATTTGACGTCATCGAAACCGTGGGTGCCGATGTTGCTCGATTCTTCTATTTGCATCGCAAAGCAGACGCTCATTTAGAATTCGATGTTGATCTTGCACTCAAACACACCGATGAAAATCCAGTCTATTATATTCAATACGGCTATGTACGCACAAGCAGTATGTTAGAAAAAGCAAGCACTATTGCAGAACTGCAAGCAATAACGTTAGTTGATTGCGCAAATCCTGATGAAGATGAAGTGTTGATTTTAAAGAAAATCGCTTCACTCTCTACATTGCTTGAAACTATCCGAGTCAGTTACCAAACACATTTATTGACCTATTATACGGTTGAACTTGCAACCATGTTTCATCGCTTTTATGCAAAACATAAAGTAGTCGATCAAGCAAACATAGAACAAAGTCGTCGACGCCTGGCTCTAGTGATGACCTTGCGTAAAACATTTGAAACGTGTTTTAATCTTCTTGGTGTTACGCAACCAGAAAAAATGTAATTTTAAGGGTGTAAGAAATGATCTTACACCCTTTTTTATGAATTAATTTATTTTAACCATAACATAGTAGGGACACATGTTATTATTACTTATCATGTTATTATCAAATACGCTTGATGCAATGGATCCTTGGCAACCAGAAAAAGATGAAATCATGCGTCTTGAGTGCCAAATTCGTCATCTTGGAAGCGAAAATCCAACAACGCAAACATTACATCAATTAAAAGAAGAAAAAATTAATCAATTGCCTCAGAATGTACAATCTCTCTACCGAGCAGCATGTATGGGCATAAACTCAAATTTATTATTTTCGCATGTACAAAGAATGAACATGGCAAATCAAAATCAACATAGAATTGCTATGGAACAGGCAGAAGAATTATTTGAACCAAATAACAAGAAAAAGAATGGTTAAGCATGAATAAAATAAGGATGATTGCTGTAGTATTTTCATTTTTCTTCATCGATTCTAATGATCAATTTAAACCATCTATTATTGAATGCGATTATTATACGGGAATAGATATATCAGGAAACACCAAAATACTTGCACAACATTTCATTGCCGCCAAAAAATGTCCTGAAAAATATCAGAACAGCCTTAAATTTTACGGACCTAGAATAACTTCTAAAGCTGAACCAATAGCATTTGTTGATGAACCAAAACTTCAAAAATATTCGTTAGATGACGTTTCTAGTGAATTATTCCTCAAAAATTTTTTTATTCAAAAAATCAAAACCGATAAATACAAAATTTTCTTCACTAATAGAAAAGATGACGTATCGCAATACTATCAAAATAAGATGTTTGCCATTTTAAATAAGAAATAAATCTTGAATAAAGCCTTGAATATCCAGTATTATTGGTCAAAAGGGGAGTTGTTATGAAGAAAAATCTTATTTTATTAGGTGCTGTAATTGCCACATGCAATGGAGCAGCACTATCCTTACGTCAACCAACAGCTGATGCAATTCGTGTTTTGCCAAAGCCAGGCGAATTGGATCCTGCCGTTAATGAGGGGGTTGAATTAGTAATCCCACAAAAGACCGCCCAACAAGCTTTTGACAATGTTTTACCTAAGCTCAAAGAATATTCATCTCAAGCGAGCATGGCTGAAAAAGAAAATTTCCTTAAATACTTAGATTTTTACCGATCCTGGTATCAATCAGTAACACCAGCACCTGTTGAAATTACTAATAAATTAACGGCAAATGATCGCGCTGCTGAATATGCGATCAAGTATGAAGCGCAAGATTTTATTCAACCGGCACAAAATTCTGGCATTCCTCGCATGGGCGCTTCTTCGCTCAGCAAAGCGGGCGATGATTATTATTTAATGATCAAAAATTATTTCAAAGCGCCTTCAGCACCGCAAAAAAAACCTATGCCATATCCAACAAAACCAAAGCAGCAAATAAAACCTGCACGACCATTTATTAATCTTTAAATTATATAAAAAAATATAAATAAGGAGCTCTAAAAAAGCTCCTTATTTATTAGACAAAAACAACTAAAAGTTCATACTGGCCTTAATGAATAAATGAAAAATTTGGCGCTATTAAAAAAAAATTTTGTATCAAATTATGCAAAAAATAGCATCATAAAAATAGCATATGTCTAATTAATAACACTTTTTAGAAAGGGCTCTTCGTGAAACAATTTATTATCCTAAACCTAGTGCTTGCAGGATTCATATTTTGCTCGGATGAAGATCAAGGAGATGTAGATAGTTGCAGCATTTCTAGATCATTTCTGTCACATGCGTATCCAACGCGCTATTATCCAAATATCGATTTAGAATTAGAAGATCGTTTAAAAGTACATGCCCACTATCATAAGAACAAATCGGAAGATGCATTCAGCCACTTACTGGTTATACATGAATGCATTCAGCGTCAAAAAATGGATAATAAATACGGTATTAGACGTGCAGCTTCGTATACAGACAAAGAAATTGAAGAATTACAAAAAATATTTAGATATATAGATGCCGACCGTACGAAAAAAAGTAAGCCTAAACGATCTGAGGGTGATGAAGATCAAGGAGATAATGATTATCATCCACAGGAACTTTTGCACAATATTTTCAATTTTCTTAATTTTGAAACGAAAGCATTATATCAAAAATAATTAAAATACAGGGGATTACAGGGGATGATTTTATTAGCGTTTATGGCATCATTTATACATTCGTATAACTCTCTAGAAAATGCAGTAGATCGAATTTTGATATTGGAGCTTGAACGAAGACTTTATGCTCATAATCCACTCTATATGAATGAATTATCATACGTCGTTCAACAACGAATAGCACAATTACCACAGATCACCAATTTTTCACATGGCTATTCACTACAAGCGTATGTTCAATCTGTTTGCAATTATATGACAAGTGAACAAATTCAATCACTTTTTATGAAAAATACCCAGTTATATCTGCAACACTACCAAACCTATAATCAGTTTCATGCACTAGTTGCTGCAAAAAAAAACTATAAAAATGAAATTTCTCAATAATTAAAATGTGCATTAGACAAAAAATTAACTAACTGCATACTATTAACGTTTATTAATTTTAACCCCTAGTCCTACATGTTGTATATCATTATTCTTTTTGCAACCAGTCTTAACGCTCAAGATTTATTAGATGTGGTTAATAATTACCACGCCATGCATCAAAATGCAATTACTGACACCGAAATAATACTTTTCCAATATCAGTCAAATTCTAATAAAAATACGCCTCAAATGATTGAACAAATTATAAGCATTAATAATAAAGTATTTGATAATCATATAGAGACTGGAAAGAAAATTGGCGTTGAAAATCTTCGTCAAATTGACATACTTACCCAACAATTTTTAATTAACATTACCCAAACTGTTTCTGATTTAGCAGATGACGTAGTGCGTGATACAAGATTTTTTAATACTCTGGATAGAGAAACACAATTGCGCTATAAATTTTTCGCATTTGGGCTGGAACCATACTTTTCACGTCAAAGCATGCTAGAACATACTTTGTTGGAAGAACAATCAATTGCTAAATTAGCAACGTTACGTCAACGCACTGATTCATAATGGCTTTTTAGAACACGCGCACGATTGATAATTTTGTCTGGCATTTGAGCCATTTGAGCAACTGCAATACCAAAGCTTCCTTCAGCGACACCCGGCCAAATTTCATGCAATAACACTACTTTTTCACCATCAGATAAAGATGCTGCATGATAATTTTTTACTGCTGGCAAATGGTGAGCAAGTTCAGTTAATTCGTGATAATGGGTAGCAAATAGGCAGCGAGATTGACGATCTTCGTACATATATTCTAATATTGCCTGCGCTAAAGCAAGGCCATCATAGGTGCTGGTGCCACGTCCAATTTCATCAAGAATTACCAAACTATTTATCGTCGCTGATGCACAAATCATTGCGGCCTCTTTCATTTCTACATAAAAAGTACTTTCACCTCGCGCAACATTGTCAGAAGCACCAATACGTGTGAAGATACGATCAACAATCATCAATATTGCATCTTCTGCAGGAATAAATGAACCGGCTTGGCACATAATAAGTTGCAACGCAATTTGCCGCAGATAAGTAGATTTACCACCCATATTAGGACCTGTAATAACTAATAATCGTTGATCATCATTTAAAAATACAGAATTAGGTTTAAAATCATGTTTCAGCACTTCTGCCACAACGGGATGTTTTCCTTTATTGACCTGGACAACACGTTCATTGACTACATGTGGCTGTACGTAACCACGTTGATACGCCAAATAACCAAAGGTAGTTAAAATATCAACTTTTGTTAACCATAGCGCAATAGAACGGAAATCAGCCAAATGATGTACAATATGCTGGGTAAGTTCATTAAATAATTGCTTTTCTAAATCTGCACTTTGTATATGCGATTGGCGTAATGCAAACTCCAAATCTTTTAATGCTGAGGTCGTAAAACGATCTTTATTCACTAGGGATTGAACGCGAATATAATCGGAAGGCACCAAATGCAAATTTGTTTTTGTTACTTCTATGCCATAACCATGTGATTGATGGTCCCTTATTTTTAAAGAATTGATACCAGTTCGTGACTGTTCTTCTTGCTCAAATCTTAAAATTGCATCACTGCCATTAGCAACTAAATCTCGCAATCTATCAAGTTCTTGATTAAATCCTTCTTTAATTATCCAATCTTTTGTTTCATCTTGATTTAATGCCACAGAAAGAAAATTGCACACCGTTGCACATGCCTCAATAGCGTTAAAAGCTATCCCTAGAAGACTATCATCAGAAAGACGGCTAATCATTTGATGTATTTGGGGAACTTTCTCAAGGGCATGCATTAAATTGCGATAATCGTGCGCAGAAGATTTGTTAAGTGCAATTCGACCTAAAATTCGTTCTAAGTCGCCTATTTCTTTTAATAAACTACGCACCAATAAACATATTCTCGGATTTTCTTTAAAAAGTCTTACCCACCTATGACGTTGTTCAATCTGCTCTTTATTAATAAGCGGTCGCAATAACCACGATTTAAGAGCGCGAGATCCCATAGCTGTTACACATTCATTTAATACCTTAAACAACGTTAATGATTCTGCATGATTGAGCAGTGGTTCAACAATTTCTAAATTACGTTGTGTAGTTTCATCAAGCTGCAAAAAATTCTGTGGCACGTACCATTCAATATTTTGTAGAAACTGTAATGCGTGTGGTTGATTACGCAAAATGCATGCATACATAAGTATGAGCGCTTCTTGCGCAGCTGCAGAATTAATGACTAAAGGATGGTGCGAGGCGATTGATTGAAACTCTGATTGAGCCTTTTCCAGATACTCTTTCCAATACATAGTATCTAAAACTGAAACAACATATCCTCGCGTTTTTAAAAGAGAAATGAGAGCAGCATCTGGTTTTGAGTCAGAAATCAAAATTTCTCGTGGACAAATGCGAGCTAATTCATCTTCTAATAGTTGTTTATTAGTACGTTCAAAAGTTGTAACCGAGACTGACCCGCTAATAACTTCACACATGACTAAAGCTCGTGTTTGGTTGCTATCAGCTATTGCTACAAGATATTGGGAATTAATATCTTGCATTAATGGGGCATCAATAATGGTACCTGGAGTGATTACTTGGGTAACCGCCCTTTCAACAATCTTACCGGGCACGGGTTCAGACAACTGCTTGCACAATGCTACTTTGTGACCGCCTTTCACCAATTTTTGTAAATAATGGTCAACCATATGTACCGGTACACCACAAAGTGGAATAGGATCATTACCAATCATCCCACGTTTTGTGAGAGTAATTCCCAAATAGTGTGCTGCGTTTTGTGCATCTTCAAAAAATAATTCATAAAAATCACCAACTTGAAACAGTAATAAGGTGTCTCGATACTGTTCTTTAATAGCAACATATTGGCGCATTAAGGGTGATAAAACTACTGACATACAGAAACTCAAAATTTTAAATGAATATATAGTCTATCAAAAGAAATGACATAATCCATGCTCACAATAAGAAGGTTTTAGCACAATACGAGCATGCTCTGATTTAGATATCATTATTTTTGCTTAAGTATTGAGAAAATAAATACCCTATTTCATGTAATGGATTATTTTGAGCGAATGTTAATCGTTTATATTTATTTGATGTTTTTGAGCGAATGATAGTAATGACCGGATCATGCTGACTATAATTATTTAAAGCTAAGTAGAGTGGCGTCTGACCATTTTTATTTCTAATATTTACCGCTGCACCAGAATTTAACAATTTATTTATGACCACTGATCCATGTTTCTGCTGCAACGCATGCATAAGAGCAGTATTACCTTGGTGGTCTTTAAGATTAATTTTAGGATGATAGCTTAATAATATATCAATCAATACAATATTTGACCTTTGATTTCCTCCTCGTTCGTCAAATATCACATGCTTTTGCATCATATTCATCAATGCCGTAAAGCCATTGTTGTCTTGGCTATCAATATTTGCACCGCTGTTTAGCAATAAATTAATGACCGCAGCGTACCTATCAATGCCAATTGATAATTCTGCAAGGCAAGAGGTATACATCTCAGTAAAAGCCAATAGAGCCGTTTTCCCACTCTTATTCGTGGCATTAGGATCAGCACCCCATTGGATTAATTTTTTTATATTACTCAATCGGGCACACATGCAAAAAAGATGTAATAATAATACATCCTTTTTAATTATGTCCGTATTTTTTTGAAAAATTATGGTGACATCAAATTAAAGCGGTTTATTTAATTCTTGAAAATTATAATTGTTATATACATTTTGAACAATTAAGTGTTCACGAGGATTTAATACGGTCATTGAAAAAGAAGAATCTGGTACATCTACGATTTGAAAATTACCTGCAAATCCTCTGCATTGTCCTGTTGCTTGGTAATAATAATCAAACTTTATATATGGCGCACACCAGTTATTCACATGCTCCTGTCGTGTTTGCTTTAAATGCGATAATCTATCATCAAAATATGTTTGTAAAGATTTACTTTCCAGATTTTTATTTAATTGCAATCGACAGTGCTCCAAAATCGCGTTTAATTTTTTATTGACTTTGGCTAAAGAGTTAAATGGAGCTATTGAACAATACAATTCACGAATAGATTTTGAATCCTTCAAAGCTGAGTAATCGATTAAATAATTTGACGCTAATAATTTTATAAGATCGTCACATAACGGTAATTCGTTGGTACTTAAATAATTAAAAAAAACGAGGCCTGCTATCAATATTTTTTTCATACGAATTTAAAATTTAAATGCTGGATCGTTTTGATAGCTGATTTAAACTTTGGTACTACATACTGTTGAATTAAATAAGAATATTCACGGTATGGATTATTTTGAGCATACATTAATCGTATTAACTTCTGAGTTGTTCTAGATTCTATAAACGAAATAATTTCTGCATCTTGTTTTTCTCGTGCAATGTCTAACGGAGTTTGTTTCATCTCATTCATTACATTCACATTCGCACCTTTATCGATTATTTTTTTTAATATTTCTAGGAGTGAATATTTTTTGCGATAATTAGGATATTTTTTGAGTAAATAGAATAATAGAGTGTTGCCTTGATTATCAGGAATATTAAAATCGGTTGTGGCGTCAATAAGCAATTTAACTAATTTAAAGGGAAAGCCCGTCGATCTTCCACCTCCTTGTGTATAACCACCATCTCTCATAAAAGAACGTAATGGAACATCATATTTTCTCATCACATTCATAAGAGCCGTTTTGCCTAAATTATCTTGTTGATTAATATTTAAACCGTTTTGCAGTAAAAGTTCTGCAACTTTATATGCCTTCTTAAAGCCTGGAGCAAATCCCATCTTTTCATAACTGACCATACAATTGAGCGCATGTTTACCAAAACGATTTTGTTTATTAACATCAGCACCACATCGTATTAAAAAACGTATATCGGGCAATTCCTTACTGAGACATGTAATATGCAATGGTAACACAAATAAAAAACTTGAATTACCATAACCTCCATTGTGGGCATATTCCAGCTCAATATTCATTAATGGTTGATTAATATCATGCACATGTGATTCAATATATTCTCTTTGTTCCTGAGGAATTCTGCAATAACTTATTATTCCGTATTTATGTCCCCACGAGTTTTTGTCATACGGTGGATTATAATATTTCCAAGAAATTCTCCACGAAAGCCAATATGATAAAACATCACTCCGTTCATCCTGAATTAGACCTAATTTTCTCTGGCAAAATTCTTTAACAGTAAGCTCACTAGAATTATCATATTTTTGATCAAAAAGATTATGGACTAATGTATACCATTGCCTATTACATCGAGCCAATTTATTGCAAACTTCTAACGATCGATAAATATCCACCAAACATTCTGCTGACTCTATATCATGTCGATTATAACTATGAGTAAGAATTTCATTCCATATTTCCTGTGGCTGTTTCTCGATAGAATTCAAAATCGTTATACATAAGAAAAGCAAAAATTTGAGCATTTAAATATTCCGCATTTTGTTGAACAACTCGATTTTATGTTAATTACCATTGAGCTGTAGCATTAATATTAAATGAGTGCAAAGAAATGTCTAATAAGCATAATTAATGAGCAAGCGCAATATTTAAGGCCTCATTCATTAATTATAAAAATATAATTTATTCTAATTTATCCATAGCCATTGATATAGAAATCCCTGTTCATAATTTAATTGAATTTCTAACTTTTCAAAAATCATCGCGAATCACAAAACGCGAAAAACGCTATTAACAAAGCATTTTTATCATTTATAATAAATTACATAACCTTAAAACAAATAGATACTATATGATCAAATCAATTTTCACTGCGCTTCTTGCTTTAAATTTTTTTGGTTTTGCGACCGAGATCCAACAAAAACAACCAAAAATTAAAAAGACTAGTTTCAAAATGCCTCGTAGAAAATACATACGAAATGAAACTTGCCACGGTCGCGTAGTTAATTTTTATGCTATGCAACAAGCAAAGCCTATGCCACAAAACATCATAAGTGAAAAACAAAAAATTAAGCTGAAAGAAGCTGAAGAAAAATTAATGCAGTTAAAATGTGCAGATCAATTAGCCTCAATAAATAAGAACGCATCCGCGGAATTATCAATTGAACAAATAAAAAATAAATTTCTCGAATTCAAACCAACTTCAATACCAACTACTAAGTAAACAAAGTGATATGAATAATAGCTAGCTTCTGGAAGTCCCTAAGGCTTTATAAGAAATTTTGCATTGTGTATATTTTAATTCGACCTAGTAAAACAAGACGTTTTTCGAATAGAAAAAATTGATGATCCGAGTTGCAAAAAACCAACAAGGCTATGTATTAAAGGATTGTTTCTTCCATACGATAAGCGCTTTATTCTTGCTGATGTTAAGGAATCAATACGACTAATTACTTTTGAATCATAATTATAATATTTTCTGGCAAGCGATAATGGCGTTTCATTATCTTTATTTTTTATATTTACCGAGGCACCTCTAGCAATAAGCTCATCAATGATGACAATATCATGATAATTTCGCAACGCATGAAATAACGCAGTATTTCCTTCATTATCTTGCAGATTAAGGTTATTGCTTGATCCCAACAGAAGATAAATTAATGGAATGTTATATGCGGTATGAGGCACTCCTATTTGACAATATCCGCCGCGTTCATCCCAGTATTCACAGGGAACTTGAAATGCTCTAAATGCATACATGAGCGCTGTTTTGCCCGATGAATCTTGGAGGTCTACATCGGTACCGTGCTGTATTAAAATTTGTGCAATCGAATACATCTTTTCAAGACCTTGAGAAATCCCTATATCCTTATACGAACACAATAACATTAAAGCATTTCGCCCTTCAAAATCTTTCTTATTTGGATCTGCATTTAAATTTAATAAGAATTTAATGTCTTTAATTTCTGAACTAATACAACAAATTTGCAGCGGTAAAATATTGGTAAAACTTGTTATACGAGAACTGCCATGAAACCAGTATATATGAAGCACTTCAGCTATTCTTTGGTTAATGTCTTTTTGATTATTTCTCAGAAATCGTGCCACATATACAGGAATTGGCTTAAGGCATCTTACAGCACATCTTTCTTTTCCCCATAATTCGCTCGTCCTAACCCATTCAACAGCGGAAGTTTCCCATTTATTTAGAAAAATATTTCGTTCTTTATCAATTTCTGCTAATCGTGATTTAAATAATTCTTTGATGGTAAGACTTTTGCGTATACATTCAGAGTATTTCTTATTACATCGAGCAAGCCGATTAAATGGTTCAATAGATTTATAAAGATCTGTAATAGAGCTTGCTGTTTTTAATAATTCTTTATCGTAAGAATATGACACAATAATATCTATTATTTCACTCGGTAATCCATCCATTCCTATTAGACTGAATACCCATATAAAATTGAAAATAAAAAATATCATTATTCATGTCCTGCAAAGAATAACTTATAGGGCCCTGCTACTATATTTTTCAAGGCTGAATAATGTCCATAAAGGAGATTATAAAGCATAGTATCTTTACAGAGGGTATGACGCTTAAGCCGTCTTGGAGGCAGGTTACTTATTAATGAATTTATAATTTCTTGATTGATTGATTTTTTTAAAACTTTTTTCCAATAATATGCCCAATGCAAAGGCGATTCATCCAATTTGTTTTTAATGGTAACTTGAGCATTGCGACAGAGTAATTTTTGAATAATATAAGGATTTAAACACGTATGGGATGCAAGCAATAACGCAGAATTGCCGTCGTTATCAATGATATTTACATCACTGACATCTATCAGATATTCAATTAATGGTAAATTTAACATCTGATGAGGACGAACTCCAGGAATCGTGCAAAATGGATTTCCACTATCTGTCCATTTGTCACATTGCACGTAATAATCTGTCTTAATGGCGTACATTAAAGCAGTAGTACCGGTTTTATCTTGCATATTGGGATCACAGCCAAACTTAATTAATTCCTGTGCAATTGCTAATTGCTTTTCTAAGCCTTGATAATATCCAATCTCTTTGTTGCTACACAAATGAATAAGGGCTGTTTGTCCTTTAGAATCCACGGCATTTGGATTTGCTCCGCAGTCACGAATAAAAAATCGAATATCGGCGATTTCTCCGGTTGTACAAACAATCTGCAATGGAAGAATATTAGTTAATGCATAATAACCAGGGCGCATATCAATATAATGCGTCACGTTAACATTCTTAACCGGTTGGTTAATATCTATTCGTTGCTGAAAAACAATCTCGCGTTGTTGTGCATTTAATGGCGTAAAAGTGTACCATGAAACATCTTCACTTGGCTGACAAAATGGATTTGAAAGAAACCATTCTAAATGAGAGCTATGCCGTTTACTAAATAATTTCTCGCGCTGAACATTAAAGTCGTCAATTTTAAATCGAGCACATGCATTCAGTGCACGTAACGAATATTTATTAGATGTATAAATAGCTTTATTTATCTTTACTAAATTATTGAATGGTACCATCGCTTTGTAACATTCTGTTATATTTGTCGCTAAATGGAGATCCTTTAAAGATTCATAATATACCTCGTCAGTCACTATATTCATGATATCTTTATGCAAAATTCCATATGTTTCATCTTTTGCACTAGAAAACAATATTAAAAATAATAACAGATATACCATATTTTCACTCAGTAGAACGTTGAATTTATCAACCATTCTACTGCGCATTAATACAATTATAAAGATAATTTTTATTGATTAGACAGCGTTTTTCGCCATGATTGATAAATTAGTAGTATAGATGGAGCACCAGAAATGAGTGGCAATTGAGAAATTTCTTCAATCGTTAACCATTGCGCATCTATACATTCATTGATACATAAATTAATGGATGGTTTATTCAAAAATTGGGTAAAGAAGATATGAAAAATATAATCGGTATCTAATTTTCTCATCTGTAATTTATTAACGTATTGTACATTTTCTGCGTTGAGCGCGACACCAACTTCTTCCCAAACTTCACGAATACATCCAGCAATTAATGCTTCATTCTTTTCAAGTTTGCCCGCTGGTATGCCCCATTTATTACCTTGCGAAATTGCTGGGTTTCTCAGTATGTACAATACTTTAGATTCGTACTCTATAAAGCAGCCTACAACTTCTAGCGAAGGTGAAAAAGATTCACCTTCGGGAATAATTTGATAATCGTTAATGACATTCATAGCAAAATTAAATTACTTGCAAATCAGCGAAGGTACGCAACTTGCCTTCTAATTCTGCGTAAAATGCACGTGCTTTTTCTGGAGTTTGATGAGGATCAAATAATGATATTTGAGTTCTTAATTCTAAAATCAGTTGCAATGCACGATTATATTCAATATTTTTTTCACGCAACTTCGGCAATGCAGCTTCACATTGTCCAACAAGCTTTTCTAATGAATCAACAAATAATGTTATAACACCAGAATTTTCTAGCCATTCACTTATTTCTTGTTGAGAAAGACCAAGATTCACTTTTGCTTCAATATCATTAATACAAGTTTTTACATGCGAATGATAGAGCAAATAGGCATGTACATGTGGAGGTAATACGAGTAATCGCATACCAGGTAATTTGAATGCCTGACGCAAATAAGGATTAAATAGTTTATAAGCAAAATCTGATATCTCTTTTCTAACCAATAATACCGGCAAGGAAATTAATGAGCTTCCCGCCCAGATAAACCAGGCTCTCCACGAATCGTCTCTTTTTTCTGCAAATATCGATGCAAAAGTATCTTTGATTTTGTCTTCAGGTACCTTTACTAACGCAGCGGCTAAAATATCCGTGCATTGACGATGTCGAGACATCCACCACAAAAAACCGCCCGCACTTGATGCAAGCATGGTGGTGCTGAGGCCTATACGCATTAACAATGCACGATGTTCATCTTGAAGATACTGTTTTTTATGGTGCTCAATATTGAGGTCAGATAACGTCAATGATAAAAGTTCAACATTGGTCTGTGTGACTAAAACGAGCATTAATGCTAAACGTTTCATTGATATCATGATTATTTATCCTTATTCAGCAACGGTTTTATATAGCGTGCAGTATAGCTTTTTGTTGATTGGGCGACAACTTCTGGCGTACCTTGCGCGACAATGAAACCGCCATCTTCGCCAGCTTCTGGGCCAAGGTCAATGAGATAATCCATCGTTTTTAACACATCAATATTATGTTCAATAATCACTAAGGTATTACCTTTATCAACTAAGCGAGTAAACACATGTAATAATTTTTCAATATCACTGGTGTGCAAACCAGTCGTTGGTTCATCGAGAATATACAAGGTATTGCTACCACGTTTTGCAAGTTCATCAACTAATTTAATACGTTGAGCCTCACCACCCGAAAGCGTAGTAGAAGATTGTCCGAGGGTTACATAATCGAGACCAACTTCACACATCAATGCTAAACGTTTTGCTAAAGCGGTATGGTGCGCAAAGAATTCTAACGCTTCTCGAGCAGACATTGCTAATACTTCAGCAATATTTTTGCCTTTATACATAATCTCTAACGTCTGCGGATTATAACGTAATCCTTTGCAACGGTTACACGTCATTACAACGTCAGGCAAGAAATGCATAGAAATCGTTAACGTACCGTCACCATTACACGTTGCACAACGACCTTCACCAACGTTAAAGCTAAAGCGACCTGGGGTATATCCACGGATATTACTTTCAGGTAACGATGCATATAATTTACGAATATCATCAAAGATACCTAAATACGTTGCTGGGTTTGAACGTGGTGTTCTGCCTATTGGCGATTGGTCAATTACCACCATACTCTCAAGCGTATCGATGCCCGTAATTTTACTTACGTCAGCAGGAGATCCTGTAGTAAATGCCGACTTAACTGCTGGCACCAATTCTTCCATAATTAATGAACTTTTACCTGAGCCTGATACGCCCGAAATACCACACAATACACCGAGTGGAAATTTAGCATCAAAATGCTTCAGATTATGTGCCGATACATCATGGACCGTAATAAAGCTTTTAGGTTGACGACGCTTTGTTGGACACGGAATAGAACGACGACCAGAAAGATATGCACCAGTTAAAGAAGCTTTATTCTTCTGAATTTCACTTGGCGTACCCGCTGCAATCACTGCACCACCCAATATACCTGCGGCAGGTCCCATATCAATGATATAGTCTGATGCCATCATAGTATCATGATCATGCTCGACTACTAATACGGTATTATCCTGATCTCGTAGACGCAGCAAGGTGCCAATCAAACGATCGTTATCTCGTTGATGTAAGCCAATGCTTGGCTCATCAAGAATATACACGATACCACTTAATTGTGATCCTAGTTGTGTTGCAATTCGAATACGTTGTCCTTCACCACCAGATAATGTACGTGAAGTACGATTCATTGATAAGTAATTTAATCCAACATCACATAAGAAATTAATACGGTTATTAATCTCTTTTAATAATTTGTCCGCCACCGTCATTTGATATGCAGGAAGCTGTAATGTAGAGAAAAATTGTTGCGCGTGCTTGAGCGATAATTCACTCAATTCAAAAATATTTTTACCTTGAATTTTTACCGCAAGTGCTTGAGGATTTAATCGTTTGCCACCACATTGAGCGCATGGCACTTCTTTAAAATCGCCCTCTTCATCTTGAGATTTATATGCATACTCGATACTGGTACCTAATCCGTGACACGCTTTACACGCACCAATAGGAGAGTTGAATGAAAATAATCGTGGTTCTAATTCAGGCGCTGACCACCCACAGGTGGTACACATACGTTGCGCTGAATACACATCATAATTTTCACCAATGTGCACCGTACAAGTACCTGAAAGTGAAAATGCTTTTTCCACTGCTTCATGGATTCGTGCTGATTCACCTTTCTCAACATCACACGCATCAATCAACACCATGATGGTGTGCTTATAGGTCTTTTTTAGACCCAATGCAACAATTTCATCAGCCGAACGAACAATTTTTCGCTGTCCATCAATAATAAATCTGGTAAAACCTTTATCAATAAGCTGTTTTAATTCTTGCGCAAATTCACCCTTCTTTTCCTGAGCAATGAGCGCACCTATCATTACAAATGAACCTTTATAACGTTCAAAAATGAGAGAACCCACCACCTCAGGTGATGCAGCTTGAATAGCTTTGTGACAATTTGGACAGAATACATCACCTACACGTGCAAAAAGCACCCGTAAGTAATCATATAATTCAGTAATAGTACCCACCGTTGAACGAGGGTTTTTACCGACCGTTTTCTGATCAATAGCAATAGCAGGACATAAACCTTCAATTGAATCTACATCAGGCTTTTTAGGCATGCCCAAAAATTGACGCGCATAAGAAGATAAGGATTCAAGGTAACGACGCTGGCCCTCGGCATGTATAACATCCATAGCCAAAGAGCTTTTACCCGAACCAGAAGGCCCGGTAATGACCGTTAAGGTATTTTTAGGGATTTCGACACTAATATTTTTTAAATTGTGTTCTCGTGCCCCTATAACACGTATTGAATTTTTGCTTGTTTTCATACTCTTTTTCTTTTCTATGTGGATAATATCTAATAAATAATACTACCAAAAATTACAATTTTTTGAAGTTATTATCCTCAAACCAATAAAATGGGCCAAAAAACAGTCAAATTAATCAAATTTACAAAAAATTTTGATTAATAATAGAAATTTTATACACTATTTAATAAGTAATTATTTAATGAAAGGGATTACTATGTTTAATCTGAATACATCACTCCTCGTTTTAATGCTTCCTATGAGCATTGTAACTTCAGACAGAAACTTGAGAACTCCCCGGCTTAAATCCTGTTAACCCTACAGCATTAGCTAAGAAACAGAGAGATCCCGGCATTCACATGTATGTTGAAGGCTCTGTTACAAGATACGAAACCACAACCAATAAAGCATCTTACGATTCTGCTACACAGCTCTATACAGCATCGTCTTATTATATTGCACGTCATAATGGACGAGCATCTTGGTTATCACTCGTTGACCCAAAAAACAGATACAATCAACTAAAAGAACTTTACCAAAAAAGTTGTATTCCTAAAGAAAAAAGCCCTAAAGACATTTAATTCACTATTCTGGAAGGAACGCATTATGTACAACACACACAATGAACGTTCATACGTACCATTTTTTCTCATTACTTTTGTACTTGCTGCATTGAGCATTGCGCTCCTGTGGAACGAAGCATTTTATACGGTTAATCCCGGGCAATGTGCCTTACAAATTCGACTTGGTCGCATTCTAAAAGCTGAAACTAATCCTGGATTTTACTCCAAAATTCCGTTTGTAGATTCCGTTGTGCCTATGGACCTCAGAATTCGTAAAGCATTTCCTGATATTGAAACGCTGGCAATGTCTAAAGACTTACAACCAGTATCGGTAGGAATGGTGGTCAATTATCGCATAAAAAATCCATTATTACTGTACCAAGAAATTGGCACACAATATGAGACGATTATTATTGATCCATTCACCCAAGAAACTTTGAAGTCAGTTGTTGCAAAATTTACGGCAGAAGATTTGATCCAACGTCGTCATGAAGCAAAAGACATGGTAATCAAAGAACTTGCAGAACGATTTGCTACCCGCTACATCGAGCTTGTTGACTTCAACTTTACTCATTTAGATTTTTCTAAAGAGTTTATCAAAGCAGTTGAAGAAAAACAGATTGCTGAACAACATGCAAAACAAGCTAAAAATTTGACCGAAAAGATCAAAGAAGAAGCGGTACAAACCAAGACACGCGCAGACGCTGAAGCATATTCATTAAATGCTCGAAAAGCTGCCGTGACGCAAGAATTGATTAAACTTCAAGAAATTGAAGCTCAGATTAAAGCGATTGAAAAATGGGATGGCAGATTGCCTCAAGTGGCTGGTGGTAGCACCCTACCGTTGATTCCACTGACTAAATAACAAAAATATTTTGCATTTTGTGAGGAAAAACCTATACTATAGTGCATATGTGGTGAACGTAGCTCAGTTGGTAGAGCATCAGGTTGTGGCTCTGAGGGTCGTGGGTTCGATCCCCACCGTTCACCCCAAAAAGTCTTAGTGAACAATTCCGTATTTCTCTTCAAAAAACAAACTCAAAAACCTCAAAATACATTTATCTGGTATTTCTACATGCTTACATTTTATGAATTTATCTTGTTTACAACTCTCTATAGTACCTTTTTTGTAGTGCTATTTTTTCTAATCTTAAAACCAATTCTTGAATATTATTTTCCTAAAAACAAATACACAGATAGTATTTTGGGATTTTTTACAGGATGTGCCATAGCGGCATATTTATTGCTCAAATTCTTTAATTATCTATGATTACCGATACGCAGTTTTTTCTTGTCATGTTTTGGTTAAACATGGCATTCGCAAGCATAATGACTTTATTTAAGCCCCTTTTAGAAGATCGAATTCCTCGCTTTTATAAAAACCGTAAAAATTTTCTAAGATATCAATTACTCATTATTCTTTCAGGTTGGTCAATTTATTCACTTATACAAATTTTAGTAGGTTAATTATGAATTATAAATTTATAATTGGTTGTTTAATAAGCATTTTTCTTTTACTAGGATATGCATCTTCCGTGTATTTATTTACTGTAAAGGCACCAAGTCTCTTAGCCGCATTTATATTTGGTACCGTTAATGGCGTTCTAATTACATACTCAAAAAATTTATATTCTTACCTATTCGAATAAATCTTTACTATGTTCTCAAATAACTCTCCTGCAACCCTTGGCTTGCTTTTCATTCTCTTTGGATTGTCTCTCATTACGCGTGATTTGCCGATGATTTTGCGTATTATGACGGGTATCATTATTATGTTTACCGGATTTTGGCTTCTTGCAAAAAGCCATCACGGTCAATCATTTTATTTCTTAAGTTCAGAAAAAGAATCATTATCAAGCGATGGTGTATTAAAAGATCGTTATTCACTTTTTTTTGCATCAAAGAAAATTAATCTCGCATCAATCGATTGCAGCAAACAACATGACATCGTCATTGAAGGCGTATGCAGCTCGATAAAAATTTTATTGGATCCCGCAAAACCTATAAAAATTACTGCTGACTCAAGTTTGGCAAGCGTGCGCTTTCCTGACGAAACAATGATCACGCTAGGCACCTATACCTATCGTACTCCTGGATTTGAGGAACAGCCTCAGGTTCATGTATACATTAAAGGAACTTTAAGTGAAATTAAGATAAAAAATATCTAAATTTTGCTTGCAAGGTTATAAAAAAAGGTATAAATTACTTGTACATCTATCTTTTGAAATAAATTTTGTCGGGGTGTGGCGCAATTGGTAGCGCACTCGCTTTGGGAGCGAGGGGTTGTCGGTTCGAGTCTGGCCACCCCGACCATACTTTATAAATCCTATCTTTTAATACGTCTTTAATTCTGAGTAGTAATCCACATCAAATCTCATACCGATTAGCGAAGCATAACCAGGTATTAGGAGTTCTTCATGAATAAATTCTTATTAAGTTTATTATGCACATCTTTACTATTCGCCCACGAAAAACCTCAACCCATCATCATTGATTATCAACCAGATCATAAAAATGCAATCATTTCTATCGCATTTGAAAATCCAGAAAAATTTTTGGCTGGTTATTCTGTAGTAACTCGTAGTGGTATGCCTGAAGGTGCTTTTATTGCTCAAGCAAGATTAGAAATCGCAGCACTTTTTGATAAAGAAGAAAATTATACTAAAGTACTTTTACTTAACGACAAAGTTATTGGCTTTATAGAATTTCATAAAGCGCGTGAAATTTGCGTCAAAGACATGCAAGAGCAATTTGCACTGATGGGACTTCCTGATTTTTCAGAAGAGCAAATTCTTCAAATCGCGCCCCAAGTTAAAAAAACGCTCGAAGAATGCGCTTATTATATTGAACTTGAATGCTTAGCGGTTTCCCAAGAATTTAGACACCAAGGTTATGGTAGAATGCTTCTTGAGTATGCAATAGAAGTAGCAAAAGAAATGTATCCCGAAATCAAAGAATTTCGTCTGAATGTTAATATGACTAATGAAGCCGCGATTCAATTATATGAATCTGAAGGATTTGTTAAGTCTGAAATTCAGCCAGCACCTATGAAAGCACTTGAAGCAATTCAATACGAAAAAATATTAAACTAAATAAAATAATTTATAAAAAAGGTTCGAGATATTTAAATATCTCGAACCTTTTTTATGACTGAATATTCTACAAGAATTACGAATAATCGAGAATAATATTATGCAGAACGCGCTACTTTCTCATCCTTAAATACTGTCTCATCAAGAAGTTTTCTTAATTGATAAAACATTTGTTCATTCATTTTTTCTGATTTAAGTACTTTTTCCATTGAATCCTTAAGATATACTTTTCTCATAATTTCTAGACCTGGAAAATAATCAAATCCTTCTTCCATCATTGTCCGACGTGCTTTATTAAATTGCATTGCAATTTGTGCCAAATAACCCACAGTATCAGGATAAATAAAGAATTCGATCCTCCTTTCAATCCCTGGTCGTCCGACTATTTCCGTATCAATATAATACTTAAAAATATCCGGTTGTTCGGCTGCAAAGTTAAATTGTTGAAAGAAAATAATACTAAAAAATACAATATATTTCTTAAAATTGAAAAAGCTAATTGTAAACATGGTTATCCTCTTTATATTATATTTTTCAGTATAGAAAAAATTCATTTTATAAATAAAGAATTAATCATAGCTAACCTATTTTTCAACTTGAAGCCGCGATTAAATCGTCTGATTAAAACAATTATTGACGATTCGCTAAAGCTTCGACGAACAAGTCCCGGGATGCTATACTTTTTCATGAGTTATGTATGAAGGAGTTTAAATGTCGGACCCAAAAAAAATTTTTTATACCATTCTATTACTCTGTTCCCATATCCATACCATAGATTTTTGGATTTCGCATCATATAAAACCTTTATCCTATGATGAACAAGAATTGATGTTAACAACCTTGGATGCAGCAATCAAACGAATCCAAGCAATGCTTAAAACCCAAGACCTTGCTGCAACATTAGTTGAATTTGTCCAAGAAGAAACTGATTTTATTTCTGAGACACGATTACAACCAGCAAAATGTACTGATGCAAAAATTACCCATAGCGAGATAGCTAAAAATTGGGCTCTCCAAAAAGAATTATATATAAACACCTGTTTGTATTATGATCACACTGTATCTCTCGTTGATTCAGATTCTAGATTGTTAGAAGCTTTTAACTATGTACGCCATGAAGCCCGCGCAGCAGTTTTAAAAGCTACGGCATATGAATCATATCGGCTTAAAGATTGCTTAACATCCCTTGCTGACTACAGCCAAAAAGCATTCAACAGCGTTCAATTATTGCAAAGTCTGATGGGCAAACGCTCCATGGTTGATAACATCACCCAATGGTTTGCATCGTTATTGGTGATGCCATTTAAACAATGCAATGATCAACTGACGATTATAAATAACCAGTCATGGGAATTAATGATCAAGCAGCAAGCCTTGAGCAACTCAATTTGGCGTGTCATCGAAGAAGCGCGATTAGATATTTATAAGCATTATTATGAGGCACTTACCAAACAATTAAAAAAATATCCGAAAGATACTATGCATGAAAATTGATATTCGATCCATACGTACCTTTGATTGGATCACTTTTGGTTGCATGATGGTACTGTCTGCTATTGGCCTCTTATTTGTTATGAGTGCTACCTATCAAGTCAACAAACCATATTCATTGTATTTTTATAAACAGTGTTATGGGATTATTAGTGGATTAGCATTATATTTTTTAATCCTCATTATCGATTATCGCACATTACAACGTTGGTCTTATTTTCTCTTTATCATCACGATATGCTTGCTTATTTTTACTTTGTTAAAAGGTAAAATTGCTATGGGAGCAGGAAGATGGATAAATTTGGGATTTATTAAATTTCAACCATCCGAATTATCAAAAATATTTTTTCCTGGATTTTTTACCTACTACATGTTAACGGAAGAAAAACCTCTCCGCAGTATTATAGATTTCATTCCCATAATTCTCATCTTGGGTTTTAGTACATTATTAATTTTAAAACAACCCGACTTAGGAACCGCTTTAATTATTTTATTTTCCAGTGCAGTGATGTTATGGCTTGCAGGACTTCCAAAGAAATTTTTTTATGCAACTTTAATCTTCTTAAGTCTCTCTGCCCCGATCTCGTGGCATCTTTTAAAAAACTATCAAAAACAACGCATTCTGGTTTTTTTAGGCTATGGAGACACAAGAAAAGAACGCTATCATCTTGAACAATCAAAAATTGCCGTTGGCTCCGGTTGTTTTCTCGGAAAAGGATTTCTAAAAGGCACACAAAACAAATTACAGTTTTTACCTGAATCACGCACCGATTTTATTTTCTCTGTCATAGGAGAGGAAATGGGTTTTTTAGGAGCAATGCTCATCATTATAATATATATTGTTATGTATCTTCGCATTTTATATACGATAGCTTTAATACATCATCCCATATATCAATTACTAGCGGTCGGTTTATCAATCCATTTAATTTTTTCAACCATTATTAATATGGGCATGGTTATTGGTTTACTTCCCATCGTTGGCATACCATTACCACTCTTAAGTTATGGCGTCACCAATTTATGGATCACCTTTATAAGTCTTGGCGCACTCCAAGGATTGATTGCGCGTCGGTCAAGTATCAACACCCTTAAAACATGACACACCGGATGCTTTGCAGTAGACTAGCAACACGCTAACTCATATAAAAAGGAATGCATATGCGTAGACAATTTTTAGCAACATTGTTTCTTGTTGGTATTGGAGCACTCGGATATATTACCTACACTTTGTATTGGACCGTGCAAGAACAACAAATGGTAGTGGAACAGTTAAAAAACTCAATCGGAAGCACGTATCGGACTGACGTTCCTCAAGGTCCTGCAATAAATCCAATTATTTATCGATGGAATGAATTACAGCCAAAACTTCAGGATACGGTAGTACAAATTTTTCCTAACATTGCACAATTTAATTGGCTTGAACCTTACAAAAGTCCAAATCAACTTCTTGCTACCGGTAGTGGATTTTTTATTGATGATCAAGGGCACATTATTACTAATGCGCACGTTGTTGATCAAGCTCGTTCATTAACAATTCAAATACCATCCTTTGGTAAACGACGCTTTGAAGTTAATATAATTGGTGTAAGTCCTGATCGCGATCTTGCACTTCTCAAGTTAACTGATGAAGATAAAAAAGCGTTAGAATCATCATTAGGAACGATACGATATTTACCACTTTCAAATTCTGATCAAGTACATCGCGCCGAAGAAATCATGGCACTCGGTTATCCATTGAGCCAACAATCTTTAAAAAGCACAACAGGCGTTGTGAGCGGTCAAGAGCACATTGAAGGACACTTCATGCTGCAAATATCAGCACCAATTAATCCCGGTAGCTCTGGTGGCCCATGCCTCAATATGAAAGGTGAAGTAGTTGGCGTAAGTCGTGCAGGTATCTATGGTGGCGCACAAAATGTTGGCTATATAATTCCAAGTAATGAAGTATCACTTTTCTTAAAACAACTTGAAGCCGCTCCAGCAATTAATGGGGTAAAACTATTACGCAAACCATTCATTGGCGTATTCTATTGCAATGCAACACCTGCATTAGTGGAATATTTAGGCAATCCACAACCAGGTGGTCTGTATGTTGTTGAGACTTACAAAGGTGGCCCATTGCAAAAAGCTGGTGTTTTGCCAGGTGATATGATTTACGAAATTAATGGACGTAAAATCGATAACTTTGGTGAAATGGAAGGCTGGAACAAAGAAGATAGAATTAATGTAGTTGATTTTGTAGCGCGACTCACCATCGGTGAAAAAGTTAACATGGTTATCTATCGCAAGGGTGTAAAAAAGAATATTTCATTCACCTTTAACCAATGTGAAGTTGCGGCCATTCGTGCTATGAATCCAATGCTTGAACATATTGATTATGAAATTGTTGGTGGTATGGTGGTAATGCAATTAGCGCTCAATCACTTACCAATACTTCTGCAAGTTGCACCAGAATTATCTAAATTCATGGATTTTAGAAATCAAATGGAACCACGACTTGTTGTTACCCACATTTTCCCTGATTCAATGGTATTCAAATCACGCACCTTTGGACCAGGTACCATATTAAAAGAAGTTAATGGTAAAGAAGTTAAAACATTGTCAGATTTTAGAAATGCTGTAGCATTGAGTGGCAAAGATGATTTCTTAACCCTGAAAACTTCTGAAAATCTCTTTACCGTATTACCATGGCAAAGAGTATTATCTGATGAATCAAAACTTGCTAAAAATTATCTCTACTCGATAACACCGTTTATGAGAGAATTTTTAACAACCAAATAACATGATATAAAAAAGGTCCAAATTATTGGACCTTTTTATTTAGTATTAATGGATTTTTCAGTGCTGCTTGAATAGCTAATTGCGTCTTCATTTCTTCATCGGTGAAACTATCATTATAGGGATCCGTCACATACGGTGAACGTATTTTGAATTGAGACTTTAATATATTTCTTGCATTAGGCTTTGTTGTTTCTTCTTCTGCAGGAGATATTTTATTTTCTTCAAATGTTTCATCAATAACTTTGCGCAAACCAAAACATACTGAAGTTTCATTTAAATACTTGGGTTCTCTTCTGGGTTCATCAGTATGACAAATATGTGCTTCCAAATCTCCCGCTTGATTGAAGCTACCTATTACAGAGAGTACTAATAAGAGGTGGGTCATATTCTTTCCTTTTTTGATTTTGTGTGTGAAACTAATGAATAATCAACCAAAGAATACACAAAAATGGCAAAAAAACGACTCGATTCTCTTGTACAAGAACATTTTCCTACTTTAACTAAGACTCTCATCCAAAGTTATATTATGCAGGGCAAGGTATTAGTTGATGGTAAAGTAATAACCAAACCAGGTGTAGCCGTATCCGAAGAATTGCCTATTATTCTAGAAATTGAAGAGCCAAAATTTGTCTGTCGCGCGGGCTTTAAACTCGAACGAGCACTCGAATATTTTAATATCTCTGTAAAAGGATTAACAATACTTGATGCAGGATTATCCACTGGCGGATTCACCGATTGTTTATTGCAGCAAGGCGCCACCAAAGTTTTTGGTGTTGATGTTGGGTATGGACAAGTGCATGAAAAGATTCGGTCTGATGCACGTGTTATTGTGATGGAACGCACAAATTTGCGCCATCTTGAAGACCTTGGTGAATTGGTTGATATGGTGACCTTGGATCTTTCATTTATTTCAATATTAAAAGTCATGGAAGCTATTAATAAGGTATTAAAGCTCACTGGCAAACTTGTAACGCTCATTAAGCCACAATTTGAAGCTGAACGCCATCAAGTAGGTAAAAAGGGAATCATTAAAGATCCAAAAGTTCACGAAGAAGTAACGCAAAACGTTATCGCCGGAATTGAAGCATATGGCTATAAATGTCTGGGATTGATCGAATCACCTATTTTAGGTGGATCAGGAAATAAAGAATTTTTAGCATATTTTGAACGCACAAATTAAATTTTTCGTAGACGACTAATAAATCCTGGTCTATTACCAAAAAAGGTAATTCCTGAAGAAATACACCCACAAATAAAACCGGTCAATTTAGCCTTTTTTCTTTCGGCACTGGAATCATAGTTGTCTCTAAACAACTTTGTTTTCTCATCTCGAAACCAATCATTGATATCAATTGCTATTGTGCCGAGACTTAGACCAGTAAGAATCGCAAAATTAACATAGGGAATTAATCCCCAGCAAGCACCACTGACGTAACCTTTATACATATTGTTTTTGCCTGTATTATATTCCGCATTGTCATTGGCATAATTCTTATGATAATAATACATGCCTGGCACAATCACCGAAGATGAAGCCAAGCCCATTCTTACTGTAGGATGCATAGAAAATAATTCACCATACATCAGAAAAAAAAATAGTATTGCGTAAATCTTCTTCAAATCATCCTTTTCACATACAATGGCTTCAACTAAGATACTATTAAAATATACAAACGTTGCAATAAAAAAAGGGATCCGATCGGATCCCTTTTCAATTCTTATTCACTTAATTTAAATATTCTAAATTATCACATTCAATCATTAAGTAATTAATTAATTGATGCGAATAGTTGTCACGATATGTTGCAATGATGCGCTTTATTTCGTTTTTAAAGTTTTTAATAGTAGCTAATGATGCCAGTTCATCTATATTAATATTTCGTTCAAATGATAAGGTGCCACATACTCCAAGATATTTCATAATCAGTTCAAATTCTTTTTGATTATGAATAATCCATTCCCATGAAGTGATACCTGCTTTTTTATCAAGAACAACCTCATTTAAAAGCTCTAAGTTACTTATATCTTTGCTTAAGTTTGCAAGCAATGCTATTTGCTCCCATCGACCACGTGATTCGCCAAGAAATTGAACCGCGATTGAGGCTTGTTGTGTTGCTTGATTATATTTTATTTGGAATGTTGAACTATGATTACGTAAAGACATATTATAAGCCAATACTATCATTTCGGGGGTATAATTTAACCCCATACGCACTGGTGCCTGTATATTTCGTTCCTGTAATATATTGATACATTCCTCTGTTTCACAATAACGCATAACAGACCTCAGCAATTCGGGTAATACAATTTGCTCATCTAGGGGTCTCTGCGTAAACAAAGATGCATAGGTACCAGCTACGGCCATCAAACTATTTTGATGGATAAGCATAAAGATATCTTCTGCGGTTTCAGGGTAATGTCTTTCAAACGCTGTCGCACTGCCTAACATAGCAGCATTAACTGAAAAATTTGATGATCGTTGAAACATACTCTCATCATTACTATTGAAAAGAATAGTATCGAGATGTGATTTCTTTCGCGTCAAATATGACGATAAAGGCCAATCAAAATGATAACGTAAAGCTTCTCTAGGCATTATGTGCATCAAGAATGATGAGCATAGGAAATTAAAATCAATCAACATAATTTTAAAATAATGAATACGATCATTCCACCCTATTCCATGACTGCTTTTAACTGTTTTGATAGTCGTATCAATCATATCAATAGCAGAATGCATTATTTGGCATGCGTTAATTTTTAGGGTTAATGGAGCATTCATAAAACTATTAATGAATTCTGCAGATTGAAGTGGTGCAACAATTTCGTTTTTTATTTGCTTCCACACATCGTCGATTGCTGTTACTTTAGTAAAATTATTTCCACGCTGCATCGAAATTGTATGCATAGTATGAGCAAGGTGTTGCAACATTGCCATAAACTGCAATGAATCTTTCGTAAATACTTTAACTAATTGACTTAACCCCTTACGTACTTCTTCCTGAGAAGAAAGATTGAACGAATTACTTACTTGATAAAATTCAGTTGCAAACCAAAGAGATAAACAATTATTTGATTCATATTGAGCCAATAAGGTTTTTAACTGCGCAATTTCTGATTCAAGAGCAGGATCATCAGTTAATTTGCATTGCTCAATCATCTGCAAAAATGATGTCCATTTTTGGGCAATGCCTGTATTTGGCGCACTCTTTGCATAAGAAATTAAGGTATTTAATTCTTTGTTTGCATGGGCTTGCCTCATCATGGCAAATAACGTTTGAGAACTAAACAAATCATTCAAAAAATAGGAATACGTATACGCACCAAGCAATTGATTATTTGATTCTTGGAATAATAATGCTTCTAACATTTTATGATAAAATAATACTTCAAAATGATCTGCTGTGTGATCGACTGCAAATAATAGCTCAGCAATAATTCCATCAAAAGTAATATTAAATTTTTGTAGCGCTTTGTGAATATCAGAGTTTATTAAGTGTAAGTGCTTTATACGATGATTCGTTAATGCAAGTCGACCATTCACACGTTCAGCAATTTCACCAATGATATTCTTTTGTTCAACGACATTTTGCGTCTTTTTAAATCTATCAAGTAATGTTAATAACCGTGCATCCACAGGCAATGAAATAGTTGTATTTGTTGTAGTTAATTGTTCCTGCGCTATACATGAATACGCTCGATCTATAGGATGCTCAAACCATCCACTGATAGTACATTGTTCAATGTTTTTAGAACCTTGCCACAAAGTAATAAGGCGCCGTTGAGAATCTATAATTAACGGCGTTTGAGGTGAAATACCCGCGATTAATTGTGATAATTCTGTTTTATTTTGCGCATATAAGCAGGGAATACCATGACTAATGAAATTCACGGCGGCATGAGATAATGATGATGCCCATGCATGAACAATAACTGCTTTAGCCTTTGCATTATTAGGCATTTGATCAGCATCATCTAACGTATTAGCAACAATAATATCTTGTGGATTGGTAATGACTTGTAATTGGGCATTACCAGGTACTAATGTCATAACTTGTAATGGAGTTGAAATATCTTGTTCAGAAAGTTTTTCAAAATTCAAGTATGACGGTGTAGCAACATGACGCATAGCAGGACGTGCTTGTACAATATAAATCTTAGGACCAACCACAACGAATTCGACATCCATTGGTTGCCCGTATGAATTCTCAATAGTTTTCAGTGCTTTGTACAACGATGTAATCTGGGATTCAGATAACGCACTTTTGTTCATTAATGCATGAGGATTTTTTATTGATATAAGCCCATGATCATTGTATCGCCCAGGGACTAAACGAAATGCTTTTTGATAAACCATGGGATATATTGAAAGCGAATTATCAATTTTTGATGTGGTTACGTAATATCGATCAGCAATAACTTTATTGGCTACGATACCTTCACCATGACCATATGAAGCATTTATTTCTGCTATTGAAAAATTAGGTGCACTTAATCCTTGATTGGTTGTAAATGCCACACCCGATACTGGAATTTCTTGTGGATTTGAGCTACCACCAATATTTTCACCAATTAACAGCTGAATTAATACTGGCAAACAAAGATCAGTTGCAGAGAGCTCTTCGCCGCCAGCTATGCGATTTTTTAAGGATTGCATGCCAAAATATGAGGCAATAACTTCCCCCATAGCATTATTAATGAAGTAATAATCTGGTTTAACATACGCTAAGCTCAGATTACCGCCGGCATTGGCTACGGTCTGACTATCTTCAACACCGGTACTTCGCACCATGCAAAATTGATTTTCTGCTGTCCATTTTGCATAGGTCGAAGATTCTTCATCAGTAAAATCAAACATATGGTTATAAAAACAACTTCTTATCTCACCTTGTATTTGCTGTAAAATATCTTCATTAGAAAGATTATTCAAACCAGTCATGGCGTTCATGATCTTACTTAATGACGTTTTTTTACCAGTAAGTCTGTTTACTACAAAAGCATATTTTTTAAATATTTGTGGGCTATGTTTACGTAAAAATGCTTCCACTCGTCCCGTTGAAATACCAATAAATGGTGGTACTTCTACATCTGATGTAGATTGAACAATTGTTTGAAGCTTAACAAGATTTGCATGTTTATTACCGCACCAATTTGGATCCATGTGTCCAAAAGCATTGGCGAGCAAAAAAAATGCCATAAAATACGTAAGAGTAAAGCTTTTATAAGCCATGACTCGCCCCTAAATTTATATTTACAACTACATTTATTATTAGATTAAAAGTATTTTAAATGTTTCTATTTGTCAAACTTGAAAACTACATAAACATCACTATTTATAGCTATTAGTAAATTTACAATCCCGATAGCGCAATCGCTAACATCAGACTCGATGCGACAATATACGATTAGCAAACAAATATTGTTTATCTAGTAAACAAACCGCTATCTTGATAAAAAAGGGGACATATTTATGAAACGATTAATAGTATTCTTAAGCTGCCTACAACTTCTTGCAGACGTTTATAATGAAAATTGCCCGCGTATCGAAGGCGCATACCGCATTATGACCTTTAATCTTCGACGTATGGGAAAAGAAGATGCAAGCGCACGTCTCTGGCCAGCACGTGTTAACAACATCCGTTCGCTACTTGAAGACACAGAACCAGATTTTTTTGGCGTACAAGAAGCTTATAGAAAACAAATTGACAGCTTGCTCGATAGTCCATTCATTAAAAATAATTATTCATGGATCGGTCGCGGCAGAAAAGAAGGCGTGAAGGATCAAAAAGTAAAAATCGGCAAAATTAAAGTTAATATTCCTCTCAGCGATGTAATAAATGTTGAAGGTGAACATAGCTCAATTTTTTATCGAAAAGATAAGTTTAAAAAATTAGATCATGGTACCTTTTGGCTCAATAAAGATAAAAAAGAAAATAAACAAGGATGGGGAGAGCCTTATAACCGCATATGTTCATGGATCAAATTGCAAGATAAAAATACAAAACAAATTTTTTGGATGTTTAACACTCATTTAGCCGTTAAATCAAAAGAAGCTCGAGAAAAAGGATTGGCATTAATTCTTGCAGAAATGATGAAAAAAGTGAAAGATAACGAAATCGCATTCTTAACAGGAGACTTTAATGATCTTTCATTAGATCCTGAATCATCATTAGGAAAAGTTATTAGAAATCCAGCCTACCCAGTGGTAGATACTGCAGAGCTTGCGGAAAAGAAATATGGGCCAACGTATACTGCTTTAACAAAAGAGTGGACAGCCGGTCACAAAAAAATTGATTTCATTACCGTACATGATCCATCGAAAATTCAAGTATTAACCCAATGTATTTTGTCTCCAAAAAAAGGCAAAATTATTAGTGATCATTTACCAGTAATGATCGACTTCAAAGTTAACTAAAAAATAAAGGGGCATGTAAAATGCCCCTTTTCTCATTCATAGAAATAATTTCTTATTTTCTTTCATAAACACCAATCAATTCTGCTACTGCTAATACACGTCCCTTCATTGCTTGCTCTAATTCTTCTTTAGTTGCTCCAGGCTTTAATTTCAACGTAGTATCAAGTGCATATAATTTAAAATAATAACGATGTTGTCCATGACCTTGTGGTGGACAAGGTCCATCATAACCGATATTTGATGATGAATTTTTTCCTTGCATGGTACCATCCAATAATTTCTCTGACCTATCTCCAATATGATCAAGCGTGCTTCGTTCAAACGGAATGTTATACACGACCCAATGAACCCATGTGCCTGCAGGCGCATCGGGATCCTCACATATTAACGCAAATGTTTCAGCATTGGTTGGAACATTATAATACCAGTTCAAACGGGGTGGTACATTTTGTCCATCACACGTAAATCGTACATCAATAGACTCTCCCACTTTGAAATCTTCAGAGTCTAAAATAAAATCCTTGGTATGCAAAGCCATGCTTACTCCTAATAATAAAACTATGTGAATCATACGCACTCCACTCATTAATAAAAAAATAACGCGACCAAGACGTACTTTTCTAGAGTATTGGCAAGAACCACTTGTTTTTAGGCTTATCAAATCGATATTCTAAAGGTATAAAGAATAATAAAAAGTAATGTAGGATCATAAATCATGCAGAGAGTAGTGAAGCTAATTATTGCATTTTTATTTGTGGTGCATTCACTCCATGCACGACTCGCGGTTATTACCGAACCCGTCGTTGAAGGGTTCACCATAAGCGCATTGAAGTACGGTCCTTCCGTACAAAGCGTCCATCAAAAATTAGATTATATACCAAGCAAATCACGCCCAACACCACGGGCATGTCAACTGCTTTTTAATACGGTCGTAAATACCTTACATGAAACAACGCAAGAAGCGATGATAGAAGTAGAACACCTATTTTATGATATTGAACCGAATGATTTTTACAAAAATCATTTTTGGATTCCTAAGAAATCATTATTATTTCTAGACCATGTTAATCCACACACAAAGCAATCATTTCCACAACCATTATCAAGAAGCACAGCGCATTGGTATGATTCGAATGTCGTAGTTTTAACACTTCCATGGATACCATCTGTTGGACATTGCATGTATTCAGTGGGCACTCGTTTTGTTCGGCAACCAGAACACGATACGGAAAATTCCTACGGTATTATCATGAGACATCCGCATCATAAACATGCGCAGATTGAACATGTTCCAAAAGCTCATGCATTGATTGAGGGCAGCATTCCAAAAAATTTACAACGACGCGCGATGATCGATCTTATTAAAAGTTGGATAGATTATGCAGAAGAACAGCAAACCTGTATTCCTTATGTTTGGGGTGGTTCAAGCTTTGCATTAACAGAACCAAACAAAAAACCATTAATTGGTTTTGACTGTTCATCACTTATTATTCGTGCTGCGCAAATTATAGGCATTCCCCTATGCGCAAAAACTTCGATGATGATGGAAAAAACACTCAAGCCATTATCAAAAAAAGATACGCTTGAAATCGGAGATATAATTTGGCGACCAGGACATGTTATTCTCATAGCCGATATTGAACGCAATGAAATTATCCAAGCACGCGGCTACGAGAGTGGCTATGGATGTGTTTATCGATCAGAACTTGGCAAATATTTCCAAGGCATCTCAACATTCAATCAATTAGTGAATCGTTATTTTTGCAATAAAGAAGTACGCGAATTGAAAAAAAATGGCGATGCATTCAATGACACCACTCAAATTAAAATACTAAAATTACCGCTAGAATAAATGTCTTCGTAGTTAAACATTCCTAGAATCGGTTACATTTTTTTATATAGTGTTATAGTAAAAATATGAATTACACACATATCGTATGCACTTGTCATACTTATTCCACCATTAAATCAATTTTTAGTTGCGCATCAGAACACGCTTCCGTTGTGCCATTTATCGATGCACGAGTGGCGGCAGGATTTCCATCACCCGCAGAAAATTATATTTCTCAATCACTCAATTTGCATGATTTAGTAGTGGAACACCCAGCTGCTACATTTTTTGTACGCGTCAAAGGTGATTCTATGATTGGTGCCGGTATTCATGATAATGATATAGCTGTCGTAGATCGTTCACGCACTGCAATACATAACAGTATTGTCATTGCGCGTATTGAAAATGAAATGACGATCAAGCGTTTATTATTTGAAAAAAATACTATAATTCTTGCACCAGAAAATCCTGCATACGAATCACGCGTGATCACGCAAGATATGGATTTTGAAGTATGGGGCGTGGTGACCTATATTGTGCACAAAGTCTAATGACACTGATCATAGAGTTTTTGCAAATAACGCGTAGATGTCATCGCAGTATCTTTTGCTTTATATTTCTGCTTTTTCAGATTTCGCGCATATTTTTTGCCAAGCCAACGAAAGTGCCACGGTTCGTACATATAGCCAGTTAATTCTATTTTTCCTTCAGGATATGACAAAACAAAACCATACTTTTCACAATTATCATGCAGCCATTGCCAAGCTTTATTATTTTCGTCAGAACTTTTTAACGATGTTTGTCCTGCTGCAACAATATCTAATGCAGTACCTAACTGATGTTCACTGTGACCAGGATACGCACAGTATTCATTAGTTTTTAATTCAGCTTCCGCGTCAGACAATCCGCGCTTTTTACATTTTTGCTTCCAATACGAAAACAATTCTTTTTGTCTTTCATATGAACGATAGCCTGAGGTTACCGCCAGTGAAATACCATCATTTAATGCAGCATCAAACATATCCGATAAATCCTGCACGATGATAGCGTGTGCTTGTATCGTGTCACGCGTGGTAGGAATATCGTAATCACGCAAGGTGCGTAAATCACCTGGGACATGATGCTCAGAAAGTCCATGCTGTTTGTCGACCGGAAAATAAAGGATTGGATCACGAGCGCCATATACCATACTAAACTGCATAATACATAAAAATAACACCATGAATTCTTCTCCATTTTTCTATTTGTTATATAGTTAAAAATAACTACCAATGAATTCTATCGCTATTGTACGCTTATAATGAACAAAAATCCTATACTTCTTATCGATTGCAATAATTTTTATGTGTCGTGTGAGCGAGTATTTAATCCTCACCTTCATAACAAGCCGGTCGTCGTTTTATCAAGCAACGATGGCTGTGTTATTGCACGCTCTCAAGAAGCAAAAGCTCTCGGCATTCCCATGGGTGCTGCAGTGTTTGAATATAAGGATTTAATTAAAGATAATAACGTCATCACACTTTCTTCAAATTTTACCTTATATGCAGATATGTCTGCTCGCGTAATGGCGACAATAAAACCGTACGCTATTGATTATGAAGTATATTCTATCGATGAAATGTTTTTACAAGTACAACCATTACAATCAAATTCCTATGAAGCCTACGCGCATTTTTTGAAAGCACTCGTTAAAAAAAATGTAGGAATTCCTATATCAATCGGTATCGGGCACACAAAAACATTAGCTAAAATCGCAAACAAGTATGCAAAGAAACATGCGTCATGTAACGGAGTGTTTGATAGCACCACGTATCAAGATCTTGCTACCTTGCTAAAAAATACTCCTATACAAGATGTGTGGGGCATTGGATATCGGTATAGTAAAAAACTATATTCGTACGGCATTAAAAGCGCGTTTGATTTTCAGACAAGCGATGACACAATTATTAGAAAGTTATGTACCATCAACGGATTGAAAACGGCACAAGAATTACGCGGCATTCCGTGCATCACGCTCCAAGCAGAAGCAGATCCCAAGCAATCAATCACCGTTTCTCGTATGTTTGGAAGACCGATTTCTAGCCTCCAAGAAGTACGAGAAGCATTAGCGTGGCATAGCAGCGTTGCTGGTGAGAAATTACGCAAGCAAGGCATGATTGCCTCATATATGGTGGTCTTTACCAAAGTCACCCCACCTACCGAATATAAATTATCCACTCTCAGTACGTGCATAGCGCTTAACAAACCAACATCCTATACGCCTGACCTTATTCACCAGGCGCATCAAGCCTTCAAACTCATCGCTCAAAGCGGCGTTTTATATCGCAATGCCGGAGTTATCATAGGCGGGCTGTTACCGGACGTTGAACAACAACAATCATTGCTCTATACCCTCGACCCTAAACAAGCTGTAGTCATGCATACCATAGATACCGTAAATAAAACCTGGGGTCGACACACCGTAACCTTTGCCGCAGCCGGCACCACGCGATCGTGGCAACCCAAGTGCGCTAAAAAAAGTCCAAACTTCACGACCAAGTGGCAAGAATTGATGCTTGTCTCGTGATTTTCTTTTCTTATTGTAATTATTTTAAGTAAACTAGTGTATGTAATACCATCTCACACTAGGAAAAAATAATGACAGTGAGACACATCGGGTGCATATCCCTTCTATTCTGCACCACTCTTTTAACACGCGATACCGCCTCATATTATCTTAATCATCCTGCTGTGCGCGCATTTTTGGATGTAATAGCCTATGCCGAGGGAACTTATGGACCTGATGGCTATCGCATGCATTTTGGCGGCGACTTGTTTGATAGCTTTGAGGACCATCCTCGTATCGTCATTGCAGCCCCTTCGCGCGGAAGGCAGCTTTGTTCATCTGCTGCTGGAAGATATCACTTTTTAGAACGTACATGGGATGATTTGGCGTTAAGCATCGATGCACGGGATTTTACCCCAAAAAACCAGGATCGCGCTGCTTTAGAAGTTATTAAAACCAAAGGTGCTTTAGGCGATATTCTCAACAATAATCCCGAAAAAGCGATTATGAAATTGAATAGAATGTGGGCCTCTTTTCCAGGATCACCCTATGGACAACCCACTAAAAAGCTTAATGAGCTAACAACCTTTTTTCGCTCAAGATTAGCGCATTATAGACGCATATTGAGATAAATATTGCAAATAGAAAACATTGGGGTTTAAACTAATAAAGATTAAAAATAATAGGATCTTATAATGAAAAGCGCCCCTGTGTTATATTTTCTTTGCCTCCTCATACCTGCGCTTTGCCTTGCCGAAAAAAATTATATTGAAGGCAACGTCGAGAATGTTACCTTTTTCTCAAAAGCAAATGAAACCAGCAACCAACAACTAGCAAGAAAAGGCGTTCTGGTAAGAAAGCCTGGCTCAAAAGCAACCGTTCTTATTTGTCATGGATTCATGTGCGATAAAAATGACGTTCAATTCATACGTACCATGTTTGCCGATTATAATACTTTCACTTTTGATTTTAGAGCTCATGGTGAATTAAAAGAGAATCAGTATTGCACCTTAGGTCAAGATGAAGCATACGATGTGATTGGCGCTGCTGAATACATCAAATCTCAACCAGATCTAAAAGATACACCACTTATTGTCTATGGATTTTCTATGGGCGCCGTATCATCTATTTTAGCGCAATCAATGCAGCCGCACTTATTCACTGCAGCAATCTGGGATTGCCCATTTGATTCAACAGAAAAATTAGTAGCGAGAAATATTGATCAATTAAAACTTTCACTTTTTGGTTATGAAATACCAATGCCGGGCAAATCAATTATGCATCAATATGCATTTAATCCGTATGTGCAATCGTTATTAAAAGCATCACTCAAAGCAATTGCAAAAATTGACAGCTGTTCGATCAACACCCGTATCGCTTGCGTCAATCCGGAACAAGCAATAAAACGAGTAACCATACCAAGCTATTTTATTGTTTGTAAAAGAGATGAAAAAGCACCGGTCGAAGCGGTGAAATCAGTCTATGAAGGTGCTGCAGGATTTAAACGATTATGGATCACCGAAGGACGCAGACACTTTGATTCATTCTTCTCACAACCAGAAAAATACATGCACAAAGTATGTCATTTTATTGAAAGCGTTTTAGAAAATAATATTGGATCAAAAGAACAAGCAAAAATAATTACTGATAAGGAAATTACTTCATGAAATTTCTCTTACAATTACTAACGATTCTCGTATGTATTACTCAACTCCATGCCGACACGCGCGTTGTGCGGAGAACGCAGCCAACCAAGCGCGTAGTACGTCGACGCGTTGTTGAACGACCAGTCTATGAACGTCGCTACGTTTCATATCCTCGCTATGCTCCCTATGTAACCTATGGTTATCCCTATGGATACGGCTATCCTTATGGTGGATTTTATGGCGGTTATGGCTATGGGTATCCGTATGGTTATTACGGGGGTTATTATGGTCGTCCAGGATTTGGTTTTGGGTTTGGATTCGGACTATAATTATTAAAATACATACATGTACAATTTAAAATATCTCTGTTAACGTAGAAATATAAAATTTTTTTCGTAATAGAGATTATGATTTATATATATTTTTTATTGTTCCTTATAGCTAATAACACACTTTCTCATGATGCTGCCTTGAGTGGTCGATACCTATCGATATTAGAAACATTTGGAAATTTCAAACGCTCTATTTGCAACTTTGGCTCATCAAATAAACATATTCCCTATCTTCTTTTTGATCGCTCTGTTATCAAGATGGAACCAACACATATGGGACATACACGACGTATTACGTTGGATGAACGCACACAAAAATGGCACACAGAAGTCCGTCCTTGGTTACAATACTACCAACCAACTATAAAATTTGACGACTATCTTTGCTACGATTGCTGTATTCATGGCTGCGCCTCCCAAGGAGGGTGGGAAAGCGAACTGACAAAAGTAAGAGACGAAAAGAATGTCTTTTATCTTAAAGAAGAGCTTAAAACGTATAGTTACCCACAAGGTGTTAAAGCAGTAACCTGTATCTATGATCAATGTTTTGTTCATAATGGCATGGAGATATTCGCCTATGTTTCATGGACACCTTTATTACAAAATTATAGAGGTGGCTGTTATTCCAGCATTAATCACCCAAGTGTTCCTGTTGTTTCTATTTATTTAAATCCTACATTGAAAGATGTGTATAAAGACCAGGTAATTAAAAAGACGAAAGAAACGCTGCGTCGACATGTGCAACTTTTACAAAGTTATAATAATCCACTCATGTACGAATTAACGTGTGATTTAAAAACAAACATAAATGAAGAAAGCGAAATTAATTATGTTACTTTTAATGTTTATCAGCAGCAAAAGTTTCTAGGCCTATTTAAATACTTATCAAAAGAATCTGCGGATGAAAAAATTGCTTTACGAGAGTTTTTAAAACATCCAAACCAAAACTATCCAGAATATGAATCACGACCTATAACTGAAAATAAACAATTATTTTTACAGCATTTTTTACAAAATGCTCACTTATATACTATTGAAAAATTCAACTTATATCGAGAATGTTATAATGTACTAGATACCGAAAAAGATAATTCTGTTTTGTATGGTCTTTTTGAAAAAGGTGCTACAACTCCTTCTGGCGCTATGCTTGTGGCTCAAAATCAGGATATGGAAGCCGAATGGGGTTACAAAAAGGCAAAGCGAGATGCGATAGTGCTGTCAATACATCCAAAAGAAAAATCAGAACGCAGAATATTTAAAAATTATTCATATACCTTTATGAATGATGTAAATAAAATGGCCCTCTGGTGCTTGTATAAAAATGTTTATAAAGAACATTGTTCAATCAAACCTAAAAGAAATGAATATCTTATGGGTCAAAAACCAACGAGTGATCACTGTTTAAAGACTTTATTCACTTATATGAGATAACGTTTTTATTCTTTTTGAGACTGTTCAAATATTAAAGGACCTTGATTATAAAAACGTTCTTTGAGATTATCAAAAAACATTTTCGCATTCTCGAGACGGGGCATACCAGAATCTCGTATGTCCATTGCTTGATAAGAATTATCGGTACTATCATAGGCGGCACAAATACGACTGTCACAATAAATTACAATACCAGCACTTGAAACTTTAAATACGATATCATCTAAATCATTGGCAGAGATATACAGAGATATCATTGCAAGTATCGATAAAAAAATATTAAAGGTATTCATATAATTCCTATTTCTATTATCAAATTTTTTTATTAGTAAACATAGAAAACACAGCGTTATAATATTTCTATTTTCATTATAACTATACTGAAATATCGCGACTTAAAACAATAAAAAAAAGCGGCTAAAAAGCCGCTTTTGAATGATCGCAATGTTAAACTATGATTCTTTTATTATTTCTTTATTATTTTTGGTGAGATTACCTAAATATTCTGGTAATTTAACACCGGACATTTCAGTAATTTCATGTAATGGTGGTAACGATTTAACCAAATTACTTAAGAAATTAGCGGTTGAACTTGAGTCTCCATTGGCGCTATCCCATACGGTAACTTTATCAATCTTAATATTTTTGATTGCTTCCGTTTGGAGTTTTACAATCTCTTCAAGTTTTTCAACCATGAGCATGGTTGCAGCATCTTGCGTATTGCCCGCGCATGCATCAACAAGCATTTTATAACCCTGCGCTTTTGCATTCAACACCTTTAAAATACCTTCAGCTTCCGCTTCTTTGATTGCAAGAATCGATGCTGCTTGTGCATATGCATCAATCTTTTGCTTTTCAGCTTGGGCCATCGCATCGATTTCGATTTTTCGTTTTTCAATTTCTTTCGGTACAATTTCTTCTGCTTCTAAACGCTTCAATTCAACATGAGCTTTTGAGGTATTAATTTCAGCATAGGCATTCTGCAAGGCAATCAAACTTCTACGTTCTGCTTCGGCTTCTTGCTCGGATAATTGCGCATTTACTTGTGCAATGCGTGCTTTTGCTTCATTTTCACCTTGCACTGCTTCAGCGTTTTGTGCTGCTACCTGAATACGCTTTTCACGATCAGCAAATGCTCTACCGATCTCACCAAGTTTTTCTTGTTCAGAAACATCAATTTTTGCTTGGTTAACTGCGGTTGCTACTGATTTACGGCCAATACTTTCTATATAATTTGATTCATCCGTGATATCGGTAATATTAACGTTTAAAAGCATCAAACCAATTTTTTTCAGTTCTGGTTCGATATGTTTTCTAATTTCCGACAAGAATCTTTCGCGATCTTGGTTAATTTCTTCAATGCGCAATGATGCAACAGTCAAACGTAACTGACCAATAATGATTTCTGTTGCCATCATTTCAATATCACGCAATGAAAGCCCAAGCAAACGAATCGCTGCATTGTTCATAGCTTCTGGCGTAGTATCAAGCGCAACGGTAAAAGTGCTTGGTACGTTAATACGAATATTCTGCTGAGATAATGCTGATTTGAGGGGCACATGAATAGCCATGGGTGTCAAATCTAAATATTCATAATCTTGAATAAGTGGCCATACAAATTTACCGCCACCGTGATAACAATGGGCGGATTTGTTTCCGATTAGATTACCATACACAACTAACACTTTATTTGACGGACAACGCTTGTAACAACTTGCCAAGAAAAAAAGTGTGAAAAAAATAAATAATGCGGCACAGAAAGCGCCGACTGCAATGAAGTTAATCATGGTTGTTCCTTTCTCAATAAAACGACTAGCACCGTTTCTTGATCGATAATGTTAATAACTTTAATTGCTTCAAACGACTCAATAGATTCATTCGTTAACGATTGCGCCAGAAGTTCACGAGTAATACCATGCACATTTATATGAATTTTTCCTAAACCATGTGCAGGAATAGCATGATACACCATCCCGGTCTTCCCAAGCGTTTGTTGTATTGCAAAGTGCGCCCCCGAAGCTTCCAACTTTTGCGCACATTTAAATAAAAATGCAGCACAGATCATGACAACAAAACCACTGATACAGGCTATTAATAATGAATAACCATTTGATAATCCGAGTTGCTCAGATGCTGCAAGACCCGCCCAACCAAACATCATGCAAAATCCGGAAAGTGAATGAAGCGTAATGATCTTCAAAGAAGATGAAGTATCATGCGTATGACCATGATGTCCATCATCATGATGAAAATCGATAAACCCACCAAGGAGCATAAGCGACATACGTAAACCAAATAATGTCGTACCGATGACAGCGAGTATCCAATACAGATTCGTTAAATAATATGAATTAATGGATGCAAAGAGCATGGTGCATCCCCCTGGTGTAGAAAATGGGAAAACTAAGAAAATTAACTACTGAAGCTTATCTACACCGCAGAGATAAGAAATTAAATGAGAAGTACTAAATAGAAATACTATTTTAAATATTGTATAGGATTAATAAAAAAAAGACAACTAGTATGTTACTTAAAAGAATATTTTCATACTAATTTTTTAATTAGTTCAATTTTCGTTTTGACCAAGGTGTCGATATATTTTAAATTCTTCAGTCTCTTCAGGATCCTTTGGTTCCATTTCTTCACTATCCAACTGCAATTCGTATTGGTCTTTCAAGCGCAAATAATGATCCATTGGATCATCCAAATGCCATTTTTCAAATCCACCTATTGATCGCGCACGTGGTTTGAGTGATACTTTATAAGTGCCATTTGATTTATCGTATGATGCAACAATAAATTCATTTTCAAAGGTAATGCTTTGAGAGTCTTCATACTTTCTTACACCAGCATCAAAACAAATTACAGAAGATACCAAAAAATAACTGATAAAAACAAACCTTAATCTTCTTAAAATAGAAAATTTAATCATATTTTACCTTAGCGTTAAAATATTTTACATAAATTCGTCGGGCTGTTTAATATCATGCTCAATTTCTAATGGATCTTGAGAATTAATAAATTCTTGCTCTAAATTATGATATATTTTCTCAGGATTCTTTAAACGATCTTCTACTTCTTCGCCACGATATAAAGTAACTTCATATGCAGAGTATTTCTTTAATAGATCGTCATATTTAGCAACAATCTTGAGCCCTTTTGGCTGTATTTTGGTATAAGTAATTTTTGAGTTTTGTTTAATACGATAAATTCCAGGCTCTCCCCATTCAGCTGAGTCATCTGCTGCATATATATGCGCAGCAAGTAAAAAGACAATGATATACATTTTAAATAGCTTCATAATATTTCCTAAATTTATTCAAGTTCATCCGGCTCTAAATTTTCTTTTTGTTCATTTGGTTCATTCTGCGCTTGAAACATTTGTTCTAAAAAGCGATAACGCTTCTCTGGATCCTCTAAAGCCATCAATCTTTGAAAATTCCTGTTTGAAGGTTGTATTTCAAATGCTTCATAAATATTTGGCGGTATATGGCTGGCCTTGATATTATTAAACGTATATGTTGTTTCCCTATTAGTTGGATTATATGTTCCTTGAACCATATTATTATCATTGTCATTATCTGCAGCATTGAGAGATAGTATTGCCGCACAGACTAGAATATTTTTAATAATTTTCATCATATGATACCTCTGTTATATTTGTTTCAATTTCGTTAGGTTCTCTTGCTTGATTTATCAAATAAGCGTCGTAGAGATCCCAATAAATCTTTTGTGCATTTAATTGTTCTTGTTTGATTATTTCGCGCTTAAAATGTAACATGCCATTATCATCAATAATCTTTGTTATTTTTTCCATAAACGCTTGGAATAAATTATTGCATTCGTCATGCTGCACAATCAAAGAACCTTTTTTGAATGTATTAACACAATTATTTTTTTTATAGGTAATTTCTTCTGATGCATAAGAAGCAATGGTTATAGAAAAACTTAGAGCAATAATTAGATATTTATTCATCATATACTCATTAATTATTAACGTTTTGATATTCTTGCGGTTCATCATCTCGATAAGAAAAAGCATTAGGCTCTCTTTCATCCGCAAAACGTTCAATAGGGCCATGATCTCTTAGTTCATATTCATCTAATAGTTGATTATAAATTTCATAAGCATTATTTAATTGCTGAGGATAAAAAAGCGATCTTCTATTATTGACCATTAAGACTTTCATTTCTGAAGCATTAATTTCGCCAGTTTTCAAGTTATATGAAGCGGTTATCGGTCCCTTAATCAGAATATCCCATCCATTATTATGTTTAAATATTACGGTCGGTTTATCCTGTGTATAACTAGTAAAAGTCATAATCATTAGAAATGTTAAAAAAAATATCGATCTATTCATAGGAATACCACACACAATTTAAAGTTATTCATAAAATAGAATACTCTAAATAAAGCTCATAACGCTATATATATTCAGATTGAGAATGTAAACAATCAAAAAAAAAGACTCTTGTTTCTTAATTAAGAATTATTTTCATTTTTTGGATAATCTATTCCAGAGGGCAAATCATGCTCCCCATACGCATCTTTTTCTTTGGCGTACATCTCGCTGGGACCATAAGAATTAAATTCATTTTCTAGTTCATCAAAAATAGCGCGAGCCTTATCTCTGTTTGCAATTCTTCTGAACTGCAATACATTATCAGCATCGACATACTTTTCAGCTACCATGTAGGTGCCTAAGCCACTATTCCTTAAAGCTCTATACTTGTCATTTTCATACATTACCCTCACGCCATCGTCTTCTGGACGCCTTACAATTCCATCAGAACAACCAGCAAAGCACGTTACGAAAAAGATTAGATACAATACCATTACAACTCCAATTTTATTTTTAAATTTAGCGCAAACACAACATAATTACTATATTTTTGCACAATTGAATTAAAAGTCATTTATATGATTGATAAAATAGCAATTAATAGAGGAATACTTTTTAGTCGTATTATGATATCGTTAGTAAAAAATCCTTTTACCCTTATGTGATCCTATGATTACAACGCATATATCGTCAAAACCTTTGACGCAAGAAAATGTGCAAGGCTATGTTGTCTTGTGCGAACAACAATTTAATTTTTCTGATTCTCAAGTCTCCGATTTAACTTCGTTATACGCGCCACTTGATCAATTAATAAAAGAACGATCTTTTACTGGTGCTCCTAATAGCACACTTACGGTTGCTGCAGTTAAAGATAATAAACCGGTGTATATTATTCTTGCAGGACTTGGAAACTTAAAAAGAAAACCAAGCGATAAATTAGAAAATTATCGTCGCGCCATCGGCCAAGTTATGCGTATTGCAGAGGGATTAAAAATCACTAACCTCGCTATTGCATTACCAAAACCCGAAATTATCGATACCAATTTATTTAACCTTGGTAAAGAAGCGGTAATTACTGCATATTTGGCAACCTACCATTTTGATCAATTTATTACCGACGCTGCTCGCCGCATGACTCGCGATTATACTATTACCTATTGTGTACCAGGCATTTGGCATGATGAATTAAAAGCTGGTATGGACATCGGTGAACGCATTGGCTTTGCCGTCAATCAATCACGCTTATGGTGCGATCTACCAGCAGTGAATTTAACACCAACAGAGCTTGGCAAACATGCAACACGTATTGCAAAAGTCCATCAACTCAAAGCTCGCTATTTCAGCGAAGCAGATATTATTGCCATGGGCATGGGCGGCATTGAAGCAGTTGCCAAAGGCTCAGAACAAGAAGCGTGTATGGTTGCATTGGAGTATGATTGCGGCAATAAAAATGCACCAACGATTGCGATTGTTGGCAAAGGCATCACCTTCGACTCAGGCGGTTTGAGCATCAAACCAGCATCTGGTATGGAAACCATGAAAGATGATATGGCTGGCGCTGCAGCAGTTATTTCAACCATGGAAATGATCTCACATTTGAAACCTCAAGTGAATGTGGTTGGCATTGCACCAATTACCGAAAACTTGATCAGTGGCCATGCTACAAAACCAGGCGATATCATAACCTTTTACAACGGTTTGACAGCAGAAATTAAAAATACTGATGCTGAAGGTCGCTTGATTTTAGCGGATGCATTATCATACGCGGTAAAACATTACAAACTTGATGGCATTATTAGTATTGCAACGCTTACCGGCTCATGTGCGTATGCACTTGGACCCTTCTTTGCAGGCTTAATGAGCCAGCATGAAGATCTTGCTGAAAAATTATTAAAAGCAGGCAGAGAATCGGGCGATCGTTTGTGGGAACTACCATTCCATGATGATTATAAAAAAGCCGTATTATCTGATGTTGCCGACATATGTAACATTGGCAACGAAAAATACAGAGCGGGCGCAATTACTGCAGGATTCTTCCTCAAACATTTTGTTGATGATGTTCCATTTGTTCACCTTGATGTTGCAGGAACCTCTTTCAACGTACCAGATATTAGCTACTACCGTCCTGGCGCAACCGGATTTGGTGTACGATTATTTGCTGAACTACTTCTTAATTGGAAATAATTCAAAGCAAACACAATAAATGATTAAAGGGGAGCATATGCTCCCCTTTTTTTATACCACAATTTTAACCATATAAGTAAATCATTATGTTAAACAAATATTGTATTATTTCATTAGTTTTCATCTCATCACTTCAAGCTAATTTTTTTGATTACTGCACCAAATTGCTTGAATGTGCAACACCCCAAACACTATATGGTGGCGCTATAGGATTGGGGTTCAGCTATCTTTTTTATCATGATTACCAAAAAAGCAAAGAAATACAAAACTTAAAAAATGAAGTTATATCTCTCAAAAACAAAAACGAAAAAAATACTTTGCCTAAATGGACATTATTTCAGAAAAGCAAGGCTTTATCATTGGCGCATCCAATCTTTTTCACATGGTGCGAAAATGAGATTAATTCATTGAGTCAAATGCAAGAAGAAGTTTTTGCCATAAAATCTTATGTATTGAGCCAACAATATCTTGCTAAACATCTTAATACTAAATATGGCAATGACCATAATGCTTCAATTGGCGATTATGTAGTACATATTTTTGAGAAACAAAATAAAAATATATAACAGCTAATCTTACATCCTTGGGATGATTGTGATTTAGTTATCTCACAATCATCCATCTATTAGTAAACATAAAAAACTAATAATATTTCAATGCAAAATCCCTCTTTATCTGAAAAAAGCCTATATTTACAGTATAAACATTGTGAAATATTTCTATTATGATAAAATAAATTCAAGTAATAGATTGTAGGTGAAATATGAAAAAGTTTATATTAATTCTTGCTGTAGCTTTGCCATTTAATCATATATCGGCAGAAAACAATCTCTTTAATACGATTAGTGGCTGGATAAAACCAGCATTAGGTTTTGTGACATTTACATCCCTGCTTTATCTTATATCTGATGACTCAGATGAAGTTACGGATTTAAACACATTAAATTCGCAAGTAAAAAAATTAAAGAAACAATCAAGAATTCAACGACAAAAATTAGAAAAATATAAAACAGATCTTAAAGAATTAAAAGCCTCGCATACCGAGCAAAAATGTGAGCTTGAAGATACAAATGCCATGCTCCAACTATATCATGTTTCAAATAATTTTAAGATAAGAGATCTCGAAGCTGCGACACTCAAGCAAAATTCTCGCATAAACGCTTTTGAATCTCAATCATGGAAAACCCAAAAAAAAGTAACTAATTTAAATAATAGAATAAATAGATCAACGCTCAACTTACAAAATCAGATTAGTAATTCTTCATTCACTCTTAATAAAATGGCACAGAATCAGATACTTGTATCTGAATTTATATCACTAAAAAGGACTAATTCGAAATTACAAAAAAGAATTGATTCATTAGAGCAATCACAAATAGATGGAATGAACAGAATAATTGATGAGTATGAGTCATTTGTAAAAGATAACAACAAACAAATGTTTGCATTTAAGAAATCAGTAACTGATACAATTAGCAAACATTATGATAACACTTTTAACGCAATAGATCTTGAACTATTAGATCATAAATTAGACAAATTTTTTACAATAATGGGGAAAAAATAATGAAAACATTACATTATTTAGTATTCTTATTATTAAGCATTCAGCCATTGATGCATGCTGATGAAAATTTCATAGCATCAGTACAATCATGGATTGGACAAAATGCTACAAATTTATCAATTGGACTTGGCACAATAGCTGCTTCTTGGACTGGTTGTTGGTATATGATCAAAAAGAACAACCAAAAACAAACTTCAACAAATACCTGTAGTTGTGAAACAAAAATTACAGCAACACAAGAAAAGGTCGCATCTCTTGAAGAAAAATTCAATTCTACTTATGTTCAATTCGAAAGTGATTTTAGTAATTGGGCAAAAGATTGCGATCAAAAAATAAAAACACATATTGATCAAAGCACCAAAGAAAGAGTCGAAGGCGAAATATACAAGATCAACTCCGGATTAAGTGATTGGCAACAAGACTGCAATGATCAATTAAAAGCGCAAAATATTATCTTAGAAAAAGTGAATGCAAAAAATTCTGAAATTTATTCGTTCGCTGAAACATTAGCGTTGAAAGAAGATAGAACTGAAAAATTATTGATAGCATGCGAAACTGCTAAACGCGAAATAATGTTCAATATCGATAGATCTAAGTCTTTAGATGAAGAAGCTGTTACGGCAATTGCAAATAATGTTTATACAGAGCGTCAGTCAAAATCGATTAAAGAATTTCAACAATCTAGCCTGGTTCAAAAAATAATGGCTCAAGGCTATAAACCTCAGCATCAAACGAGCATGGGCGTCTTTGCAGACATAGTATATAACCTCTTTAAAAAGCAAGAAATAGAATCGACATCATCAGTCCATATATCAAACTTACTTGCTAAAAAATTGCTAACAACACCAGCATATAATAAATCTACTCTTAACAAAACTCAGAAAGATTTATTTAAAATGGCTAATGATTTCAAAAAAGACCAGCGATCAAGCCGATCATAAGCCAATCGACAATGAGTGCTGACTTACCATAGCTTATAAATGGCAGGCCTATTCCCTTAGTTGGGAGTAGGCCTGTCACTACACAAATATTCAACACAGCTTGCAAACTCAATAACGTAATACATCCCACAATCACTAAATACGCAAACGTACTTTTTGCATGTCTTGCAACGCGGATTCCCGCATATAACAACGCACAATACAGAAATACTATAAACAACGATCCTACAATTCCTGTTTCTTCCGCAATGATGGAAAAAATAAAATCAGTATGCTGCATCGGCAAATAAAAAAACTTCTGTTTAGATTGGGCAATTCCAAGCCCAAACCATCCCCCAGAACCAATAGCTATTAAACTCTGAATGATTTGAAATCCTGAGCCTTGCGGATCCGCCCATGGATTCAAGAAAATTAAAATACGTTTAAAACGATAGGCTTTTAAATACACCAACATACACACCATTGGTATCGTAGGTAATGCTATGTATGCTAACGCCTTCATTTGCACCCCAGCGATAAAAGCCATAATGAGCATAGTGCTTCCAATGGCAACGGCTTGCCCAAAGTCTGGTTGCAAGAGCAATGTAATGCATGTTATCCCCGTAATACACAGTACTGGCAACAAACCTTTGCGAAATGTATTAAGTTCTAAGTGGTGTTTAGATAACAAAAATGCCCCGTACAAAATAGTAGCAACTTTGAGTAATTCACTGGGCTGAAAAGCAAAAAATCCCAATCGTAGCCATCGTTGCGATCCATGAATATGCATACCAACGCCAGGTATTAGCGTGGCAATAGTCAAAAACAATGACCCTACATAAAAAATGGGTGTTAATTTTTGAATCATGTGCGAAGGAATATATGCACAAAATAATGCTGCGAGCAATCCTAAAACCAATCCAACCAACTGTTTCTTTAGAAAAAAATCGGCAGAACCAAAACGCTCCATGGCAAATACGGAGCTTGAAGAATAAATTCCAATAAGCCCAATACAGGTGAGTAATGCAGCGATAATTATTAATAATGAAATTGCATTTGATAATCGTCGCATGCAACGCTCCAAAAAAATGATGTGCGGGATTAACAAACCCTGCAATCACCCTACTTGACTTGCACGCGGAGCGTCAAGAACTAGTGAGCGAAACCGTTGAGCGCGCTCTTGATAATTATTGAATAAATCATAGCTTGGACCACCGGGAGATAATAAAATACCAAATCCCTGGCGCGCTATACTGCGTGCGTATAAGACTGCCTCTTCGAGCGTCTTATGAGATGTAGCAGTAATTTGTGCTTGCTGCGCCGCATGCGCCAGTTCATCAGCTTCTGCACCAAAACATACCAGTGCGACGACTTTGTTTTTAAACAGCGGAATTTGTGACAATCGATCGTTATTTTCACTTATACCACCAATCAAAACAATCAAAGGCATTTGCTCTAATCGTTCAATTGCTTTTAAAGTTGCCTCAAACAACGTTGCTTTTGAATCATCAAAATATTTCACTCCATTAACCTCAGCAATGCATTCACCTCGATGCTCAGGAATAGCAAACGCGTGATTCAAAAACAAGGGTTTAAAATCGATACCGATGGTATCGAGAGTGGCAATGATGAGAACCCAATTTGAAAAGAATGTAGTTGAGGGCAATTCGGACTGATGCACCATTGGCATAAGATCATCTGCTTTTCGTATAATAGTACGATTAACAACTTCATATCCATGAACATCTTGCGGCAGAAGATTCTCAGACCAATATATCTTTCTTGATTGAGAATTTTTATTATTCTCAATTTTTTCCAATAAATCCAAAGGAATGATCGAAATGTGCTCGGGGCTTTGATGCGCCATAATATTATATTTTGCTGCAAAATAATTGTGCATGTTCTCGTGACGATCCAGATGCTTAGGATATAAATTGGTCCACAAAGCAATATCAGGAGCAAATTGTTGAGCATATTCAAGCTGAAAGCTTGATAGTTCAATGACATAATAATCGACGTCAAATCTGTTCGGTAATAAATCAATAAGCGCCGTACCAATATTACCACCAGTCACTACTCGTTTTCCCGCAGCGCGAAGACATTCGGATAATAGATGGGTTGTGGATGTTTTTCCCATGGTGCCGGTTATTGCAATAATAGGTGTTTTGCAATTGTCAGCACGCCATTTTAAATAAAATAGATCAAGTTCATGAATAAACTTGTGAAAGTATTCTTTGTATGGTCGTAAATCTATACCGGGACTCGGGACGATGCTCGTGCATCGTTGTAAAAATGATTCCAATGAAACTTCGGGGTCGTATGCAATAGTATTTTCACGCAACCATTGTTGATCAGCTTCAGATAAAGTCTTTTTATCAAAAACCATAATTTCTTGATTTTGCGCAATAAAATAACGCGCAAATGATTTGCCAACAACACCAAAACCCCAAATACCAATCATCGAATATCCCACATAACATTAATCATGGTAATAAGTATGGTTTAAAAAGAAAAAAGCGGAAGATGTATTCCGCTTAAAATACTATTTTATTGCTTTTCTTCTAGATGCGTATCTTTATAACGTTTTTCCAGCCATGTCCACATGATTAATGGAATATTGCTTGAAATTTGCTCCTGGGATTGTCCATCAAAACTGGTCCAAAGAAGATTATTTTTTTTTATCGTTGTATTAAGAATAGTCCCATCTTCCTTGCTGGTGGTTACACAAGCAAACGCACGATGTCCCTTTGTATCCGTATTAACATAAGTCACGATGTCAAAATAAGGATTTCCATTATCAAATTTTTCATTCTTTTCAGATGCATATGCAACTAAAGATATCAAACTAACTATAAGAAAATTTTTCATAACAACTATCCTTTGACCGAAATAACAGCTGATAAGAATAATCAAGCGCTTATTTAAGTCAATCGATGTTTCAATAAAAAATGATTAAAGTTCACTTTGGAGCTTCGACATATTTTCTGCAAAATCATACAAATAAGGCAATTCATGATGCCTGAATGCAGAAATTTTTTTTCCAAATATTTCAAACTGTGCCTTTGGATTAAATGAAACCAAGTATTCATTGGTAGTAAATTGAACAATTCGCGCTCTATGGCCCTTATTATCAATAAATCGGAATCCACCACTATAAAAAAGTGGAGGCTTTGCAGAAGTAATCCAGCCTGCAGGAATTTTATCAACTTTAAAAGAATCATTTTCAGAACTAAAAATTACAAATGCAAAAAAGAACGCAAAAAGATATTTCATAACAACCTTAGAGGAATATAAATAATAATTATTAAAATTATATCGATAAATTAAATATTTTTAAAAACAATTACTTCAATATTCTCAACACTGATGATTTTTTGAAAAATGATACTAATTCTTTATCTGAAGAAAATTCAGTACGCCATTCTCGCATTGTTTTATTTTGATAGCGCCATGTTTCATGTGCGGCTAATACATATTTTCTTTCGCCCTTTTTTGATTTTATTTTTTCGATAATAGCGATACTCCGATCCTGGTCATCAAGTAAATAGGCGTTATCACGCTTTGAATATTGTATCATGCCAGTGCATTGGATTGATAAAACGGGTATAGCGAATATGAAATATAACTTCATTATATCTCCGATTATAGACGGAATTTTTCAGATAACGACTTCACTTTTGTGTTGGCCATAGCAAATTCAAATATCCCGTTACTTGTTGCCTTAACGAAGGATTATTTTGGTTTTGATGCTCATGCAATCGATCAAAAAATGAATAAAATTCTTGATTGCAACAAAATTGTTTGCGTAGCTCCTCGAGAGATTGATCAAAATAATACCATGATTGATCTCCATAATAGCCATAAGACGATAGGGTTGAAGCTCCTTCAATATAAGCCTTTCTGCCTTGGCGATCGGTCACAATGAATTGCGTGCACGACTGCTTATTAATTTTCTCAATAGTGATCTCTTGTTCTAATTGAGTACAAAGCACTACATGGGTCGTAATAGCCGTTAACCATAAATATTTCATAGTTACTCCATTCACACTTATTCAGATTTTTTGTCTTTTAAAATAGTAAATTGTTATAAAAAACTAAAGGGCACTATAACATTATTTGATAGAGAGATTCCCAAAACTTCTTTGGATGTAATAGCCTATGCAGAAGGCACGTCAGGATTAGATTATGAACACTTTACTATATGACAAAAAAAATTAAGTTTATGTTTTCTATTATTGATCATATCCGTGCCTTTAGCTATTTGATCAATCAGAGCATTAATATCCCTGCCTTTGTATTGCCAAGCGGAATGAGAACGTATGAATCTATATGTCATTTTTTCATTTGAGGCTTCAATTACATACGCTTTTCTTCTTTGACAATCAATTAAGGTCCAAATTATTTGATTTCGGGTATTTTGACATTCAATAAAAATTTTTTCAGCTGAATATATAAAACACCTACTCACCACAAAAAAAATAATTAATATTTTCATCCATTCTTTCAGTAAACATTAATTTAATGGCGCACAACTTTTCATAAGATAGTGCTTATGATATTCTAGAGTTTATTATTAAGGCATTATATGAAACAGTCCATGCGTGAAATTGTCCCTTTCAGGGACATATCATTTTAAGCAACCACCCATTTACTCAATAAGCTACCTCTGGTAGTGTAACATTCAATACGTTATTCCATTAATTTTGCACATTTTGCCCCTTTTAAGGATATGCATGGAACCAACCAACAATGATGCTGTTGTTTCTTTCAAAGATACATTAAATTTACCCCACACAGACTTTCCTATCCGCCCAAAATCAGCTCAAGATGACCCTGCTTTAATTGTACGCTGGGAACAATCAAAGCTTTATGAAAAAGCGATGGAAGCAAACGAGGGCAATACCCCTTATATTTTGCATGATGGTCCACCCTATGCTAATGGCCACATTCATCTCGGACATGCGTATAATAAAATTTTAAAAGATATCGTAACCAAATCCCACCGCATGATGGGATGCCATACCCCTATAAAACCGGGTTGGGATTGCCACGGATTGCCTATTGAACACAAAGTTTCGGGTGAAAATCCTGGAGTGTCTCGTGCGCATTTACAACAATTATGCCGCGAATATGCAGGCAAATGGATAAATGTACAGCGCGAAGAATTTAAGCGCCTTGGCATCATCATGGATTGGCAAAATCCTTATATAACCATGGATTATGGCTATGAGGCATCAACCATCAAAGCTTTTGGTCAATTTGTTGCACAAAAATGCATTGAACGCAAAAATAAGACCGTTCCTTGGTGTCCTTCCGATCAAACGGTACTTGCTTCAGCAGAAATTGAATACAAAGATCGCAAAGACCCATCGGTTTATGCACTTTTTAGATTAAACTCAAAAACCGCAGCTTCAGTTTTTCCTGAAATTGATGGCATGATCGATCTTATCGTTTGGACCACCACCCCATGGACCTTGCCGCTTAACCGCGCAGTCATGTTGCGTCCAAAAACAGATTATGTCGTTCTAGAAATCGAAGGTAATTATTATTTAGTGGCCAAAGAACGCGCAGAGGCAATTGCGGCACTTAAAAATGTTCCATTGAACATTAAGGCTGCCGCAAAATCAGAGCAATTAGCAGGAGCTCAAGTTCATCATCCATTTATTGCAGATCTTCACGTACCGATCATCCTTGATGATGAAGTGGGATTGTCTGATGGTACTGCTTGCGTACATTGCGCACCTGGTTGTGGCCCGATCGACTATGAAATCGGTGTTAAAAATAATCTTGAAATCTATTCACCGATCAGTCCTGATGGCAAATACACAGCAGAAATAAATCCCAAAGAATTAAAAGATATGCCCGTGGCAGACGGCCAAATTTGGGTCATTAAAAAATTGCATGAACTTGGCCGCTTATTTCATAAAGCATCCATTACTCATAGCTATCCGCACTGTTGGCGCTGTCATAGCGGTTTGATTTTCCGCGCCACCCCACAATGGTTCTTCAACCTTAACAAAGATCAGGTAAAAGAACGTTCGGTGCAAGCTATAAATTCCATTGAATTTCATCCTGAGCAAGGGAGAAATTTCTTAAAAGCGACCGTTGAAAATCGTTGGGAATGGTGTTTGTCTCGTCAACGTGCATGGGGTACGCCAATACCGGCATTACTCTGCCATGATTGCGATTTTGCGTATACATCCGAAGAATTTATCAATAAAGTTGCTGAACAAGTAGCAAAAGAAGGTATCGAATACTGGACCCGCGTGCCACTTGAAAACGTTTTGCCAAAAGAACTCAACTGCCCACGCTGCAAAACCAGTAACTTTTATAAAGAAACAGATATTTTAGATGTTTGGTTTGATTCTGGTGTTTCACATTATGCAGTGTTGTTACCAGAACATCATTTTCCCGCAGATTTATACCTAGAAGGCATCGATCAGCATCGCGGATGGTTCCAAAGCTCATTGCTCACGAGCATGATTCTTGAAGAACAACCTGCAATGAAGGGTATCATGACTCATGGATTTACCGTTGATGGTAAAGGACAAAAAATGTCTAAATCCTTGGGTAACGTTATTGCTCCACAAGAAATCATCGATAAATTAGGCACCGATGGACTTCGTCTCTGGGTAGCAAGTATTGGTAACGATGGTGATGCCGTAGTTTCTGAACGTGTATTAACCACCGTAGCAGAAGTATATCGCAAGATTCGTAATACCTGCCGTGGGCTTTTAATGAATTTGTATGACTATGATCATGAAAAAGATAAAGTAGCGGTTGAAGATTTACCTGCTTTGGATCAATCCATATTGCGTGAATTATATGCATTCAACGAAGAACTTATTAATTATTATTCTGAATACCAACCTACCCGCGTATTCCATGAATTGGCAGATTATTGTTCAAATGATATAAGCTCTTATTATCTTGATATTGCAAAGGATCGTTTATATTGCGATCAAGCTGATGGCCATGCGCGTCGCAGTGCACAAACGACCATTTACTATTTGTTGGATACATTAGTGCGTTTAATTGCGCCAGTGATGTCATTTACAGCAGAATTGTTAGCTGATGAATATCAAGGCAAAAATCATGAATCAATTCACTTACAACATTTTGCAGTGCTACCTGAAGTAGCTGAATTCCTACATAATCAAACTGCACGTAGTATGCCGTTGGATTTTATGCCAAGAGCATATAGTGGTAATTTGCCAGATACCATGCGAGCACTTAATACTTCTATGTACACTGCTGAACAAGATGCTACATGGACCTTGTTACGCGAAATTCGTCGTGCCTTGCTTAAAAAGCTTGAAGAATTGCGAGAAAAAGGCATTATTCACCATTCTTTAGAAGCAAAACTGGTTGTGCATATTTCATCAGAAATGAAGCAATATGGCTTGTTGCAAAAATTTCAAGAACTTCTCAAGCAAAAGAATTCATCGTTAGAACACTTTTTAACTGAATATATGATTGTTTCTCAGGTTAAAGTTGTTGATTCTTTTGAAGGACTTGAAGAAACTCAACTTCCAAGTATTACGGCTATTGCACATCATGCCGATGGACACAAGTGTCCACGTTGCTGGAAATGGGAAGCAAGCAATAATCCGGATAATCTTGATAATCGCTGTTATGCAGTAATTAAGTTGCTGAGACCGTAAGGCCGAGATATACTACAAGAATGTTAGAAACTAAGGCATTTATATGACAACCAATGCAAAAAAAACGTTTTCTCTCGATACTTTAGTATCACTTTGTAAACGTCGTGGATTTGTATATCAATCAAATGAAATTTATGGTGGGCTCAATGGTATTTACGATACCGGCCCACTCGGCTCTTTATTGAAAAATAATATTCGTAACGCTTGGAAAAAAAATATCGAACAATTTAGCGATGAAATTGTGTATCTTGAAGGTGCATTGCTTGGTACAAAAGCTATGTGGGAAGCTTCTGGACATATTTCAAACTTTCATGATCCAATGGTTGATTGTAAAGTTTGCAAACATCGTTATCGCGCTGATGATATTGATTTGAACCGTCCTTGCCCACATTGTGGCAATACCTCCTGGACCGATGTACGTGAATTTAACATGATGTTTAGCACACAAGTTGGTGCTGCAGCCGACGGTTCATCAATCGCTTATTTGCGTCCAGAAACTGCGCAATCTATCTTTATTAATTTTAAAAATATTTATACCAGTAGCCGTGTGAAAATACCATTTGGTGTTGCGCAAATTGGTAAAGCATTCCGTAATGAGATCACACCAAAACAGTTCTTGTTCCGTATGCGTGAATTTGAGCAAATGGAAATTGAGTGGTTCTGCACCCCTGATTCTGCTATGAAATTTTTTGATGAATGGCGCAAACATCGCTTTGCTTTTTATGAAAGCATTGGCGTAAATCCTGCACATGTTCATATGCGTGATCATGAAGGCACTGAATTGTCCCACTATTCAAAAGGTACCTCGGACGTTGAATTTGATTTCCCATTTGGTCGCAAAGAACTTGAAGGTATTGCATATCGTGGTGACTTTGATTTGAGCCAGCATATGAAATTCTCAGGTAAAGATCTTAGTGTTTTTGATGAGGCTACCAAATCATCATACGTTCCTCATGTTGTGGAATGTTCCGTTGGCGTTGATCGTTTATTCTTGGCACTGTTATGCGAAGCGTATGACGAAGATACCGCTGATGGTGAACAACGCGTAGTATTACGTTTTGCGCCTCATATTGCACCAATTACCGCCGCAATATTTCCACTCACTAAACAACAAATTGAACCTGCTGAAGCATTATACAAGTCGCTCAAAAAGCAAGGCTTACATATTGATTTTGATGTTTCTGGTTCTATTGGTAAACGTTATCGTCGTCAAGATGAGATCGGTACCCCCGTATGTTTTACCGTTGATTTTGATACGGCAACAGATAATTGTGTAACGGTTCGTGATAGAGATACGATGAAACAAGAACGTATTCCATTGGATTCAGTAAGCACGTATTTACAAAATCTTTTGAATCATAAATCATGAAATTTTTATATAAATTTGCATGTAAATTAGTCCATTACCCTGCAGCAACGTGGTTGTTTGCAGGGTTGGTTACTATCGAGGGTATTATTATTGTGCCGACGACCACTATGCTTACTATTTTTTGTCTTGAACGACAAAAAAATAGTTGGTGGTATGCAACCGTAGCAACTATTGCAACAGGCTTTGCCGCTTTACTAGGTTATTATGTTGGTGCATGCATGTGGGAATTACTCAATGGTTTTATATTTAGTTATGTAATTGCACCAGAAAGTTTTTATCGTTGTGTGCAAGTATATAAGCAACACCACTCGAGTATCGCATTTTTATATAGCTTAATACCGTTACCATTCCAAGCGCTTACTATGAGTGCTGGTTTTTGCTCCGTTTCATTAATTCCATTCGTCTTAGCCACTATAGCTGGGCGCGCTGTAAGATTTTATACAGTTGCCACTATTACATGGCTCTATGGTGATTCATTACAGCAAATTATTGACCGCTATTTTTATTACTTTGTAGTCTTAGGTATACTTTTGCTTTTTGGTAGTTGGTGGATAATTCAATAACAACAGGAATTCTATGTCTCCAAATAATGCATTACTCAAATCTCCTGGAAGATTATTGATCGGCTCGCTTTTGATTTTAATTGCGGTGGGAGCCGTATTATTGAGTCTGCCAATCTGTCAACGTTATCCAATTTCATTTTTAGATGCACTATTTACTGCTACTTCTGCAACATGTGTTACTGGCTTATTAACAGTTCCTATTGATGCCTTTAATTGGTATGGTCATGCAATAATTTTATGCTTGATTCAAATCGGTGGATTGGGATTAGTGACGTTAACTATATTCTTTATGTCATTCTTTGTTGAAATGGGATTAGGAACTCAAATTATAGCTGGTCGTTTGTTAGAAATTGAAAGTTGGAGTAATAGTAGACGCATTATCGCATTTATTATGCTCTTAACATTTGGATGTGAAGCAATCGGTACAGGAATTCTTTACTTTCTTTTACCACATCAACTTCCCCATAGATTCTTTTTTGCTTTATTTCATTCAGTATCTGCATTTTGTAGTGCTGGAATTTCTTTATTACCAGAAAGTTTATTGTATTTAAACGAGTATAGTTCGATTTTAGTATTATTTATGGTGCTCATGTTTATGGGCGGCATCGGATTCTTCACGTTATTTGATCTATTTGCTGCTGCTAAAGCATGGTGGCTTGGAAAACATCCACACATTAGCTTGCATACAAAAATTGTTCTTTCGATGAGCTTTGCACTTATTATGCTTACGGCAGCTACCGTATTTCTATTAGAATTCAATCAAGGTTTTGCAAATTTATCGTGGAAAGATACCATTATAAATAGTTTGTTTTCTGCGATTTCTTGGCGTAGCGCAGGATTTGCCACCCTCGATATAACGTCGCTTCATCTTGCAACATTTCTTATCATTATGATTATTTCATTCATTGGTTCTGCACCAGGATCAACGGGCAGTGGTATTCGTACAACTACATTTAGTTTATCATTAGCAGCTATTCGTTCTGTTTTAAGTGGTCGCACTGAGGTAGATATAAAGAAACGACGCATTCCTAATGATCAAGTATTTAAAGCATTGGCAATTCTATCATTGAGTTTAGGATGGGTTGCATTAACGACATTCTTATTATTGGTGACCCAAGAATCATGGCGATTCGTTGATATTATGCTTGAAGCGTTTTCGGCGTTTGCAAATCTTGGTTTATCATCGGGTGTTACTCCTTATCTAACACCGCTTGGCAAATGGATAATCATGATAAGTATGATTTTTGGTCGAGTAGGATTATTGACTATTTTATTAGCATTGAAAAAGAGACAAGAAAAAACTGAATTCCACTATCCAGAAGAACGCGTGATGCTCAGTTAAAGGAAGATATGAAATTTTGTGTTATTGGTGTTGGACGATTTGGCTATCATGTTGCAACGACGCTTGCAGATCATGGTATGGATGTATTAGCCGTTGATAGTAACGAAACTATTATTGCTTCAATACGTGATAAAGTTACTCAAGCAATTACGTTGCGTGTCACAGACGAAGAATCATTGCGTATGATTGGTGTTGAGGATATGGATACCGTTATTGTCGCCATGGGTGAAAACTTTGCTCAATCGATTTTAGTTACCGCTCTTTTAAAACAAAAATTAAAAATTCCTAATGTTATTGCACGTGCAATCAGTGATATCCACAAAGATATATTAACTTTGATTGGTGCTGATCAAATTATCTTACCCGAACGTGAAATGGGTATACGCTTAGCTGACAATTTAAGTCTTCCGTTCCGCACATTGTTCCGTATTACTGGACAATTTTCTATTAGCCAGTTTAAGGCACCTCGCAAATTCGTTGGCAAATCATTACATGATTTAAAATTACGCGATATATATCATGTAACATGCATTGGCCGCAAAGTTGGCGAAGAAATCGAACATCTTGAAGCTGATTATGTCGTTCAAGCAAATGATAGCATGCTCTTTGCTGGTGGTAATAAAGATTTAGAAAAAATAGCTAAGTTGTAAATTTTTAAATTTACAACTTATTCTTCATTATAATGATATGTGCTATTTAAAATCTATTGAAACGGCATCATTCATTGAAAAATGACGCAAACTGAATGCATCTGCAGCGCATGAAAAAGAATCGTTTATACTAAGTTTTTTGTGAGAAAGCCATCGCGAATAACGCACATCTTCTGACGTAAAGCCGCCAACAACATAGCGATCGTTGAATTTTGCTTCACCTGCTATAAGAAAACGTTGAAAGCGGATTGTATCAGGAAGTAAATAAAACTTATTTTGATTAATATCATAAACAATATTGCATATACTATTTTTTGTTAAAAAAGCCAGCAACAATAACTCGTTATTAATATATATACCATGTTGTATGTGTGCTTCGATAGGAACAACAAACAAAACTTCATCGGTTTTATTCTTATTATCGCGCCACTGCTTCATTCTAATTAACGAGCAATTCTGACGATCATACGTAATTAATTCAGACGCATCGGGAGATAAAGCTAACCAACTATCATCCCTTGGTAAAAGCATTCGCTGCGTTTTCTTTGCAAAGGTAAGTTTCTGATGAACTTTCACAAGATCTAGAGTATAGAAAGCTTTGCCTAGTTGAACGAGCGCAATCTTAGCATATACATTAGATTCAATATCGTGTTTTTGATCTTTTTTGGGCTTTTGTGGAATATGCGCACCCTCAATAAATGGGATTTGTGCATATAACGACGCATTTTTTAACATTCCAGCAAAAATAATATTTTTTGGATCATCGAGAAATGCATCCATCATTATCTTTAAGCATGAGTATGATCCACATTCCCATTTTGCAGCATCAATCATTGATTCTAATTTACTATTAAAGGGAGCTAAATTATATGTATAGAACCCAACCGTCTTACAGTGCTCGTGTATTTCATGTCCAAGAAGACTATAGAAACGGGTTAAGCGTGAATGGGCGGTATCTATGTAATCAAGATATATTACATCGGGAGTTCTGCTACCACTAGATCTAAAGCTTGTTACATAATCAAAGATAAAACCATCAATTCGCTCAATAGATGGATCATAATGGTACTGCTTTAATGGTAAATTTAAACGATTTAGAACTTCACCCGTACAATCAGTGGCTTTGTAGATTTGACTGTAACATGGTTTCAGTGGTTCATAGGTAAGTAATTTTTGTGGCTCGATTTCATCTATAAAAAAACACTCATAAACATCTTGATCATTCAACTTAAAATCAAGTGCAGAATTTTCAGCAGTTACACACAAAGCAAGCAAAAGTAATAATATATCTAGCATAATATCTTTCAAAATATTGCTTCATTATAAAGAGATCTCTACCATTGAGCAAATAATTATGAAAAAATGAATTATTTGTAAACATTCGATTTATAAATAAACCATTTTTAATTCATTGAATAATGGATAATTGATTACCTATAATATTAATAGGAAAAATAAGAATTATAGGTGTAGTAATGAAAGCCATTCAAAAAACGTTAATTGCTTTACTATTGTTTACAAACTGGTTTATTTCATCCAGTGATTTGAATAATAATACCTCAAACGCTGGGACACCACCTTCAATCACATTTAAAGACGAAAAAGACAATCAAGCTGATTTTAACGCAAAATTCATTCATCAAAACAGCGTATTGCATGATTTGATCGAAGACTTTCCTGGCCAAAACATCTATCAGCTTCCTGAACGTATTTCTATGCAACAATTTACACAGTTTTATACAAATGCACTCGATGGCTTTCAAAATACTGATTCATTACACGCATTAACCGATTATATCATTTATGCTGATAAGCTTGGAAACGCAGAAGCACAGCAAACATTAGAAAGTTTGATACAAAAAAAACTAAACAACCCACCATCTAAAATTACTAAAGAGTGGAAAAACGATATTGAGTATGCTGAAAAACATTTATCGCATTATCTTGGATTATCTAAGAAAAATTTTTCTCTTAATTTAGCAATTCAGCGAGCTCAAGAAAAAATGCTTCAATCCAATCAACCAAAAAAACAATTAAATCCTGTTTCATTCCAACAACAATTTATCGATCAAGTTAAAAGAAAAAATAATTGGATTCAGCATTTAATGCGCCAGGACCCTTCAACCGAAATTATTTATTCATTGCCTGATGCATCAACAGTTGATTTACCTGAAAATACTCCATTAGTTGAGTATACTCTTATTAGAGATCCCGATATTCGATTGGTATGGTCAAACAAGCTAACCCAACGTCAACGTAGCAAAAATTTTACCTATCTTGATGAAAATTATTGGAAGGTTAATAAAAAAGGCTTATTCAAATCTAAATCCTTTGATTGGGATAAAGTTTATATGCTTGCTGCTTCAAATAACAACTCAATTCTTGCCTTTGCAGCACCAGGCTCCCTAGCAATAACAGCACGTCCTGTACATGCTGAACCACAATCGTATGTGATAAATCTAAAATCAATACAATCAAATGCATTGTGTTCACATATAGCGTTCTCGTGTGATCGAACTAAAGTGAGCTGCATCGTTAATAATGAACCATATATAATTGACCTAGCAACTAAAACGATCACTCCAACACATATTCCTCATGCATTCAGTAGCATACTCGTGTCAAATAGAATCTTGCTTATTAGAACATTGAATGGCAATACATTCACCTATGATCTTGCTACAAAACAATTAAATCCACTCACTGATAGCACAATTGATTGGTACCTGAATTGTTACGCTAAAGATGATACAGTTCTTGTGGTCGGTATTCAACAAAGTACGGATGATAAAAACCAGTCACAATTTGAAGTCGTTTCACAATCTATCGATTTAACTACGATTAATCAGGATTAACATCCATGAAAAAAAGATTGGCTTTGATATATCTTGCAATGCAGTGCTTTTGGGGAAATACCAATGATATTGAAATAATGGATGAAAAAGGAAATAAAGACTTTTATCCTCAAGAATTTTTAGAAAAGAGTGAATATTTTAAAGGGGTGATCGAAACTAATTTTCAACCACCCCTATTAATACCTACTAATATTTCGTTAAGCGAAATGCATAATTTGTATATGGATTCATTAACGGATTTTTCTACAAGCTCTTTAAAACAATTATTTGAGTATGTAACGAATGCAAATAAAATACTGAATCATTCATTACAAGAACAATTGATTAAATTACTATTTAAACGATTAGCAAGTAATAACCCGAGTCCATCTGACAAGCAAGAAGCATATGCGGTGTTGTCTCACCTCTTTGGCATACAGAAAAATGATGTTGATACAAAAGTTACTCTTCTTGCGACCGACAAAAAAAATAAAACATTGAATATAACAACGTTTAATGAATACTTTAAATCAGAATCAATCCAAGATGATCTGGTGCCTTCTAATATCTCATATATTGCAGCTATGATTTATAATAAAAATCACAACGAGAGTTTTGAAACTACTCAATATATTGCGGTCTTCAGTGATACTATACGAAATATGTTGCGTATTTCATTTTGGAATATTGATGATCCCGAGAATCTCTTGCAATTAAATACTCAACAATTTGTTACGTATTTTAAAATTCCCCTTAAAAAATTTAACTGGAAAACAATAAATACCATCGCATTCAATAATTATGGCAAAATAGCCGCATTTGCTAATGCATCATTTATTATTATTTGTCCCATTCCTTCAAACGTTACCAACAATTTATTGGCGAGAATGAGGCAAGCGATAATGTCTTCATATTCGGGGTCTAGTATGCCGACAGGAAAATTATTGTCCCTTGATAATTCAGATTATCCATGCACGCATGTAGCATTTTCAACCGACAACAATTATCTCACCTACATTAAAAACGGTAAGTGCTTTATAGTCTCGATTGAAGATGGAGAAATCAAACCAATAGATTTACCAGCAAAAATATTTAGTAGCGTACTCATCGATGACACTTTATTAATAAGAACCTTACATGGTAATACCTACGCTTATAACATAAAAACACATAAAATATCCCATATCCCAAACGTGAATATAGATTATTTTTCATACGCATTTTTAAAAACCAATGGTGATGTAGAAATTCATGGATTTTATGAAAATTCCGCTACCAATCAAATACGCCCTACTATAGAAAAAATTAATATAAAAAATAAAGGTATATTATGAAGCATTTAGTATTTTTTTTAAGTATTGTGTGCACAATCGCTCAAGCCATACAAATTAGGGATGACCAAGATACAATTGAATCATTTCCTATGGAATTTATTGAACAAAGTGATTATTTTAACGGTATGATGGAAAATCCATCATATAAACAACCCTTTTTGCTCCCATCAGGAATTTCAAATTATCGATTCAAAGAATTTTTTGAACAATCAAAAAGCAAGTTTGAGGATATACCACTTGAAAAACTAACTGACTATTTTGTAGTAGCAAACGCGCTTATATTTAATAACATACAAAATCAATTATTAAAACAAATATACGATCAGTTAAAGCAGTTGCCATCCACAATGAGTTCAGTTCAAGCTAAAAAATTAGCGGTAAAAAAAGCTTTAAGAAATATTTTCCATTTACCCTATGACAATTTTGATCTGGCTTTAAGAAAAATTATTTTTGCAGAAGAATATAATCTAAATGAAAGAATGCTACATACAATTTCTGAAAAATATCCAGAATTGGTAAAATATTCTATTCTGTCGTCGCTATTTATTCCCGAAACACTTGAATTTAAAAATATAATTATTACTCAAGATAACCAAAACAAAATTATATACGTACTTCCCGATGGCACATTCCGTATAACTAACAGTGACTTATTAAAACTTTTGATTCCTCAGCACTTTGATATATCAAGTGTATATTTAAGCGCGTACAGTCCGTTAGCAGATAGCGCATTACTAAATAAAGATAAAATACTCATTCTCCATAATCACGGCCCGAGAACTACCCGTATCATTCTTCCGTTACCAAAAGAAAGCAATGACCCTTGGTTTCATGTTGCTTTTTCTCCAATGGACTCTAAAATGACTGCTGTACAAAATGGCAACGTGTTTTTAATAGATTATGGCAAAGAAAAAATAACAAAACTCAATCTGCCCGATCAAGTTTTAAGCAGTCTATTATTAAGCGATGACGTTATCCTTTATCGCACTGTAGAAAGAAAAACATACTTGTTTGATTTGGCACAAAATACTAAAAAAATAATAGATAGCGAGATTGCTTACTATACTCTTGCAGAAGAAGATCAAAATAGCTTTAACATCTATGGCTTGAAAAAAACATCTACCGGTGTTGAATTGAAAAAAGAAATCATAAGTATATAAAAAAAGCCCCGATTTATTCGGGGCTTTAATTTTTTGGTATCTATTTAGATAGATTCAATACGTACAACGGTAATAAGTTGACGATGACCCATTTTGCGACGATACTTTTTACGGCGTTTGAACTTAAATGCAATAAGTTTTGGGCCTTTAGTATGTTTTACAATCGTAGCTTTTATTGGGGTGTTTACAAATGGCTGACCAATTTCAATTGAATTAGCGTCAGTTTTGCGCAATAAAACTTGTTCAAAAACTACTTCCTTGCCTTCTTCAGCTGCAATCTTTTCTAAAGCAACAGTTTGGCCTTCAATAGCTTGATATTGTTTACCGCCAGAAATAAATATTGAATAACGATCAAATATTGGCTGTGTTTTGTTCATAGCAGGAAAATTCCTTGAAGAATCAGACATTTATACCTTATTTTACCAAATACCGCCTTATTGTCCAGCTAAAGTTGCTTCCTGGCGCTGATAGCTCTTTTCATAGACCTTTAAAGCCGCGGCGATTTCACCATACCCAAGTTCCAATGCTACATCAGCCGGGGTTTGGCCTTTATTATTACAAATAGCAGGGTTTGCTCTTAACGCAACGAGGGCCAGAAGAGCACCAAATGCCTTCGTTTGTACCACCGCATGAAGGGGAGTATTGCCATCACAATCGCCCTGCGTCAATGAAACGCCATTGGTATGCAGCAGTTCAACAGTGTAAACATTTCCCACGCTGCTACGTTCTGCTGCACAAAGCATGAGAGATGCGCCGTAACTGTCTATCTCACCCAAGTTTGCACCACGAGCTATAAAATATTTCACTACTGTTAGAGATCCAGAATGGCAGCCTATATATACCGGTGTCACATTGTAACAATTGACGGCAGCAATATCAGCACCTTTTTCACATAATAATTGTGCTACTGCTATAAAATCTTTACGGGACGCATAATGCAATGGAGTGCTTTCCTCAATATCTTTTGCTTCAATATCTGCGCCATAAGTCACTAACAATGAAGCAATTGCTACATTTCCCGTATGACATGCATAATGCAGGGGAGTTTGATTGAGATTATTTTGAGTATTTGGATCAACATTACATTCCAAAAGCTCTTTTACTAAAAGGTAATTGTTATCAAGAACTGCAGTATGAAGTTCTGAATTGTTCTCATCAGCTGCAATGATGCTAATCATTTGCATAAGTATCAAAAAATATAAAATCATGATTTCCTCTGTAATTTTAGGTCAATGTGTTTTTGCATGATAGCACAAACTTCTTCTATCGTTAATTCTGATGAATCAATAGCAATTGCATCTTGTGGTTTGGTCAATGGTGCAATATTACGAGTACTATCTCTTAAATCTCGTTCTGAAATAAGATTGATTGCTTCTTGATACGTAATAATATGTCCATGTCGCAATTGCATATGCTGCCATCGTTGTGCACGCACTTCTAACGAAGCAGTGAGATAAAATTTTACCTCTGCATTAGGAAAAACAACGGTCCCACAATCTCTGCCATCAATAACTACATCATATTGGTCTGCAAGATTTCGTTGCAGTTGTGTTATAAGTGGACGGACTTCATGCAACCCACTTAATTGTGACGCCAATCGGTCAATTTCTGGTGTTTTAAGATAATGTGTAATTTCAACATTATGCCATAATACTTGGGGAAATGAGTGATATTTGTAGGATATAAATCTTAAAAATTCTTCAGATGTTGTTCCTGGATTTTGATTCATAACATAGGCATATGCGCGATACAAAAATCCTGAATTTATATAATACATGCCATTATTTTGCGCAACCAATTGCGCAATGGTTGATTTTCCACTTGCGGAAGGACCATCGATAGTAATTATCATTAAGAAACCTTTGTTACATCTATTCCGTGAAATTCATAGGTCGAAGCTCCCTGCCATTGATTTTCTACCACCTGCACTACAAAGCTATATGCTTGATCCATATCTTGTAGATATTCAAACAATTCAGGACGATTAAAAAATATTACGGGCTTAATCACGCCATCTGCAAAAATGCGACACTTAAGGTGAGCTTCTTTTAATAATACTGGTTTTTCAATCAAAGTGGCATACGAAATATAAAAAGTAGGCACAGGATTCTCGCAACCAAACGGTTCTAATAAGTGCACATCGTGCATAAATTTTTTACTAATATCAGATAAGAGCAATGGCGCATCAATGACTAATTTTTGTTTAAAATCATCTTCAGTCAAACGTTCTTTAATCATTGCCGACAAACGTTCTTTTAATTGCGGCAACCGTTCAGCAGGTAACGACAACCCCGCAGCAACTTTATGTCCACCAAACGTATCTAACAAATCTTTCATTTCATGGAGAGCTTCAAACATATTAAAGGCAGAAATTGAACGACATGAACCTTTTGCTTTACCATCTTTAGTGATATGAAACAAAAGCGCAGGCACACTATAGGCACCAACTAATCGAGATGCCACTAACCCAATCACACCTGGTTGCCACTCCGTGCTAGAAGCAATAATTAAACGATCTTTTTCAACATCAATCGCACCACTTTTAATTTCTGTTTCAACGGAAGAAAGGACAGACTTTTCTATCATTTTCCGCGCTTCATTGAGTTGCTTGAGAATCTGACCAATTCGTTCCGTTTCTAATGGATCTCCACCAATCAGAAACTTAACGCCTTCACGTGCGTCATCAAGACGACCCAGCGCATTAATTTGTGGTGTTAAGAAAAAACCAATATCAGTAGAAGTAATCTGTTGCTTAGTGACCCGTGAATTTGCTTTCAATACTTTTATAGGCAAACTCTCTTGCGTATGAAGCCTGCTCAATCCATAGCGAACCCAATAACGATTTTCACCGGTTAATGGCACCACGTCTGCTACCGTACCAAGTAACAACAAATCATACACTTCCATCGGCAATTCTTTACCCAAACGCTCATAGAGCAAACTCATGAGCTTAAAGCCTATGCCTACACCAGCAAAAAATTTATAAGGATATAAACAATCTGATTGATGTGGATCAATGATAGCAAATGCTTCAGGTAAGTGATCATGAGGACGATGGTGATCGGTGATAATTAAATCTATACCAAGTTGTTTTGCTTCTTGCGCCGCTGCAAAGGCAGTGATGCCGTTATCTACCGTAATGACGACCGAATAGCCACTTTTTGACGCCTTTTGTATCGTTTTTACTGATAGTCCATACCCATCATTCACGCGATGAGGCAAGAAAAAATTAACATTGGCACCCAAATGCAACAGACTGATCATCATGAGAGAAGCAGAAGTGACTCCATCAACATCATAATCACCCGCGATCAATATTCGTTCACCCTTCTCAATGGCAGACAGAATTCGCTCAACTGCCTTGTTAGCATCTTTTAACGAATCAGTTTTACCAACCATCGTCGCCGCTGGCGTAAATAAAAATTGTTCTGCTTGAGCAGCATCAGAAAATCCGCGTGCAACAAGTACATGCGCCACAGAAATTGAAAGTGAGTATTTTGATGCAAATGCATGTACCAATTCCATATCAACAGACGGAACTTTCCATACATACTTTGTACCTTGAATAACACGGGCGACATCCATAAAAATCCTCTATATTTCAATGCATGTAGAATGCACTAATTCTATACCTGCTGCAACCTAAATGTACAAAAAACTTTATCAAGAATTAATAGAATCGTTTGCAAGAGGAGCTACATTTCGTGTATTTTTTTCACCTATATCAGAGTTGAGGGAACGAGAAATCTCCGCAATAGCCGGAACAGTTAATTTCTTAGATTTATCTCGCTGCGATTTCATTCTATTCCGATACTTTACCAAGAAATCGGTATACTCACTCTGAGTTAAAATATTTCCGAACATATTCGCGCTGGAGACTTTGTGGGTATTACTTTTAAAATGCCTGAAAAAATCAACTTGTTTTACATCTGTATCACACGCAAAACATCGCCATCGATGTAAATCAGAATGGCAACGAATATTATGCTTTACCATCTTGGTAAAATTCAAAAACTTTATTTCCTTCATCGCAGGATTGCTGACGCTACAATCGATGCACGGCAAACCTTCTTTAGGGAAACATTCATTGTGGCAATGCAGCAATATTGAGCCGCTGCATCTTGGACCAAAATCACACCGAGCACACGTATAATGCGCAAAAGTCTTTCCACTCGATGCAATTTTTTTTGTATGATGTGCCTTACCAAAAGATTCCTGATTATTGCCATGAAGATGTCCTTCAGAAAAACGTCTCTTCTTAGTATTTTGGCTTGTTGGTGGCATATTTAAAAGTAAATTAATATCCAACGCAAACAGATTAGTCATAAGTGTGATAGAAAAAAATAGTAAAAAATTCATAATATATGTTCTACTTTTTATTAAGTATAATAACGCCCTGTTCATTCAGTGTGGGTGTATAAGAGTACCAATTAAGTCCCCGGTTCACCGGTTCTTTAGCTTTTTGATTAGATGTGTAATGAGCTAATTTTTCAGCATACATTTCTTCAGTATAACCATCTAAGTACTTCTCAGCCCTGCTTTTACTAGTTAACGTTTTAAAATGATGAAAATATTTATCAAAATTCACATTAGCGCCACACGCATAACACCTCCATCTCACCATATTTTCGTGATGCTGTAGGTAATGATCCACGAGCTCATTAAAACCCGCAAAAATCGTGCGCGATGAATCACAATCTAAACAGGTAATCTCTTGAGGGTAGCATGCATTGTGCATATGCATTTGAATTTTTTCAGCTCTGCGTGGCGCTATGTCACAGGAAGAACATTTATACATATAGGGTTTATTATCTTTCCGAGCTACGCTAATTTTGCCTCTTCTTTGAGAAGATACAATCTCATCAGCTTTTCTTTTATTTGAACTCATTAAATTATTATCAACTCCATTTAAACAAAAAATGAAATTAATAATGAGAAAAAATAATAGTTCTGTTGCATTCATAGCGGAAAATTCCATAATCAATTATGGGTGATCAATAAACAATCGATATTCAGTTAACCTTAGATGGCATTTTTTTTAACGCAATCATTGCTTCCATTTCATCGACAGTAAACTCACCAAATTTAACTAATTCTTTAGTTCCATCAGAATCTATTGTCGGCTTATACCATAACCAATTAATATTTTTATTATCTACAGGTTTAGAATTACGTTTTCTTTTTGGAGCCGCGTCGAAGACTTCTTTAGTGGATGACTCTATTTTCCTTTTTGAATTATTAGGAATAACTTCACCTTTATCATAGATAAATCTGCTCTTATTTACGACAATACGATCAGGATAATCTTCAAAAGTCTTTTTGACACTCTTGCCATTGGTGTAGTAAGCAACATGCTTCATAAATCTTTTTGGTGATGTTTCAGTTCCGCACCAACCGCATTTCCACTGTTTAAGATTATTATGCTTTTGTTTGTTATGATTCAACAAATCAATAACTTTTATAAAGAGCGGTGCAATGTCAGGTTTACAGTCCTTACAGGCAATACCATTCTTAGGCATACATCCATTAACACTATGCATGTGAGTTGCTATGGTATCAAAATGACCTTCAGGATGCTTGCAACCACCGCAAATAAATAAGTTTGTTTTGTATTCTTTTGAATTATCGCATCCTACTAAAATTTTGACCCGTTGACTGGAATTATCATTCTTTAGTTTAGCGAAATGACTTGATTCATATGTTCTATTAAAAGAAACTGGGACATTCACGGGTTCAGAATCAGAAGAAATTTCTGCCATTCTTTCAACAGATTTGAATGACGCTTCAGAAGCTTCGCTTTCGTAATCAGAATTTGAAGGTATCCATTCAGTATCAAAATCTTTAGTTGTCACAAAAGTATTAACGCTTGCTATCATTACTAGTCCTGCAAGAACTAGTTTCATTGTATATCATTCCTGATTAGGTTATGTGTTGATCTTCAAATAAATTCTTCACTACATTCACTACTTCTAATTATTTATTCGATTATCGATTTCATTAACTGAATTTGTTAGAGGCTTGTCAGATAATTCAACTTTATGCTTTTTAGCTTTATGGACAGTATCCAAGAATTGAAAAAATCCTAAAAATCCTTCATCACGTTCTTTTGGTGATAATTTTGTTTCTTTAGGCATCTTTGCTTGCTGACGTAATTTGGTCAGAGGAGTCTTATATTGTGATATTTTGATAGTATCATCATTAATATCAGAAAATCTTTCGATCGCATTTTCCTTAAATGTATGGGTACCAAAATGTTCAATAAATTTGTCCTGTTCAATTTTTGCATAACATGCCAAGCAGGTCCATTTAGATTTTTTAAAATGGTAAAAACGATTGTGCATGTAAATTTGTCCCACCTTTTCCATTTTTGGCGCAACTAGAGACTTACAATCACGGCATGGTAATGCTGTTTTAAAACAATCGTTATGCATATGCTTGGCTCGCCCCGTATAATAATTTTCGTGATCACATCGTGGGCAATGATATCGACGACATTTATTTTTATCGATTAATTTTGACTGATCATACTCAACATCTGATAGTGGATTTGAGTAGGGTTTCTCATCCACTACAAAATCACTATCATCATCACTGCTATACATATGTACGTTTGCTATCATTACTAGCCCAATCAAAACTAGTTTCATAAAATCCTTGCCTCTAACATCGCTTAACCAACATTTAAAAAACCTATTTATTATTACTTAAATTATACAATACCATAATTGCTATAGCTTCTTGATCAACAGTATGCCTCGAAGATGTCAAAGCGGTAGCTTTTATCTGTGCATCAATGTGAGCCAAACTTTTGGAATTCTTAAAAACTTTCAATTCCCTATCAGGCCAGCCTTCAAAGACAGTGAGCGCATCCCTAATTTTAGTGTAATAACCCAAATGCTTAATCCAGTTATCTTGTGAAGAACGAGAATTACAAAAACGACAGGGCCAATAATAATCATTTGCATGATATTCTTTATTATGTTTAAACATTTCCAACGCATTGAAAGATCTGGGAGCATCATTAATACACATTCCACATGCCAAACCATTCTTAGGAAAACAGGGCAAATCAAGAGTGTGCATATGGTGGCACACCGCTCGGTATTGAAATTCCTTGCCATTACTGCATCTACCGCATTCAAATGTAGTTTTAAGAGTGGTCTTTTGGTTGCAATTCAATCCTTGATTATTAAAATCATTTGCAGAATCAATTTGAATTACACAAGCTTTTCTTTTTGCGTTTGCACGAGGGAAATCTAAAGCTGATTGATTTTCGTTTCCATGAATAAATAGTGCTATCACTACTAGTCCAAAGAAGACTAGGTTCATAAAATCCTTATTATTTATTGCGATTATACTTAAGCAGTAATAATGCTTCAACCGGCTCGTCGATTTTTCTTTTTTTAATTTCTGACAATTCGGCTTTATTGCGCCCTATGTTGATGGGCTCATTACATCCATCAAAGAAATCAAGAGCCATAGTAGGTTTTGTATTAAATTGTAGATGATTCTTATAGTTGCGTGAATTAACCTCCGCATTGCAAAAAACACAGGGCCAAATCGCATCTTGTCCATATTTGGTGATATTATCTTGCTTAAGCTTTCTATATTTCGGAATCACACAATGACCATTTTTATCTAAAGAAAACAAATCATTACTTGGAAAACATTCATTATGCAAATGTTCTACAACCTGATAATAATATCCTTCGAATATTGAACAACGAACACAACGATAAGAAGGATGACCTGCAACCTGACCAACGCCCTGAATTAATGGATTAGGCGCTTTTCCTTTACGTTTTCCGGTTATTTGCTGGATAGAACAATTATTATTATTTGGATCTTGTTCAACTGCATTTATAAAATGAATAGGATTTAAAAAAAAAGCAACGATAAAAAATAAAATAGAAAGTTTCATAATAATCTAATTATTTGAATGATTAGGGTATTCTAATAGGTAAATTCATCTGTGGGGTGCGTTATACAAGCAATAGAAAGCTTATATAATTCGTTTCGATCATTTATTTTCGCTGCTCCATCTTCAGGACTATCATATTCATTAGATGATTTAATAGTTATAAAATCGCTCAAATAATGATTATGACTCATCTTATAATCTGTTTCAGTTTTAAATCCTTTGAAGACATACTTTACTTTTCCTGCATTAGTCATAGAGCAAAAATGTTGAACAAAATTCGCTTGTTTTATAGGTTTAATACATGCAGGGCAAGTCCAAAAGCTAGTTTCTGCATGATTTAAATTATAATGATTAAGAACCTCTTGAAGAGTTTTTGCTTTAAAATCAACTTGATTTTCTAATGGACAACTTTCACATTTCCATTTAGCTGGACGCGACTTGCAAGAATTATGCATATGCCGATTTAAATTCCCCGCATGATCAATTTTTACACACCATTTACACTGATATAAACGTTGATTCCCTGCCATGCCTACATCATTTCTTTTTCTTTTAGCGCTACTCTTCTGAATTGTTAATTCCTCTTGAATTACATAATTGAGAGCAGCAGAATGATCCTGGGCTGCCACATGCAGCCCTAGAAAAAAATTATACACATTAACATTGGAGCTCTTATTGTTGTTTTCGCTTTAATGTTGGAAACAAAATTACTTCTTTAATTGAGGTAGTATTAGTAAGCAACATCACTAATCGATCAATACCTATACCGACACCAACCGTTGGTGGCAATCCGTATTCTAGCGCTTGGATAAATTCAGCATCATAATACATAGCTTCAGCATCACCAGCAGCACGCGCATGCGCTTGTTCTTTGAATCGTTCTGCTTGGTCAAATGGATCGTTCAACTCATTAAATCCATTGCTCAATTCCATGCCTGCTACATACAGTTCAAAACGCGCAGCGATTGCCGGGTTATTAACATCACGTTTTGCAAGAGGCGAGATTTCCACCGGAAAATCAACAATAAACGTTGGTTGAATAATTTGCGATTCAGCAACTTCTTCAAATAACGCAAACATTTTTTGTGCATAAGAAGCTTGTGCAATTAATGTAATATTATAGCGACGACATGTAGCATCAATTTGTGCTTCAGACAATTCTTCTTCTTTAATTAATTTCGTTTCAAGAATTGCTTGTTTTGCAGTCAATCGTCGGAATGGACGTCCAAAATCTAATTCATGCGTACCATAGGCTACTGTAGTACCGCCGGTAGTTTCTTGGACCAATTTTTTGATCATATCTTCGATGAATGTCATCACAAAATTATAATCTTTGAATGCCCAATAAAATTCAAGCATCGTAAATTCAGGATTGTGACGCGTTGAGACACCTTCGTTTCTGAAATTTCTGTTAATCTCATACACGCGTTCAAAGCCGCCCACTACTAATCTTTTAAGATATAATTCAGGAGCAATTCGCAAGAATAATTCAGAATTTAGTGCATTATGATGAGTAACAAACGGACGCGCTGCAGCACCCCCTGGAATTGGGTGCAACATTGGTGTTTCAACCTCAACAAAATCATGTTGATCTAAATAATTGCGAATAGATTTGATAATCGACGAACGACGCTTGAAGCGTTCACGAGTTTCATCATTGGTCATTAAATCAAGATAACGCTGACGATATTTTGTTTCAATATCGGTAACGCCGTGGAATTTTTCTGGCATTGGATGCAAGCATTTACTTTGTAATGCAAATTCTTGCACAGCCAAGGTAACCTCACCGGTCTTTGTTTTAAAAGTGGTACCTTTGTACCAAACAATATCACCCAAATCGAGCATATGTTTTGCAAAATTGAAAGATTCTGCACCTAACGCATCAGATTTCAAATAAACCTGCATAGTACCGGTGCGATCTTGCAACGTCATAAACATAGTTTTACCATGTTCACGCTTGCTAATCACTCGTCCAGCTATTGCATAGACCGTAGAATCATTTTCAACAAAATTAGTATGCAATTCCTTGCTGGTAACCGATGTTTCACGCAAAGAAGGCCAGGGCTCAATCCCTTGCTGACGCAAATCTTGAACTTTTTGTACACGAGTTTCGTGTTCCAAAGAAATTGTTTCATCAGGCATTTCAAGATTAAAACAACTTGGTGCATGTATGCGGCTTGCATCATACTCTGTAAAAGTTTTCCATGCGCCAGCATCTTTAAGCATCAAAGCAGGATGTTGCTGATCAAGTACCGAAACGGTAGCATGAGCTCCTTTAAAGAACGTGTTAATAACACGGGCGCCTTCATGCAATAATGAAAATAATTGCTCATCGGGAACATTACTTAACGCTTCAAAGACAAAAATAACATCTTGTGTGGCTTCAGTAATTTTAGTACGTTCTGCTTGCTTCCAATTAAAACGGCGACAAACAACACCCTCATCATCAAGATAAATCACTTCACCTTTTTCAGGAGAACGTGGTTCTTTTTCACCTAAAAGCTTTGCCGGTTTTTCATCGCCTTCAGCAAGAGTCAAACGCAATGAGCCTTTCAATGATTGTAAATCATCGCCCCCTGCAGGAATTAAATAACGCAGAGAGAGACTATTATATATATCAACCAACGGATTGATATGCGGCAATGATTCACCCTTTAATAGGCGATGAACCATGTTTTCAACCGAGACTTTATGCTCTTTAGGTTTTGCACCAAAAGAAGTATAGACCTCATGCCATGCCTGAATATACGGATGTTTCTTTAATGCATCGCTGGTGATCGATTTTAAAACAAATTGCTGCGCTTCATCAAAAAGATGGGCGGTTTGTTCGTTCTTGGTCGCGTTATCCACATTGTGTGCAACGATAACACCGACGCGTAAGCCCGGAAATTGGGCAAAAATTTTTGGATCAATAGTAAATATCATGGAATTTTAACCTTAAAATATCACACTAACTCAACTTTAATATAATTCTACAAGTATACCAAAAAAGAAGGTGGCGCCTAGGCCACCTTGCGTAATTGTATTAATTTTAGCGAGAATTTGCTTTTTTATAACGCTCTTCAACATAATCCCAATTTATTACATTCCACCAGGCGGTGATATAATCGGGTCTTCTATTTTGGTAATGTAAATAGTAGGCATGCTCCCAGACATCAAGGCCTAAGAGCGGTTCTGCACCTTCAGATACCGGCGAATCCTGATTACCGGTTGAAGTTACCGCAATATCACCCGATTTATCTAAAATAAGCCAGGCCCAGCCTGATCCAAAACGTGTTTTTGCTGCATTGGTAAATTGTTCTTTGAACGCCTCGAATGAGCCAAATTTTTTGCTAATTTCTTTGGCAACTTCATCACGAGGACCTTTACTATTTTTTGAGGGCGTTAACATCAACCAAAAAAGATTATGGTTATCCGTACCGCCACCATTATTTCGAACCGCAGTTCTTATATCTTCAGGAATTGCATTCAGATCACTTAATAGTTCCACTAAGCTCAAGTGCGATAATTCGGGATGTTTTGCTAAAGCTGCATTCAAATTATCAATATATGCCTGATGATGTTTGGTGTGATGAATTTCCATCGTACGTGCATCAATATATGGTTCAAGCGCATCATATGCATAGGGTAATTTTGGCAATATAAATGTCATAGCAAACCTTTTTTTAAAATTATTATCTTAGTTTACTACAATTTTTTTTACGGTTTACAATAAAATAGAATTTAATGCCTCTAGTAGATTGCCAATAAATAAAACTTTTATTATACATGATCGTGAAAGTTATTATGGATAAAAAATATGAATAGTTTAAAAAAAATTCTTGCATTAATGATGGTTATTATGACTGGGTTTACAATCAACGCATTAGAAATAGAAATCCTTCCAGCAACATTAGCGGATATTTCTGCTATAAAAGATTTAATGGCCTTGACTTGGAGAGAGACGTATATTCAATTTTATACGTCTGTCACTGTTGAAAGAGTAATTAATGAATATCAAACAATCGATTTTTTAAAAAAACAATTTGAAAACAATCATGCATGTTTCACTGTTGCAAAAACAACTAACGGACAAGTTGTAGGTGTTATAACTACTTTTTTAGAAGGTGAAATTGTACATATTTTCAGACTATATGTACATCCAGCCTATCGTTCACAGAAGATTGGTGAAAACCTAATAAAAAATATCCTTGCATTGTATCCCCATAAAAACTGCTTTCGTCTAGAAGTGAAAGAAAAAAACACGCGAGCAATACAATTTTATACACGAATGGGTTTTGAATTAATTCAAAAAAAGGAGCAAGTTTTTTTTGGTGAAACTGCTATTGATGTAATTCTTGAATTTAACCGATCTGGTAATAGAATTTAATTTTTAACAACGTATACTTCATCACCAGGAAAAACATATTGTAATGCACGTGCCTGTTGTTCATGATACATAGGATAATCGTTCCAATCTTGCAATAATTGCTTCAACTGTTCAACGTTTGTATTATTCTTTTTGATTCCTTGTTCCAATTCAACAAGTGTATTTTTATAATGCTTGACCATTCGAATGCCCCGTGGACTTGTCACATACCACACGCCATACAGGACAATTTCTAGACAAATAAGAGCATATATACAATAACGGGCATAGGGCTTCATACTTAATCTCCATGATCAAGCATAGAAATAAGAGAATAGCTATTGCAAGAATTAACAACTTTTTTTAGTCATATCTCGATGCTTGATTCGCCATGAAATAGAATTCCATGAAAGTTGGGCCATCCGTTCGACAAATGCCACTGAACGATGTTGCCCACCGGTACAACCAAAAGCGATAGTTGCATGTAATTTTCCGCGATCTTTAATCATATTCAAGCTCTGCTCAACTAATGGGGTCAACAAATTCCACCATTCTTGAACACCGGGCTGTTCAAAAAGATATTCTTGTAATTGGGGGTTAACACCATTTTCATAGCGCCATGTAGGATGAAAATACGGATTAGGAAGCATACGTAAGTCAAAAACATAATCTATTTCTTGAGGTACGCCATATTTAAAGCCAAAGGACAAAAGTGTTGCAGTAAAAATTGATTTTTGTTCAAAAATATTTTGTATCTGTGACCGCAAATCATGAATAGTGCAATGATCAGTATCAACAATGGTGGTAGCAATTTCACGAACTTTTTGCATCAAATCATATTCACGTTCCACTGCTTCATCTAAAGAATCTGTTGCATGAAAGGGATGGTTTCGTCGAGTTTCATGAAAACGCTTTATGATGGTATTTTTACTTGCTTCAACAAAAACCAAACTACATCCCACCGAATACTCACGCAATCGGTGAATTTCATCAGTTAATGCATTCATATCATACCCAGAACGAATATCAATACCCAAGCAAACACCACGCCCCTGTTCGATCATGCGTAAAAAAAACCCCGTATTATTAGACAGTAAATCAATAGGTAAGTTATCGATACAGTAATAACCAATATCTTCCATCATACGTAATACTGAGCTTTTACCGGCACCGGAATAACCAGTAACAATAACTAAAGTAGGGGTAATAAACGATGTATTTGGTTGTGGGGAATTGTTACTCAAATGAGTCATAGGTAATTTTCAGTAATGTTAAACTTATAGAATTATATCCAGTATCGCAAATAATAAAAATAAAAGAGCGCCTCGGCGCCCTTTTATTGCTTTAAAAAATTATTTTCGTTTGTTTAAATCTTCAGATGCGACAAGCATGGTGTATCCAGCAATCACCGTTGGTATAAGTATAATCGCTGTTCCTGAACCCCAGACGAGAGTTTTTCCCAATTCACTTACAAAAGACATTCGCAATAATAATAAATCAGCTAAAGTACAAAGACCATGGCGTATCGTGTTGGCACCAAGAAAAAAGGAAGCAGCACCACCCCCAACGACAATTAAAGGCGCATAAGGACTTTGGCCTGCATGCTTTGCGGTAAGATATAATTCATTGGGTTTTATTGTATCAATACCATATTTCATCGCGCGATTATACATTGAACTGACCTCTTGCCATACGGTAGTTGAAGAACCTATTCCAACTTTGTTTAATAATTCTTTTCGTTCTGCAGGAGGGGCAAAACGATTGAAAATATCGATGCTTAAAGATATGTGAGAAATCACACTAAAGCACAGAATTAATACCTTGAATTTCATAGAGCTCCTCTTGTTTTGTACTCTAGAATAAGCAACTAATACGACAAGATCAACAGAAACAGATATTTATGCTTTAAACTATTAAAAAAAAATTAAGGCAATTAAATGCATAAAATAAAAAGACAATTTAGCCTAAAAAGCTCATACTAGATTGTAAATAAAGGCTAATTCATATACTTTTGGAAAAATATGACTATACAACAATTAATAATAATCGGGATTATTGCGCCCCAGATCTTTATTGCAAGTGACTATAACGGCAACTATCCACAAATGTATTACCAACCGATCTCATATGATGAACAATCTAATAGCGCTGCCTTTAGGCAAGATGATGTGTTAAAATTCAATTTAATTGAAGCTACAAATCGATTGGAGCAAGCCGCAAATAAATTAGAATCATTAATTAAAGCTGGCGATGTTATCAATACAATAGTTATTGACGAGCAACCACCTAAAAATTTTTATGGAAGAATTCAATCGTTATCAACGCTCATAAAATTTCAAAATTCGACTCAGGATTACCGATTCAATGAGAGAATAACTCGAGAATCACGTGAGCTTAACAATTATTTGCAAAATCGCAAATCCTGGTTTTCATTTTCAAATCCATTTCTTTCCTCGCTATTAAAAGTTGGAACATTTGGAGTTTTAACCTCTATAATTGGTTGTGTATTGACCAGCAAAAATCATCTAATACTGCCAAGCATTTTTTTTAATAGTGGATTTTTTATCTTTCAATGGATTAAAAACCATGCTTCACTCTCAAAAAAACAAAAAGCCTTTGATACGAGTATTTTACCTTATTTACAACAAACTGAATGGAAAAAACATTCTAATACCGTTGCTGCCAATAAACAACAGTTTCAACAAAACACGCAAGTCTTGTTAAACCATGGCCTTCAAGAATTTAATCAGGATTACTAACAATAAAAAAGGCTCCGAATTCGCGGAGCCTTTTTTATTAAATATTTTTATCCTTTGCGTGCACGCAAATCTTGTAGTTTATCAAGCATAATTTTTGCATTATTTTCTAATGTTTCAAGTTCCTGCTGTGACATTGGTTCAATACGAGAATTCATATTTTTAATATTATTTTGGTGCGCCTTCAAAGCATCCAAATCATTGCATTTTGTTCCACAAAAACCACAATTAAATGAACTAGTAAGAATCATTCTCATTTGAGGACGAAATTTACACGTATCGTTATGTCTATGACGAACAAAGTCATAATAACGCTGAGATATTACATTGCAAGGAATACAATTATAATCTACCTTTTGTGTATTCAAATCCAAAATTCTTTCCGCATTAATATGATCAAGGGATCCCATTGGATCTTCATATTTTTTATTATCACTGGATACAACGGTGCCAGCAATGAGTGTAATTAAAATAAAAGGAGAAATCATAGTAATATACCTATCAACATTAAATTAAAAAAAATGCATCATTACTTAACATTCTTCTTTTGATTTAATTACTTCAAAAAAATTAATTTGTTTAGAAGATCCTTCATCAACTTTTTTATAAATACCACAAAATGGATCTTTTAGATGTTTTTCATACAAATTACGATGTACCCGAAGCCCACATAAATGACAGTGTACTAATTTCATATCCTTGTGCTCAGTGTTTGCATGATGCAATGCAATAATAGAGTTTGGTATAAGCTTGGGTTGAAGCGCATTTGCTAATCGACAATCAACACATTCACGATTGGAAACACAATCCGGAGCATGTTTATGATTAATAAGTTGAGTTAATGTATATAATTTATTTTCATTACAACGAGTGCAACTATACCGAAAACGTTTAGTTTCGCTTTTATAGATATACGTGTTAACACATTCAAAAGGTCATGCTCTTTTGGGATCGATGTGTTCGAAAGAATCAGATGCTCCTAATCCACACACCAAACCAAAAAAGATAACCATTTTTGTATTCATAGACAACCTTATCATTAAAGAATAATTAAAATAACGCCTTATTTAAGCGATTATTCTAATTATAATTCCATTAATAAATAGTATCTAGCCCATAAAGCACTTGATTGGGTAGTAATAATTAATTATTAGCTGGTAGATGCAACGCATCTATCCCCTTAATTGTATCTTGCAATAGGGATGCTACTTGATGCTGATCAAGTTTTTTTATGCTTTGATTTCTCGAAGACTTTTTTGTAATAGCGCTACTTAAGCTTGAAAATTTCTTTTTCTGATCATATTTATCAAAAAATTTAGCATGTTGGCCAAGTGCATTAAAAGGCATTACAATACCACATTTCAAGCACATGCCTTTCAAATCATGCGCTTGAAAGTTGAATTCTGACTTGAACGAACAACAATTTCCATGCCGATGCTTAACAAAATCCGAAATTTCCTTAAAAGACATTTTACACGGTAAGCACGTATACCAAACACCAATCAACATATTGGAATTGTTATTAACTGAACGTTCAGCAAGAACTTTACTCAATGCAAACTCACAATGAGTAAGAGTATGATCTGGGGCATATAACAATAAAAAAATGAAACTAATCAATAAGACATGAAACATAGAAATACTTTTAGTAAAACTGTTACTACTGACAAAAATGAAAAATTGGACGTGTGTGAAATTTATTCAACCGTTACCGATTTTGCCAAATTTCTTGGTTTATCGATTGGTCTATTTAGAATTCGTGCGATATGGTAGATCAAGAATTGCATAACGCCTGTCATTGCCATTGGAGCTAATAATGGTACTACTCGCGGAATAACAATAACATTATCAGCGAGTTCTATCAGTTCTGACTGCCCTTCAAAAGCAAACACGAATAAATGACCCTTACGAGCTTTAACCTCTTGGGCGTTTGAAACAAGCTTTTGATAAATAATTGGATCAAGATGAGAAAAAATGAAAACTGGTACCGATGGTTCAACCAATGCGATTGGTCCATGCTTTAATTCACCAGCAGGATAGCAATCGACAAAACAATACGCCACTTCTTTTAATTTAAGTGCGGCTTCTTGTGCAAATGGATAAGAACTATGGCGACCCAAGAAAATAAATTTATCAAATCGTGCATAATACGCGGCAAGATCATGCATGATCGAAATTTTAAAATTCTCTAATACCGTCTCCAAAACTTCTGCAGCAACCTGCAACTCTTCTTCCGCTTGTGCTAACTGATGTAATTGAATAACACCACGTTCAAGAGCAAATCTATGCACGAACCAATATAATGCTGTCAATTGAGCTGTAAATGATTTAGTTGATGCCACGGCAATTTCTTGTTGCGCTTGAGTCAAGATAAACCCATCCGCTTCACGTACCATAGTACTTGATGCAACATTTGTTACTGCAATAGTATGCATCTGTTTTGATTTAATCAGACGAATAGCTTCTAATGTATCAGCAGTTTCTCCAGATTGAGAAAATGCAATATACAAAGCATTTGGATCATAGAACAATGTTTGGTAACGAAACTCTGACGCAAGATGAACCGTCGTTCTAATATTGAGAATGGTTTCGAAAAAGTAACGGGCAATCAACGCAGCGTGCCACGAAGTTCCGCACCCAATCAAATGGATAGATTGAATATTTTGGACTTGTTCCAACGTTAAACCACAATGATCCCAAATACGCGGCGATATAGAACGCAAGAAATGCATGGTATCATAAACCACTCGCTTCTGTTCATATATCTCTTTTAGCATAAAATGCTCAAAGCCCGTTTTTTCTACGTGCGACCATGAAGCGTCTATTTCTTGTACCGGCAATGTTAAAGATTTACCTTCAAAATCATACAATTCTATAGCATCTTTTCTTACCAAAGCAAAAGAATCATCAGGAAGAAAGACTACACGTTTTGTTAGACCGGCAAAAGCCAACATGTCTGAAGCAATATACATTTCCCCATCACCAATACCGATACACACTGGTGAACGCTTACGCGCTACCAACAATTCGTCAGGGCGTTCTTGCATTAATGCAACAAAAGCATAAGCTCCATGAAGACGCTTTACCAATTCTGCAAATGCATTATGTCGTTGGGGATGAATAGATAACAACCATTCAAGAAGATGGGCGATTGTTTCGGAATCTGTTTCAGAAGCAAAAACATGTCCCGATTTTTCAAGTTCGGTGCGAAGTGCATGATAATTTTCGATAATACCATTGTGCACTACAGCAATAGTACCATGACAGTCAATATGGGGGTGAGCGTTTTTGTCAGAAACAACGCCATGGGTTGACCAACGCGTATGTCCAATGGCTAAAGCGCCATCAATTGAAGCTTTCTCAACATCTTTAATAAGATGCTGAATACCACCTACCGTTTTGAGCCATGAAACCTGTTTGTCTGCAAGATTAAGACATGCAAACCCAGCAGAGTCATACCCACGATATTCTAAGCGGCGCAAGCCTTCCAAAACAAAGGCTCGACTATGCTCTTTACCAACATAGCCAACAATACTGCACACGCTTCACCCACCCGCTCAGTATTAACGTTTAACGAATTGGAACTTACGACGAGCAGCTTTCTGACCGTATTTTTTACGTTCTTTAAGACGTGAATCTACGGTTAAGAAACCATGTTCGCGAAGTAATGAGCGAGCAGCTTCATCAGCGCTTAAAATAGCACGTGCAATACCAAGCTTGATCGCATCAGCTTGAGCTGAAAGACCGCCACCTTGTACGTTCACTGCAAAATCATAATTTTTTGCAAGAGCATATACAGAAAGTGGTGCTTGTGCAGCTGTACGATTCAAATCTGTATCAAAATATTCTTTAACGGAAATACCATTAACAAGAATTGTACCTTTACCACGACGAAGCCATACGCGAGCCACTGAAGACTTGCGACGTCCCACGCCATGCGCCAACGGTTGTTGTGAAACAACTTCTTTTGTCTTTGCGTTCATAGTATGTAAGAGACCTCTATATGTAAACAATTTCATCTATCTGCTTTTGGAGCCGATGAGCGGATTTGAACCGCCGACCTACTGATTACGAATCAGTTGCTCTACCACTGAGCTACATCGGCACATGTACGCCAAATGTGCAGATACATATGCCTAAAAGTATAACAACTTCAAAAAAAGTTACAAACTAACTACGTTCTTCACGCGCTTCTTGGCACGCCAAACAACGAGTAGCATTTGGCAATAACTTTAAACGTTTTTCAGCGATAGGCTGATTGCAATCGGTACAGATACCATAAGTACCCGAATCGATCATTTCAAGCGCCTTAAGAATCATATTATATTCAGAACGCTCGTTATTTTGTAACGAAATATTGATATCTTCAAGCGAAGAAATGAGCGCTTGATCACCGGTATCTAATACCTGATCATCGCCTACTTTTTCTCGAGCCAAACGCTCTAATTCATGCTCAATTTCAAGTTTTCGAGCAAGTAAATCTTTTTTTATACGATTAATTTCATTCACGTCGTTTCTCCCTCTTTAATTTAAAAAAATCTTGTAAAAGTGCTGCAGCATCATCAGCTAAAACACCTTCCTTGATTTCTTTGATAGTGTTTCTGTATACCCCGAGCACACCTTCCTTGTCAAGCGAGTAGCCAAACAAAGGAGAACGTGCTCCAAATACCACTCTCTCGCATCTGCTCAGCCCAATAAGACTGATACAGACAAGACAGGGCTCTAAGGTAACATATATCGTACAGCCATTCAAGCGCCAGTCCTGAATCGTCCTGCATGCTTGCTGAATGGCATTGCCTTCTGCATGGTATATTTGGCATTTTTCATGTTCTACGGTGTTATAGCCGGATCCAATTACTTGGCCATGTGCATCTACAATAATAGAACCGATCGGAACTTCACCAAGAGCCAAAGCTTTTCTTGCTTCATCCAAAGCAAGCGACATAAATGTAATATCTGCAGCATCTTGTAAACGCACGTGATATTCTCCTAATAGGCATTAAGTCAAAGCTTATATAAGATAATATCAATTTGAAAAAAATCAAATTTGATCAAAAAATTCAAAAAAATTTATCTGTAAAAATTGATTACAAAGCACTTTAAGATATGTTTACATTTACACAAATAATTAAAACTATAATAATTTATTTTGCTCCATGAACATCAAAAAAACTTTAGAATTCCCTATAATTGCTTTTATATGCTTTTGATTGATTCTATGCAACAAAAAACATTACATTTATTAAAAACATTCAAGATTTCGACGAATAATGAAAAAACTTGTATTACTCTTAATGCTAACCTTTTATATTGCGACTGCAGATTCGAAAAATCCTGAAGAAATTGAAGAGATGAGAACAGACAACAACTGTTATTACATAATAAAATATACTAGTGGACGCAAAGTATCGATCTTCCGAAATTCACCCGACCTCTATATATACAGCGAAAATTCAAACGAAACACCCCTAGTGGACGATAAAGGCAGGGGCATATATGATGAATTTGCATCATTGTATAAAGAATGGAAGGCTGCAAAAAAGAGATGTGCGTCTCAACAAAATCGAGAAAAACAATGAAGCCAATAACGATAACCAATAATACCACTCAGCGTTAAAAAAGAGCCGATACTTGTATAGCAAGACCAGCGTAAAGCTCTGTCATATTCAGCTTTTTGTAGATTTAAACGAGCAAGTAGTATTTTAGAATCTTTTAAATAACCTTCAAACTCATTTTTTTCATAATATTCTTGCATGCCATAGTATTTTTCCCATGCACACTGAGTTAATTGCGCATTGTGAGTATTTTTCGCCGCTGCATAATGCTGCTGAGATTCAATCACCTTCTTCCACTCATTATCTATTCGAGCAATTAGCGACTCATTTTCTTCGATCATATTAAGAACATCTACATTGCAATTTTTCAATATTGGCTGCAGAAACAAAACATTCCTCAAAGTATTGATTCCCGCAAAAACTCCCACACCGATCAAAACAGATGGATTTGTAAGCTTTGAATGAATAGAATAAAAATTTTCATACATGCTTGCAGAACCCCAAGCAACGCTTGCTAATAAAATTAAAACGAAAAGCATATAAATCCTTACATTGATTTCTGAAGGACAACTTAAACCTTGAAAAAAAAATAGCAAGCATTAATTGCTATTAATCTTCTTTTCCTGTTTTCTTTTCTATCCATTTTATAACATCTGAGGCAGACTTACTGCTCATCGATTCAATGCTTACTACTCTTAATCGATCACAAATTTCTTTTCTTAAATATTCACGATCTTTGAGTAAAAAATTGATATACGAAAGTTGCTTATCGGTTATCAACTGAGCATCTTTTGCTGACTCTCCATCATCATCTTCATCTGAGGGATGTATACCGAGAATTGCATAGGCAGCATAGCGACGTTGATATGACATACAAGAACCGTACGCTTGATCACTTGTATCAACGGGATTTAATGGCTTGAAAGAACCAATCCATTCACCGGTCTTTTTATGAGACAGCATGGTAACAAGATAAATTTTGCCTTCATATGTCTGTTCACGTTGCGTAAATGCCAACCCATGATTGCTTAATATTGGCAACATCGCATCTAGCACATCGGTCAAATCCGCATAGGTCCATTGCTTACCACCTGGCTTTCCGGCCGTCTTTGTTTTAGGGATTGATTTATAATCACGCTGAGCATTGACGATTGCTTCAGAAATCTCACCAATGGTTTCTGATTGAAATGGTTTGAATTCCATAATAATTATTTCTTAAAAAATAAGTTCCAAAGACCCCAACCCCCAGCAAATACAATAGGTGTCGCAATAGTAGCCAGATAATTATTCATATAACGCGTTCGCATTTCAGCAATTTCTTGGCTTAACTTAGTAAATTCAGTTTTTAATGGAGGAATAGAATGTTCTTTCTTTTGAATCTCTGCAGAAATCTTAGCTAATTTTTCTTGTTCAACGAAAAAATCATTCCATGCTTCATTTGTTTTTAAATTCATATAATTTTCATGCGCAATCTTCAGAACATTTATTTGTTCATTTTTTTCCTTGCCCAATTCCTGCAATACCTTTTGCGCTCCCATTAATTGGCGATTATAATTGCCACGAGAACCTCGCAACTGGCTCAACTTCTTACCTGTCTCATTTGCCTTCCAAAAGAAAAATCCCGTTGCAATTACTGCTGTTACAGGAATCGATCCTGTAGGCAAAACTGGCACCGAAAGATCATTAGTCTTAAATTTTCCCGCAATCGAAAAAACATCAATTTTAGCCTGAACAGAATTAATTAAAAATAAAAGATATATCAATCTTGCATGTTTCATAATAATTTCTCTAAAAATAAACAATATTTAATTCCATACTAATTATTCCCTTAAAAAACTCAATCATCTTCATTTAGGAAAATAGTACTCTATACAGCATTTTTGGCTTTTCTAGCTTTTGGAGAAAAACCCCTGTTATGGTATACTATTAAAAACTACCGAGTCTCTATTTACTCGATGCTTATCGGGAGCTTTATGTCAGATAAATCTAACAAAAATACGCCAGAATATGGTGCCGGGTCCATTCGAATTTTAGAAGGACTTGAAGCCGTTCGCAAACGTCCAGCCATGTATATTGGCTCGGTAGGCCCTCAAGGCTTGCATCATTTAGTTTGGGAAATCGTTGATAACTCAGTTGACGAAGCCCTCGCTGGTCACTGTGATAAAATTAATATCATTCTATATCCAGATGGTTCATGTTCGGTTGAAGATAATGGTCGCGGTATTCCCGTGGATATTCATCCGACCGAAGGCGTATCAGCAGCTGAAATTGTTTTCACCAAACTCCATGCAGGCGGAAAATTTGATAAAGATACGTACAAATACTCCGGCGGTCTTCATGGCGTAGGTGCTTCTGTTGTAAACGCACTTTCAGAATGGTTAACCGTTGAAGTGTATAAAAATGGTCATGTATATACACAATCTTTTAAACGCGGTACCCCTGATTTTCCATTAAAAGAAATCGGCACTACCACAAAACGCGGTACCTTTGTTCGCTTTAAGCCAGATGCTGAAATTTTTAGAGAAACAACTGATTTTAATTTTGATACGTTATCAACCCGCTTGCGCGAACTTGCCTTCCTTAATAAAGGTTTGCGTATTGCGATTCTTGACGAACGTTCTAATAAATCTCATGAATTCTTCTATGAAGGCGGTATTATCTCCTTTGTTGAATCCGTAAATAGCAAGAAAACACCATTATTCCCACAGGTTGTCTATTTTGAAAAAGGCGACGATTCTCATCATATGGAAATCGCATTCCAATATAATGACGGATTTGGTGAGCAAACCTATTCATTTGTTAATAACATTAACACTGCTGAAGGCGGTACTCATGTTACCGGTTTCCGTGCAGCATTAACAAAAGTCTGCAACAAAAAAGCAACTGAGATGAAATTCTTCAAAGACGATTCAAGCTTTTCAAGCGAAGACGTACGAGAAGGCTTGGTTTGTGTTATTAATATGAAAGTTGCTGAACCGCAATTTGAAGGACAAACAAAAGGTAAGCTCGGTAATAGTGAAGTTAAAGGCTTGGTTGAATCATGGACCGGATCGTTCCTTGATTCATTCTTTGAAGAAAACCCGGCTATCGCTCGTAAGATTTTGCAAAAAGCTGAACTCGCATTACATGCCCGTGAAGCTGCAAAAAAAGCTCGTGAGCTTACACGCCGCAAGACGGTTTTAGAATCTACCGTGTTGCCTGGTAAGTTAGCAGACTGCGCAGCTGAAACTCCTGCTGAATGTGAATTGTTCATTGTAGAAGGTGACTCTGCAGGCGGATCAGCAAAACAAGCACGCGACAGACATACTCAAGCAATTTTACCTATCCGTGGTAAAATTTTGAACGTTGAAAAAGCGCGCCTTGATAAGATTTTAGGCAACGAAGAAATTCGTGCATTAATTTCTGCTGTCGGTACTGGTATCGCTGGTGAAGAATTTGCACTCGAAAAAGCGCGCTATCACAAAATTGTATTGATGACCGATGCTGACGTTGACGGCTCACATATTCGTACGTTGTTGTTGACGTTCTTCTTTAGATATATGAAACCAATTATTGAATCTGGTTATCTGTATATTGCTCAACCACCATTGTACAAGATTAAGTTGGGCAAATCAGAAGAATACCTTAAAGATGACAACGCTTTGAAAAAATTCTTAGCAAAATGGGCACGTGAAAACACTGAACTCATTCTTGGATCTTCAGCGTTACCTAATGCTGAATGGCAAACAATCCTTGATGATTTGGCCCAGTATGAGATTTTACTTGATGGTGTATCGCGTAAATATAAATTAACTATGGAACAAACCCATTTATTGGTGTCTGCAATCCATAGTGTTTCATGGCAAAAGACTGAGACCACGGAAAAACTTATTAATGCACTCAAGCCATTCTTCCCTGAATATGCAATCGATGTCGTCCGCGAAGAAGTTGCAAGTGAAGAAGGTTCTGCATTAGCAGCGCATCACACATTCATTCGCTTTGCTCGTATCAATAGAGAATGGCAAGTCAGCCTTGATTTCTTTATTTCAGAAGAAGTTTATAATCTCTCAACACAATTGAACAAACTTGAAAGCCTTAATAAAGGCTGGACGTTGAAAATGACGGATAAAGATCGTTCATTGTCTGGTATGAGTGCGCTTGAGTTGTTGGATGCAGTGGGCACGATCAGCAAACCATACATCAACATTCAGCGCTATAAAGGTCTTGGTGAAATGAATCCTGAACAATTGTGGGAAACTTCAATGGATCCAAACAAACGCTTGTTCATTCAAGTGACGGTTGGCGATGCATTAGAAGCTGATTCATGGTTTGACACCTTGATGGGTGATGATGTTTCAGGCCGTCGTGAATTTATTGAAGACAACGGTCATTTTGTAAAAAACCTAGACATCTAATGATTTCAAACACTTCATTACTGCGCCGCATAGATTCCTATGTGGCGCAGCATAATTTAATTAATTCTGGCGATACTATAATTATCGGTTTATCCGGTGGACCTGATTCGGTATTTTTGACGCAGTATTTAGTATCGATACGAGATTCTTTGAATCTACGATTAATTGCAGCACATCTGAATCATGGCTGGCGCCCAGAAGCAGAACAGGATGTTATGTGGTGCCAAGATTTTTGCAAAAGTTTAGGTATCGACTTCGTTACAAAACATGCTGATGAGATTAAGCTTGAGAAAAAATTAAACGGATCAAAAGAAGAATTGGGTCGCAAATTACGTCGTGCATTTTTTTCAGAAATAGCACAAGAATATCATGCACAACTGATTGCACTTGGCCATCATCAAGATGATTCAATTGAAACTTTCTTTTTGAATTTAATCCGTGGCGCAACGGTAAATGGGCTTCAAGGAATTAAGCCAAAACAGGGATCAATTATTCGCCCGTTGTTGTCGATTAAAAAATCAGAGATTTTAGAATATTTAAAAGAAAATAACATTTTATATCTTAAAGATTATACCAATGATCAACTAGATTATTTACGTAATCGCATTCGTCATACTATAATTCCGGCCTTTGAACAAACCGATAGTCGCTATGAAGCAAAATTATTGCAAACGATGGCATACTTTGGAAATTTAGATCAATTCTTACACGCAACAACGCAAGAAGCTCTCAACACAATTAGTAATGGTGATGCAATCGATTTGAATGCGTTTACTTCATTAACACCATTTTTGCAAAAACGTGTCTTGATTATCTGGCTCAAAAAACAAGCCGTTCCCGTTATTCACAGTAATGCCTGGTTGAATGAAATCATTCGTTATATTAACGAAGGCAAAAGTTCATCTCATACTATTGTAGAAAATTGGAAACTTATAAAAAATAATAACAATATTCTTGTTAAAACAAATTAGAGAACATTCTTATATCACGAGAATAGTACATGAAGAAAACAATTATTTATGCATTTCTAATATTTTATCACGTAATTTCACTAGCTTCGGAAGAATTATCCGTGTGGAATTTGTTTAAAGCTATAGAGCAAAGCAATGTACACACCGTAAAAGAATTATTTAATTCTGGCATTGATTACTCCGCAAAAATTAAAAACAGTGCACTCTGTCATGCAATCAAAAAAATCGAAATTCGCAGTATAGATAAATACAACTTTCCAGAAGATAAAAGCATTGTTGCATGTTATGATAACGCATTTTCTGTCGTCGAATTATTGTTATATAAAAATGCCGATCCCAATTATCGACACGAAAATTCATCATACAATATTTTTAAAGCAATCGACTGCTACAACAGTTCACTTCTAGCCCTTCTTTTAACACAGAGGGCAAATGTATATATTCAACATCATAGTTCAAATAAACTTCCAATCCAGTATGCAGAAGAAAAATGTTGCCCCAGCAGCTATAAAGAGGAAGAAATGGAAACTATAATTCATTTATTAAAAGCTCATATGAAAGCAGCACAAGATACTTATTAATTTAAAAAATTTTAAGTAGCATTCATTTTTGTATCGGGTTATAAAAAACATTCAAAATGATTATTTTGCTAATAATTAAAATTGCAAAATATAATTAAATCACCATACTATCTTTTATTAATGAAAATATTATAAAAAAATAAAACGATGGTTTGTATGAATTCAATATTTTTAATTATTAATTTTTTAGCAACAATTTTTATTCATGCATCTGAAAATTATCAAAGTAATTTAAAACTTATTGATTTATTAAATGCTTCTGAAATCTGTTCACATTCATCAGTAAAGAGATTGCTCGCCTACCCTGGAATAAAATATCAAAGCAAAATTGAGGCTTTTTATCGAACCATCGACAGCATTGTGGATTATCATAATGATATGAAATTTGACAATGAGGAACCATACTATAAACAATTGCTTGCATCGGGCATTAAAACTGTTGAAGAATTTATTTTGCATGATTATCGCGCAATTTCGTGGACCAAAGAGAACAAACTGTCAGCGATTTCTATTGTCAAAAAACACAATATTCCTGAGCTACTAGAACTACTACTAATGTATAATCCTAATAGTATTTTGGACGAATCTATGCCTACTCAACATAATTTTCAGCCATTAGAAGAGTCTGAAGATGAACCAGTTATAACAATTCCACTAACTTTAGCAGAAATTCAAATTAGCCAATTGTTATCTAACCATAATGAGTGGGCAAAAATATATACTAATGAATCTACCGCATACCAAAATATCATAAGCGCTGGTAAATATGGACTTTTTCAACAATCAATACGCAATAAATATACTCTGACACATGAACATCTTGCCTGCATAAAAAAATGCTTTGATTCAAACATACTAGAGAAATGGCTATCAATTGAGGATTGCAAAAAAAATATTTGGATCAAGATGCGCAATGTTTGTATGTACTATTTATGGCTTACTAACAAATGTACTTTTAAAAGCTACGGTCCAATTTCAAAAAATGGTGTTCTTGCTTTTCTTATAACGAAGTTTAAAGAAGATGTAGCAAAGGACATTATTCATTTATTGATGATAGATTATTTGAATGCAAATTAAATAATCTAAATTATAATCTTTTCTGTATCGCCTTGCTTATTATTGGATTATCTTTTTCAACAAATCGCCATAAAAAGTCTTGTCCTTTGGAAATACCAATACGAATATCTTCAACAACCTGTGTTTTGGGAGCATCCGCAACAATTAGATGGATGCCGAGCATATGTCCATTATGGTTCAAATCAATTTCTAAAAACTTAGTAAGCTTTCCTGGACCAGAACAAATACGTTGATCAATTTCCCGATGATTTGGGCCACTGACTATTTCAAGCGCTCTGATCAATACGCCACCAGCTTTAGAATCTTTTTCTTTGCTTACAAAATTCATGCAGTAATGAATGCCATAACTTAGGTATACATACATATGTCCGGCGGGACCAAACATTGATGCATTCCGTTTATTGAGTCCGTTATACGTATGGCTTGCTGGATCATCGGTGTAGCCATAGGCTTCCGTTTCAATAATACGAAAAACCCATTGCTCGTTCTTAAGAGTACGTACAAGAAGTTTGCCTATTAGATCACGCGCCACAATATGTGGCTTTCGTTCAAAAAATGATTGTGGTAAATGCTTAAATGTATACATCTTTATATTCTTCATTTTTCAGTATATCAAAAATACTGAATATGGGATAAGCTGCCATTTGAGGGTACCGTATGAATGAAGCACTTACGCATTCCTATAAAAATTATGCATGGATAGCATCGTGTATCATTCACGTACTATTTCTGCTGCTTCTCTTAACCTCACTGTTGCGAACAATGTCCTTTGTTGCAAGTAAAACCCAAGAAAATATTATTGATGACCAGCTAAACTCACAGCCGATTCCTCTCGTTGAGTATGAAGAACCTGAACCGGTTAATACTCAATCGGGTAAAAATCAGACAAATGCACAAGCTTCCCCTCAAGAAATCATTAACGCCATTTCAACACCACAAGACCCCAATGTGCCTGATGCTCTAAAAGATCCTGAATCGATGCAACAAAAATCTGAAGCAGATCAACACAATATTTCCCAAAAACGCCCTCCGCGTAAAGCAAAAGCTGCTTGGATCAAACAGCCAAAAGCACAACCACAAACAGCTCCGCAATCGAACACAACTTCAACTGGGCAACAATTAGTACAACAATTTAATTCATATATGCAGCAACAAAAACGACCACCAGTTCGTGGTACTTCACCATCCTATGATTTAGCAATTGAAGCATATGGAAGAAGAATACTAACGGCAATTTGTGACGCTAGTCGTGTGTATGAAAAATCAGTAGTGATTCATCAAAAGATTAATGAAAATATTCGTTGCACCGTTACGATTAACAAACAAGGTAAAATTCTTAAAGTATCGCTTGATCCAAAAACGGGCAACAGCGATATGGATAAAGCGATCGAAGGATTGTGCAAAGTAAGTGCAATTCCAAAGATTCCAGACAATTTAGCTACCAATACGTTTGATTTTACTGTATATTTTAGGCTGGGCAAAACGCAAAATGGGATAAATAAAGTTCGTTTTGTACCAAATGCTCTTTAATTCACGTTTAAACCAAACACACACGTATGTTCAATTTATATATTTTTCTCCTAATTTCTTCATGTCTTGTAGCACAAGAATTAAAAAAAGATTTCAAACGATTAGAGAAATTTAAACCGCAAGAAATTTATCCCTTAAAAAAAGCTCAACGCATAGCGAATTCTAATTTAAAAATTGGTAATTACAAATTACAGCAAGCACTCGCTCAATCAAATACTGAAGAAAATACCTCATTGCTTGAAGCGGCTGAAAAATATTTCAAGGTCGTTGCTGAAGATAACATTCAATTTTATACCAACAATCCAGAAGCTCCAGTAGGATTCTTGGTTGATCCTGCTGCAATGTATTACAGAACCTATACTCAGTATCTTTTATTTACTACGCCGCAAATATCTACCATTTTTGAAGTTTGTGCCTTTAACAGATCATATAATGCGATTCAAGAAGGTATTAGAAATCAACAATTTACTATCAATCCTGAATGGCAACAAAATATTGATAACATGTTAGTTGAAGGATTTCGTAAAACGGGTTCTCATGTTTTATTAAATACGCTTTTGCACACTGACTTACTGTATAATAATTATAATCTATCCTCACTTTGGGATGGCATGTCTGCTTGGGATAATGTTAGCTTTTCACAAAGCATGCAAACACTTTCAGAAAATTCATGCGATTTCTTGGACCATACCACCATCATGACTGATCCGATTATGAAATTGTATTTTTATAATCTTTGTCTGCAGAAAAATTTTAATCCCTTCTCACTCTCCGAAGATTGTAATGCCTTTGAATCATTGAGAGATCCTATGTTAGGGATTATGAAAGATTATATGCATTCTAACGTTCTTGATGAACTATCAAGTAAAATTATTAAAGATTCATTAAACACATTTAAAGAATACTCCATACGTCATACATTCAATACCGGCAATCATCAACAAATTATTTCCATGTTGCAAGGATATTTTAAAAATACCGATAAAATATCAAAAACATACAAAAATCATCAATTAATTACACCACTTTTACGTACCTATCTTAGCAATTTTCCCAAGTACGCACGCTTGATGACCAGCTTATGTAAAAATGAGAATAATATACCATACGGTCATTTTTTATTTGCATACATAGATTTAAATGGGCAACAAGAAAGACAAAAATATGGATTAAAGCATTTACAAGAAGGGCCGTCAGCAATAGGCCTTATCAATGCAATCGAACAAACAAAATTACATCAAAACTGGGATAATATACCCGCCATGGTGCCGGCCTTTATTTCGCATCTTAAAAATCTTTCTTTTGATGATTTGAATGCCCAAATAGACTTCTTTTACACTTTTAGCAAAGATCACGAATTACTCGATCATATGGACTCAGCTTCCTTTAATATGCTTTTAGCGCATTATTATACATTTATGGTTCGTAGAGGCGTAGAAGAGAAAAAGGAACTACTACCGCAATTAATAGATTACCATCAGCAATCAAGCGAATGCGCGGATAAATGGTTGGATACTGAACAAATAGAGTTAATTCCTGCAGCTGAAGACAGCAATATGTTTTTTGAAAATGGAATAATGCTTAGCATACTTGGTCAATCTCCCAAACTACTTACACAATATGGCAAACAAATAGCTCATATAATTGCAAAAGACGCTCGTGCGACCAGCAATTGGACCCATTTGTTAATCACATCATTTAAATTCCTTGAAGAACATAAACGAGAAGAATTTACGCAATATTTAGAGAATTCCGAACAATTTACCAACAATGCGTATTCAGCATTAATGAATATTCTTGGATTTCTTTACTGCTTAGAACAAGATCAAACTACAACGGAAAAAAAAGTACATCTTATTCAAAACTTTCTTGATGAATTAGCAACGCGCTCCCCTGAAGAATTGCATAATTTAACTTCAGATCTTTTGTATGATGTAGTTCGCTCTACATACAAGAAACATGTGCATAAAGAATTGTTGTGTATTATGCGAGATCATGCTCCTGAAATCGAAGAATTTGCATTACAGGTTGCAACATATATTGGAAAAATAAAAACTGAATCACAAGAAAATCAACTGAGTGCTCTTAACTTTTTTGAAGACTCGGACATCTTTGAAAAATTAAGACAACATCCTGATAATCCATCTGCAGTATTAACGTTAGCTGCTGCAATAGCAGGAAAGTGCTATCTGCACGCCGGTCCTGAAAATATGGAATATCGTCTTTCGCAACTTCAGAATTTAAATGAACTTCACGATTATATTACAAAGCTCAAAACATTTACGTTTGAGGAGTCCGATTGTGTTACTGAAAAATTGAATGATATAGAAGATACCTATCACAGAGAAAAATTATTATGGGATATGGAGTTTGATCATTTGTCTGCATTAAATTCTGTCAAAGAAATGCTTAGTGCAAATAATCAAGATGCTATGATATTAAGAAATAGAATTGAGTATGCAATTAAATTTCGTCAAAATAAGGCAACGCGTGAATTTAATAAATTTTTCCAATTTTGTTTAACACACTCGCAGTCACATCATGAATTCATTCACCCCTGCGCAATTCTAAGCTCGTTTGCAGTAAAAGATGCTATGAGTCATCAAGCATGTATTGACATTTTAGAGAAAGATTTTTCTCTTTTACTTGCTGAGAGCATTTTATGTAATATGGCTCCGACAAATCCTCAATTGGGCCGCAATTTTGCAACATTGATTGAATCAAAACTCCCAGAATGGCGCATGAAATTTCCTGAAATGAGTGAAATTGAACGATTAAACCATATAAAATTTTTACATAATCTTACGGAAAAATGCGTTAGCCCCGTGTGTCAATTAGCCGTATTAGAATTTCAAAATTATAAAAACACCGTTACACAAAACGACAATAATGCTTTAAATAACAGGGATACATTGCCTCAAGCAGATGATTATCTTCGCAGACTTATTAAGCAGCTACAAACACAAATACAGAATGATCTTACGGAAACTCCCAAAAACTACGCTGAATATTTTCGTCATGTGCACAATGTTTTAGACCAATTCATGGCATGTAATTATTTCCATGAATCAAGAAAATATGTCACTAAAGATCAAACTACCTTATATAATCTTTTATTTGCTCAAGTCCTCTTGGCTGCAACGCAGGCGCATTACGGAAAAATATTGCCGAAATCGACAGAAAATGAAAGTTTAAAACATCAATTAACTACTGCACGCAAATATATAGACATCATAAAAAGGGTTGAAAAGACCTCCGACAAAAAGCAACAAGCTGCCTATGATGTTTTAGTAAAAACTATGAGTGGGTTAGGACTAAGCTTAGAGTTTCAACACAACCCTGCTGAATGCGTTCGTGATTTATCAACGACGATGGATACAATATTCAGTGAATTTGATTTATTAGATCAAAAAGAAGAAATGATGAGAAAAATCACCTACTGTTTTCCTTATGGCTCATTACATGATTGTGTTCGTTATCTTGAAGAGCATGGTCAATCACCAAAAGAGCAAATGCTCATGAGCTATCTTTCATATGTTATAGCAAATCGTACTGAAAATGTTGATACAAAAAATGAATACATACAAAATATAATAAAAGTTGGCACTTGCACCCCATTCAATCCATTTGCCGCACAAACGCTTTTTGCACTCTATGAAGGAGGCGCATTTCCTGAATTTAAAGATGATAAAAGAGCTACTGAGCTACTAACTTTAATGGAAAAATATTTTCTTGAAAAATTTAGTAAATTCTACAAAACATCAGAATGGGGTAACGTATATCCGCGATTGAAATTTGCTGCAGAATCAGGATTTTCGATCGCTGCGATTGTGCTCGCACAGATTTATAAAAACAATAATGCTTTAGATGATGCAAATATTTTCGCGGTGCAAGCACTTAAAAACGAAAAATATTTTCAAGAATATCAACCGTTGACATACAACAGGTTCCTTCATGCAAAAGCAGAAAAACTTCTTGCAGAAATCAATTATAAAATATTGAAAAGCAATCGCCGTCATTAATAGAGACGCGTCATTTTCTTTGCTAATTTTGTAGAACTTGATGCAAATTTATTTGATTGGTCTGTCTTAAATAACATAGTATAAAAAAATTCACGATCAGCGGTAGTGACAACCGCTTGTTCGTGGGCTTCGCTCAAAACTACAGGATAACCCTGCCCCTTTTTACATTGATCTAGTATGGTGCGTAATAATTGATCACGTTTCGGTTCATCTTGAGCAATCCATGCTGGTAATTCGATACGCGCAATTTCCGCTCCGGTATTAATGTAACAAAAATAGGGGCGCAAATGCTCTGGATATGACTCAACAATCGATGAACGATGTTCGAAGAAAATACTGGACTCATAGGGCTGTAACGTGTAATGCATTATATCAGCATCAACCATATAAAGTCCCTCGAATGCTTCGCCCATGTTTTGAGCAACTGAGCGTATAATGTTTATGAGCTCTTTGCTCTTTGGGAGACTAATATACCCTGCATATACCACCTGCTCTTGATATAATTGCTCGCACAGCATTATATAACTTGCCATAAAGCGATTACGTATCTCGATATCGTGCTTTTCTAAATGCCAAAAAATTAATGCGCCATCAAATAAAAAGGTTGCTGGTTTATGCACTTTGGCAAGTTGTAAAGCTTTTTTAAATTCATATTCAGTTCGTTCACCATTTACAAGTTCAGGTGCACTAAATAACACTCGCGTGTCATTACTGTGTGCAAAAATATAGGGTTCTGATTCAAATAATGCTTTACTTTGTGGACCATAATTAATAACAACTGACCCAATATTAATCAAATAACAGGGCAATCCTCGATGACGATCGGGATAAATTTGAGACCCATCAACGCCATAAATGGTATATGATTTAATTTGTTCATAATTAAAAGTCGGTGACAATGTTCCCTGCCAAAGAGGAATATCCCACTGGGATTTATTAGAAATCGATGTACAGAGAAATTCATCATTTTTGCAAGAATTCCAGAGTCGCATGCCTATAGTTATTTCTTCGTCATATGCTGTCAAAAGAGATTGAGAAAGAGAAGGCAATAATTGTGCAATTTTAAGACGATTGAGCATCGTTTTTGAAACTTTCTTTGAGGGCTTCAAGAGGCAGATATGCACAACGTGCACGTACCGGCCCTAATTTTAAATCCACCATATTGAGCATATCATGAATAGTTAAATTTAATACTTGATCGATTGTTTTGCCTCTTGCATATTCGCATAATAATGAAGCAGCGGCCTGACTAATAACACAACCAGCTCCATCAAATCGGATTTCATTGATTATAGTATCAGCGATTAACAACGTTAACGCGACTTCATCACCACATGAAGGATTGCGCATTTTTGCAACAACATCATACTTGGTGTGTAAACCTTTGTATGTTGAATAACGATAATGATCGAGTAACTTTGGAGAATACATAGTTTTTCATCAATTATTTGTTTTCTTAATTGTAGCATATATTGGAAAATTGGTTAATTAGATAGGAGCATATATGACCATTTTATTTTGTTTACTAACTCTTGTTGCTTCTCAAAGTCTTTTTAGTAAAGTCTTTATCTGTGATTTAAGTAATACCCTCCTTTATTTTTGTGACGATGAAATCGCGAAAAATTCAACCTTTAAAATGGATTTTTTAAAATACTGTTTTCAAACCCGTCAAACCTTTAAACAAGCTTATGTGACCCTGGAAACGAAAGCGTATAAAACATTAGAGACTTTGGGATCGCAACAACCAACACCTGAAAAACCCTGCGCCTGTGAAAAAGATATGCCCTACCCTCAATTCTTTTGCGATATGATGCAAGGCAAATACGCTGAAGATGAAGGACTTGCTGTAGGGTTAACCTCAATAGAAAAAGCAGCACTCCAAGGATTATATTGTTCTGATTTAGAAAAGATTCTGGTTGCTGAAGTAATAAAAATTATGTTCTCTTCAGACATACTCATTAAAGCATGCAAATTAAATCGCGACATCATACAATTTTTAGAAAAAATAAGCGAAATTAAAGACAATACTGGCAAATGTAAACATACGCTTATTATCCTCTCAAATATGCAAAAAGAAGTGTATGAAGCCATGAAAAGCCATAAGCCATTGCACCGACTGTTCTCAATCGTTCCAGCAGAAAATTGGGTCATTTCAGGTGAAATTAATATGATTAAACCACACAAAGATATTTTTGAATACGTGTTAAACACATTCAATCTTGATCCTAAAGAATGTATTTTCTTAGACGATCAACCTGAGAATATTAAGATGGCTGAATCATTAGGTATACACAGTATTCTCTGTATAAAAAATCATAAACAAGTAGTAAAACAGCTTCAATCATTGATTTAATTGTTTACTATTAATTAATATTTTTTTACAAATTGATAATTTTTTATAAAAGTGTAATCTGACTATAGATATAAATCAGCAAATGAGCAGGTTACTATGAAACGTCAGATTACACTTTTATTGCTTGCTACACTGTTGATAAATGGCGCACAGGCAAAAACATTTATTTTTGATGCAAACGATACAACCGTATATTTTAGTCGTTCGGTTGCTATGAGAAATCAATTAGCAGATACTCAATTTTCAAAAGCATTCATTGCTTATTGTTTTGAAACTAAACAAAACCCCTACTCTGCCTATAAAAATATTCAAAAACGCGCTTTTGCGGTATTAGATAATTACTGCCAAAGTATTAAAGATATTTCTCTTAATGGAAGTTTCAGCGGCAACGAAAAAATGCCTGCATTAATGTCTCAAATGCTTCGTGGTGATTATTCTGAATTAGCAGGACAATTGCATGGGCGTTTAGCAGTTGATTTATTTGCTAAGCAAAATAAGTTTATTTCTCGAAATGAACGCATTATTGTAACAAAAATAATACATTTAATGTTTTGCTCAAATGCGTTAACACCTATTATCTATCCATTTGAAGATACACTTAAAGCCATTAAAAAACTTTCAAAAGAAGTTGATCAAAAAGGCAACAAGAAACATCAGATTTTCATTCTTTCCAATATGCAAAATGAAGTATATGAAAAGATGAAAACACATAAGCCACTTAAAAAATTATTTAAATATATTCCTGAATCCAATTGGATCATTTCAGGAAAAATCAATATGATCAAACCAAATAACGATATCTTTGAATACGTGTTAAACACATTCAATCTTGATATCAAAGATTGCGTGTTTGTAGATGACCAAAAAGAAAATATTGATGCGGCAGCAAAACTTGGATTCAAAACCATACATTGCACCGACGATCGTAAAAAAGTAATACAGCAATTGGAAACATTTGCTCAATAAACGTATAAATGGAGGTTTATATGAAACGTTTAATGTTAAAACTTTTAATAACACTTGGCGCTGTTACTGCATGTGCCGATAATATCATTTTCGATTTAGGGGGTACCCTCATCGAACCTAATACTACCTATTTAGCTGGTAAAATGGGTGTCGCAGAATATAGTATGTATAGCTTCTTTGATGGCAAAAGCCATGAAGATCTCTTGTTACATGTTTTTGATATATTGTCACTTATTGAAGGCGATCAGCAAGGCGATATCCAGGTACTTACCGATAAAGGTATACCCTTTCCACAGGTACTAGTATCATGGCACGAAGGCAAAAAATCATCTCAAGATATTCTTGATGAAGCATATAGATTGTTAGATGAATTATGTGACATGCACTATATCTCCAAAGGCCGAGAATATAATCTCGTAAAAAATGCATTAAACATAATGCTTGACCCAGAAATATTGGCACATTCAATGACTCCTATCAGAAAAGGTAGAAAATTATTGAAGAAGATTGCTAATGCTTGTGATGAAAACGGCAAACCATGTCATCGTTTATTCATTCTATCAAACTGGGATAAACAATCGTTTGAAAATCTTACGAACAAAAAAGATATACAAGAATTATTTAATTACTTTCCAGAAAAAAATATTACAACATCTGCATCACTTGGTGCAACCAAGCCTCATGCAGATACGTTTAAAAAGTTCTTAGAACTTCATGATCTTAAAGCTGAAGAATGTGTATTTATTGATGATCAATTTGAGAATTTAGAAGGCGCGAAAGCATGTGGTATAAAAACCGTACACTTTAACGTTGATTCTATTAAGACTACTTATAAAGCATTAGACAAGCTTAATATACAGCTTTCATAACAAACACCTCCATTAAAAAGTCCCTTATTTGCAGCAGCAATGTCTCAAATAGGGGACTTCTTTATTTTTAAATCCTTGAAATCCATGAGCTTATCCACTTAATGTTATAGAAATTGGAGAAGATATGGTGAAGCAAATTTTAGGGATAGTACTCTGCTTAGTTTGTTATAGTAAAACCGAAGATGAATTTTGGAAAAACGTGGAAATCGATCTCTTTAAAAAAGTCGATTTAACCATCGAAAAAAATAGAATAATGTATGCTAACGAACTTATGAGCACTGTAAAGTATTTAGCTATTCGTCTGCAAAAGGAACCGAATTCTCACGTTCAGAAAAATCTTCAAGAAGCCATTGAAATATATTTAGGCATTTATATTTATATAATGACTTTAGATAAATATATAAAGGTACAACCTATAAATGAATTATTATTTGAACTTGAAGCAGCAATGTATCACAATCGTGGATCTAAAGAAAAATTAAGTATACTCAATGCTGAATCTTCAAAGGTTTCTGACAAAATAAACAGTGTATATAGTAAAAGTGCACTAATAGATCTCATTAAAACCACTCTCATGCCTTATCCATTTATTTATAACAAATTAAATGATTCAATGATTAGTAATATGGCGCAAGATTTACTCTCATTTGTAAGTTACGAAATGATTGAAGCAAAAAAAAGTTTTAGAAAGCCTTTGGAAAATAATGATCTACTGAGATTCATCCAACTTGCTCCATTGATATCAAAAGAATATGCATTTCGTAATGGTCGATTTTATCTTAAAGCATTAGTTGAGGAATTAACTATTCTTAAAAAATTTCTTACAGCAGGTAAAGAATCGTATAAGCATATATCTAATGAATTATTAAAAAATCTCGTCGATATAACTTCAAAAGATTTAATTACCATCTCTGCATTAGCATAATTAGGAGAATGTATGTTCAAAAAAATATTTCTATTAACCGGTATTTTAATTTTTACCGGCTGGGGATTTAATAATAAACCAAAAGATCTCTATTCATATGTTGAATCGGCACGTCCATCGCAAACACGCACCCTTAAAGCTTTAGCGGCACGTCTTTACTTAGAAGCGCTTAACGCAACGGAAGATATTTTAAAATTAGCAAATTCGTTATGCAATTGCAGGGAATCAAACGCCGGTGAAGAAAATTCTTATACATTGTTTGCGGCTGAACATGGGAGCATGAAACAAGAATTAGAAGATTTTATAGGTGCTGTTGATAAGCGGGAAGAAACCGTTCGAACGTTGACGAAAGAAATTATTGCGGCATTTAAAACTAAAATCAGCAAAATTGAAGATAAATACGTCAGCAATATTTCTGCCGACGAACAAAAAAATCAGATTAAAGCTTTACTTGATGAATATAAAAAAGCCTTACACTTTTTAAATATAAGTTATGAATCAATTATTTCGTCTTTAAAACGAGTTAAAGCGACCTATAGCGAAAATAAGTTTTCATTACCTGCAGAATTAACATTAAAAACATTACTCGTTGATGAAATAATTAAACAATCCAATGAAAGTGATTTGCAAGACTGGACAATGTCAGAATTTTGTAAAAATTCATTATGCAATTTACAACAATAAAAATGCACTCTATAGTAACGGTAAAACAATTTATATGAATGTCATGAAATCAATCTTACCGTTACTACTTATTTTGTCTGCTAGCTGCTTTGCAACTTTTTGGGAAGACTTCTTTACTACCGAGAAAACTCACACACCGGTAATGAGACGAAAGAAAACAATAGGATCGCATCAAGAATATCTGTTAAAAGATGATGCCCAGCTATTTAAAATTTATGATGATACTAAGAAATATTTAGGATCGGTTATCCTACATAAACATTATATTAGTAATGAACTTGATGGAAACCTAAACAATACTGATGTTAAACGTTTTCATAAAATTGCAAAGATGATTTCTAGTAAAGACGGGTATCCAAAATCTAAAAAAATTAAGCCGTTAAAAAAGCAAAATCCGAATATTCCATCGGACAAAATGAACTCACTCTATCAAGGAGAGACGCTTGCACCATTTATGGATTATTGGGTAAAACACTAAATAATTCTGTAAGAACTTTTATCACCGTATCGACTTCTTCCTCGGTATTAAAACAAGCCAAGCTGATACGCACAGAACCTGTGAGATTTAATGCCGTATGAATGGGTTGCGCACAATGAAAACCAGCACGCACTGCAATACCATGCTCGGATAAAAACGCTGCTACATCATGAGGATGAATATTGTTTACAGAAAAACTTATAAGTGCACGATCAGCATCTGAATCACCCAAAATACAAATCGATGGTTGTTGTTTTAAAAAATCATAGATTTTTTTTACCAATCGATGCTCTTTTTTTATAACTTTTGCGTTAATGTAGGTACTCACAAACTCTATTGCTGCACCAAGACCAATAACACCACTAATGTTGGGCGTACCAGCTTCAAGTAAATGCGGCATCGAACGATACGATACTGAATCTTTATCGAATTCTAAGACCATACCGCCACCGGTATACAGCGGTTTAATTTCCTCAAAGCGACGGGGAGCAACATACAGAACCCCAACACCACTTGGGCCATGCATCTTATGCCCAGAAAAAACTAAAAAGTCCGGTTCATACAATTGAACATTCACCAGTCTATGCACAACGGCTTGAGCAGCATCAATAATTAATGCCGCACCAACAGCTTTAGTGCGTGAGGAAATTTGCGCTAACGGACTTTCTAAACCGGTGACATTTGAAACCCAAGTACAGGCGACTAGTTTTGTTTTGTTATTAATTATATTGTTAAGATCAGTAACATCTAAACATCCAGCTGAATCAACGGGAATCCATCTAATAACACATTTTTTAAGACGAGCAACTTCAAGCCATGGTGTAAGATTTGCATGATGTTCAACCTCACTCACTACTAACTCATCACCTTCGCTTAAGTAATGAAATGCCCATGACCAGGCCACATGGTTCAAACCTTCAGTAGATCCCTTGGTAAATACAATGCTGTTTACATCAGCTGCGCTAATAAAAGTTGCAACTTTTGATCGTACTTCTTCAAACGAAGCGGTTGCTTCTTCTGCTCGACGATAAATACCCCGGTAAACCGAAGAATATTCTTTAGCATTAAAAGTACGCAGAACTTCAGAGACACGATACGGCATAAAAGTTGTAGCCGCATTATCTAAATAAATTTCTGATTCTGAAAGTTGTGGAAATAGCTGACGTAATGACATTATCGACCTCTTATGAGACAAAGGTACGCCATGCAGAAAAAATGTCAAACAGAATAACATATTTAGAGTATATTTGACATCAGAATGTAAACATAGAGAAGCGTTATTTGATTGCAGCCGAATTAATTTTCAAATATAATAATCTCATACAGACTCTCCCTTACCATATGCGTATCTTACTATTTGTTGAAAGCAAATATTTGGATGCGCATTTTTTTGAAATTTGGGGCAAGTTAATTTGTCTAAAAGACTTGTATACAAATAATAATTACTGATAAATTTGCATACATTTTCAGGTTCAAAAATTTTGGTAGCATGATTAAAAGCCTCAACCATTGAATTTCAATTAGCAATTTTGATATGGTTAAGGTATAAACCAAATAAAAGGAGTAATCATGGCTATTAAACGTGCCAAGAAAGCCCGTAAAACTACTGCTAAAAAAGCAAGTAGCAAAACTACTAAAGCTCGTAAAACAGCTAAGCGTAAAACATCTTCAGTAGCTAAAAAAGCTGCTAAGCGTTCTACCGCTAAACGTGCAACAGCTAAACGTGCGACGGCTAAAAGATCAGTAGCTAAAAAAGCTGCTAAATCTAAAGCTCGTAAATCAGTTAAAGCTGCTGGCGCAAAAAAACGTACAGCTAAACGTGCAACAGCTAAACGTAGAACAGCTACTAAGAGAGCTGCTCGCCGTGGCGGCATGTTCAACTGGTTCTAATAGGCTAGAAAAATAAAAAACAGCTGAGTTTACATCGGCTGTTTTTTTATTTTTAATATTTTCAAAAAAGGAAATCTCTCATGGCTAAATATGGAAAAAAAGCACAATCTAAAGTTAAACGCGCAATGCATGAAATGAAAGAAGGCAAATTAAAAAGCGGTAAAAGCGGCAAAACAGTAAAAAATAGAAAACAAGCTATTGCTATTGGTCTTTCTGAAGCCCGTAAAGCCGGAGCAAAAGTACCGAAAGCAAAAAAAAGTACTTCAAAAACTAAAAGCGCTTCAACTAAAAGAACCGCTAAAAAAAGTACGCCAGCTAAGAGAAAAGCGGCTGCACAATCCACAAGCGCATCAAGAAAAAACTCTGCAAAAAGAACGACTGCAAAGCGTCGATCATGGTTCCAACGATTATTTGCCTAAAAGGATCATGGTGAAGAAAATATATTTATGTATTATCGTATCAATTTCTATCGGTGCTTCAGAAAATTATTTTGATAATTTATCTGATGAGGTGGTATTAACTATATTTTCTTCGGTTTTGCATGAACAAGATTTTAATAAAGCATTACACAATTTAGCGAATTTACCAATCGTTAATAAAAGATTTGATCGATTACTAAAAGATAAAGCATTTAGAAAAGAAATAATTAGCCTAGCGTTGCAAGGTGACTTAAATGCGATAATACAAAAGCTTGATACGCTCTATGCAAATAAAAAATTTAAAAACCTAACAGAAGATAAGAAATTTACTCAATGGTTAGTTGAAAAAGTTCTACCATCCAAATTAGTAAACACGATAACGTCTCTTTCTTGTTCACAATTACTAAATGAAAATGATCTTAAAGTTCTCAGTGTTTTATTACTCGGCACGCCGCTTGCATTTACTTATATAAGTACAAACGATTTAAAGAAATTGATCACTAACTTAGTACCAAGTTTGATGTATATAAGTTCATCAGACTGGAAAGATAACGCGTATCTCTATAAAAAAATTGCGCGTTCCTTACGGACATTTATAAGTCCCAATGAAAATCAAAACCTATATTATAACTTTATTCATTATGCTATTAAGTATTATGATCTAGATATGTTGAAATTGTTGTTTAAAGATACTAATAACCTTGATATTACCAATCCAATAAGAGTTGCTTTTGCGTATTTGGATTGTAATAAATCATATGATGCTATCAAAACGCTGCTTGAATTTAGCAATAACTTTGAAGCAGAAATAATCGACGAATTTCATCAGTATATTGATTTTAAAAAGATAGTTGATTCACGTTGTACAGAAACAATCAACATGCTCAATCAAGTTCTTGAAGCAAAAAAAAATACCTCAAAAAAAATGAAACTATCGTAAAAAGCCTATAATTTCATTTTGCTCATCAATAGTACGCGCCGACAAGACTTCTTGAAAAAAGCCTTCTATAATCATTTTTTGGGCGCAATGTAATGGTACGCCACGAGAGGCGCACAGAACAAGATGATCGTCACTTAACGTACTTATAGCACTTCCATGCATGCACTGAACTTCATGAGTAATTATTTCAAGTTGGGGTGCCGCATGCGCACGAGCTTTATCTCCAACCAATAAAAAACGCGACTGTTGATTTGCTTCGGTTAATCGGGCATTTTTTGTAATAGTAATCATGCCTTTATACTGCAACTGTGAAGATTCATGTAACACGCCACGAAGTGTACAAGAGCTTGTGCTCTCAGATGCATCATGCATTTGATGCGTGGTGATTGCACACTGTTTTTCACCAAATAATTGGGTTAAAATAATTACATTAAGAGAACTTTTGTGTGCTGGAAATAATGAAACTTGCAAGAGCGACGTAGGATTTTTCAGCACTAATATCACTGAAAAGCAAGCGCCTTCTGAGGCAACAATATCTATTACAGAGACATGTGATGGGACAAACACAGTCTGATGTACCTTTGAGTTTGATTCACAGTAAAGCTTCATCCAATAGATCCTTCCATTTCATGCGCGATAAGACGATTTATCTCTACCGCATATTCCATAGGAAGTTGTGCTATAAATGGTTCAATAAAACCATTTACCAGCATCGCCATTGCTGTTTGCTTAGACATGCCACGGCTCATACATAAAAACAATTGTTCGTCATTGATAGCATTCACGGCAGCTTCATGGCCAATATCAACCAGCGGTTCATTAATAATCATCGTTGGGTAGGTGTCAGAACGCGAGGCTGCATCAAGTATCAGCGCCTCGCATTGTATTCGAGATTTAACATGTTTTGCACCGGGAATCACTTTAACTAAGCCGCGATAACTAGAACGTCCGCCATCTTTTGAAATTGATTTAGAAATAATAGTTGATGAGGTATGCGGTGCCAAATGAATCATCTTTGCACCAGCATCTTGATGTTGTCCTTTACCTGCAACCGCAATTGAAAGAACTTCACCCTCTGCACCAGGCTCTTTAAGAACAACGGAAGGATATTTCATAGTGATGGCACTACCAAAATTTCCATCAATCCATGCAACTTTAGCATCTTTATAGGCTATCGCCCTTTTGGTGACCAAATTATACACATCTGGAGCCCAATTTTGTATCGTTGTGTATCGTACTTCAGATCGCGGATGTGCAATAATTTCTACCACTGCGCTATGCAGCGATGTTTTGTTATATACTGGGGCACTGCAGCCTTCAACATAATGAACGAATGAATCTTCTTCAGCGATTATGAGCGTACGCTCAAATTGTCCCATTTGGGATGCATTAATGCGAAAATATGCTTGTAATGGCATAGAGATTCGCACACCTTTGGGAACATACACAAAGCTTCCACCACTCCATACCGCAGAATTAAGTGCTGCAAATTTATTGTCATTTGCAGGAATTACACTAGCAAAATAGTGTCGAACTAATTCTGGATGTTCTTTAAGCGCTGTTTCAATATCACAAAATATGACACCAAGATCCGACCATTCTTTTTTTAAACTTTTGTAGACGATTTCAGAATCAAATTGAGCACCAACCCCAGCAAGCATAGTGCGCTCTGCTTGAGGAATACCTAAGGCATCAAATGTGTCTTTAATATCCTGTGGAACATCGTCCCATGAATTATGCTGTTTATCAAATGGTTTTAAATAATAATGAATATCTTGTGGATCAAGAGCAGATAAATCCGCACCCCACGTTGGCATGGGCCTGGATTCAAAAATTTCCAATGCTTTCAACCGAAAATTCAACATCCATTCAGGTTCACCTTTGGCCTGAGAAATTGAAATAACTTGTGCTTGATTTAAACCTTTTGACGTGATCATTTGAGAGCTGCCACATCATTGTTATTATTATGAATTTCTTGCACTTTCTCCGTTTTCGGTTGGAGAAACAATTCTTTATACAACTTCATAAGCGGCTTTAAAGAAGATATAGTAATACCATTATAATTGTGCTTTAAAAGGTAACTTCCGAAAATTTCACAACGTAGTATATCATTACCCAAATTTAAGTAATCTAAATTACTTATTGAATGACCTATATAATTCACACAATTTCCTGGTGCACCAACAGTAGTATAATTAATAAGGCCATTCGTAGATAAATCAAATCCTGCATAATGTGACTTCGCTTTACAATCATTATGGAAGTGTTTAATAATGTAAGATTCTTTTTCGATAAAACCTTTTTCCATTTTTTTTTCATCAAAGCGGCAAAAAAATATTTTATTACCATAAGCAAGCCCTAATCTTTTTAAGGGCATAGTGCTAGGAAATTGTATTCTCTGTTGTGTGGCCTTATCAAAATCATTTTTCCAAGAAACATGCGTTATCGATTCACCATTATCAACACTTGGAGAAAAGTAAACCATTCGATAACAATTGCTCGTTTTATCGAACAATAAATCATAGAGCGCTGATGGACCAATATCACGACTAAATGCCAAATTATTTTGAGGCGTACCTCCCCAAGATTTTTTTGAAATTTCTAAAAGATTGCCCGTATACAGTAATACCCAAGCAACTTTATTAGGACAGGTGTGATTAAATGCAATTATTTTCATCGAAGTTGAAGTAGGAAAATCAGCAAGTTTTACAAAATCATCATACACAGAAATGCAGCCCGGCTTAGATCGTTCGCAAACAAATAAAAATTTTCCAAAACTTTTAATAAATAAGCTTTGGCTCGTTGAATGCTTATTCTGTAGAGGAATGGTCGCAACTAATCCCAATTCTATTTGATCAACCGCTCCCTGAGGATTATTTATATTCTGAAATAACTTTTCAAGTGAATATATAACTAACGTGCGAGTTTCAAGAGTTCTTTTTATTTTTTTTATTTGTCGATTTATAAAAAAAGTTTTAGTTTCGGTTACTTCAATTTCTTCTTTATATGTATCATCGAATCTTCCAATATATTTTTTATCAAACACTGTAAATTGTTGGCCAAAGGTGAGAGTCGGTAGTTTTGACGCTAAGGCGCTTTTAATGAGCTGATATTGTATATCCGCATCTAAAGCAATATCATGCTTAATTAATGGTTTAATTGCATCAGGTAGCTTACGAAATTCATCCATTGAATAACATAATTCTCTCTGAATAGCCCGCATATATTCTTGTGATATTTGCATTTGGTGTGCAACTACATACAAATCTATGAGAGATTTTCTCTTAACTGGTAAACATATTTTGTGAAGATCACTTTGCAACAATGTTTCCAGACTTGCTAATGTTTTAGACCTACACTCAAGCTCTATCGGTCTACCTTCATAGATAGGATCTTGAATTAAACTTTGTATTAATTGTGAATCTTTTTTTAATTTTTGTGATAGACAAATGCTTGATGAAAATGCATTCATATCTGTCGTTCGCACAAAGACATCAGATGAATATATTGATAATGTCACAAGAAAAAAAATGCTTAAAAACATTACAATATAGCCTTAAGTGCAATTTTATTATCGATTGATAGTTGGTTTAATAGTGACTCATAATGGGAGATGATAATCAAAATGCCTTGAGGATTTTTTAAACGCCAAAACCGTATACATGAAACTAAAGCTTCAATACCTTGAGCATCAAGACCAGAGTCTATTTCATCAAGTGCCACTAACTGAGGGTTCAACATAAGCATAGTTAACAATTCCACCCTTTTCTTCTCGCCACCCGAAAAACCTACATTATAATAACGATCAGCATAATGGCTTGGTAGCCCAACCATCGTTAAGTAATCATTTAACTGTTGGTCAAACTGCTTTAAATCTAAAATAATCCCACAAGATCGTTGTGCTTCACGCAAAAACAATCGCAACTGAACACCAGGCAATTCAAGAGGATGCTGAAAGGAAACAAAGATACCTAGACGTGCCCGCTTTTCTGCCGGCAACTGAAGAATATTCTCATTTTTAAAAAAAATTGAACCTTGAACCTCTATTTCTGGATGCCCCATAAGACCTAAAGCCAACGAACTTTTACCGGATCCATTAGGACCCACCAGAGCTACAGTAGAGCCCTCAGGAAGTTCAATATTGAAATTAGATAACAGTTGTTTTTGGGATCGTAAGAGAGAAATCGAATCGAATTTTAACACAGGTAACCTCTATTAAAGAGTAGCAGAATACAGAAAAACTGCCATCTTACCGCGATTTAGACGAATTTTACGATCAATAAATAGGTATAGATACCACTGACTCATTGACAAAAATCGCCATTTGCCAGATAGTAAAAAAGTATAATCTTGAAAGTAATTCAAACTCAGAAAGACGTTATATATGATTTTAGCCTTATTGCTGTGCCTGTTTACATCATTAAATTCTTATCAAGAAAAAACCGTAATTGTTAATAAAACTGCTGGAACTATTGCCATCACAACACCCGATGATGACTTAACCTATGGTGGGATGGCAACATCAAGAATTATTCTAAAACCAAATCAATATGTAACGGTTGATGATACGTATGATGTTGCAATTTGGTTAATAAATTTTTCATTATTTTCAAGTTTACTGATTCATCACGGTGAATATCTAACTTGTATTGGCACGCAAATATTACAGCAGTGTGAAAAAGTTGCGATATATAATACTCGTATTGAGACAACACCACAAATCCCATCAATATCTATCTTATATTAATGACGCAGTTTTTCTAATCGAGAATTCTTGCAATAGCTAATTAATTCTTGAATCGTTAATTGCTGCGCATGCTTAACTTGTTCTTCTAGATTATGAAGACTTATGAGAACATATTGTTTTCTAATACCATCATCATGTAAAAATTTCATCAACAAAAAAGAATCGCCCCGAAATTCAGTCATCTGTGGCAGATTCTTCATGTGATAATCGGATAAAAGTCCCCCGGAATCAACATCATAAATATAATCCGTGAAAACTCCTTCAGCATCTTCTCTTAAGACGAGAAATTTACCATGCTGAGAAATAAATATTTCAGTCGCATTTTCAAGCGGAATTTCTGATATATGGGCAAATCTATTGGTAGATAAATTAAATGATTCTACGATAAGATTATTTGCTTGATAAAACTGAATCAAGGAACCTTCTTTGATCGCTGAAATAACTGGTATTTGATCAAATGCATGGTACATAGCATGAGTTGCCTGCGGAGAAAAAACCAAAACATGCCAAAGATCATCTGATTCATAGAGCAGATAAGCGTTACCATCAAGTAAATCCACAAAAAATTCAAACGTGTTTTTATTAATATTTTTGGCAAGCTGGAACTGTTTGAGCAAGTAACGAACATCCAAATGAGAAATATCAGCTATTTTTCTTGGTTGAGTCGCTATATCATAGCGTTGTAATGATAATTCAATATTACTGCTCATCATCAGTAGTTTTGCTGAAAGCACATAGAACAACCCTCTTGATTTATCGTATTCACACTTAATTTTATCAAAATAAGGAGTGCGAATTGTTACTACATGATCATCACTATCAAACAAATGATTGTATTGTTCATTTTCATGTAAAGATTGTTCGACAACTAAGAAGTTATACTTGTTATGTGACAAAAAATAATCAAGTGAAAAATATTCTCTATTAAAATAGTAAGGCAAAGGAAAGCGTATCCAGGTACAACCTTTTTTACCAATCATAAATTTTTGAATAAAAAATTCAGAAGTAGCGGGACGTTCTATTGGTTTGAATGCAACACCTTGAGTCGTAATGTAAACCTTTTCTTGAAATTTTCTAAATTTAAATTTTTTTGGTTTATTTGTTTGAAGGCTATATTTTAAAACGTTAGCTTTATCACTTTTTAAAACTGTATTTAAAATTGCTAACCTGTAATCATCTAATGAAAAAAATCGTTCTCTATCATGTTTCCACAAGCTTTCAATTAAGAGTTCGGCATGCAAATCAATTTCAAGCTGATGGGCTATCATACATTTTTCTATACTCGTTGGATTCACCCAGCGATATATTTTTAAGTCTTGGTCAATTTTTTTAAGAACATTTCTTGAAAAAGAAAAATCAAAAGGCACAACTGTACAGTTTTCTTCTTTTAAAGTTTTCAATACTTTTGATGATTGAACAAATAAATCGGAAAATACATATTTTTTATTCTGGGATGTAATACAAGCAATATTTTGGTTGTTGATTTGAGAATTTTCCGCAGCAAAAAGAGTTGTCCCGCCTATCAGTAGAGATAAAAGACTGAGTAACTTCATCCCCTTATAAATCCCCCATATATCGTTTAAGATACAGAAGTTGCTGAAGATAAAACAACATATTGCTTATTAGCTGCTGTTTTTAGAAATTAATTAATTATATTTAATTATTGCGCTAAAGAAAGAAGAAATCGCGTTTCACTCAAATTCCAATGGCTCATATCAAAAAATACCATCTGATTTTTTGCAATATTTTCAATCAACAACACTGTATTAGAAAGAAAATAAACATCGTGACCCTCATAAGTGAGTAATTTTTTAGAAAAAATCCCGTTTGTGTCTTCTGCAAAGAGTTCATTGTCCTTTTTAATCACTACTAACTTCTTATCGGGAGAAATAGAAATAATAGACGAGTTCATAGGAGTTAATAATTCACTACAGAAATGTTTAAAATTTCGTTGATTTACAGCATCATAAGGAATGCAATTAAACGCTGCCGTTCTTCCATTGCTTTTGGGATGATGGTTCCATTCTTGAAGTGAATAATGATGAAGGATTTGGCTGTTATTATGTATGGCTGCAATGGCATATTCATTCGTAGATTGAAAATTCAAAAACACATATGAATATTCCTTAAATTTATCCACAAATTCTATAAACCACGGTTGATAAGGATAAAATTCTTTATTATTTGACCTATATTCATCATTGCCAAATTTAAATAAATAAAGAAGTAGATGATGTGGCTTCTGATACATGAGCCAAAATCCAGCATGAGGAATTACAATAACATCACTTACATCACGAAAATTACAACGATATGAAATTAATTTTTTATCCGCCCATCGATGCAATGCACCATTTTTTTTACATTCAATTAAAGTAAAGCCTTTATTATCATCTCTAAAAACAAATGACCTTGAATCAAGATTAGTTATACCTATATCAATAGTAACCAATGCATTATTTCTTATACAATCTTGTAGCGATGGAGAATTATCTTTAAAAACTTTTTTTAACGCCATAAAGCATGCTACATATTTGGAAGAAAATAGTGATGAAAAACTTTTTGGACGTTCTTCTACAAATCCAATAAATCGCCGGCCAATAAAAAATCTGGTAAAATCGATTGCTTCAAATTCTCGTAAGGGAGTGACTAGTCCTTCATAATACTTTGCAAATTGTTTCTTAAAGCATTTATTATCAGTGGAAGCAATTCGAAGCTCTCTTTTCATTGCTCGTAACGTTTCTGACGAAATGTTATACCCATTATTATATTCATCCCATAATAATGAAGCGATTGTAGTACTTATCTCATGCGTTTCAAAATAAATTGAAATTGCATGCAATCTTTCAATAACCGCATTGGGCAAATTCTCAATATATTTGTTGTCATGAATCAATGATTGAAAATGAATAAAATCATTTTTGTTAAAAGGAATTGAAATTTTCTTTAAAGTCTTTGAGCTGTCTTCGCGCATTAGAAATATTGTGGACGAAGAATTAATCAATTTCGGTGATAATTGCACTGATTCTAGCGGCTTATCTTTACAATATCCATACATAATTTTTTCGTATGAAATAGCATATTGACCTAGTACCACCAATAAAGCCATACATATATGAAAAGAAATTGTCATAAATAATCATCCGGAAAGTGCATACTCAAATTATGCCACTAAGCGTATAACTTCTTCTGCAGAAATCAATCCATTTGATACTTTTTTTGCAGCATCATTTACGAGTAACTGCATACCATCATTGATGGCTTGTTTGGTTAACAACGTAATATCTTGTTTTACAGCAACCATACTTTTAAAATCTGAAGAAGGTACACAGAGTTCAAAAATACCAATGCGTCCCTTGAATCCACGCTTCTCACAGGTATCACACCCTTGACCAATCCAGCAAGAATAAATCTCAGGAAAAGCCCCGCACGTTAACATAGCGGTTTCGTCTTTAATTTTGCAAACATCACACAAACGTTTGACTAATCGTTGCGCAAGAACGCCAGAAAGCGAGGCGTTGATTAAAAATGGTTCGATTCCCATATCAATTAAACGCGCTACCGCACTCACCGCATCACCAGTGTGAAGAGTACTCAAAACAATATGCCCTGTTAAAGATGCTTGAATAGCAATTCGCGCGGTTTCTTCATCACGAATCTCACCTACAAAGATAACATCTGGATCGTGACGCACTAACGCTTTAAGTCCGCGTGCAAAGGTAAAACCAATTTCTTGATTTATTTGTCCTTGTGAAATACCTTCGAGTGTATATTCTACCGGATCTTCTAGGGTAACAATGGTTTTTCCTTGATGCTGCAACTCTTTAAGTAATGCATAAAGAGTTGTTGTTTTACCAACACCAGTAGGTCCCGTAACAAGAAAGAATCCATGATCCCTGTTAAGCAACTCTCGTAACTGCATAATCATATCTGATGACATACCAGATTCTTCTAAAGAAACTAATTGAGTAAAGCGATCTAGAATTCTGAGCACAAAACGTTCGCCAAAAATGGTAGGAAATGTTGCAACACGCACATCAATGATGCCATTATCCGTTTCTACAGAAAATTTACCATCTTGCGGCAAACGACGTTCGGTCGTATCAAGTCGAGATAAAATTTTAATGCGGGCAATAATATTGGAGCTTATATCCGCTGGTAATCGCACTACTTCTTCCAAAACTCCATCAACGCGCATTGAGATGCGCAATGTATCACTTAATGGATCTCCATGAATATCGGATGCGCGCTTAACTAATGCCAACTGCAGAAGATCATTGACTATGCGAACGGCGGGAGCAACTTCAAAGTTGTCTTCGATTAAAAAATTATTACTCGCTAATTTTTGCTCCATAGTACCCCCTAATGCAAATGTCATTAGCGTAACCATAGCAAGAAATATACTAGTAAGAGAAGATATTTTATTAGGATTCAGACAAATTAGTAAAACCGCATTGCTCATTAAATTTATGACAAACTAATTTAGATCTAAAATACTTTGCAAGGGTCCAGGGTTCATCTTCTCTTAAGAGTATAATTTCGATGGGGCATGTATCATCAAAACCTTGGATAAATCGTATTAAAGGGGGAAGCTCTATTCCATCTGAGTATGATAGTTTGTTTAGCAAGCTTTCAGAGGAATAATTTTGATCAAATAGTTTTGCAATTTTTTGATAATACTCTGGATAATTTCGTAAAAACCATTCTTTGGTTAAATCATTAAAAACTGTATCACTTTGATCATTGTCCTTAAAGTATTCATATAAATAATGTAGTTGAATAGCAATTTTAGTGCCTTGTCCATTAAAACATTGTTGTATTACCATTCCAGCAAGCGAATCGACGGGCATTCCTCTTAAAGCAATCTCATCTTTGCCATTCTCTAAATACTGAGGTTTTTTTGTTAATTGTTTGATACCGTTGGTATCATATACCTCTATTTCACCAATGCCATTCTTAATAGCAATTTCTCCAAAGTTTGAAATAGCCATTAATTTAACTGTTGAATAGGGAAAAATCAGGCAATTTTCATTAATATATGTTTTTTTTTCAGCATCAAATTTGAACCACTGCATTTTGTGCGTTGGGCAATAGATATCATTATTTTTTTGGTTTTTGCGTAAAACATAATGTTGAATCTTAACTAAAAGATAGTTATAAGTTGATGATAAAACAAAACCTTCTATAATATTCAGTTTCATACCAATCTTATGCCCATACGAAAATTTATTTATAACTCGCTCAGCATCATCGGTATCAATAAGTGTTTGTTGAATTATAAAACTTTCCGGCCAAACAACTACTAAATTGTCAGCCTGTATCGCAATCAACTGAGTTGGTGATATTTGAGCCTGTTTTACCATACCTTCAGATTTAAGTATTCGTTTTCTAAGGGATTCATCGGTTTGATACGCGGTATTTGAGAATGGCAAATAGAACGCTATTCGATCATGAACATCTTTTGGAAGACGCACAAAATTACACAAATGTTGCGTTGATTGATCGATAGAGAATACAAAATTAATAAAAAAGAACAGTGTAAATAGTATCATTAATCACCAAATTTCCCTACAATAGAAAGACCCGTTATTCTTTAAACCCGCACTGCTTATTTAAACTTTGACAAACCCCGCGAAGTTTAAAATATTTTGCTAAAGTCCAATGCTCTTTTTGAGTTATTTCTATAAGAGTTATAGGACAAAAATCGGCATTTCCTGCTTGCATCTTTTCATTGATTTTTAACATAAAATCATCGTCATTAATGATCGACTTCAAGGTATCCCAAAATTCTCTGTGTTTAACAGTAGGTTTTTCAAGTAATTCTAATATCTTAGTATACTGAGTCTGACTCATTTTCTCAGCATATTTTTTTGTATAGTTACTTATAAACCATTGTTTCAATAATTTTCTAAATGCTAATTCATTAACTGTTGTCTCATTATGTAAGGCTTCATAAAGAAAATGCTTTTTTATACCAATCTTTGTGCTCTGTTTATTAAATAGCACATCGACTATCCTAATGACCCAACAAAGATAATTATTTGAATTATATTTTAATGATAATTTAAACTTCTCAATATCTTCATTCTCACTTAAAAGATTTACTGTATAACATCCCCCATCATTTTTTACAATCGCGACTTGGCCATTATTTGAAACTGCTAATCCATGTATTGAAGTGAATCTATTGGAATTATTTGACCATTGGGAAATGTAGTTAGAATTGTTAAAGCGAAATAATTCAACAGCATCCCTTGTGGAAAAAAACTCAGTGGAATCTCTTGCTATGGTAACCATATAATTATTTGTACTTGATGAAGTGAAATATTGTACACTGAACTTAATGTTAGCTTTCACCGAAACATTAATTTTATTAATTTTCCAGTATTTGTATTTTCCATTTCTACTGACAGATATTTCTCCACGCGAGATTCTTTCTCTTTTCTGCAGTCCATTTGATTGTTGCAGTCGCTCAATAAAAAACTGATCACATTCGAACGCATTATTTGCAAAACATAAGTAACTTGCAATATGATTTTGAATGTCCAAGGGTAGTAATGAAAATTTACATATATGCTGAGAATTCATTGTTTCTGAAGCATATTGCAATGAGACGAAAATAAATAAAAATATCTTCATCTTATTTCTCTTTCATTAATTTCATCCAACAAATTTCCATCTATAATCATTCACTCTATTGAGTACCTTTTAATCGATAATAATAAGAAATCATAGAACAAAAGATTCAGATCATCTTATTTTTGAAAGCCGCATTGCTGATTTAAATTTTTACAAACACCTTTAAGCATAAAATATTTTTCTAAAGTCCAAGGTTTTTCCGGTTGCAATGGAATAACTTTTATAGAACTAGATTCGTGGATACCGTTGCGAAAGAGAAGTTCGTACGCAACTGTATCTTCACATTTTTGGAGTTTTGTTCTTATTTTCTCAAGAAACGTTGGGGGAGAATCAATCGATTCATCAAACAAAGGTGATATTTCACTATATTGTTCAGATTTTTTTGAAAACCATTCCTGCAAAAGCTTCTTAAAGAGTGCCTGATTATAAAGTTCTGTTCCAAAAGCATTATCTGTCTCGTAAAAACACTCATAGAGATAATGAAATTTAAAAGCCAAATAGGTCTCTTGTTTATTGAATAAAACATCAACAATTCTATGTCCCCATAGTTGATGCTTGCCATTAGAAAAAGGTCCCATATATTTTTTTGGTGCAGTATATAAACTTTTTCTTTCATTGGATTGCATAAGAAATACTTTATCCCAATCTACAATTGCGACTTGACCTTTTCTAGAAATGGTAATTCCATTGATAGGTTTCTCAACATCTATTTCTTGCATTTTTAAAAATTTTGTATGCGGTTCGTTCCTTCTAAAAATTTCAATTTTATTAATTTGTTGAATTTCTTGACCAGATTTAGTGGTAAGAACCGCAAGATAATTGTTGTCCACTGATAAAGCAAAAAATCGGGGTTTATAGTTAATTCCACGTGATTTTTCCTGTAAAGTAAGTTCTTGCAATAAGTTGTGTTTATCGACAGAATCACTTAACTCTAGCTTTGTGTCGTTAATGGCAATTAACTTATTGCTATCAATGGGAGTTTTTTCTAACATCCCTCCTGATTTTCTCATTCGATCTAAAAACAACACTTCTGTTTCATAGACGTTGTTTGCAAAATGTATATAACTTGCAATATGATTGAGGATTTCTTCAGGTAATAATCTCAAATTACAAAAATGTTGATCCTTTATAATTTCGTTCTTTTCGACGGCGTGCAATATATATACTGAAAATAGTAACAGCAAGTTAATTAATATTGCTTTTTTCATGTATTTTACCCACCAAACTTCCATCCAAATGAAAATCCCATAATCAAGCTAATAGTCGCCACTTTATGCGCTTGCATCCATGTATAATACATACGCACTGCATCATCAATGGTACCAATATTTTGTAGCCCAAATATAGCTTTAATATGATATACATTGAGGGTTAATAAATCATATGAGTTGAAAAGCCAAATTACTAAACCAATCGCGAGAGCAAAATAGAGAATATAACGACCAAATAATTTTGCTACAAATCCAGCCGCTGCTGCCATTAATCCAAATGCAAATACATCAGACAACCAGGTTGGTGTTGTTTGCAATTGTTTATTAATAACGTCCCACCATGATGTTACGGGTGCTGCCATGATATCTCCTTTAAAAAAAAATAGGCGCCACGAAATTCATGGCGCCTATAGTATAATAAACTAAATTTTAGCTTGCAACGCTGTCACGCAATGCTTTACCAGGTTTAAATTTAGCAACTTTCTTAGCAGGGATCTGCATTTTTTTACCAGTTGCAGGATTTACGCCTGTGCGGCTCTTACGTTTCATCACTGCAAAAGTACCAAATCCGGTTAAAACAACAGATTTGCCACCTTTTAATGAATGACCAACAGATTTAATAAATGCCTCTAATGCTTTTTTACAAGATGCCTTTGGCAACTTGGACATTTTAGCCATTTGTTCAATTAATTTTGCCTTATTCATACCAATTTCCTCTGATCAAATTTTGCTTAGTCTTCAACACGCCAAGGCAAACAAATACTAACACTACACTCGTACGTTATTCAATCGATAGAATTTGTCAAGTATTAGAGCCATAGTTTGCTTTACCATTAAAGCCCCAGCATCGCACTTTAAGCGATGATGAACATTTCTGACTAGGCACGATTTTTATTGATGTATTTAAATTTTTTTGTGACACTCAGTGGTGTTTTTTGATTATTACGTTCAGTCAAGGTTTTGAATGAAACTAACCCTATTTTTTAGGGGCCAGCACCAACCGAAATGGTTGGTGCCGAGAGCCGGACTCGAACCGGCACGAGGAATCCCTCGAAGGATTTTAAGTCCTTTGCGTCTACCTATTCCGCCATCCCGGCATATTTGAGTTGGAGGCGGCACCCGGATTCGAACCGGGGAATGAGGGTTTTGCAGACCCTTGCCTTACCACTTGGCTATGCCGCCACAGCCAATGCTCAGATAAGATTAGCCTCTTTCATTAAATTTTTCAACTCCAAAGCATCAATTACTTGAAGTTTTTCATCGCCTTCTTGAGGTTTTGGTAACATAATCTCTAAATATTTATCTTTTGCAGGTCCAACAAGCTCATAAGATGCATCATTTTTTCGTATTTGATACCACTCAGCAGTACCACCGCTGTATACACGAGCATCTTTAAAACCCTGTTTGCGAGCCATTTTTACTGCTTCATGGCTAGCAGTGCACATATAGTTTGAACAATAGAAAACTAAGGTTGTATCTTTATTAGTTTTACCTAGGAAATCGTCAACTTTTTCATACGGAACATTGATTGAACCTTTAATGTGCGCATCATCATAAAAGTTCTTATCAAGAACGTTGACTACTAGTACGGGAGATGACATCACCTGCCGTTGCTCTTGATCCTGTTTTTCTACAGGAGTCCAACAACCTGGTAATACAATCATCATCATAAAAGCAAATAAATAAATCATCACCATTGTATCATCCTTTTTAAGAAATGGTTTGGAAGCAACGATCAAAACGAATACGTGTCCAGAAATCTAATGGGTGAGTTAAAAGATCAACAATTAACCATGGATTTTTTAAATCAATAGACAACATTCTGAATTTGATTTTGCCATGAATCAATTTACCATCAAGTGGTCCCCATGAGCGAGAGTCTGCTGAACCAAGACGATTGTCTCCCATTACCCAATACTCATTATCACCTAAATAAACATCATAGATATCGCTGCCATTTTCCATCGGAGTACCTGGATTGAGAATGTACATATTATTTGGATAACCAACAATATGTTCGGTATTAATGCGATAGAACTTTTGCTCATTAAATGGCAGTTCAGGATTATATGATTGCGTCACACGTTGCTTTTGACCAAAGAAATCAAACATAAACTGAGGACGATATGATTCAACCAAAATTAATGGATATTTATTAACATATGGTTCATCAAGCTTCACATCATTAATATAAACTTCTGTTTTGCCGGTATCAGTATTTACCTTACCTTGTACGTGATCGCCAGGTAAACCTATAACACGTTTTGTCCAGTTAGAAGGACCCCATACATACCGTTGAAATAAATTTACATATTCATTTTCTGAATAATCAAACAATGGATCATTAAATGAGATGATATCACCACGTTGTATAGGCCAAATCCATGGAGAAAATTTATCTGCTAAAAAGCGTTCACCAACAAGCATGGTTGTTTCCATTGAACCAGATGGCACTTGATATAAACCATAAAAGAAGGTGCGCACTACAAATAAAATCGGCAAAAATACGATCGCCTGTTCAAGATAATTTTTATCTTTCTTCAAGATAAGAGCTTTAACTCTTTGAAACATACAAATATTCCTTTTTTAATAATTCTTAAGCCATATAATAAAGTGGATTTAAGCGTTTTCCAAAAACATATACTTCAAAATGAAGATGTGAAGCGTCATGTCCTTTTCTGCGCACCAAACCGGTATCTCCAACTTTTCCAATAACATTAGTATGCCCTACTTTCTGCCCCACGTTAACTAAAATTTTATCAAGGTGTGCATAGCGGGTTTTAAATTTATTATTATGCGAAATCAGAACTGTATTACCATATCCCTGGGCATAACGAGCTTCAATAACAATGCCTGATCCAGCTGCATATACCAGCGTGCCACGCACTGCAGCCAAATCTAGTCCATAATGAAAGCCCCACGAACCATCTGGTTTTTTTCTAGGACCATATTGAGAACTCAACCAGAAGTTTTTACGCGGAATTGGCCATTGAAATACTGGTTCACGTGATAATGATTGCCATTCTTGTTGGGCGTATCCACTATCTGCTTTTTTTATTCTGCGATTTTTTGTGCGACGAGATCTTGGTTGTTCAATCGACTCACCAATTGCGTACATTTGGCTAACAAGACGCTCCAAATTATGACCACGAGCAAATTCGACAGCAACATCTCGCAAATAACTTTTTTCGCGATTTACTAAAACAAATGAATCTTCAGATTCTAGATCTTTTTTTTTTTGAGAATCAGCTTCTTGTGATTCATCTTTTGAACGTTCAACTTCAAGCATCATTCGTTTAACCGCACTGATATATGTTTGATAGTCTTCCTTGAGCTGCATTAACTCTTCAGCTTGATTCTTAAAATAACGATATTCATGCATAAGCAGAATCGTCATTCCAGAAAAAAAGACAATAAATAAAACCGTCAGAACTATAAACCATTTTTTTACTTGAGTCACTCTCTATATCCTATATCTTGGTTTCTGATCCAACCACGAATATGACCACCAACTAATACCCATTCTTGATGCTTTTTAATCATCGTAACTTCGTTAAGAAAACCAATTGTACCACAGAGTGGATATCTTGTATCGGGTCCCATATATATCGATGCTGGTGAAGCCTTTATTACTCCCCAACTAAGGCGTGACTCATAATAACTCAGACTCAATAAAAATCCAGTTAAAAAGGTAAAAAAAATTCCTACCAATCGCCATTGAGCGCTAAAATAATACATTGCATAGATTAAAAACCAAACAGACAATATAAATAAGATCTGCAAACTCAATCGTGAAAACCTATGGATTGCATGCTGCCACCAAGATCGTGATGATGTAGCAGAATGTTTTTGGAGTAATGCTTGCACTTTAGCTTCTAACTGAGTATAAGTTGTGCCATAGGCCTGCGACTGAGATTGGCGCAGATTCAATAAAGTATCAACATCTTCATTTGCATTTAAACCTAAAGAAAAAATGACAAATAACGTCGCAAAAATAACATTAACCATGATGCTCAATCCACTGCTTTATGATTACCGTTAATTCATTATTATGCTGATCTCTCGGCGCAAATCGTTGTCGAACCAACAACTCCCACCAATGTTTAGCAGATTGAATAGCATCTTGAGAAAAATGTAATTCAGTTAATAATTCAGCAAGTGAATATGAATTTTCATTTCTTAATAATGCAGTAAGATCATCATACATAACTGCATATGATAGATGTACATCACTCTTTAATAATTTAAATAAGCGATGTATACGAGAACGACGATTGAAATACACAAGCGCTATCCCATACATCTTGTAAAAAAATAATATAATTAATGGGAGCAAAGTAAAAAACCATAACCCAAAAATGCTTAATTCAAATGGCTTCTCTATTACATTTACGCTATCTTCTTGCATTTTAATCTGAGCGCCAATAGGTGCAATACCGGGTTTAACTTTAAATGAAAAAGGCATGGTTAATACTGCGCTTACCTCATCCTTTTGAGAATTAAAATAAGATATTTTCTGAGCATCGACGGTAAACGATCCTTCTTTTGTTGGATGAATAACATACGAAAGAATTTTCTTATGGGGCTCATTACGTTCTTGAGAAAAATAACAATTAACCCCTTCAGGCATAAGAAAATTTGGCATTTCCTTTATAAGACAACGTGTATCGTAATTAATAATTACATCTAACGTTAATGCCTTACCTAATTCTATAGATGAGCTATTTAGTTTCGTTTCAACCGAGCGAACGTTGCCCAATAACATTACTGGTTTATTTTCATAAAGAGGCAATGGAAGACATTCTAATACTAGAGGCTTTATTGCCAATGGGGTTTGCGTTGCAAACATAGACATAAAAAAACCACTGCTAATGATTGCTTTCAATGATGTAATAGGAAATGCAAAAGTACCTGCTTTAGTACATTGAATTTCCGTGGTCCATTCTTGGCACAATCGTTGTTGATCATTAATTTTCTTAATATCTCGATACTGCAAATTCCAGGGTTTTAATTGATTAATATGATCATGTGTCACATGTGGAACATCAATTCTTTGAATATTCACCGGATCAATCATAATCTGCAAACGCAAAGGGACTACATCACCCTCATAGACTTTTTTAGTCAGTACCGTAAAAAAACCTGCAAAATCAGCATCGTTCTTTTTTGTTTCTGTTACAACTTTAAACGTTATTGTATTCGTCGTTTGTGCGCCATGAGAAGTATTAATCTCGACTGGACCCATCGTATATGTTCCTTCATGTGAACATATCAGAGTGTATCCATAGGTGGTTGTTTGACTCATGCCGCCTTTAATCATAGAGAATGATTTAGAAACACCCTTGCGAACAATTTTAATTGCATCGGGTAATTCTATGACGGGTTCACCAAAATGATCTCCGTGAACCACAACTTCAACTTGATACGTTGTTTGTTTTTCGATTTCTTCTATTTCTTTGCCTTGCATAGAAACTAGACGCAATGATGGCTCAGAGGCATTGATAACACTTACCATTCCAATGATGGTAAGTAAAATATTACCAATTTGGGGAATGATCTTGAGGAGCTTGTGCTGCATACACGACCTGCATCATATCTTTATGTGAGTTTTCTTCTACTTTATCAAGGTCTGAAAATAATCTCTGCTTCCATTGATCTTTGGCTGCGATATCATTAGATTGATCTTTAGAACCATTATTGGATGAATTATGATCGCTTTCTTTATTTTGGCCTTGTATATCTTGCTCTTTTTTTTGCTGAGCAGTTTGGCTTTCAGCCTTTTCATGCTCATCTTGCCCGCTGTTTTGTTTTTGCTGACGATCGTCTTTTTTATTATCGCGGCGCCGATCATTCTGCCCTTTTTCTTGGTTTTTCTGTTGTTTATCTTTCTGATCACCATTCTGCGGTTCATCATCGGCATCTTCACCAGTTGAATTATCCTGGTTTTGTTGTTTATCATTATTATTTTCAGAATTTTCTGAATCTTTTTGATCAGAATTATCTTTTTTATCTTCGTTATTCTTGTCGTTCTTATCTTGTTGGGATTTGTCTTCTTCAGGAGGCTGCTGTAACATTTGACGCGCCAATTCTAAACGCTCGCGAGCACGTTGATTTTCTGGGTTAATTTTTAACACCCCTTCATACGCATCAACTGCTTCTTGATATTTTTTATTAATCATTTCAATATTACCGACATTAAATAATGATTTCTCAGCAATGGAATCATTTAATTCGGCTGCACGAGAAAATAAGCTATGAGCACGATCCAAATCTTTTTGTTTAAATGCTGCAACACCTGCAGAAAACAATGATCGCGCATCTTGGGGATTCTCCGTAACCTTATTTTCAAATAGTTGTTGCACTTGTTGCCACTGATTATCTTTAATAAGCTGCGATGCTGCATATTCATCAAAAAGTGCATGACAAGAAAAAGAGAGAAATAATAACATAATCATGGTAATAACCAATCAATAATTAAGAGTAACCAAGCTATAAAGCCCGCGCGATAGGCATATGAATCATATTGGGCTGATTTAGATTTGTTTTCTTGTACTTTTGCCGTTTCATTTAACCATTGTTTCATACGTGAAACTTCATTGGAATCAAATGGGATATACGTTCCATGAACATTCTCTGCTAAATTAGACAATGCTTGATCATTTCTTCGTGAAATCACCACTGATCCTTGCATATCTTTCACGTGGCCCTGACGTACTCCCGAAGCATTATAAAATGGTATTGGAGCCCCGACATCGCTGCCAACGCCAACAACATACATCATCACATTATGTGATGCCAGGCGTTGTGCAACTTCAGATAAATCTCCTGAAAAATCTTCACCATCGGTAAATAAAACACAGGTGTGATAGCCTTGCATCCCATTTTGTTCATACATTGATGCAACATGCTCTAAAACTGATTTTAATGACGTTCCACCTGCAGTTACGGTCTTATGGCTCAGATCAGATAGAAACATCAAGAAGGTACTTTTTTCATACGTCATAGGACACAACGTCAATGCATTGGTTGAAAATACCGTTAATCCATACGCAAAATCATCAGTAGAATGAACAAAATTTGCAATAAATTTCTTTACCGCTTCTAAGCGTGAAGGCAAAACATCTTCAGCAAGCATACTTCTAGAAATATCAACCAAAAACATAACATCTTTAGATTTCTGTGTTGTTTCAATTTCGTGTGATTTTCCTTTTGGATCAAGTAAGGCTATACAAATAGCAGCTAAGCTCAAAATTCTTAATACTGCATGCAAACGATCTCGATGTTGTGAATATCCCTGTAATAATAACGCACGGTTTTTCTTATGCGCCAATTTAGTAATTATCGCATCACGTTTGTATATCCATGCAATTGTAGCAAAGAGAGCGCATGTTACTATTAAAATTATTGGCGCTAATAGCGGTGCATTAAAAAACAATGATGAAATCATACTAACAACCACCACAACCTTAAAATCATTTCACCGATACTTAATAATAATGCAGACCATAGAATGGGTTGCTTTAATTCATATCCTTGCAACCACCAAGGAATATCACGCTCTGTTTTTTCTAATGCATCAATTGTTTTATAAATCTGTGCCATATCCGAAGCATTTTTGGCTTCAAAGTAACGTCCTCCGGTATGTTGAGCAATGTGCTTTAATAATGAACTATTCAGTGGCGTTGGTATCGTTACCAGCCCATACAACGGATGCTCTATTAATCCGCCTTTGGGAGAACCAATACCTATGGTATATACTTTAACACCAACTTCCTTCAATAAAGATATTGCTATTTCAGGTTTCATGTCATCAGGAGATGGCGTACCATCAGTCAATACAATAATTATTTTTGAAGCTGCAGGCGAATCTGCTAACTTTCTTGCACCTTGAGCAAGAGCGGTCGAAAACCACGTACCATCAGGATTTAATGAACGTGTAGACAAATCACCCAATATTTGGTTTACCATATTTTTATCAAAAGTTACTGGGCATCGAACCGCAGCACCCGAAGCAAAAATAATCACCCCAACGGAATCATTTAATCGAGCTTGAGTGAATTTTTGTGCTTCTTCTTTTGCTATGGTCAATCGAGAACGTCTATCATCAAGATCATCAAACAATTCCATGCTTCCCGAGACATCCATAACAAGCATTATATCTATGCCATTCATACGCATTGAATAATTTTTTGGTCGAATGAGGCGAGCACATACTACCGCTAAAGATATAAGAACCAGTAAACGAATAATCCATATAACTTTTTTTGGTTGTAATATGGGTTGAGCATGATTCAGAGAAATCATTTGCAGTGCAGGGAAAAGATAACGGATGCCGCCATGCCGATATGCTAGAAAGCCGCTCAACAACGTAATAATTAATAAAATTATAAAAACTATGGGATATAAAAAATACATCATACATTTTGTTGTTGCGCTTGAAACCAAGCAAAAACTCGTTGCGCAAATTGATCTTCAGTTTCTTCTTGAGTATATCTAAAAGGCTTGCCCACGACAATTTTCAATGGGTGATCATATACCACTAAACTTCCTGGCGGATAGATTGCGCCATTGTTAGGCATATATATAGGAATAATAGGTAATCCTGTTCTTTTAGCAACGACGACATATCCTTGAAGAAATTCATGCACGGTGCCATCGTTAAAGCGTCCACCTTCAGGAAAAATAACAAAGCTGTATGGCTTATCCTCAAGAATCTTTAAAGCTTTCACGAGTGAACGTGCTGCTTTGAATGCATCATCGCGATCAATAGCCACCCCAATATTTCGTATAAAAAAACCGACAATGGGCTTATCAACATAATATTCAAGCGCAAACCATACTTGCGGATTACAACAGGCAAGATAACCAACAACAGGAATGTCTAAAGCGGACTGATGATTTGCAATATAAATTGCTCGTTGATTACGTAATAAATTTTCTTTGCCGATGATTTCTACTGGTACAAAAGTTGCCTTGATGGCAATCCAATACATGACGTGAAGCATTCTAAAAATTATTCTATCCCGCCATGCATACTTACGAGGCAAAATCTTAATTAAAATCATGCAGGGTAAAAGGATAAAAATAAAACCCAATAATAAAAGAATGTAAGCAAATAACGAACGAATGATTACTTTTAATGAAGAATTATTCATACATCACCGTTGTTCATAAAGCGCTATAATGTACCAGTGAGCACACCATATTATGAATAAACACATTACAAGGGGAAGGCCAATTTTTACTATGGGATACAATTGAGCAGCATACAAGATACTGGTAAAGCCCAAGAATGGTATGAGTAAAAATGGAAGACCACGAAAAATAATGAAAATACTGGTAAATGGTGTTAAAAAATCATCTCCACAAATGGCGCTTTTAAAACATACATCTGCCGCACGTAATAGAAAAAAGATTAAAAATAATAAGAAAAGTGCGCCGAGTATTAATGAGTATTTACTCAAAAAATTAAATAATACGACCAATAATATGGCTATAGCAAATAACCAACTATAGCGAAAATAATAGCCAATATTCTTTAATCCTGCAGAAGAACGTGTAGTTAAAACTGAATAATACAATACACCCGCAATTATAAAGATGTCTAAGTGCACCGATTTCAAAAAAAATATGTTAATACCAATTAATACCGTTGCAATAGCAATTATGGGTAATTGCACTATCAATTCACGTATTGTAAGTAATGATAATTGTTTTATTTTTTGCCCGTTCATCAATGAAAAAGCATTCGACCAAATTGCAATCGACATAAAGCATCCCCTTTTTTGGGTAGCTTATCACAGGGATAAAGTCTGACAATAAGCTTGATGAAACTTGGATTTCAATTGATGGCCATAATTAAGTAGAGCCCAAAGCATTTACTTCCTTTAATTAACTTTTTTAAAATAGAAATAAAAGGTGGAAATATGCTCAAAATCTCTCAATTTCTTGTTGTCTGTTTTATAAGTTTTTGGGCAGCTAAAACCGATTGCAGTTTCGTACAACTCTTTAATAAGGTACGCGTTAATACGCTTAAATCATTGCCAAAACCTATTAAAAGAAATGTTTTTCAACCCAAATCAAATTATCCCAGAACTACTCAATATATTTTTCCAAAGACCGTTACTCCTTATGAAAAATGGCCAAAAGCATTTATCCAATTAAGAGATCTCGTATATGGCAAATACAATTATGTTAACCAGGCATTTGCACCTATAGTTCATAAAGGCGTCGCAATGACTGATGTTGAAAAATTCCCAAGACAATACATTAACGTACCGTATGTTGAAAAACCAACGCCCTATCAACGTGGATGGCAAGTCACTAATAGAACGCTATTAAAAACAATCATTGATCAGACAGCCAATAAACATGAAGAAGCGTATACTGAAGATGAACAAAAAGATTTGGTGGAAATTGCACTTGATAAAGGTGCAGATCCTTTCTATGATCCAGTGCTAGAAAAAAAATCTGATGGTTATAGTGATGAATTATCAGGTAATGCCTTAGAAATTGCTATCAAATTAAAAAATGTTGGAGCCTTAGAAGCGCTCATAAATTATCTCTATAAAAACGATCTACTTCAGTTACTTGATCCAACCTTAAAGTCTCAGATGAGTAATATACTCAAAAGTTCTTTAAAGAATGCATCAAATGAACAAAAAAACAGAATAGATGATGCATTAAGTAAATTAGCGTCAAAAAAAGTCGAAGCCCAAAATGATTATGAAACCCTCGATTAATAATTATTAAATAATTTATTTGTTGATTAAGGTATAACCTGCATATCCAATGGCACCTAATGCTGATACAATTACAGCACCGTCAAAAGCTGCACGCCATTTATATTGATTTGAAGCATTTATAATTGAATTTTCTTTACATGTTCGGCATAGCTCATTTATTGCCGCACTATCCAAATTATTTTTATTTTTTTTCCACATTGCAGGAAACATTTTTCCTATAGAAAATTCTTCTTTTTGATAATTATCATAATAACTATGGAAAAAAAATGCATCTCTACCATCATTTCCTTGATATATTAATCCAGGCCTTAGAAGTTCAATCTCACCTTCAATTCCATGAATTTCCGAACCGGTTAAATTAAAACGATTTTTCGCAAGATTTTGTTGCAATTCTTGGACTCTTAATTCAGCCACACCTTCATTTCCTTTAGAAAGAGCTTTACCAACTGTCCATAAATCTTTTGCACAATAACTAAATCCCAAAACCCCTAATCCACCAACTATAAACGGTGCAAATTTCACATCGGTTATCGGAGTTTTATTTAATTGATCAAATGCAAAAGAATAACTTATCGCCGCACTGGAGCATAATAAAGTAAATACTAGAAAATAAAATCGTTTCATAAATATATCCATTATTATTCATTGTTTATTTATTTAAATTAGGAAATATCACTATTTTATCATAAAAAACCGCGACCATTATGATCACGGTTTTTATAAATTTATTTATTGATTAACGTATAGCCTGCATAACTGGCTGCACCAATACTTACAAGTACCGCAGCATCCTTAAATGCACGCCATTTATATTCATTTTTTACTTGGTTAATTGCCTTGTTTCTTGTAGGAATAAAATTGCTCTCCCAGTAAGAATTCGTTTGATTTAATTGCTCTTCAAGGGATTCAATAGCCGATATTTTTCCTAAGTTATTCAAATGCTCAACATTCATACGAGATAAAGATAGGTTCATCTGATCCAAACGTGGCGGACGCTGAGCTTGAGTTACAGATTCAGTAAATTCTCTATCTAATAAATAATATAAGGGAGGGTTTAAGGGTGACGAATTATGCTTTACTAATTCATCGCGCTTGAATCCGGCAATACTATCATCACCTTTGTACAAAGCTTTAGAAACCTTGTAGAGATCTTTTGCATAAAAACCAAAATTATAAATTCCAAGACCACCAACTAAACCAACAACTAGCGGTTTTGCATTTGCATAGTCCTTGATGTTTGGAAAATATTCAGCATGGCTATTAAAAGCAACAAATGTGAGAAAAAAAACTAAAACATTGTATAATTTCATATGTGACACCCAATTTTATTTCAGTTTGTCACACACTCAATATTTGTCAATGTAATCCATGTTTATTTATTCCGAATATTATTGTTGCGTTGCAGGAGCCAAAGCTTTAGTTTCGCTTAACATTGGTTTTTTCTCCGATGGAATAACACCAAAGGCATATCCTGGACCTGGCCCTGGCTTTGGTTGCTCTTTAGGTGATTCAAGATTGAGCTTCTGGGATCGATTGCCTTGTCCACCCGGTGAACCTTGTGGGTAGCAACGTGAAATAGTAATACCCGCCTTAGAACAATCTATAGGTTTAAATATAAATTCACCACGGTTATACTGACGAATCCAATCAAAAGGGACCCCTGGCTTGTTAGCCCGCTCACATCCAATAAATTGTTCGCCCTTAAAGCTAAAGCTTTCTCCCATATAAGGATTAAGGAATACAAAATTACTTGGGTTTTTCATATTAACTAATTTAACCATATGGCCATTTATGGATCCATAATCAGGAATCGCGGTATTTTCAAGGTTGAACCACCCGTCTTCCCCATCATTATATACCCGGATTAATTCACGACCACCAACGAAGGTATACTCACAACCGCCAAAAAGATTGGTAAAAAAAAGTACTTGAAATACACAAATTTTTGTAAACAAAAAATGTTTACTCGTTAATTTCATATGAGTTTACCCTTTGCAATTTATATTTTTCATATTAATTTTATTAAATATGAAAGCTAGATCACAATAAATTTACTATTTGACTTTCTCCGATGGGGCACGTTATGATAGTAGCTAAATAAAGAGATAAGTTAGGTATACAGCCTTTTGGCAATAGGGCTATACCATTATAGAGAATAGATATATGAAAAAATTATTAATCGTAGAATCACCGGCAAAAATTAAAACAATCAATAAGTTTTTGGGCAAAGATTTCAAAATCATGTCCACGGTGGGTCACGTTAAAGATTTGCCTGAAAAAGAGCTTGGTATCACCATGAATGATACCATTGAGCTTCAATATGTTCCTTTGAAAGACAAGGACAAAGTTTTAGCTGATATTGCCAAAGAAGCTCAAAAATCTGATGAAATTTATTTAGCACCCGATCCTGACCGTGAGGGTGAAATTATTGCATGGCACGTTGCCGAAGAAATAAAAAAAGTTGTTAAGGATCAATCTAAGATTCATCGAATAACGTTTAACGAAATCACTAAAACCGCTATTGAAGATGCGATACAACATCCAACTTCAATTAATGAATCCAAAGTACAAGCGCAACAAGCACGTCGTGTTTTAGATCGATGGGTAGGTTATGAAGTATCGCCTATCTTGTGGAAAAAAATTACTAAAGGATTGTCAGCTGGCCGCGTACAATCGGTTGCACTTAAATTAATTGTTGAACGCGAAAAAGAAATCAAAGCATTTATTCCAGAAGAATATTGGACGATCGATGCAACGTTTGGTTTTGGTAAAGAACATTTTGTCGCATCACTTGCTCAAATAAGTAAGAAAAAAGCGGCTATTACCAGCAAAGAACAAGCTGAAAAAATTGAAAAACAAATTAAAAGCATTTCAGATTATTCAGTAACTTCAATAAAAGATTCTGAACGTCAAAAGAATCCCAATGCACCGTTTATGACCAGTACATTACAGCAAGCAGCATATAATAAGCTTGGCTTCTCTGTACAAAAAACGATGCAACTTGCCCAAAAATTATATGAAGGTGTGCCACTTAATGATCCACAAACACCAGTGGCTCTCATAACCTATATGCGTTCTGACTCGTTACGTATTGCTGATTCTGCAATAAAGCAAGTTCGTGGATATATACAAGGCGCATATGGCAAAGACTATGTCCCTTCTAAATCCTTGGTCTACAGCAAAGAAAAAGCACAAGATGCTCACGAAGCTATCCGTCCTATTGATGTTGATGTAACACCGGAAAATGCTTCTCGTTATCTTGATAAAGATTTAGCAAAATTATACACACTCATTTGGCAACGATTTGTTGCATGCCAAATGAAACCAGCGCTCTATGCACAGCGTCAAGTTACTATTGATGGCGGTGTATTTACCTTTAAAGTTACCGGATCAAGCCTTTTATTTGATGGTTTTTTGCGTGTATATAACGATGCTGATGAAGAAGAAAAAGAACAAAAAGTTGTTATTCCTGGCGCCTTAAAAGAAAAATCTGCTTTAGATTTGGAAAAAGTAGCACCAAAACAACATTTCACTCAGCCACCTGCACGTTTTACTGAAGCTTCCCTTGTTAAAGAAATGGAAAAAGAAGGCATTGGTCGACCAAGTACCTATGCGAGTATTTTAAAAACCATTCAAGCACGTGCCTATACATCACTTGATACTAAAAAGCGTTTTGTTCCAACAGATTTGGGCACAGCCGTAGTTGATATGTTGGGCCAGCATCTTCCAAAAATTATGAATATTAAATTCACTGCGTTAATGGAAGAAGATCTTGATAAAATTGCACAAGGTTCAATGGCTCGTGACATTTTGCTCAAAGAGTTTTGGAGCGCGTTTGAAAAAGATTTAGTTGCTTGGAAAGGCGAAAGCACCAAAAAACAAGTTGAAAAAACTGGTATTACCTGTCCTCAATGTAACGAAGGCGAGTTGGTAATTCGATTCGGTAAGGCTGGTGCATTCGTTGGTTGCTCACGCTTTCCAGAATGTTCCTTTACCAGCAATTTCTCACGTAATGATGCCAATGAAATTGTTCTTGAAGAGCAAAAAGCGCCCGAATTATTAGATAAAAAATGTACGCAATGCGAAAGACAATTACGTACCATTCAAGGTCGATTTGGACCCTTTATCGCATGCTCTGGCTATCCAGAATGCAAATTCATTTATCAAGAAAAAGCATCATTCCCCTGTCCACTTGATGGCGGCGAAGTTATTCGTCGCAGTTGGAAAGGCAAAGTATTTTGGGGTTGCTCAAATTATCCAAAATGTAAATTCTCTATATCGGGAGATATTGAGGATATGCCGTGTCCAAACTGTAAAAAACCTTATCTCCTTAAACGCGTTACCAAAGACGGTACTAAGCTGTTAAATTGCGCTGATAAGGAATGCGGATATAAAACTGAAATAACCCCTGAGTAATCGCATTTTTCTTTATTTTATTCAGTCTATTTTATTAGTCTAAATATATAAGGAAAATAACATGAAAACTTATTTTACAATCATTACCTTTATTGCATTGACCTCTGTGGGAATGCTTGAAGCTGCTAAAGCAGTCTGTACTTGTTCTGGCGGCAAAAGACCACCAAATGTTGAAATAGATCTTGGTGACAATCCAAAGCCAGTATGTGAAAAAGAGTGTGCAAAAATTGGGTTACAGCTTGTAAACGCTAGAAAAAGATAATTAAAACCATTCTTTTTATACCCTTTTTTCTGTTAAGATAAAAGCAATAGAAAGGCAATAGAATTAATAGATAGATAGAGTTTATTCGTTTTACAGTGATTTCCTCTATTAACTTCTCTCATTATTGTTTTGAAGTTAGAAAAAAACAATAATCCTATCTGCTAATTTCATATTTTAGAAGGAATATAAAATGAAAATTACACACATTATTTCAATCATGTTATTTGCAATATGCATTACATCATCTATTCAAGCTGATAATTATAAATGTATTTGTAAGAATAATAAAAAACGTACAGCCTTCGTAGCATCTTCATTTGAAGATCCTAAGCCCCATTGTGAACACGCATGTAAAAACGATGGCGGCCTAAAAGAAATGCAGCGTCAGTAATCTATTCTTTTCATCGCTCATTTATTGCTAAACTATAGGTAATAAAAGGAGTAACCAAATGAAAACTAAGTTTACATTGCTCGCCCTTTTCGTTTTTCTTGGTTCACAAATTGATGCTGCAACCGCATCTTGCACTTGCAGTGGTGGCAAAAGACCGCCGCAAACAATTCCAATAGAGCTTGGAGATAATGTTAAACCTGTTTGTGAAAAAGCATGCAGAAGAATGGGTCTAGAGCTCGTTGATGCTAAAAAAAATTAATGCCAATGTATTTTTGTTAATAGATTAGTTTGAATTCCATCAAGCTTAATTGAAATACTATTAATTGGTTCTAATTTACCATATGATGGTGCATAAAATTCTTTTGAAATGCACCATTTTTTTTGTAATTTTATTTGCCATCTTATTCCATCCGTCTCAATATCAATACTATCGTTTCCAACGCTCAAAATATTTCCACGAAATGGCAAGTGCCACGATATATCATCTTGATTATGGCAAGATATAAAATCTGAAATGCCGATTTCTTTTTGATTCATGTTAACCTGCATCGTTCTTTCGTGCAGAAATTTTCGACAGTCACAGATTGAATTCATGGTGACTATATCATCAAATTTATAAGAATTTCCCGTATATATTTTTTCATGTATCGGCAGTGCAAAACAATCACTCATTGGCGTTCTTAATTTTGAAGAACACGTTGCGTGTATAGAAGCATTTCGAAATTTGTTTCTCCAGCTCACACTTGAGGTATATAGATAGGTGCCAGGATCGACGATACAAGCAATTTTATTAATAGCTAAGGTAAATGCATTACAATCTTCATGAAAATGGCCTGAGGGCTGCCTTGCGTCATATACATGATGACGTAGAGTCACATGAAGATCATTTTGTTTCAAAATATCTAGACCAAAATTTTTTAATATAAAAACACCCTCTTTCTTTTTAATTTTCGGTCTTAACAATTTGAGCAACACGGGATGCAATACAGGAGATGAATCATTATCACCTATCAAAACACGCTGATTTTGATCATATTCAAATAACTCATCTATTTCTTCCACGGATTTATATTTTCCATCAATGGAATGTAAAAGGTTGTCTGAATCTATCGCAAGAGCTAAAGCAACTAAATCAGTGCTCAAACGATGATAAGCAGAAGAGCCTTCATAGAATGAACTATCGGGTAAAAGTTGCTTTTCTACTTCAGTACACAGTTGTATTGCACACCATTCTTTTTGCGTTTGCATTGAGTTTGATTTAAAAAAATTACACAACCACCAATAAGAAACGAGATTGGAAAGATAATGATTGTTCGTTTTTCTATCGTAGATTTCCCAATGATTTTTTATAAACCACCAATGGTAATTCAATGAATGTATAATTGCATCATTTATGTGCTTGCTTGATGATTCAAGCAACTGATACGTTAAAATAAGATTTATTGCTCTGAGTGCCACTTCCATTGTACATACCCATTGCACACCATAATATGGTGGATTTTTTTCAAAGAAATCATGGAGATGATGAATTATCGCATCAAGAAATAGTGCATCTTTTGTATGGTAATAAGCATACGCCCATAAGGATAGATGATTAAGACGGCCGAGCATCCAGGGAACTTTTATGTCCGGTCCCAAATCAAGGCCTTGATGTGTAGTAATTTTTATGGTCGAATACCAAGCATTGGAAAAAAAACGCATGGTATTATGAGTATCCCGCAAACGCACATCTTCATTCCACGGTGGTGACTGATCATTAATAGTTACACCAAGAAAATCTCCGTAGGTATTTAATGCATTATACGCTTGCATAATAACTTCATTATCCCTGAACTTGAAAGCTTCGGGCAGGACAAGATCTTCACTAACACAATGAAAGCGAGGCATCAAATTTAATCTAAAAATCAACCAAAAATAAAACTTTTTAAAAAAAACGCGCATGCGTCTTATAAGAGCTGACCATGCGCGTTGTGGATTATTAATAGCTTTAATAAATAAATGCTTCATTACTCAAATATTATTGCAAACGGGTACCGTTTGGTACGGGGAATTCAATAGTGGTCATCTTCAAGACACCTTCTGCATCTTGAGCAAACAACATCATACCTTGTGATTCAAGTCCCATCATTTTGCGTGGATGCAAATTAAATACAAACACACCCTGCTTATTCAATAAATCTTCTGGCTTGAAATGCTTGCGAACACCGGAACAAACTTGACGAACACCTTTATCACCAAAATTTACGCGTAATACGTACAATTTATCAGATTTTGGGACTTCATCGACTTGTTCGATTGTTCCAACTACCAATTCTACTTTTGCAAAATCTTCAATATTAATTAAATTTTCTTTTACAACTTCAGCTTCTTGCATAGGTTCCTTTATAGGTTCAATCTTGGTGAATAATGGTTGCTCAACTTTAATAGCAAAAGTCATGTTCCACGGATTATTTTTGAGCTCAGACATATAATCATGATTATGTGCATATATCTTACCCAATGAATCAAGTAATTTGCCCATACTCATTGGCATCAAAGGAAACACTAAAATACCAACTGCATACAATGCATGCATTGATGCAGAAATAACTTCTGCAAAGCGTTTTGGATCTTGCTTTGCAATGCGCCAAGGCTCTTGCGCATGAAGATATGAATTTATTTGTTGAATGTATTTCCATACTCGTGCATAGGCGCGATGGAAGAAATACTCTTTCATTTCTAATTCAACATCAGCAATCATCGTCCATAATTCATCACGCAAATGAACTTCAGCAGCACCCCATGTCTGCGGCGCATTCACCACTGAAAGGTCATATTTTGCCGCTAACATCGTGATACGATTGAGCAAATTACCCAAATCATTAGCAAGATCGGCGTTCATACGTTCGGTCATATCTTCAACACTAAATGGCGAATCTTGGTTAATCGCCATGTAACGAGTCAAATAATAACGAATAGGATCAGCACCAAAGGTCGATAAGAGCGCTTTTGGATCAACCACGTTGCCACGAGATTTGGACATCTTATGCTCACCCATTTTGAGCCATCCATGCACCAATAATTTTTTAGGCAATGGTAATTTAGATGCCATTAAGAACGCGGGCCAATAAACTGCATGGAAACGAACAATGTCCTTACCCATTACTTGTAAATCAGCAGGCCACCAATACTCAAATTCTTCTTTGCGCTTAGTATCACCATAGCCAACAGCGGTAATATAATTATTCAACGCATCCGCCCACACATACGTAACGTGGTGCTTATCGTCTGGGAATGGAATACCCCATGACATCGTACTTCTTGAAACACTTAAATCTTTAAGACCACTTTTAACAAAGTTAATCACTTCATTGCGGCGTTCGGTTGGAGTAATAAAATCAGGGTTTTCTTCTAGTAATGCTAAAATTCTGTCCTGATATGCAGATAGTCTAAAAAAGTAACTTTCTTCTGAAACCATTTTAGTTGGACGATGACATTGAGGGCATAACGGCGTCTCATTTTCTCGTAGCTCAACCTCTTTTTCAGTTAAATATGCTTCATCATGAATACAATACCAACCGGTATAAAAGGATTTATAAATATCCCCGGAATTGATTAATTGCTGTAACCATTCTTGTACCGCTTTAACGTGATGAGCATCGGTGGTGCGAATAAAATAATTAAATTCAATGTTATATGCATGCCACATATCTTTAAATGCATCGATAAAACTATCGACAAATTCTTTAGGCTCTTTGCCGGCCTTCAAAGCTGTTTCAGCAATTTTTTGTCCATGTTCATCAGTACCGGTGAGCATAAAGGTGTTCTTACCATATAACTGATTCCAGCGGGCTGCAACATCTGCAAGCACGGTAGAGTACAGCGAACCTAGATGTGGTGCTGCATTGACATAATAGATCGGAGTCGTAACGTAAAATTTATTTTTGTTGGATTGCATCTTATTTTCCTTTAAGGATGGGTATTTCCCATCCTTAAGAGTACTATAAGATACAAATTTGATCTAACCAACGATAGAAATATGTTTACTCGTTCTAATCTCAAGCACTGGTCAATTGAATATTCCAATCATAATACTGTTTTGAGGCATATCTCATATAAAAAATATAATCATTAATACTTGCTTTGGGATATAATTTTAAAGCTTCATAGTAATGGCCCAAGTTTATTATTGGAGACGCTACCTGCCCTTTAGACAAAATTTCTACCCTATTTTTATTATAACTAGCTCTTCGAACCTCAGGGTCAAATAAAGAACCTACATTTTTATCCAGTAACACAATGCCTGTTCCTTCATCGATTAAGCGGAAAATGTAGGTCATTTTTGTATTTTCTTGAGTATAGGGTATTAATTTAAACCAATAGGCAGTTGTGGATTTTTTTTCGTAATGGGGTATAAATCCGGCAATAAAATTATCAAATCGTTGAGGATTTATAAGCTGATATCGATGACCAAGATTCATTTGTTCCTCAAAAGAAATTCCTGCAAACTGAATGCCATCCATAGCTTGAGCTTCACTTGCACCATATTTTAATTCTTTATGATGTAGTTGCATATACCCTGCAATATACCGCATCCACAAACGCTTATTACTTGAACAAACACCTGCAATTATTTGTAGTTGAAAGGAAGATAAACAATTAATTTCTTCAGCATCCCTTGATAAAATTTCCTCACAATAACGAACTTTATTTTCAGTAGTTTTCCCCAGTAATACATCAGCAAGTGCAGAAGTAGTATATGTTTTTAAATCCTCATGTTCGTTTGCAAAAAGCAAGGAACCAAGAAACAATGCCATAATGCATAGATACTTCATATCTAGATCTCCTTTATTAATAGATAAGGCTCCTTTTCGGAGCCTTATTTGGTTACGCTTTTTTAAATATACTTTTTAATTCTTTGCAAAAACCATAGCCACACATCGCGGTTACTAAACCCAGTACCGTAGCAATGGTGCCATGACCTGCAGCTTTCCATTTAAAATTGCGTTTAAGCTGATCAATATAAGTGTTATTGTAATTATTATAATATGCTTCCATTTCTTTATTTTCTTGGTACGCCCAAGCCATATCATGTTCATCAGCCTGTGAAAGCATGAGATTGAATCCAAACGCTAAAGCACGCTCTCTTCTTTCCTGAATTTTTTTATAAATGCGTTCAATCGCTTCTTTTTGAATCGCTAAAATCTTATGATCACCCTGCTTGAGAGCGTCCATAATATAAGCAAGCTGGTTATATTCAATAGTTGTCAAAGCACCAAACAAAGCTGTGCAAAGAAACAAAGAAACAACATCAGGCAAATTTTGCATATTCACCAATACATGCACATTACAATCATGATTGTAATAAGAGGAATATGGTGTAGCTGGCACCACGATTTGAGGCACAAACAAGCAAAGTAATGCCAATTTATTGAAAAAGCATGTATAGTTCATAGTGAAAATCCTTTCAGTAAATATACGTGAGATTAGCACAAAAATATGAAACACAATATCCTGCTTATAATTTTGACAACGTTGCTTTCAAGCACTGAAACTGTATATAATGATGCCAAAAAAATATATGTCATAAAACATGCTTTAGCCGGCAAAGAAGAGACTATAATAAAAAAAGAAATAGAACACATAACCGATTTTGCACGAAGTGAGAATTGGGATGGTATAAGTATCGAAAATCAAATTCTACCATTTGCAGAGCGATATTTAGATTATTCAATTACAAATAAAAATGTTTTAATATTTGATTCATCTGATAAAGAATATACCATTAACGTTCATTCACCACTCTATCCGACTACTCGAAAGATAGATGCAAGTGTTGATGATGCAGAATTAAATAGTTTTACTTCTTGCATTTCGCCCCAAGAAAACTATACCTCCGTATTATCCTGTCTTTCAAAATCCACGCAATGCATCATTGCAGCATCACTGATAGATCATAATTTTAATATCAATGATACACGAGTACATACGCTTTATACTTCAAAAAATAATCGGAAAAAAGGATGTGCCAAGGATCTTCTTATAAAAGCCATTCGATTAGCTCATGTAAATAGCTGCGATACATTTAGTTTATATGCTGAATCTATCGGTGCCTTGGGTTATCAAGTTCAGACAAGCACATTGTTCAGCTTGTATGAAAAAATAGGTTTACGAAAACGTTTGTTCGAGAATGAAATGACTGCAGAAACGGCGGATTTGGTTAAAAAAATAAAAAGTGATCCTAGTGAATGTATTACATTGATTTTTTAAACAACCACAAAATCATTTTCTTGAAAGCAATGTCTGTTTTGATTGTATCCAACAATTTCAACATAGTTCTTTAGGCTCACATTGGCTAGATTTTTTAATGCATCATAATAGGATCCTACATCGACCACATGACAAACGTTACTATTATCATGTATAATTTCGATTCGCATAGGATTATCTTCATAAACTACACTGAAGTTTCCTGGAATACTAATATTTCGCTGCAATAAAATGATACCCGTTGACAGGTGAATTAATTTAAAAGCTGTTTCAATCGTTTCTTTCTTGCGTGGGGTAGTCCACCAGAAATGATTTGGTACAGTAATAGTTTTTTTTTCTTTTGACACCCCCCCAATTACCGCTCCACAGGGAAGAACACAACAATCATTAAAATTGAATTTTGTATTGTATTCTTGCATTTGCAGAGAAGATTTTTTTTCTACGGGCCATGATGTAGCAATTTTTTTTTCTAGCTTTTGATTATTACATTGTACATATCCGGCTACATATCGTATCCACAAATCTCGATTACTTCGACAACTTTTTAAAATGCTATGTTGAATAGTAGCCGAAAATTCTTCAATTTGTTGCGGATTATGAAGCAAAGATTTAATATATTCAATTTTTTTTGGACTATCTTGTTGCGTTAAAATATGTATAGCTGCACCTAAAGGCAGATGTCTTTCTTCGCATGCTTGCATGGTTAAAGAAATTATAAAAAATACAATTGAATGCTTCATTCAAATCCTCACACCAGGCGAATATACAATCCGGGTTCCTTAGAAATTAACGTATACCAACTGGGTAAAAAAGTACAAAGACTTTTATGTTTGAGCTCCATGGAAATTTGCACATAATTACAACTATGTATCGCTTTTTGCACCTTATCATCTAATACTGCTATAGGAATACGGATTTCAGCACTTATTTTTTTAGCGAAATTTCCGTTACCTATTTTAATTACTATAGTGGAATGATAATAATTTTGTTGTGCATTTAATTTAAACGAAGAAAAAAATGGGTAGTCATTATCCCCAATAATATTTTGACAAGTACCATAATAATTATTTATTACGAGTTTTTTTTCTGTTTTATTAATAATCACAAATTGACTAAGAACGTGAGTATATTGCGCAGAATGTAGATTAAAGAATAGAAAAAACAGTATTATCATGTGATTCATTCGTTGTTAAATGGGTATTATTTGTTGAATTATAGCATCTCTTGCATTCATTGAAAGATATATCATACAATATAACGCGGAGAATCAGCATGGAGTATGAACATGATTAACCAAAAATATATTCCGTTTATCGCAGGACTTATTGTTTTAATCTTATTTTCAAGTGGCGCCTATTATATTGTATACGGTGTGAGAAGAAGTACCGATGTCGTTATTGCGGATCACGTACAAATGCTTAGCTCAATATTAACTACAATAAATACTACGTGCGGCATTATAGATTTTGAACATTCACGCAATTATATTGATTTTCTCAACGTTCGCAGTTTTGTAGGCTCTGAAGTTGGTTCTATGAATTTAAAAAATCCCCAACATTGGCAGGGGCCATATGTTGAGGACAATCCAACTATTCAAGAAAAAATGTACATTATCTTAAAAACAAAAACTGGTTATTATATTGTTCCAGATAATGGCGTAGAATTACGCAGTGGCGCAATTATAGGTAAGGATTTAATACTCGACAGTCAAACAAATATCGAGAAATTATTAATTCCTGGAGGACCACTAAATTATCGCTTAAAACCATTAGCTGCCAGAGTTTCAACATTGGAAGATAAACCGTCCAACGATTCGCTTTTAGTGGCCGCCACTAGTATTGAAGCGGAATGAATTTAACTCATTTTTGCTTTTTATACCATATTTCAAATAAACGAAATATTTCTTGCTTAGAACGACCTTTAAAGTCAAAATTCGGCTTACTAGATAGCGATACATAATTAAAATATGTTCCCATATCCAGTTCATAATTTGAATAATCACCGGATGCATTTTTTTTTGCAGTAACTCCAGCTAACCATTTACAGGGAAAAGTGCGCTGATGCACGCTGTAGGATATTTCTTGATCATTTTCACATTTTTTGAAAAAAAATTGGTCATCTTGAGCAGCAATGCTAGAGCTTACCAGGCAGAATAAAAAATTCATGTATTTTGTATTAACAGCCATACCTTCTCTCCTACTTTTAGTAAGTATATTAATTAAAAATTTTATTTTCGTTTAGTTCTCCTATTGTTTTTGCCCGTATATTTATTCAACCTATCGTAATGAATTTTTGCATCTGCATCGTGTAACATGATAGCCTTGCTACAACCAGTTGCATCACACGCATAAAAATATTGTTTCTTGCGTGATTTTAATTGTTCACATACGGCAATTTCAATCGCGGCAACATCGAAATTTCTTTTTAAAAACGTGGTTGATCCAGTGATACTTCTTATTACTTGAGAGTCACCTGATTCAACACCTAAACATAAAGCATTAATTAAGAATAAAAGAACAAACATACATTCCTTAAATAGGGTATTTAGATTATTAATTTAAATTTGATACATATTTTTTCAACAACTGTGCATTTTGCTCGTCATCGAAATTCATATATCCCCGCCTTAGTAATTCAAAAACTTCCTGAGATGTATACTGCTCAAAGGTTTTGTCTTCAATACTTTTCCATTTAATATCCCCTTGTGCAGAATAATATTTTTCTCCAGAAGGCATTGTGGATTCTTGCGCCCATACAAGACGATACGGAAGAATTTCATTATTTTTATTTTGTTTTAAATGATATAAAGCAAAATAGGTACTATCATGTTTAATAGCTCGCTTTTCCATTACCTGATTTTCTTGAGCGTCTAAGCTTGAAAAAACAACCACTGATATAATGGTTAATAAAAAATTGATCATGAAAATGTACGTGAGTGTTAAATTGTTTTTTGATTGAGCAATGAAAGTGTCTTAAAGAATGCTTCTGATGTTGTAAATGTTCTGATATTGGTATCGCCCAATTTCCAACCACTATGGTAGCTAGTTTGAGAAAATTTTTGTTCTTGGCAACCCCAAGCAACGGTTCTATCACCACGTTTGAGCTTATAAACAGTCTTCTTTACGTCACCATCCACGAGGGAAATTTGTTTCACTCTTAATGTTTCTTGTGCTTGAGCAAACGATAGACTCAAAAGTAACGCATAAAAGCGTGAAGTTATTAACATTAAAATCCTTAAAATTATTATGTAGGAAATTGTATTAGAAAAGAATTACACCGTAAATAGCCAGCAATCGGATAAAATATACTTTATTTTCATACATTATCCAAAATAATGTGATGATTTTAGCGAATTAAATTAGACATAATAGGTGTGCAATCCATTATTACCAGTGCGACAGGATTGTTTATACTTAAAATACTTTAAGGTTTTCCTAAAAGCATCATCATCCATTTCAGCTTCAAGAGCATCATTCAAGCAATCGGCATATTCAAACATAATACATTTATATTTTGTTATCTGAGTTTTATTAATAACTTTGCTAGGTTCAGAATAGGCCAAGTAAAGAGCAAATGCATTATCTTCATGTGCAAGAGCAATCCATCTCGCGTTCTTATTCCTTATATAACCTCTGTATATTTTTCCATAATCTTCTTCTGAGATACTGATATGAATTTTATTTAGTTTAATAAACACGCGAAAAGTAAATTCCTGATAACTAATATTTAATGCACAATATTCTTCTCTCTTTTGCCATTTAATCCCATCATTTAAAAATGAAAAGGATCCGTATTCTTTGGTTCTTATTTTACTACGGCAATAACCCTGAATACAACCGAGGATAAACTGTTCTTTTTTCTTTATAATATGGGAAATAATGGTATGATCTAGTTCAAAATTATTTGGTAAAATAGTTAGTATTCTTGCAAGAAATTTTTCCTGAATTTTAAGAGGAACTCCTAAAAAATCACATGCCAGATATAATTCTTGTAATTCATCTATATTTGAACCTTCAAAATCAAGGCCAACATCACTGCTATCAAAATGTTTAGTTGTTGAAAGAAAACGACTGCACTTCTCTAATATTGTGTGAGAAACAGGTAAAACGATGATACTTGCTGTGGGATTTTCTTCGAGAAAAAGCGAAAAAACTTCACATTGATCCGCTGCATTTTTAGAAAATTTAACTTTTCTACCACTGTTATCTTCAATAATCAGTGCTTCATAGGGATTGTATTTTGGCTTGGGTAGAATATAATTTTTAATAAAATTTTGGGCTTTATATGCAATAAATTCCTTAGAAATAGTGTGATGCAAATTTGCCATCAACAAAATTAAAAGTAATTTTTTGCACTTCACTTTACGATCTTTTTAAAAATTTACTATCAACTTTTTTTACACCTGCTGCAAAGCGTACCGTCAATACATGACCATCTGCACGTTGCTCAATGCTTTGTACAAATCCTGCACCAAATGTTTTGTGTACAACACGATCGTTGCGCTTCCATTCAGAAGCTTTAGCTGGATTGATTGAATCCTCAAATGGGTCATCGGCAAAAGCAACTTTAGTCTTTTTTTCAACCGTTTGAGCTACTGAAGCTTGGTAACGACCATGCAACCAATCATGTGCGTATTGTTTGAGAATTTGGAATGTCCATTGCTGCGCATCATGATGATTTAAGGGCGCCTTGCACATTTCTTTTATAAAGCGTGATGGACGTTGATCGCTCATTGAACCAAATAAATAACGAGTTTGAGCATGCGTTACTAATAAATGTTGTCGCGCACGAGTAATACCAACATATGCAAGACGACGTTCTTCTTCAAGCGCTTCAGGTTGCAATAGCGAGCGACTGCTTGGCAAAACGCCATCTTCAAGTCCCGTCAATACTACGGTATCAAATTCAAGCCCTTTTGCAGCATGCAGCGTCATCAAGCTCACGTACGCATTATCATCAGAAGCGTTATGTAAATGATCTTGTAATAATGCGACTTCTTCTAAAAATTCAGAAACGGTTGAGATCGTTTGCTTATCTTCAAGACCTTGAACGGCGTTCGTTAACTCTTTGACGTTTTCCACTCGTGCGGTTGCTTCTTCATCTTCATACGCATTTTGCAAATGCTCAATGAATTTTGTACGTGTTTGAATAGCATGTAACACAGTACTTGGTCGATCAGAAGGCTGTAACCCCTCAAATATTTTCATAAAGGTCATCAGCTGCATTGCTTTAATACCAGTCACTATATTAGAATGCAGACACTGACGTGCAACATCTAAGAAAGTGAATGTTGGATTATCATGCCAAATCTGCATAAATTGTTCTTGGAATTTGTCTCCAAGTCCACGTGTTGGCACGTTAATGATGCGCATACATGAAACGCGATCATACGGATTTGATACTAATTTTAAATAGGCCAATAAATCTTTAATTTCTTGTCGTTCATAGAATTGCACGCCGCCAATAATTTTATAGGGAATCGAGTGACGAATCAGCGCTTCTTCTATGGCGCGTGATAAATAATGGGAACGATATAAAATTGCCATAGAATTGAGGGCATTTTTTGCTTGCATGCATGAAGCTACTGCAGCTATTGCTTCACCTTCATGAAATCCCGACATACAGGTTAACAAACGTACGGCGTCGTTCACCTTATGGTTGGACCATAACTTCTTTTCATACCGCTGTGTATTTTGTTTTATTACCGCGTTTGCAACATCTAAAATTGCCTGTGCTGAACGATAGTTTTGATCAATAGTGTGTGAAGATGATCCAGGAAAATCTTTACCAAAATGCAAAATATTGGTTACGGTTGCACCACGCCAAGAATAAATCGATTGATCCTCATCACCAACGACACACAACGAATCAAGTACGAAGGTACCACGTTGATCACAGGTCATTTCTTTAAGAAGAGCATGTTGAACTAAGTTTGTATCTTGGTACTCATCAACCAGCACATGACGCACTTGTTGTTGATACGCCTGCTTGAATGTGGGCTGGCGTAATAATTTTAAAAACTCTAATAAAAGATCATCAAAATCATAACAGCGCGCAAGCCGCTTTTCATGTTCATAGGCTTGATATAAATCTTTGACTAAAGGATCCGCAAACCACTCTGGTGAAACAAAGCCATTGACCGCATCGTTTTTTGCACGAGAAATCTGACCTAATATTGAATCCGGAGTAATGCGCTTATGAACTTGAGCGCGCGCCAATAATGAACGCATCATTTTTTGTTGATCATCTTGATCAAGCATCGAAAAATCAGGAACCGAAATAGATTGATTATATCGTTTGAGCATACGTAAACAGTATGAGTGAAACGTAGAAACATTCGGTAAAGCAGCACCATGCCCAAGAAATTTGAGCATACGCTCTTTCATTTCACGTGCGGCTTTATTGGTAAATGTAAGCGCAACAATTGATGCCGGTGATACATCCTCACACAACATAAGATTATTCATACGCGCTGTGATAACCCGGGTTTTACCAGATCCTGCACCTGCTCGCACTAAGAGTACGCCATTACGTGTGGTTACTACGGCTTTTTGTTGCTCGTTAAGACCAGTTTCTATAAAAGAAATAAATTGCTGTTTTTTATCGTGTATCATACTAAACTATTCGGTAATGTTTATCAGTTTATCAAGATTGTGTAAAATTCATACTCCGCAGACATTTTAAATAGTTGTCAAAAACATCGGCGACCATAGATTCAAAAAGATGTGCATGATCCTTTTTCATTAATGCTTCGATGTACTGTTTAGAAGTATCATTCCCGAGCTCACTTGAAGAACGAGTCACCATACGTTTAACTTCGCGCAGCGTTCTTAAAAACATGAGATGATGATACGATAGACCTTCGCCGAATAGATAAAATTTGGGGAGCGATACTGTGACATCATTGTCTAACGGAGTATTGATAAAGCTACCAATAAATTTAACGCGCTCACCGGCATGTGAAATACAATTCTATTTTCTTTATCATCCCAATAAATTTTATTGAAACTTTTGGGCAAGCGAACTCTCGCTAGAGGTTTTTCAAATGATCGATTCTTAAAATATAAATAATGATTGGTTTTATATATTAAAATTCTATTATTTATAATTAACCACAAACCTTCGATGGTACACGGTGCGGCATTAAGGCCGGGCAACCATTTCATATTTTCAAAATCATATTCAACAATTTTACCATCGCCTGTGCCAATGATAAAAGTCTTTCGATCGGCATCAATTTCAAGACAACTAAAAACTCCATCGGTTTTGAGGCCTACCTCATGAGAAGAATATTCACTATATTGCTCGCTTGGAGTCATGGCTTTGTAATTAATTTTACGGGTATCTATTTCTGCATACATAGTCACCGCCTTATCATGAAATTGAACATATCCGATTTGCTTAACTTTTTCGCTCGATAGATTACGGAAAGATGATTCTTTAGTTATAGCGCTGACTTCCATACCCTTAATAGTAACACAGGGCATTAGGTTAAATTGTAAAACGCGTTGGCCAGCTAGAGAAATATTTTGATCATTAAAATAATTAGAAATTTCGGTCGCATTTTCTACATATTCTCTACCATAAAAACTAATATCATCATCTGTTAGTGGATACAGTTCATTTATCTGATTATCTGCAGAAAATAATAAGCCCGTAATAAAAAAATATATTATACGTTTCATAAGCTCTCTCTTTCTTAGAAAATACAAAAAAGGAAGAATCGATTAAACGATTCTTCCTTTACAATATAGCAACTATTATTTTTTTTCGGTTAAAGCAGTTTGGTTATCTTGCAAAAAAGCCTTAAAAACTCGACTCACAGGACGCTCAAAAGAATCAATTATATCAGATTTTGACAATGTATTATTAACTAATAAGGAAGCCTTTAAAATTATTGCCGAACTATCAATCGACTCTGTATTCAATGTTTCACCAGGCAACAATTTACATGCAAGTTGACTATTCAATCCATTTTTTAATTGATTTAACCACCATAAATATGCAATTTCATGTGGCGCCATAAAACCTAAGCCCAATCCGAAAATTGTAGGAATAGTAAAATATACAGAAGAGCTTTTACCCCATCCTCTTTCACTGAATATCACATGACGATTTGCCAGATATGCTTTAGTCCAAGTTGGTTGAGGAATAATTCTCATGCGTGCTGTTTTTGTTGCAATATCTTTAATAATAAATTGTGTCTTCGATGCTGAAACTAAGAATTTTCCTTTACTGCATAATCCAAGAGCTTTTATATCTTCTGATTGTAACTCGTCACTAAAAGTTTCTGAAGCTTTAGATAATACTTTATAACGATACAAGCCGCCTTTTTCAAATCCGATCCATAAGCAACATGTATCGGGATCAAAAGTGATAGCAGTAACTTTTCTTCCAGCATTAGAAAAATCATACAAGTAATCAGTTGATTTTTTTGCCATAGCTTTATTTTCCGAAATAACGGTTATCAATTCAACTTGATTAGAATTAATAACAGCCTCTATTGAATGAATTTTGTCTGAAAAGGGCTTATCATATTTATGTATACACTTTGTATTAGTTTGGCCATTATGATCAAACAAAACTCTAGTTTCTTGATTGGTTTTCAAAGAACTAAGATCTTTTTTAGAATGACTTTGTTGTAATGTAATGAAAGGATGCAAACTTGAACGATTTTCAGTAATAAACTTCCATTGATCAGCAGCAACTTTGAATCCAATGTTCTCTTTGTTTATATAGTGAACGAAGCTATCAACTAATTCATAATGCTTCTGGGCATCAGCGGTTAAAGAGTACAGAGCATTTTCTTGAAAAGTAATTATATCAGGTTTTTTCTGATCATCCTTTGATGTATTTGCTTGTTGAACGTTGGGTAGTTGAACGTTTGAGACCTGAAGACTTGATAAAGGTATGGTTCTTACCAGATTATCTGCAGCATTAAAACTACTAATGACCACTAGGGTTGTTAAAATAATTACAAATCGTTTCATACGTTTCCTCGTTGGTTTAAAATTGAGGAAAAGTTTAATCATCAATTGTTTACAAAGCAAGAAATATTTATATTTTCCAAGCTTTTAGATAATCAATGAGCGGTTCTAACGTTTTGTATGAAAGTGCTGAAACCAGTACATGTGGTTGGTAACGAGAAACTTTTGTTTCAAATAATTCGCGGTCTGCAATTTTGTCGATCTTGTTGAAAACATAGAGCATTTGCTTATCTTCAACGCCTAGTTCAACCAAAATTTCATGCACAACACGAATATGTGATTCCCAGTTTGGATCAGACGCATCAATTACTTGTAAGAGTAAATGAGCATATTGTAATTCATCGAGCGTAGATTTAAATGCTTCAATCAAATTGTGGGGAAGTTTTTGAATAAAACCAACCGTATCAGAAATTACACCTTTTTTCTTGCCATCGATATACAATTCGCGCGTTGTCGTATCTAACGTTGCAAACAATTTATCTTCTGCAAGCACTTCACTTTTAGTGAGCGCATTTAAAATCGTAGACTTACCAGCATTTGTGTAACCAATAATACACATATGCGGCACACGAGCATCAAGACGTTGCTTACGTTGTGTATCACGTACTTTGCGTAAGGTAACTAAATCTTTACGCAACTTTGTCATTAAATGTTCAAGATGACGGGTATCTTTTTCTTTTTGTGTTTCACCAGGACCTTTGGTACCTATGCGACCAGCTTGCTGGGACATACCAATACCGTGTCCGGCTAAACGAGACTTTGCATGCTGCAACATTGCCAGAGCAACTTGAATTTTACCCTCAGAAGATTGCGCACCTTTCTCAAAAATTTCCAAAATAAGCTGCGTTCGATCAAAAACTCGCGCATGAAGAACTTCACTTAAGTTTCGTTCTTGCTGCACGGTTAATGGTTCAGAAAAGATAACTTCTTCAATATCATTCTCTTCACAAACTTTTTGAACATCTTCCAATTTACCTTTAGTTAGAAAGTAACCTGGGTCAATGGCGCGTAATTTGGTAAAAAATTCTACGGTAGGAACAATACCATTAGAACGGACAAGATTACGGAATTCCTGAAAATAACTTTCAGAGTTTTGTGAAATATTATAAGGAGCATCGATACCGACAAGTAACGTACGAGTCTCGATTATTGGATCTTTAAGGACATTTTTTTTCATAGTAAGAAATAGTATACCTAATTTTTCCCATTTTCACTAGGTTTTGTAAAACAAAAATCATAGATATACGATACGGCTTCTTGATGGGCTAGGGCTGGAGTCAACTTTGTTATATAACTCATATGATTCATTCCCTCATTTCTATCCCCCACCAAAGCAGCTATTAATAAAGCCAATTGACAATAATTATCATTATTTTTCTTCAGTAGCTCATTAACAACAATACTTTTTAGTGTACTATCATACATCGTCTTAATTTGAAGAATTTTTGTATTAATCTCCCGCAATCGCTTTGCGTGTTTGTAAAAAATGGGCAATAAGTTTTGTCGTTCAAACGTGGAATTTGCTACTTTGAATGGCGTAGTACCATCATTTTTTGGCAAATGCATATCAGCGCCATAAAGCAACAATAAATCTGTTGCTGCACATTTGTCCCAATCGGCCGCTATATAAAGAGCACTTCCTTCTTTAGTTTGAAAATTCACTTCAGCGCCATGCTCTAGCAGGAGCTTCATACAATCAATATGATCTTGGGATGCAGCTCTCATCAACGCTGTATAATTCTGAGGATCGACATAATACAATGGAGCCTTATATCCCAAAAAAAGTGCCAATATGTCCGGGCAATCTCTTAAGGTGGCTAAATAAACTAATACATCGCCATTTTGTTTCATAAATTCAATAGGGTCATTCATATGGAATAAAATAGAAGCACAATGTTGGATTTCCGTGCTTTCTAATGCTTTTTTTAGCGCGAGCACATGATTTTCCGTTGAAAAGCTTTGCACAACTATTAAAAAACAGATGATTATTATTTTTCTCATTATTTTATCCTCATCTACTAAAATAAAATTTCAAATAAGAAAAAATCAATAAACTTTTAATATTTTAGACTTGTCCTTAAATGCATGCTATTCTGACGTTGCTTTTTTGCTTTTGGAGTCATCATGACACACCATTCTTTACAAGCTGTTGTATTAGCAGCTGGACGATCATCGCGCTTTAATACTGAAAAATCAAAACTCACGTACATTATTTGCGGCCGTGAAATGATAGCGTATAATACGCATTTGTTGAATGAGCTCAACCTACCTGCTACGTATGTAGTCGGATACCAAAAAGAACAAATAATCCCGATTATTCAAAAAACCTCTATTGGACACCCCGTCTTTGTTGAACAAGACAGACAACTTGGAACCGGACATGCAGTGCTTTGTAGCAAGGCTAGCTGGACAGCGGATCATATATTGGTCATGAACTGCGATCAACCATTAATAAACGCAGAATTAATGCAGAATTTTATTGATGCGCACTTTGAATCGAATGCTGACTGCTCATTTGTCGTATCCTATAATTCCGATCCTGGATTAAAGGGATATGGCAATGTTATAAAAGATCAAAGCGGTATAAAAATTGTAGAAACAAAGCACACGGGTGAAAGCTTATATAATTGCCTTATTAATGCAGGCATTTACATATTTAGACGCTCATTTTTAGAACAAGAAATCTCTAACCTGCAAGCAGCTTCTGAGTCGGGGGAATTATATTTAACCGATCTTATTCAAGCTGCAAGTGATAAAAAATTTCGCGTTGAAACCTATAATGCGCCCTTTGATATAATTCGCGGTGTTAATACGCTCAAAGAATTATGGACCGTTGAACATATAAAACGCTCTTCGTTGATATCTTACTGGATGGACAAAGGCGTTCGATTTTCCACTGCTCAAAATGTACATATCGATCTTGATGTAACTATCGGAGTAGGAAGCTATATTGGTGCGGGCGTACTTCTTGTAAAAGGAACCAAAATCGGTACTAATTGTTGGATCGATGCCTATTCTTTTATAGGAAACTCTATAATTGGCGACAATGTTACCGTGCAACCACATTCTGTAATTAATGACAGCACCCTGCTGTCTCAAAGTAATGTTGGACCGTTTGCCCATATTCGCTCCAATTCCATTATTGGTTCTCGCTCCACCATCGGCAATTTTGTTGAAGTTAATCGCTCGTCTATTGGCAACAACACGAAGGCCAAACATCTTTCGTATTTAGGTGATGCACACATTGGAAACCAGGTTAATATCGGCGCAGGAACGATTACTTGCAATTATGATGGCTTTGAAAAACATACTACCGTTATAGAAGATGAAGCTTCAATCGGCGCAAATAATTCTCTTATTGCACCCATTACTATAGGCAAGGGTGCTTGCACGGGCGCAGGTTCAACACTTAATCAATCAGTGCCTTCCAATGCACTTGCTATTGCGCGAGCTCGCCAAACAACTAAACTAAATTATGTTAAAGAATTGCAAGCTAAACGATTACTTAAGTTAAAACAGCCAACACAAAGCCAACCAGAGCCATGATAACATTTGTTCATACTGCTGATATTCATTTTGGTGTTGAAAATTATGGATATATAGATCCTGCAACGGGTATTCATACCCGTTTGCTTGATTTTGAGAACGCATTAAATTTTTGCATCGATGCAGCTATCGAACGTAATGTTGATTTTTTTATGTTCTCCGGTGACGCTTATAAAACAGCCCATCCAAGCCCTACGCAACAACGATTGTTAATTAATTGTTTTTTGCGATTGTATAAAGCCAACATTCCCGTCATTATTGTCGTAGGCAATCACGACAATCCCGTCAGTTTTGGCAAAGCACATGCGCTGGATATTTTTGGTCAATTACCGGTTGATGGTTTTCATGTTTTTTCAAAACCTGGCGCTATCACGCTGCAAACAAAGAACGGTCCAGTGCAAGTGGTTGGCATTCCATGGCCATCACGCACAACATTAGCTCTTTCATTACCTAACACCAGCGCGCAGGATATTGCAGAACAAGTAAGCAAGCATGTTTGCACTCTCATTGATCATTATATAGAAAAACTATCACCCGAAATTCCTACGGTACTTTCCGGTCATTTGACCGTCAGCAGTGGTATCTTTTCTGGCTCTGAAAAACGCGCTATATATGGCAGCGATCCATTGTTTTTACCATCAGATCTAGCAAAAAAACCATTCGATTATATTGGGCTTGGTCATTTACATCGCTATCAAAATTTAAATCCTGACGGATATCCTGCAATCGTATATTCAGGCTCTCCCGAACGAGTGGATTTTGGTGAACGTAAAGAAGAAAAAGGATTTTGTTTTGTAACGATTCATGAGAAAGATAACACTACCCATGAATTTATTAAAATTCCTACCCGTCCATTCATACAAGTTGAAGTGTATTTGCAAAATAATGAAAATCAAACTGAACAGATTATTGAAGAAATTCAAAAACACGATTTACAAAATGCTGTAATAAAAATCGTGTATCATTTACCACAACATTGCAAAGACTCGGTGGATGTTTCAAAAATCAAACAGATTTGTTCACCAGCACATCATCTCGTTGGAATATTTCCGATTAAAAAACCAGTTGTACGTGAACAGCGCGCAGCAGTTAATGTAAGCATGGATTTACCCACCCTACTATCGCATTATTCCTTGGTAAAACAAGAAATCAAACCCCGCCTTGATTCAATGTTGAAAAAACTTCATCAGTTGATTGAAGAAATTAATTCTGCTTCAGAATAATTGAATTTAATAGAACCAATGAATTAAGATACATGCAATCATTAAGGATTGGTATGTATCATATTATTTTATTAGTAATCATTTCTCTCATTAATGCAACTACCATTGGATCATTAATGCCGCAAAAAAATCCAATCGGGATGAGAAATTGTGGATCTTCATGTTTCATGAATTCAACCTTACAAGCATTAATCACGATGAATCGATTGACTGAATATTTAATCAGCCAAGAAAATGCCTTTAAAGCTGGATCCGTTTCAAAAGCACTAATCAGTATTTTTGAATTGTATAATGCATCTAATACAACACTTGATATAGAAATTATGCAACCCTTTTATGATAAGGTAACTTCAACATTCTTTAATAATAATGTTCGGCAAGAAGATGCGGTAGAATTTTGGGATTTATTGTATGAACATTTAATTGGTCGTGATCTGCAAGTTAATGAATTAGATAAAATAAAAATTATTGCCCAAATAGATCAACTTATAGGCATTAAAGAATACAAAAAGTTAATCACACCTAATGGGTATATAACTGAAGAAGAATTAATAGTATCAAAACTACTGGTAAATCTTAAAAGCCAAGATCCTTCACGTAAATACATTAATAACATTCAAGAAGGTATTATTCAAACGCTATATGAAGAGATAAATCTTGATCAATATACTAGAACACCATTAGGTATGTACTTAATAGCTGCACTACATATTTTCGAGGAAGATGATTACGGAAATAGAATAAAAAACAAAGAAAGAATTAATTTGATCGAACAAATTCAACTACCAACTGGCTCATACGATTGTTTAGCAATAGTATGTCACCAAGGAGATTCATTTGTTGCAGGCCATTTTGCAACATATGTGCAAAGGCCATCAGGCTGGTTTTTTTGTAACGATTCGATTGTAACACCTATTGGTAAATTTATACCAATGCTTACTGATATGAGGGCCAAAAATTACGACCCTTATCTTTTTGTTTTTGGCAAAACAACTCAAGCTCAGGTCCAAATACCCAGATCGCCACAACCTAAGCCTCTTCCATCATTATTAGCAAAGAATGAAATAGAGATTTTTGCAATGGACCTGGAAATACTACATTCACTATTATTTTAATAAACCGTAATAGCCAAGAACTTCTTCACGTTCTTTAGGATTATTAAAACGAATTACCGCATTTTCTAAAAGCTTTGTTTGGTATTCAAACATTACCTTATCATACACTGCTCTGCGAATCTCAAACGAAATTTCTTCATAAATTTCATCAAGTGGCACCACTCGACCTTGTTGGACTGAAACTAAGCGGGTTAATTCGAACCCTTCTTCTGTTTCTTCAAATCCCACGATGCTACCTGCTGGTTTTTGAGTGATAAATTTCTTATCATCAGCTAAACCATCTTCAGAGACATCAAATGAATCTTCCCATGCAACTTCAGTTGCAATCTTGCCGTCGTCTATCAATTTTTCGATTTGATCTTTGGTAAATTTGTCGTAGGGGATCAAGGTCTGTGCCAAAGTATAAATAGCTGGCTGCACTCTTTCATGCGTTGAGTAATATTCTTCAACGGCTGATTTATCAACAATAATTCGTTTGTCGCCACGTACTCTAAAATCGAGAATAGCTTGTACCATTTGCATACGACGAAGTTGTTCAATGCCTTCATCGAAAGTCATACCCATCTCAGAAAACATGCGCTTTATATCTTTAAGGCTCATGCCTTCTTCTCTTTGGCGTTGTGCCAAAAAGCGGTCCACGTCATCTTTAGTTACATTAATATGCATAGCTTGTGCATCAAAAACCATTAAAGTTTCGATAATAATGTCTCGCAAGGTTTTTAAAAGACCGTCAAACCCAGGGCGCAAATCGCTTCTTAGAATATAATGGGTGCCTTCAGGGTGATAGACAATTGCAGCAACCTCGTTGACCATCTGCCATTTTTCATCAAAAGCGTTGATTGCACTAAATAATAAAACAAATGTTGTAATAAAAATATTCATACCAACTCCCGGGCACAAAAAAAAGAGGGAACTTTCGTTCCCTCTAGTATAGCACTTTTTTAATAATCTAGACTTATGCCGCTAAACCATTAGACATTTTGCCTTGAGCGTCAGCATTTTCAGCTTGAGCTGGTGCATTAATCATTGATTTAACAAAGTTAGGATTGATATCAATTTTATACTGAGCTTTCAATTCTTCAGCACGTTTTGCAAACATTTCACCCAATTTTTGTGAAGTAATCATTTGCTTCAATTGCTCTTTAACTTCTTCAAATGGTGCATATTCTGCATTTTGTGACCCAGTAGCCTCAATCACATAGAATTTACCATCAGAACCTTTTGCAAAATCTTTTGCAGGGAAGGTCTTGAATGATGCAATTTTTGATTTTACCGCATTATCAACACCATATGATTGGGGATTTACTACACCCAAATCTTTTACGGTTTTATTAGCTTTTTTCGCTACAGCGTTAATATCTGATGTTTTAAGTTGTGCCACTAAATCTTTAGCTTCTTTTTCTGCATCAACAACAATCGCTTGTGCCTTGGTTCCAGCAGCTTTTGCTAAGAAAGGAGGACGTTTGAAGGTTTGATCAGTTGATTTATTTTTATCATAGAAAGATTTTGCTTCAGCATCGCTGATTGCAACTTCTTTAAGGAGTTTTGTTTGGAATGCTTGCAACGCCAATTGACGGTCAATCATTTCATGAGCCATACGTGCATTTTCTTGGTATTCAGGATTTTTATCAATACCTTCACGTTTTACCCATTCGCCCATCAAACGCTCAAGAATAATGCTATCAAGAATGCCTTGATATACTTGAGTTTGTTGTTCAACTGGCAACATAGGCAACATATCTTTAATGCCTGGTTGCTCACGATTAATAATATCTAAATACTTTTGAAATTCAGCTGCGGTAAATAACGGTTTTCCGTTCATGCTTACAATAACATCGGATTGCAAATCTGCTGAAGGAGCCATAGATGAACTATTTACTGTTTCTTTTTTGCCACCAAGCCAATCACAGCCTGCAACAATTAATAATAATGGAAGAGCCAATAACTCTGTACGTAAAAAACTATTACGTAATGTCTTCATAAAAACCTCTCTAATTAATCATTTTCATAGTAACGCAAACAGGTTAGCATATCTTAAAAACATTTCAAAATTACCTAGATTCCGTATTGAATCATTAAAACGGAGCTTGTGATTTGCAAATAAATCTGCCCCGAGTAATCTGAAAAGATCTTAAAAATAGGCGTTTATGTTGAATTTTAAATTAATAACATTTCTTATCTGCTTCACCGCATTCAATATACTAACGGTAGAAAGAAATCATTTAATCGCATTCCACTCTTTGGACTCTCTTCGCTTAATTGCAAAAAAATATAGTACATATGGCGTAATTGGGTACACTACTAAAAGTTTAAATACAAATTTTACCGAGTTAGACAAAAGCGACATTGAACCTGAAACAATTACTATAAGCAATAACCAATACTCTTCAAAAATTTTTCGCGGTTATAGCAAAGTATTAAAATCATTTTTTTTAACAAAACCTGTTAGTTTTTTCACTAAAGATGTTATAAAAGGCCATAGCAAAAATTCAAGTCCTTCATTATGGAATGATATGAAAGTAGGATTAAGATTATTAGCTTATAACAAAATTTTTACCATACTAGCTGCTAAAGTTATCTTAAGTCTCCATAAAAATTTTGATGTAAAAACATCGCCTCCACAATTTGCTCAAATGCCGGGATTCAGTACTATGGTATTCATTGGGCCCGTGATAGAAGAATTGATTTTTACGTATGGATTGAATGGAATGATTAAATTTGTTGCAGGTCCGATCGCTTCTCAAATTATAGTCCCTACTCTTTTTGCGCTTGGTCATACACATCAAAGTCCAGAATTACAGACTTTATTACGCCTAAGTGTTGGATTTCAAAGCTTTATATGCATTAGAAATTTACATCTTCATCCACAGAATATATTTGCATCAATGTTCGCACATGTGCTTAATAATGGAGTTGGATATATATTCCTTAAATTAAGATAATACATTAATCAAATGCACTTATACGGTACGACAAGCAACAAGAATACTAATACTTTTTGGGTTGCATTTTACTAAAACTTTTAAACATTCTTTGATCGTTGAACCCGTAGTCATTAAATCATCAATAACAACAATATTCTTGTTTTCAATGTCTGAGGCAGAAATTATTTGAATTGATCCTGCAATGTTCTTTGATCGTTCAGCAACTGCCAATGTTGATTGCATGCGGGTTTTTTTGCATCGTTTAAGCAACGGCTTGAGAGGAATTTTCCACACCTCTGCAATCTCTTGCGCCATAATTTCGGTATGATTAAAGCCTCGCCATGCCGTGCGAGTCCAATGTGAAGGTACGGGAATTATCATATCAACATCAAGACGAAAACGATCCGCCATGATTTGTCCTAGTTGATAACTGCCAATGTGATTATGGTAATTTTTTTGAAGTATTAATTTTTTGAGCGGATCTTGATACGCGCCCAAAGCATAAATTTTTATAGTATACGATGCTATTTCTATACTATCAGTAGCCACTGGTTTTATTAGATCATAACAGGAAATACATAAGGGAAATCGCTTTGGCATATACTGTCTGCACCACATACAAAACGGCGGTGCAACAATATCCCAAAACAAATTTTTAATGAAGGAGAACATACGAAGAAACAAATACTACAAACCGTAAGGTAAGGTTTGTCAAAATACCGGCGTAACAATCGTCTAATACAACGCCCCACGCCCCGGGAAAACGCTCACAATATTCAACACCAAACCATTTACTAATATCAAAAAATCTAAACAATACTATTGCAGCACAGATATAATCAAATGACATAGGCAATCCGATCAATGTCCACCAAAAACCGGCAACTTCATCAATAATAATTTGTTTAGGATCTTTTTCTTTGAATCTACGTAATACCGCATGAATACTAAACACGGCAAGTAATGTTAAAAACACTGCTAAGAAAAATGTATTAAATGCCTCGCCCAAATACCATAATAATGCTGCTGCAACCAGAGTGGCAACGGTACCTCTTGCTGGCAAATCACCAACATACCATAATGTAGCAAGTGAATAGCATGATGTTGGACGATTCATAATTACCGCTCTTGTATAAGTTGAATTATCATAAACATAACACCCAAGGTTATTGCAATATCTGCAATATTAAAGCTTGGAAAATACCAGTTGTGGTAATGAAACGTAATAAAATCTACGACGCCACCATAGAGTATTCTATCGACAGTGTTACTTATAGCACCAGCTAATACCGCAACTTCTGCATACGTGGTAATACCAATCTTATTCTGAGTAATAATGTGAACTAACAAAAACACAATCATTGCGGCAATCGCACAATACACAAACCATGGGGTATATTCACCATCAAACATGCTCCATGAAATGCCTTTGTTGAGCATCACTTCAAATGATAAAAACGATGTAATATCCCAATGTTCAAGGACGTTTGTTAAGGCCCACCACTTACTGAGTTGATCAGCAATAATAATTACAGCAGACATTAAGAAATACATCGCGATAATCATCGAATTTCTGCTCCATGCTTGATCAATGCTTTATGAACACTTTCTTGAATAGCATCAATCTCTGCTTTAGTCATAGTTTTTTGATCATCATATAACACATAACGCATGGTTATTGAGCGTTTAGTGCCCCACTCAGGTTTCTCAAAGAAATCCAATAATTGAACATCATTCACGCGAGCATCACTGTACGCAATTATTGATTCAATTTCAGAAGCGGTTAAGTGACGATCAACTAACATACTCACATCAAGCGTAACCGGTTGATAGGTAAGCAATCCAGCAAATTGTCGTTTTAATGATGGTAATTCACGGAGTGCCTGTACATTGATTTCAAACACAAAGGCAGTGCCACGTCCAACAACGCTTGATGTTTTAGCATTTAACATGCCGGCATATCCGATGGAAATAGAATCAGCAAAAAGTTCTGCTGTTTCATAGGGATGTGACCAAGGAGCAATTGTCATGGGACGACGCCATTCAACCAAAATATCTAACGCATCAAAGATGTATTGCAATTTTGTTTTGCAATCATAAAAAGTTGGCGTATTTTTTTGATCATACATGACACCAGCAAAATTCAATTGTTCATGAAGCTTTGCTTCTTGACTCCACACCTTATTAATCTCAAAGAATTGAGCCTTATCATAACGTGTCGTATTGTCTGCCACATTTTTTAATAAATGAGGAATCAATGAGGTTACTAATCTTTTTCGCGTATCTGCTAATGGATTTTTCAAATACGGCGCATTTGATGGATTGAAGCCCAAAACAGAAAGCCATTCTTCATCATATAATGCATAGTTTGAAACTTCATGCATACACAAGCTGATTGCTGCATGTTCTTTGATGGTATTTACACAATCAATAGCACGAGTATTCACAGGTTTAGTGCTGCGTGTTGGCATAACTGGTTGGATATGATCATACCCAATACTTCTGCCAACTTCCTCAACGATATCTTCTGCACGAGTAATATCTTTGGTAGCACGAATGGTAGGAACGGTTACTTGGAAATAATCACCGTGATCACCAGAAAATGATAATGCGCCAAAGCCTAATGCGGTTAAGGTTGATTCAATTTGCTCTGATGAGACGGGAATGCCTAAGCGTTTGGTAATAAATTCTTTAGTAATATGAATACTTACTTCTTGCGCTAATGCACCTAATGATGGAATAGCTTCAGGCTTTTTAAAGCGAATATCCATGTCCTGAAGTACTTTAATATAACGAAGCAAGCCGACAGTATTTTGATTTGGATCAAGTGATTTTTCAAAACGTGCTGAAGATTCTGTGCGCACTTTATGACGCGTTGAACTGACGCGAATGGCACCAGCATCAAAATTTTCTGCAATCACTACCGCTGTTTTGGTATTTTCATTAATTGCTGCATCTTTTCCGCCCATGATACCTGCCAGTGCTAATGGACGTGCGCCATCAGAAACTACACAATCTTGGGAAGTTAATTCAATCGTTTGATCATCAAGCAGCGTTAATTGTTGACCATTTTGTGCATAGCCAACTTGAATAGTATGTGTTTTTAATAATTCTGCATCAAATGCATGTAATGGTTGACCAAGATCAAGCATTACATAATTAGTAGCATCGACGATTGCAGAAATAGGTTTAATATCAATTTTTGAAAGACGTTGTGCATAAAACAAATTAGATGCATTGGATTGCACATCGGCAATATACATGCCAGCCAAACGTTTTACCGGTGTGTGCGCCATCATTTCTAATGCATAGGGCATTGAAGGCTGTGCAGCAGACTTGTTAGGGTAATGTTTGATTGGACAATGGCCCAACAAATTATCTTCTGGTTTTAAGGATACCCCAAAATGTGCGGCGATTTCACGAGCAAAACCACGATGTCCCCATAAATCGGGACGATGAGAGATCGATTTATTATCTATATGAATAACATAATCTTCAACCACCAGCTGATCGCGCCATGATCCGTCATGTGGTTTTAACAACGCGGGTAAAATAAAGTTTTTTTCAGAACCACAATCGCGGGTCGTTGCCCAACGATAGGCGTTATTTTCTTTATAAATAAGGTAATGGGAACCAAATTGTACGGAACGCTCAGGTAAGCGATGTTCTTTACCGGTATCGATGTCTTCGACAATGACTCCGGTTGCATCTTGGGCACGGGCGCATACAAAACTAAAGTTTTCTACGGCAATGATAATGCGATCAGTTTGTTCAATTTCTGCAGTTGTTCTACTTAATTTATTAACAATATCTGCACACGCAATGTCTTGATCCATGTAAACATGATCAAGTATCCAAGAAAGCAATAATTTCATACCCGATAACTCCGCTGAAGCATTCAATTAAGATCAGAATAGGACAAATTACATAATCCAGCAATGCTAAAGAGCTTAATTTTTGCTATGCTTAGGGTATATTCAAAAGAAAAAACTCATAAAAACCATGAATCGCATCATACTTTTTTATAAATACGTCCAGATTTCAAACCCTGAGGCAGTCAAAGAAGAACTTCTTTCACTGTGCCAAAACTTGGGTCTTAAAGGTCGCATTTTATTGGCTACAGAAGGCATTAACGCCACGGCAGCAGGAACCATCGACGCTATTAATCAATTTATTTCCTATATGTCTGCCCATCCATTGTTCGATGGCATCGACTTTAAAGACAGCTCCGGTACCTTGGCCGATTTTCCCCGACTTGAAATTAAAGTTAAGAGAGAAATCGTAAAATTGGGTATCGATCCTGAAGAACTCACCGCGTTTGAAGGTGGTAAACACCTCAGCCCCCGTGAAGCACATGCGTTGATGGAAAATAATAAAAACTTAGTAATCCTTGATGCACGTAATAATTACGAATCACGCATCGGTATCTTTGAAAACGCAATCAAACCTGATATTAATACCTTTAGAGAATTTCCTGCCTATATTGATCAAAACGAAGATCAATTTAAAGACAAAGAAGTATTGATGTACTGCACCGGCGGTATTCGCTGCGAACGTGCTTCAGCCTATTTGCAGAAGAAAGGCATTGCCAAAAACGTCTATCAAATTACTGGTGGTATTCATCGGTATGTAGAGCAGTTTCCTGATGGTTTTTTCAAAGGCAAAAATTATGTTTTTGATAATCGCATCAGTATCAAAGTAACTGATGATATTCTTGGCAGCTGCTTACTCTGCGATGTATCCGCTGATGAATATTATAACTGCATGAATGCTCGTTGTAACAAACATTTTATTGGCTGCGATAATTGCATTAATCAATTAGAACGCACCTGCTCACAACGCTGTCATGAATTGGTGCAACAAGGACTCGTACCAAAACGTCCAATCGGCTATCGCAATCAAGCTGCACAACAATAGGTTCCCATGCATACCATTATTCAAAAAAATATCTCACTTAAAGATAAAAACTGGTTTCTCACGGGTGGCAATGCAGAATTTTTTGCAGCACCTCAAACCGCTGCTGAATTTTCTGAAGCGGTACAATTTTCAGTGCAGAATACTATGCCAATAACGCTCCTTGGCGAAGGTGCAAATATTTTGATTTCAGACGAAGGTATCAAAGGTTTAACCATTCGACCAAGTTTGAAAGAAATTAAGATATTACATGAAGATGCTGAATATGGGTATGTCAAAGCAGAAGCTGGCGCATCGTTGTCAGAAGTTATAAATTTTTGTCTTGATCATCAATTACTTGGTTTGCATGAATTCAGTGGTATACCAGGACGCATTGGTGGTGCGGTGTATATCAATGTTCATTATTTTGAATTCTTGATTGAACAATTTATTGATGCAGCAACTATTATTGATAAAGCAACCGGCACCTTGCATGTAGTCAATAAGGATTGGTTCAATTTTTCGTATGACTATTCAACATTGCATGAAAAATCCCATTACTTAGTTGATGTTACTTTTAAATTAAAAAAAGGTACGCAGCATCAAGCTGATTATGCCAAAGGCAGACGCGATGAAATGATTCGCACCCGTGCTCGTCGTTATCCAACGTCCCGCACTTGTGGCAGCTTTTTTAGAAACTTTTTTGAACATGAAGTTACGTTAGTCAGTAACGGTAAAAAAATGATATTTGTTGCGTACTATTTAGATAAATTAGGCATCAAAGGTGAATTTTCCATCGGAGATGCACAAGTATCCTACCAACATGCAAACATGATTGTGAATCGTGGCAATGCAACATCAAATGATATCATATCTTTAGCACGCGCAATGCAAGAAAAAGTACATGCAGCGTATGGCATTCTTCCACAACCAGAATGTCAGTTGCTGGGCTTTGATGAATGGCCCCTATTAGATAGCAACACTATTATTTTTAATCAAAATAAGATTCAAGAGATATCATTATAATTCTATTATTTCGATATGAAGAAATTTCAATTTGTTCACTTATAGATAACTTTAATTAAGTTGATCTATGATCGCATTATTGAAACTTTATTCTCTATTTATTTTTATTCTCTCTAGAATACAATTATTTTTTTTTGGAACAGAGACTATAAATTTCGAACAGATCGGCCCTTATGAAGAATAGACCGGAACAACAACATTTCATTACAAAAGCTTATCAAAATAATTTTTGTGACTCGCAGGGCAAAGTTTATATTTATGATTTAAAAATAAATAAATGGCGAAAAACTCAACCCCTTAATGAATTTAAAGAAAATAACTTTCAAACATTATATGAATGTGAAAATCTAGATCCTTATTTTTTGGAAAAAGAGTTTGGAAAAATTGAAGATTTAGCCATTAAAATTATCGATAAGATTATAAAGAATAAAGAGCTACCTGAGAATAATGAAGAATTAAGCTATGTAATTAACTTGATGGGAATATTCGGAATGCGAAACCCCGTAAAAAGAGACTTACTGCAAAAAGTTCATTCGCAAAGACCACGCGCTATCTTAAAAGCTATTACCAAAGATGAAGATACTTATCATTCTTTCATGAAACAAATGCAGGCTGAAGGAATAATAAAAAAAATTATACCCTATAAAAAAGCGCTTGATGATATAAATAATGGAAAGGTTGTATTGCAAATCAACCATGATAAATTAATTATGAGCATGCTAGAGCTGAGTTCATATTTAGTCGACCTATTAGCAAAAAAAAATTGGCAATTAGTTGAAGCTCATGATGGTGAATTTATTTCTTCAAATAATCCATTAAACATCATTAATATCGACGATAATACCAAGCACGAACCCTATTTTGAATTAAAAAATAATATAATCACATTTCCTTTATCTTCCCACTTTGCCTTGGTTAGTTCATCAAGTGAACAAACTCTAAAGGCTGTAATTATAGACAAATCGGTTATTGATGATATTAATTCCATTACAGCCTACAATGGATCAACCCATATACTTGCATCGAAAGAACTTAAGCTACCTGAAAAATCAGTCGCTTTAGCGTTAAAAAATTTTCACCAAGGATTTTCAAATTAAATTTAATAAAATCCCAATACATGCATTGTAGTTCAATTACCATCGCTATTTCATCTCAATCTCACATCCTACATCACCACGCTTATCTTTTGTCACTTTAATATTTGCATCATCAGATAACAACATAGCTGATATCGATGCACGCGCTTTCTGCGAGACTAAAGTTTTGTTGGATTGATTCCTTGAGTCGATCAGTTACATCAATTTGTATGACACATCGTAGCAAGACTGTTGAAAATAAAATTGCGCACTTACAAATACTTTAAAATTGCTTTAAAGAATATTTAACCTATAGCATGTTTACAAGTTGAATTTTATTTTTTTTTACCTACAATGATATTTCGTAAATCAACCGTGGACACTCATGAAAAAAATATTATTAATTTTATTATTTTGTATATTACCGAATTTAAACTATTGCTCAGACATGAATCGTGATGAAGCATTAAAGCGAATTTATGCTGCAGGAAGATATTGGAATAGTAAATATCTTGAAAGAGAATTAAAAAAAGTAAGCTATCTCACGCCTCAAGAAAAAAGAACCGCGATAAGATCTTGTGATGATTATACCGTAAGATTTGGGTGGGATTCACAAATTTCAGAACTTCAAGATATACCTACTTTTATGATTATTGGGCTTATAGGAACTTTTTTTGGATTACTTTGGATTGGCGATGGATTAGCATCGGGCCAGAATATAGCCGATTCGTCTTTTCCATTAAAAAAAGCCTTAGCATTAACCGCAACTCCAATATGGGTTGGCTTGTATGGACTAGGTGCAATAAAATGGGACCAAAAAATAAATGGCGTTTGGGGATCTAGAAGAGATTTAATTAATAAGCTCCCAGATTACAAAATACAAGATTAGTACGAAGAGTAGTAATGGATGAAGCATTTTCAGGACTTTAATTCATTAATACAGAGGAAAAAATGGCAAAGACCATTATCTTGTCACTTATTTTATTTACCTTTTCGGCTAATTGGTCTGCTGACGATAGCAGAAATATTAGTATCGGAAGATTTAATCTAGAAATTAAGAAAATTTCTCAAAACAATAAAAATATTTCATGGAAAATTTCTGAATATTTAGCAGATACAGATTTTACAAAAAAGATTAGCGACAAAGCTGAGCGCAATTATCGGCAGAATTTCTTCAGTTGCTTAACCGCTGCGCAAGATTCTATTTTAAATACAAAAAATTATATTGCTCAAGGAGATAATCTACTCTCTCAATATGAGGAAAGTTCAAATGCAAATGAATTGCCTGCTCATTTAGATTTAACTAAAAGTCGCATGGACGCTTTAAAAAAATGGAACAATGATTTATCTGATCTTTATTTAGGCGTATTGCAACGTCAAGATATTAAAAATATTCTCGTCCCTGATAGCATAGATCTAACCAGATCATGGAATTTAATTGAAAATAAGCAAACTATTTCATCTTTTGATGGCTCATTATTAATTAGAAGAAAAGAATCATTCACTCCTGCAAGTATTTTAGACCCATCGAAAAAAATATTATTTATTGTTACACATGGCACCTTTGGGAAATTAACACCAAGTTTTATTGATGAATTTGAACCAAAAAAACAAAATTTTCGTCATATTAAACGTTTTGCTTCATGGTATGCAGATAAACATCAAACAAATTTAGATCTAGTATCATTTAAATGGACGGGCGAGCTTTTTGACACCCCTCGCTTTAATGCCGCTGGTGCCCTTGATAATTATATAAAGCAAAATTATCCAAATATACCTCTTGTATTATTGGCGCATTCGCATGGATGTAATATTCATAACAAATTTAGTCAATTAACAAAAAATCCAATTAATCTTATGATACATCTCGCTTGTCCTAAGCGATGCCTAGTCGAAGAGCCTTACTATCAGCCAAAAAACTTCAAACAATTAGTTTATTTTCATACTATGAATGATGCTATTGAGCCATACGGGAGGCTAACTAAAGGATTAGTTTTTGAATCGTTCGGTATTGCTGGAATTTCTTTAGCCTCAATTTTTGCATTGCAACTATTAAATAATTATACAAATACTTATGATGTTGCAATTAATTATGAGGAATTAAAAAAAAGAATCCTCATTGGTTTCGGTATTAAAGTGGGCCAGGCTATTTCTACCGGCACTTTAGGATACGGCTATGGACGTATAACTAGCACGGTTAAACGAAAAATGAATGAAGACAATTTTTTTTATCCCGAAATAGGATCAACCATTATAGGGTTCGACACATATATTAATACGGAAAATCTAGGTCACTCAACAATAATTGACGTTGTTAAATATTTGCCAGATATAATGCAAAAAATCGAGAATGAACATCTTGATACAAGGGAACTTGTAACTGTTAAAACAACTTTGCATATTCAGGATCCGGAAACTAAAAATTATAATGGATTAGATGGCAAAATCAATGTACATCTTAGCAATATTGAAGTAGTTACACTTATTTCAATATTAAATATGCTGCGTACAGGAAATTCAAAAAATTATACACTAATTAATAAAAACACATAGCAATAAAGTAATAAAGGTCGGATAAAATTACCCGACCTTTATTACTTGTTACTTTTATAAACCTTTACATCAAATTTTTAACTAACAATTCTCACCAACGCCATTTCATCTCAACTTCACACCCCACATCGCCCCGCTCATCTTTTGTCGCTTTAATATTTGCTTCATCGGATAGTGCATAACTGATATCAATACGCGTATCTTCGGTAAGACTAAAGTTTTGTTGGATTGATGCCTTGAGTCGATCGGTCACATCGATTTCTAATGCACCGCGTAAGCCTCCACGCCCAGTTTGATCACTAAATTTTGGTACCAGGCGCACGCTTTTAAGCGGTTCAAAAAATGATTGAATAAATTTTTGTGTTTTGGATATTGTCGCCGTTGAACCAAACAATAATTGCTCAAATAATTCAGTGATTGATTGGGGCATTATAAGACTTAATGAACCATCTTCAGAACCGCCTAACAAGAGAGCAATTAATTGATCTTTTGCTAATAATGGTGAGGATGTTAACGTAATTAATGGTTTGTGTATGCCACCATGCAAACCAAGGGTAATGTCATAATTTTTTATAGAATTTTTAGCAACAAGTTCTATTGATGGTTCTGATGTTACAGAATTAAATGTAAGCAATCCCGTCTTTATAAATAATGCATCATACGGAAAATAAATACTGCCGTTAGAAAAATCTATAGTACCATCAATACGTGGATTCATCAGCTGGCCAGTAATATGCAACAAACAATGCGCATTGGTAGCAAATAACGGTGTTTTTATAGGAACTTCAGTTTTGGTAAGTACTAAGCAATCACATTCGATAGGAACGTGCATTTTGTGTTCTGTTTCTTTGTATAAATCTGATGATAAGATATTGCCGGTAATAAGCGATTTATCCACCATGCAAAAACCTTTTAATGTGAGTGCATCAAATGACCCATTCAAGCATCCATAGCCATTAACTTGTGCAAAAAATTCATTCTGTTTGGTGATGAGCACATTATCAAACTTAAGTGGTAGTGAACAATAGCGCTTGGATGTATCAATCACAGCATTATTTACTGCGAGAGAGCCTGCACGAAATTGCGTAGTAAAATTCTGGATTTGCAAAACATTATCAACACTATTATACAGTCCATGTATCTTAGATTTTTCGACAATATTATACCAATCACCAATTCTAAATTGTCCGTCAACCAATCCACTGAATTGTATTTCTTGATGATTATCAAGGGTATTAATTTGCCACGTACCTTTACCGGTCACCGGAACATTCTGTGATGTACCAATGAGTTTTAGAATATGTTCGGAACCGCTGAAAGAACCTTGCTTTGATTCAAAAGCATAAGTACCCTTCAATATTTCCGATTTTAAGTACGTGCCATTAAATGTTAATGTGTCATTCTTGCTATTCAAAAGCCATGCATACTCACCATAGTCACCCTGCACGTTCCATCTTTGAAAATCAGTGTGAAAATTCATAGTGCAACGAGTATACTCAGGTGACAAAAGCGATTTGCATAACCCAGAAAATTTAACGTTATAATCAGTATAATCACTCGTAAGCTCTAGGGTGAATGGTTCTACATCTGAAAATGAAATCCATGATGACGTTATTGGTAAACAGGAATTTGCTTGTATGGTGCATGATTCATTATGGGTATCAATGCTGCCTTGTATACAAATATCATTTTCACCGACAAGAAAAGAACCGCTGTAGCGATCATCCTGTTTTTCACACCAGAGTTTGATCGGTTCAAGCGTAGTATTTTTTATCTTGATTTTGTTACACAACAACTCCGCTTTAACGATCTCATCCCACTGTATATCAAAGGCAATTTCAGCTTCTGCATCCACAATTGAAACACATTTGCGCAGTATTTCTGTGAGCGGTAAATGACCGCTCAGTTTTACTATATTCTGATAGCTTAATGATATGTCCCACTGACGATCGGTTGAATATACATTGAGGTATTTATTTTCTGCAGAATACACACCGTACAAAATGGTTTTTTGATGGGGAATAAATACAGAATCGATCGTGTAATACAAAGATCCTTGGGCTTCTGCATGCTCCTTTAATAATAATTCACCGGAGCCATTTGTTACGTTGAATAAAACTAGATCTTTATACATCGTTTGGAGTGAGTGAACTACATGCTGCACAAAATAGTGTTTCGATACCATCTTGGTAGTTAATGAAAAAGAACCTGATGAAGATAATGATGTGTCTTTATCAACTAGAGCAACAGTGCATTCTTTTAAAATAATTGAAGTTACGATTAATGGTTTTTTTGATGGTACTTTTAAAAAATCATTAACAATGTTAATCAGCGAACAATCTTTATTTTCAACGTGCAGTGTGCATGAACCCGACTCAACCACGCATTCAAGATCAAAATTGCATTGAGACAGCAAAGAAATCCACGAACCACGAAATGATATACGGGGAATTGCGCAGGACCAGTCATACATTGAGCTGCGTACATGAGTACAAGAAAGTGTTGCGGTAAATGGATTAAAATATTCAAATTCCACTTGTACGGGTGCGTGTACAACTTCACTTACTTTGTAACTGATATATTCAGAAATTTTTCGTTTAAAAAATGGATCGTAATTGATAACACAGAATATCGTGGTTACTATCACCGCTAATAAACAGGGTATCAATCGAGAAAATACGCGCCATTTTACGCCAGTAGATGCCATTCTTTTCCTTGAAGCTCATAACACCGTATGGTTCCATGTAAGGATAAACCACACGTTAATGCTCCAATACGACCTTTTTTGTCTACAATATAACAAGTACCAACTTGCATTGCTCCGGTATGATAAAAAATCATTTCATGGTTATTGAATGAAATAGGATCAGTAATCCGCTTTGTTGGCGAAGATGGTGGTCCATAGGTATGCGCATTGACTCCAAAGTGCACATCTTCATTAAAAGTAAAAAAATCTTCATCACTTATCAGGTTTTTATTATCCAAAGAGATAGTAATATCTTTACCCGAAAGCAACGCTTTTTGCTGCACTGCCAAGAGCCATGATTGTAAGGTGTGTAATTCACGCGCAATAACATTCGTATTAAAAGACACATACCAACAGGGCAAGCACGCAGCAAAAGCCATAATTGCACAAACTACTAACAGTTCCATTAATAAAAAACCATTACTCTTCTTCAAGCGCATCGTACATCGTGGCAACCGATAATACTTCTTCTATGGTTGTTAGACCAGCTTCAATTTTACGTAAGCCATCTTCAAGCAATGTCGTCATACCATCTTTACGCGCTTGTGCTTCAAGCAAACTGGTGTCAGAACGTTCAACGGTTAACTTAGCAATATCTGGGGTCATCTTCATGACTTCAAAGATTGCAAGTCGTCCTTTATAACCTGTCATATTACATTCTTCGCACCCAACAGCACGATAGAATTTAATATGTTTTGCTTTTTGCTTGGTAAGACCAATACGTTCTAAAATTTCTGCAGTCGGTTCATACAATTCTTTGCATTTTGGACAAAGTCTTCTGACCAATCGTTGCGCAATAATTGAAACAATAGTTGAAGCAATTAAGAACGGTTCAATACCCATATCAATTAAACGGGTAATTGCCGATGGTGCGTTGTTAGTGTGTAAGGTACTTAAGACTAAGTGACCCGTTAATGCTGCTTGAGTCGCAATCTGTGCCGTTTCATGATCTCGGGTTTCACCGATCATGATGATATCAGGATCTTGTCGCAAAATGGAACGTAACGCAGCGGCAAAAGTAAGACCGATTTTTTCTTTAACTTGTACCTGACCGATGCCACTCATTTGGTATTCGACCGGATCTTCTACCGTAATAATATTTACTTCAGGTGAATTCACTTCACTCAAAATCGAATACAAGGTAGAAGTTTTACCAGAACCCGTTGGACCGGTTATGAATATGATACCATTTGGCTCTGCGATACTATTTTCAATGATTTTATAATCACGTTCGCTAAAGCTTAATTCTTTTAATTTTCCAAAAGTTTTTGTCTTATCAAGTAATCGCATTACGATGCGTTCACCATACGCAACCGGTAGGACGGATACACGAATATCGATCGGTTTATCGGCGATGCGGATTTGGATTCGACCGTCTTGTGGTTGTCTTTTTTCAGCAATATTAAGGTTTGCCATGATTTTCAAGCGGGAGATAATTGCCGCTTGGGTTCGTTTTGGCACCGTCATCACGGGATATAAAATACCATCAATACGGTAACGAATTTGTAATTCTTTTTCGTAGGGTTCTATGTGAATATCCGAAGCACCGCGTTTTACTGCTTGATACAGAATCTGGTTTACTAATTTAATAATTGGTGCTTCTTGCGCCATTCCCAAGATGTCTTCTTCTTGGATCGTTTCAAAATCAAGCGGAGCTGCAATAGCACTTTCTTCTTCAAGCTCTTGCATAACCTGCTTAGTTCCTTCAAGCGGATAATAGCGATTGAGCGCTTCAAGAATTACGGCGCGGGGCGCAAATCCTATTGAAACGGGAAATCCTAAAACTAATTTTAAATCATCGACCGCTTGTAAACTTGTCGGTGAAGAAATGACTAAAGCTGCGTTTCCATCTTCAAGCTTGATAGGAATGATGACGTTATCGCGTAAAAATTTAAACGGAACCAAACCCAGAATTTCAGGGTCGGTCATCTTTTCTTGGATCGTTTCAAAAAAAGAGGTATTAAATACTGCGGCATATGCTTGCGTCAGCTGAACATCATTAATTAAGCCATCTCTCAAAAGAGCTTCTTCAGGAGATTCGGCAGGTTTTTTATTTTGTAAACTTTTACTAACTGCTGCTTCAGAAACTATTCCCTGTTTGATCAAATATTCAACAACTGTTTTTGCCATAGAAACTCCGCACGTATCAGGCTTACCATACAAGATACCACAAGGTACGCATTTAAAGAAACAAGTGATCGGCTTGCAGGCGAGGGAACTGTATGGTAGGTTTAATAACAAAGGCTTACAATCATGAATATATCACTGCTTATAGCATTACTTACTACCCTTTTTTTGATGCCGGGCTGCTTTAGAAAGCGGTATATTGAAAGACAGGATAAATCTATCGTTTATTTGCCTAACAAAAAAATAAAAGATATGGATTATGCTGAAACAGATATAGCCTATCAATTTTACAAGAATGCGGGATATACCGATCTTGCTCTTCAAGCGCTAGAAAGAAAATTAAGCTTATCAAACGACTACCGACTCATTGAGAAAACACTTCTTGAATTAGCTGATGCACAGTTTGAACAAGAACGTTATGAAGCTGCCCATAAAAATTATAATCAATATATTACCCTCTACCCTTCTAGTTCACAGCGTGAGCGCGCACATTTGCGTTTAATCGAATCGTTGTATAAATGCTCAAACGATGCTCGTCGCGATCAAACGAAAACATTAGAAACCGTAGAAAAATCTAAAGAGTTTCTTGAGCTTTACACTTCAGAAAACGAATACGCTCCTGAAATTCAAGAAATTATTAACAAGTGCATGCTTCGTTTAATGGATCATGAAATTTTTGTAGCTCAAAGCTATCTTCAAAAATATTATTACGAGTTAAAAGAAGGCCCAATTTTAGCGGCCCGTAAGCGCATTATGTATATCGCAAAAGAATTATTACCTCATTTTTCACCACGCACACAGCATTTGCTGTTGATCGATCGCACGATTGGTGAATTAGTGATGGCTGAAAAAGCTAATAAATCATTACCGATTCAAGCGCAAATTATTGCAACCATCATTGAAGAAATACAACAGTTTGTTGCAGCAAAAGAAAAACGCTCGTTCTATATTTCCCGAGATTTATTCTAACGATGAATATTCGTCGCACTTTCGGTAATAATGGTGAAACCTTAGTTTGTTCTTACTTAGAAAAACAAGGATATTCCATTATAGGTCGCAATTATTCTACACGCTTAGGAGAAGTGGATATCATTGCACAGCAAGACGATTTAATTTGTTTTGTTGAGGTTAAAACACGCGCAAAGTATCACGCATCTATCGGTGAAATTATTACTAAGTCAAAACAAACAAAAATTATTCTCACGGCTAAACAATTTCTAGCTCAACACAACCGTGCTTCGTATATCGCACGCTTTGATGTTGCATTTGTCATTGGTAACGATACCGGAGATTCGACTATAACGTATTTACCCAACGCATTTAATGAAGAATAACAACACTCTTATTCATCGATTCATCACCGGCAGTATTCTCGCTGCGTTAGCAGTCACAGCGTATACTCAATTATCTACTCATGCAGTGAGTTTCATAATTGGTCTCATAGCGTGTTATGCTCTTGTAGTTGAATGGCCCCAATTTAATAATTGTTATTTATTACCCTTCTATCCGCTTGCTAGCATGCTCTGCATCATAATCATGAATGAAGAAACTATCTTGCTTCCTTTTATTGTAATTATTGTTGCAAGTACTGATACTATTGCGTATTGCATCGGTCGATTATGGGGCAAGTATCTTTTAGCGCCTGCGATCAGTCCCAAGAAAACATGGGAAGGTTTTATTGCAGGATTACTTGGTGGCAGCAGCATTGGACTTTTACTTGCACCATATTTTACTATATCCCTAGATATTAAAACGATTGTATTTGTTATTTTAATAAGTTGTATGGCAACACTGGGTGATTTGTTTGAATCATATTTAAAACGACGTTCACATATTAAAGATTCAGGTTCACTATTGCCTGGTCATGGTGGCGTCTTGGATCGTATTGATAGCTTATTATTTGCAGCGCCTGCAGGGTATTTTTTTTATAAAGTGTTTGGATTATGACGGAATTATTATTTTTTATACACATCATTTTGATTGCAATACTAGCTGTTATTGCATTACGCATTAGTAACTTTGCGTTAGTTGCATTGATTACGATTTTGGGCTTTCTTGCAAATTTTTTTGCGCTCAAACAGATAATGCTTTTTTCTTGGCATGCATCAGCAAGTGATGTTGTTGCGCTTGGCATACCTTTATCATTTAATATGCTGCAAGAAAAATATGGTCAAAAAGAAGCGCAAAAAGCTCTCTATGCTGGATTTTTCGGTGTCATAGTAGCGGTGATATTAAGCACCTTACATTGTTTGTATCCGTCAGCATCCTGTCAAACTATTCAGTGGCACTATGAAGCATTGTTGTCGCCAATGCCCCGTATTGTTATCGCATCGTTGTTTACGTTTTATGTTGTGCAATATATTGATATAACTATTTTTGCTTATTTAAGAACACGCGAATATCTCCCATTTATTATTCGTAATTATCTTACCTTATTGCTTGGACAAGCATTAGATACCGTTCTATTTACCTTTTTGGCATTGTATGGCGTAGTACCACATATTGCTGAATTAATGCTTGTAAGTTATCTGATTAAAATTATTGCTATCCATTGTATTACACCCTTTTTAATGCTTGCATCATATGTCGAATCAAAGTTATTTTAAATTTGAAATCCTCCATCAATCATCAAAATCAAGAGCGCGTGTTGGCAGAATCACAACGCCGCATGGCATCATTGAAACACCAAATTTTGTACCAGTTGGTACCAATGCTTCATTGAAAGCCGTTGATACCGTAATTGCTGATGAATTAGGCGTTCAACTTATGTTTTGCAATACGTATCATTTGATGTTGCATCCTGGTGCTGATGTCGTTAAAAATGCGGGTGGATTACATTCATTTATGAATCGTAAAGGCGCATTGATTACCGATTCAGGCGGCTTTCAAGTTTTTAGCCTTGCCTATGGTGGTGTTAAAGATGAATTGAAAAGTAAGGGTACAAAAGTTATCAATAATTCGGTGCTTTCAATAACTGAAGAAGGCGTAACATTTCGCTCTTATCGTGATGGTTCATTACTTAAATTAACACCTGAAACATCAGTCCAAGCACAAAAAGCTTTAGGTGCTGATATTATTATTCCCTTAGATGAATTGCCACCCTATCATATTGATCCGTATAAATTAAAAAAATCTCTGGATCGTACCCATCGCTGGGAAGAACGATCATTAATGGAACATCTGAAAAATCCTAATCAACAAGCGATGTATGCGGTGGTGCATGGTGGATTAAATCCCGACATGCGCAAAGCAAGTGCACAATTTTTAGGCAATTTACCATTTAATGGTTTTTCTATCGGTGGAAGCCTTGGCAAAACAAAAGAAGAAATGATTGTGATGCTCGGTCAATTGATGCCACATATTCCGTATGATAAACCAAATCATTTACTCGGTATTGGGGATATTTCATCAATTTATCAATCTGTGCAGCTTGGTATTGATACGCTTGATAGCTCCCATCCTACCAAATGTGCTCGCCATGGATTATTATTCACCCGTACGGGCACGATAAAAATTGCACAAGGTCAGTGGAAGCAAAAGTTTGAACCTATTGATCCAATGTGTTCATGCTATACCTGCAAGAACTACACTATAGCGTATATTCATCATCTGTTTAAAGCTCACGAACCTACAGCGCATACATTAGCATCAATTCATAATGTGGCGCATATGATGTGGTATATGCAGGATATACGAGAAAAAATAATGCGCGATGAAATTTAATCATTAGAAATTATACTAACAAAAAGCCCCATCACATTGACGGGGCTTTTTGTTAACTTATTAACGTATTAGTCTAAGGAGAAAACATCTTCGTGAGCAAAGACAACAGGTTCTTCCCTGAAGCTTTGTACATCTTTAGGTTCATTTGGTCGTTTAACTGGAGGCTTAATCATGCTTCCGAGCTTAGGAAGATATTCGATCGCTTCAACAATTTTAATCGTATATTTACCTAATAGATCACGCCATTCTAATCGATAAGATTGCGGAATTGCCTGTGAGTTTGCCAAGCCCATTAATAACCCAGGCTTGATACTTTTCTTCGTTTGACCATCAGAGCCTTTTGTAACTTCAACAGTACCCAGAATGTCATTAACAATTGGCAGCAATAATTCATTAATTGAATTAAGCAAGGCTGCAGCACATTCTTCTTGTGTTTTACAATTGAGTTGTGTGGTACAAGTAATCGCTTTATTATTTTGTATAAAGCACTTACCTTGGTTGTTAATTATTTGAGCCTTACCTTTAAGCTTTTTAAAATCATTAATAATAGATTGTGTTTGTGATACGACAAAAGCACCATCTAATAATAAATCACTCGCCACACCCATGTATTTTTTTGTGGATTCTTTTTCAGCAGGTACAAAAATTGTCATGGCTCTTATGAGCGAGCTTGTTGCAACTAATGACTGTTGTAATTGTTGCATTGGGGGCAATGCTTTTGGTTTAGTTTTCTTTGCTGCAGTAACACATACTACACACAATGTTAACCCTACAATGAGATATAAGCGTTTCATAGTGTTTCCTGCTGCTTAATAAGTTTTTCAATTTCGCCAATCACTTGTAATGAAATAGATAATGCATTGATTACAGGTTCTAAATCTGTGCGAATTTTTTCTTGGTTTGAAATAAGAAGAATAGAATCTATAATGCCGGGATGGAATACCTTATTAGCGTCAGTAAAACCAAAAATTAAATGATCTACTAATGCACTTAATAACATTTTTAGATCAACGACAATTTTTTTAACACAATCAGTACGATTAACACAACCGATTTCTACGCAACGGTTATTTTTTGATCGTTGTTCTTTATTACCGATCGAACAAACGATACGCGTATTTATTTGAGTTAATGACGTTAACAGAGGTTCAACGGTATCTAATAAACTAGCAACCGTTAACATGAGCTCACCAGTCTCTTGCACGGGCTCAACAGAAGTTACTAATTTATCAGCGGTCTCTGGATGAGTTAATCTCATAACCTCGACAATGCTTGGAAATACTTTTAAGGCTTGCCCTAAATCTTTAATTTCTTGGCTATGCTTTTGGATCTGTATCGCTTCACTCATGAGGGGACCCAACAAAAAGCCCAAGAAAAAGATATAATGTTTACTCATTAAACTCTCCTGACTTTATTTATTTACCTCCAGTGTAACAAATCCAAATCAAGTATTTCAAATAGAAAACAAAAAAGGCGCCCATTTGGAGCGCCCCACTTTTTATGAAATTATGAAATTAAGTGAATAAATCAACGATTTGATCACCAACTTTTTCTAATGAATGTTGAATATCATCAAGGTCAAAGTCTTTAATCTTAAAGCTAAAGTCTTTACCAAAGATCATGCCTTTGACATTTAATTCGGGCAATTTGCCTTTTACTATCTTGTGAACACTTCCTTCAAAATAGAGCTTTTTAATATCAACAATTTTGCTTAATTGTTCTACGGTACTTGCAACGACAATACTGCTGCCCATAGAAATTTGCTGTAATCCTGTCAGAACACCTTTTGCTGATTTCATTGAAGCTTTAAGCGAAGCCAGTTTTATCTCTATTCCCGAAATTTCTGACGCTAATTTTGCAAGCTTAGGACTTGATGTTATCGCTTTCAACACCGATTTTTTTGCTTTTTTAGCTTCTGCCTGCAACGAATCCTTTTTGGATTTCAAGGTTTTTGCTGTGCTATCTATCTCTTTCTGCAGCTTATTTACCTTGTCTTTTGCATCATCAAGCGCACGATTACCTTTTGCAGCTGCTTGTGGCAGTTTTTTTACGACATATTTCTTCAAGAAATCTTGCGTTGAACCTATGAGATTAATTTTCACCCCTAAATCAGCAGAATATATCGAACCTTCACCTTCCATGGTTAAATCATAGAGGTCCTTAATTTTGGCAAGAACTTTAAAGCTGAGTGCATCTAACGTAATAAGAACTTCACCATTTACTTTAAAAACATCTTCCAATTCAATAAGACCGGTGAGGAAAAACTTCTGTTCAGTTTCTGTGATCTTTAATGAGAAAGCTGGTCCATCGTCTTCTGTATTATAAATATTATCTAAACCTGCCCCGGTAATAAGAAGCGGACCATAGTTGATCTTTGTTGCATAACCTTCACCAATAAGCCCCGAGAAATCATCAAGCGGTATCATGAAGCGACCGCCCATTGAGAATTTATTAAATTCTACATGACCCTTGAAGGTAAAGCCTTCATCATAAAAGAAGGTACCAATAGTTGTAGCAACAGGAACCATATAGACTTCAACATCACGGATGGCAAAATTAGGCAATTTATTCATGCTAATCTTCTTTTTGAAAATCTTGCCAACGAGCGCCACAATGTCTTTCAGTTGCAACTTATTAAGTTCCCCAACAAATACCGTATTTTCAGGATTTGTTATTGAAATATTTGCCGCTAATTTAACATCCGTTGATCCTAAATCTAATGCACCTTGAAGACCAACCCCCGCTGGTAATCCTGTTGTAGCAAATAAGGCATAATTGATTTGCATTTGCATTGCAACATCACCAAAAGCAATATTTGGTATCCCGAATGGACGTTGCCACATGCCCGCCATGCTGCCGCTTCCCTTAGCATCTAATGGGCCTGCCATAAATGCTGCAGTGAAAAAGAGCGGATCATCTTTTTTGCTTGGTTTTAACTTTAAAGTGCCAGAAAATCCGATACCGCCAAGCGCTTTAATATTCATTTTTACTTGCGTCAATACAAGATTAGGGCTACCAAGTTGTATCGTTGCTGGTAATGCTATAGAAAGTTGTGTATCGAGTGGATTTTTCTCAGGTACCGTAAATACTACGGCCAACTCACTGCCGATAGGTAATTGTATGATGTGTGCAATTGGTTCGAGAACACCTTCAATACTTAATCTTCCTACAAAATTCACTCCAGGAATGTAGCGTACACCAGTTATAGTATCCTTGAATTCATCTTCCGCTAAAATTACCTTAAGATCTTTAATGACAATATCATTAAATACCGTACTTTTTAGTTCCGGATATCCATCAGAAATTTTCCAATTATGCGGTAATCCTACTTCACCTAAAAGCGTTTCTTGTTCATCTTCACTTACGACGCGAATATCGCCAATAAGTGGAATGTTGAACATATTTACTTCACCCTGAATCAACAAATCGAAACCAGTTTCTTGTGGCTCAATTTTTACTACAGGATTCTTTAATGCAAAGTCCTTTACCACAGGAATATTAGTCTTTTTAAATGGCTTTAGGGTTTTCTTGACCACAAAATTTGCATCAACCTCTACATCACCATCAGCAAATTGTACTAATGCAATGTGTGCAGGCTCTCCCAAAATATCGCCTACCCCAGCAATACGAATGGTGTTAGTAACTAAATTAAAAGCAGCTTCAGCACTTTTTACCGTAACGCCTGCTACTTTGAATGATTTATCAACACTGCCTTTAAATTCAATCCCTGTAGAACCGATGATTGAAGCTAAGGTTACAGGCAAAGTTCCAACACCCTTCAATTTAACATCAACATGTCCTGCAAGTTCTGATTTCCATTGTTTTTTTATTGGATCCCACGCCACTGAAACCAGTGCTGAATCAACAGTGCCCACAACAGGAATCGAAACTTTTTTTACTTCAGAACTAATACTTAACTGATTTTTAGATACTAAACTTGATAGAGAAACATTTTTAACTGCTTTATCATTGGTTGCTTTTAAATCGGTAAGATCCGCCGTGCCATGCAATTCAAAAACTGGATCACCATATCCTTGATTTGATTTGGTTAATGTTAAAGTTGCTATCGCACTGATAATATCGACCGAACCAATCAAATTATTTTGAAGCTCTGGAAATAATTCATACAAATTTTTATTACCGATGGTAAAAGTTCCTACCATTTTGTCCGGTGGAAAAGTTAAGGCAACGACGGTAGGTGTACCAAAAAAATCGACCCTCGTAGAAAAGAGAGGAGATTTACTATCTTCAAAGAGAACATAAAACGTATGGAGCTCTATTGCTCTTGCACCCTTAAGCGACAAGGTTAATGGTTCAAGCAATGAGATTCCTAAACGCACTGATGATACAGCATATTCTTTATCTGCAACTCTTTTGCCTGGTGCAAGCTCTAATAAACCGACTCTCGCTCTTTTACCCATGAATGTTGCAGGTGCAATATAAGAAATTTGACCCTGTGGCTTTAATGTGAGCACTGATGGTTGAATAATCAATGGCCCAACATTAAGCTGCTTGTTTGTTGAGGGAATAGTTTTTGACAAAGATCCATCAGAACCGATTTCTAGCTTTGTGGAACCAAAAATAGGTAAATCTATGGTTACTTCACCAGACTCGAGAGGTACAGCCAAAGCACCCGTTGCTGATTGCACCTCAAAGGCCACTTCGTCTTCAAACGTTAATTCTTCCCCGCAGAAAAATTGACCAAAAAACAGTAAAAAAATACTCAGTATAAAAGTTTTCATAAAAATCCTTCGAGAACCCCTCGTCTGCTTCCACTATGCTTAAATACGTAAAAACCTGTAAAGAGTTTCGCAGATGTGCTAGTCTAGCTAAAACATAGGTATATAAATCATGAAAAATATTACATCGCTTACCCATAGCTTTACTAAAGAAATCGTTAAACTTCGCGATAATGCTTCAGCACGCAGAACTTCTGGATTGTGCGTGGTTGAAGGCCATCGCGCAATCTCAACATTCATTGAAGCTGGCATAAAATTAACAACCTTGGTTTGGACCGATTCGTACCAACAAGAAATTCCTGAAGTTGCTGCAGATGTGGTCAAATACATGGTATCTGACGAGGTGATGAGCAAAATTAGCAGCTTACAAACACCAAGCGGCATTCTTGCTGTGGCAAAAATACCAGTTCCAAAAGCTGAAATTACTGATGGCATTTTACTTGATAATCTTCAAGATCCAGGCAATGCTGGCATGTTGATTCGCTCTGCTGCTGCATGCAATCAAACGACCATTTTAAAAATTGGTGGTGTTGATGTATGGAGCCCAAAAGTGGTTCAAGCGAGCGCAGGAGCTGTAGCGTTAGTATCTATTCATCAAATTGGTATTCATGATTTGCCACGTATTAAGAAAAGCAAAAAACTTATTGCTTTGGTTGCTCATGACGGTGAATCGTTTGACACAGCAGATCTTTCTAATAGCATTCTCATTGTTGGTAATGAAGGCAAAGGGATCAGCGCTGAACTTCTTGCAATTTCTGATATGCAGGTTACTTTATCAATGCCTGGTAATACTGAAAGCCTCAACGCAGCAGCGGCTGGATCTATTGCTATGTATGTAAAGTATCTGAAAACCAGGAAGTAATGCATGTCAAACTCGCCCAAACTTTCATTAATGTCTGCAATACTGATTAATATCAACATTATGCTTGGCTCCGGTATTTTTATTAATACCGTTTTGTTAGCAGCCGCAGCTGGTGCTTTAGGCGGATTCGTGTATGCATTTGTAGGATTATTAATTTTTCCTCTCATTTTCACGATGGCCCGTTTGATGACCTATCATGAAGGTGGGACTTTTTATGAGTTTGGCAAAACACTGCATCCATTTATCGGATTCTTGAGCAGTTGGTGTTATTTCACCGCAAAATTAGCTTCCAGTGCGTTGGGTATTCATATTTTTGTTACTCTTATGCAACAGCTTTTTGAATCATTGCAGGGAATTTCTGGCTTATATCTAAAACTTGCATTAGTTGCCGTTTTTACGGTATTAAATTTACAGAATATTCGCGTCGGAAAATATATACAATATAGTTTTATTATATTGAAAAGCATTCCACTCTTATTTGTGTTTTATGCATTTTGGACATTCAAACCAACCACCGTTATAACTTCAGAGGCATATCGCTGGTCAGGAATTTTCAAGACAATACCATTTGTGCTTTTTGCATTTAGCGGATTTGAAGCAAGTTGCTCATTAAGCCGTAGCATCAAAAATCCTGCAAAAAACGGACCGCTTGCTATATTCATATCGTTCTCAATCGTTTTGGCTGTCGTAATTTTGTACCAATCATTATTCTATTATCAATTGCCAGGTATAATTGATGGATTCGATTCATTTTATCAAGCGTTTGAAGCATTACTTGCACAAGGTCATTTTACACCAAATCGTTATGAAGTTTGGAAAACATTCATCTTCATCGGCATAGCTTCTTCTGCATTAGGCGCAAGCTATGGCATTATGTATAGCAATGCATGGAATTTATATGCCCTTGCAGCAAAAAACACTTTACCATTTTCATCATATTTCACAGATGTGAATGCATGCCAAACGCCCTATCTGTGTATTTTGGCTGAAGGTGCGTTGATGAGTGTGTATTTAATACTTACATACGGTAATCAAGTACCATTACAGCAAATTAGTGCTTTGGGTTCTGCAATTGCATACACGATCAGCGTGGCATCTTTTGTACTTGCCAGTGTATTTATTGATGCATACGAATGGTATATGGGAGTTGCTGCATTATTTAGTTGTCTCTTACTACTCTATGCTGCACTTACCAATGGCTTGGCTTATGGCATGCATGGATATATAATTTATACGGTAATTATTTTATTTGGCATTTCGTTGTATTATCTAAAGATTAATCAGGAATAATATGAAAAAATTATTAGTAATGTTAGTATTTCCATTTTTTTTTACTTCTTGTGGAGAAAAAATAATAGATTTACCATTTTTTGATCGATTTGATTCCATATCAACGAATAATGATTCTAACAAAATTCAATTTCCCGCAGCAAACGAATTGAGCAAAACGTTGAATGATCTTGATCAAACTTATTTTGTTCAAAATACTTCCCTCGTTGAAAATCTTGCCACCAAAAAACTTACAGAAACAGAAATCAAAGCTCATGTTGTTGCATGTTCAAATGAATACATGAAACATATCTCTGGTAGAGGTATGCCAGAAAATATAAACAGCATGATGTATTTAAAAAAATTTAGAGAAAATCGTCTCGTAGAATTATTAATTAAAGCCTATAAGAAGTAAAATTCTATGATGTTGATTATTTTATTGCACTTCATATTAGTACCTCTGATGTACACCGCTGATCATAAAATTACTCTACCTTCATCATCTGTCTTAAATACTCTGATAAATCCCCAAAACGGCAATCAATTTTTGAATAATATTGCTAGAAAGTTAGGCGGTAAAACTCTTACTGAAGATGAAATATTTAATCACACTCTTGATGCTTTGAAGCAGGACTTTCCTAATACCAAACAAATAGGTAAGTGTCTTGAAGGAATCACGTTTGTAGCTCGTAATACCAGCAATCATATTATCAATGCTGTAAAAGCATCTAATAACAACTAATTATTTTTTAAGACTATTTTCTTGCCTATGTTTTTAGGTTGCGCTAGATTGTTAGCGTTTATTTTTAAAAATAGAAGGAAGTAGCATGAAAATGAATTATATTAGATCGACAATTTCTTGTTCGATACTTATTCTTGCAAACACTCTAGCATTTTCATTTGAATATTCAAAACACGAGCCTGCAACGGTGCAGCGCGCCGCTACAAAATTTAATTTAGCATTAGGCGCAACATCTGCAACGGCAACAGCTCTTGCGCAATTCAAAGGAAAAGCATTACAGCCAGCTCTTTATTTAACTACTTTTACGGCTTTAAGCACTGCGTGGATGAATCATAAAAATATTTCTGCATCAAAATAATCACGAGGAATAATTATGCTTAAAATTAAAATTTTAGTACTGCTGATGAGCGTCTATTCATTGTGCCTTGATGACCTAATTCCTCAAATACTCCAGCACCAGATTCAGTTAGCAGATAAAGAAACACTTCAAAAACGATTAAATGATAGTGGTTTCATGGGCCTTGCAAAACATACAAGTTTAGTTAAAGAAATCGCAGGAAAAAACCATTTTCCATTGTATGTCGATATGTCAATACTAGCGGCATTAGCGGAATATGAACAAAAATTGAAAATGAACCTTGCGCACTATTACACTGGCGAGAATGTTCTAAAAGTAGTTTTGCAAGAGTACCCAGAAATAATAAAAGCGATTAAAAATTATAATGATAGCCTTGTAATAAAAGAGTCTGAATCACGAAAAAAAATTCCGAGCGCCTGGGACAAGCCGCTACAAATTAAATAAGTTTTTTCAAAAAAAGGAGTTGTTATGAAGTATTTTTTACTTATTATGTCCGCCTTTGCATTTATTAATGCTACAGAAGATCCAACCTGGGGCGCTGAGGATAATCGCCAAAATCTAAAAAAATTACACCAAAATACTTGCAAGAACGGGACAGAAACAATTCAAAAAGACGATTTTTTCACAAATTTTTGCAATGAAATGGCTCCAATAATGGCTGGTTATGCAAAATCACAAAAGTCACATAATGCAACTGAACAGCAAGTTATTGCACCTATGAGTATCTATCATAATAGTTAACGAGTAATTTAAGGAGCATTATGTACCAATATTTCGCTTTATTATGTCTTTTTTGTGTAATAAATATCACAGCCGCAGAAAAACAAAAAGATATTCTTTCATTGAAAAATTCTGGAGTCGATCTTGGCGCGATAGATGCAGCACGCAGCAACCTCAATAAAGAATTCAATCAAAAAGTGACTAATGGGTTAGAAGAAATAGATGCAAAATACAAAGCAACTAAAACGCCTACACCAAGAACATCACTCTATCACGATAATTAATTTAAGGGCCGGTCAAGACCGGCCCTCTTCACGATAGAAAACTTGTTTTCAAAAGGAAGAGATATGAAATTAACAACAATTGCACTTGTATTTGGCACCTCATTGATGCATGCAGTTGATCGCGAAACATATTGCAATTATGCTGCAATGCATATAGGCGAAAAACAAGTAATACATAATTCGAATGCTCTTGATATGGAGATACAGAAAACAAGAGAAAAGCTTGAAATATTAGAAGCTATAAAAAATACGCCTTTGATTGCACCATTGTCGCAAGAAGAAATTGAAGAATTTACACAAAATTCTCCATGCGAACTGCAAAGATAGTAAAAAAAACCATAAAATGCCGGAAATTAATGCGGTCTCTTGCTAGATTAATCACTCAAAAAAAATTAGGAAAATTCATGAAGCAACTATTTAGAATATCTTTCTTAACTACAATCAGCATTCTTGCCCAAGATGACAATCTTTCTTCTAAAACAAATGCGCAATGCAATGATACAGAAAATAATAATTCAACCGATGAACGTCGCATAGATCTCATTGTTGCAGCCTACAAGGGACTTGATAACATCGACCAAGCACTATCGAAAATCGAAGAAATTCTAGACAAAAAAGCAGTCAAAGAAACTAAACTTCTCTCAGAAGACGCACAAAATGTACAAAAAATAGCTTTAGTACGTGTATATGGTTCCGAATGGGAAAATAAAACCGATGCTGAGGTTTCGGAAAAAATCGCTCAAGTGTTTGAATATGGAGAACATTTACAAAAAAGATATAAACAATTAAAAGAAAACGAATTAATCCTTGAGCGTATAAAGAATTCCATAAAATTAAAATAATCATAATATTTTAAGTAATGTAATTAGCTATGAGACAAAAAGATCAATTATAAGGAAAATATGAAACGCTTAATTATAAGCCTCATTCTGATTTCTAGCTATACGTACAATTCAGAAAAATTTGACGATAAAGATTTGGCACTGTTTCGTAAAGATTTCTTTCATGATCGTATGTCAAATGGAGAAATATTTGTGGCCTTAGAAACTTTTCTTCATAACAAAAAATTAGTGAAAAAGAAATCTGAGGAATCGATTAAAGCTGAGCAAGATACATCAGAAGAATGGCACAAACTGCGCGGATTATTCGATTAAATACAAACTATAAGGAAACTAATGAAGCATATAAACACACTCTTATTATTGACGACAATTAATATTTTTAGTTGGGAGCAGTTAAACTTTAAACCCAAATATTCTCTTTGCGTAGTTAAAGAGTTAACAGAAGCTCAAAGAATTGCTGCAAAAAACAAACAAATAATTGATATAAAATCGAATAGACAAGATATCAATCATGCAAATTCTTCGATTCAACTAGAGCATAATTCTGAAAAAAGCGAAAAAACTCAACAAGAGCTTATTACTCAGTTGGATAGGATTGGAGATAAGTTGGACAATATTACAACAGACGCCAATAATATTGTAAAAAGTCTTGATAAACTTAATGAAATTATAAAAAAAAGAACTGAAGATAATTAATACACTAATAAAAAAACCGGAAAAAACTTCCGGTTTTTTTATTATCTTAATTTTAACGTCATGACACTGAACAAACACAGCATTAATGTAATTATCATGCAACGTGTTGTTATTTTTGCTTCATGCCAGCCGATCAATTCAAAATGGTGATGTAATGGCGCCATGCGAAATAATCTTTTTTTGTATCTGCGATAATACCAAACTTGCAACATGACCGAAATAGTTTCTGCAACAAATAATCCACCTGCTACGGGCAATAGCAGTTCTTGACGCGCCATAATTGCAAGCATTGCAAGACCTGCACCCAATGCGAGTGAACCGACATCACCCATAAACAATTCTGCAGGATACGCGTTGTACCATAAAAATCCAAGCAATGCACCGATGAGACTTGTTGCGACAATAACAATTTCTGAAGTTCCTGCAAACGGTATATTCAAATAATGAGCGATTTCAAAATGACCTGCCGCATACGCCAAACCACCAAAAGTTGCAATATTCAGTAAAAGTGCGCCTGCTGCTAACCCATCCAAACCATCCGTTAAATTCACGGCATTACTTGAACCAACCAAAATGAAAATAACCCAGGGGATTAATACTATTCCTAAATCAATAGTAAGATTTTTAAAAAATGGAATACAGAATTCATGTGTCGGATTACAGAAAAAATACCATAATGTTGCAATAATAAAACCTGATAGTAATTGGCCATATAATTTTGAACGTTCTGAAATACCTTTTTTATAAGCGATTTTTGACCAATCATCCCAGAAACCAATAATTCCGAATAATAGTAACGTCAGCAATAAAACGATCACGCTGCAAATAGTAAGATTGCACCAGAGAATCGCACTTAAAATACTTACTCCCAGAATCATTAATCCACCCATGGTAGGCGTATCATCTTTTGCACGATGATTATCTGGCGTATGCTCTCTTGCTTTGGAGCGACATACACGACGAGCCCAGTTAATGTATGATTGACCAAATAAAATGCATAGTATTAATGACGTTAATAATGCCAACATTGAGCGAACGGAAACATAATGTATGACATTCAAGGGCGAATACAATGATTGTAGATAGAGCGCTAAATGATATAACATAGATTACTGCCATGCATAGAGTGTAATGGTACCATAGGCAATTATTGTTAATAACACTAAACACGATAAAAATAATCCAATATGTAATAATGCTTTTGTGGGCCTACGATCATGGGTTAAATGATTCCAGGCATGATAGAGCTCCAATAAGCAGACAAACGTCAAAATTACGGAAAGTATGGCACCCATAATAAAGAGCGATGCATAGATATCTTTTTCCTGTTTACGCCATTCTATAGTGTAAAAAATATCGCGTATAATATTTCTCATATTTTAAGTCCTTTTTTCCAACATTTACTGTGTATAAGTATCACATATTCCACAAAATATTCAATATGTAAACATTTTCAATTGATCGATCCAATCGACATTTCTTGGTTTACAGAGCCTGATATTTTTGACTTTATCGATCAAATCGATATACTGAAAAGCGTGTAGTATTGAAACGTAATGTAAATCAGAATATTAATCCCCTAACAAGGAATTTTAGTATGCATTCATGGCTTAATAAACCTCTTATCGCTGCAATATTGCTTTCACCAGCAGTTGCGCAACATATGTATAGTGCACCAACAGTTCCTGTAGCAGTTGGCTATAAAGCGGCTAAAGAAATGTCAGAACAAGAACGTTTGGCTGAAGCTGAACAATTGTTCATAGATTTGTTTGATGCTTCTAAACCTACGGCTTCTAATCCTCATTTAGAAATTACCGCGTTCTTTAATCGTATTATCGATTTATTAAAAGACATTCCAAAATATAGCTCTTTATGCACTAAGCTTAACCAGCTTAAAGCTAAATTCCGCGATACCAAATGGTATGGTAACGTTGTGTCATGGGTTTCTCCATCAGGAGCAAAATGCCTAGACGCAAAAGGTAAGGCAATGGATTTGGGTATTGCATTACAAGGCGATGCTGAATTATTGTCACCTAAAACCAAATCATTTATGGATGCGAAATTGAAGCAAGAAGGTCAAGCTAAGTTGATCGAAACACTTGCAGATCGTATCGCACAATGTCGTGTGGTTCGTAAAGTTGTAAAACTTTAAGATCATTTCCCCTGTGGGAGATGGAGGTATAAAAAATTGAAGGCCGATGTCAAATTTTGATATCGGCCTTTTGTTATTTTTTGTATGTTTTTTGGTCAGATTCTATGGTAGCTTCGCCTATCATATGAATATGATCATATTGCTGATCAAGTTCACATCGAAGCATACCGCCCTTCATCAAAATAGTAATACTATTTGTTTCTATCCTATTCAACGCATGGGTAATTATTGCGCTACCCATTGAACCTGAGCCGCATGCTTTTGTAATACGATTAACACCGCGTTCATAAGTACGCACAAAAAGCGTTGTCTTATTTATTTCATGAACTACATTAATATTAATTCCATCAGGAAAAATTGATCGATATAACGTATTTAAATTCTCTCCAATTCTTTCTAATGTCTGATCAGACATTGCATGAAAAGTAACTAAATGTGGTTCACCTATTTCAACAAAATACAACTTTACTGAGTTCTCAAAATAAATACCAAAAAGATTACGTTCATTAAAAAAATCTTCTGATGGCACCGAATGCGTCTTGAAATGTCTGCTTTCAAATTTAGGATGAAGCATATCAACAAAAATTTCTGCTGATGCCATTATTTGTATATTTCTTATTCCATCAGAACAAGCCAATCCAAAAAAAACTTCCTGATAATAACGATATAAAAACGCGCCAACAGCACGCGCACCATTCCCGCAGAAATTAGAAAAACTTCCATCCTGTTCATATACAAGCATTTGAATAACACGATAATCTGCTTTTATAGATGCAGGAATGAGTATTAATGCAGTGTCCACTCCTTCTTTGGTAATAATGGAGCGAATGATTTGTAACAGTTGTTGATCAATAACAAAAGCATTGTCTAAAAAATTAAATATCACAAAGGTATTACCACAGCCTTGTGCAAGCCAATAATTAAGCATAAAAACCTGCTTAGAAAGAACAGTAAAAAAAGAAAAACTACAGGGAAGTGTGAGAAATAATTAGATATGTCGCTTAGTATAGACAGAAAAGAAAATCGTCATCGCAAAAAAATCACGTGACGGCACATGCTCAGAGTGTATATATGAGATTGATCTGTTGTTCATGTATCTTAAGATAACATGCGATTATTTCTAATACAAGAATACCACATGTTTACATCATGCTTCCGGATTTCAAGCAACTGATATTCTGCTATACTAGTAATAAATTTAGATAAAGCTGATGGTATGAATAATTCTTGGAATATTTTTGACGTTATTGTTATTGGTGGCGGTCACGCTGGTATAGAAGCTGCATATGCATCCGCACGTGCGGGTGCTAAAACTCTAATGATCACCCTTCATATGGATCGTATTGGTCTTATGCCTTGCAATCCTGCAATCGGTGGTATTGGCAAGGGCCATATTGTTTTTGAAATAAGTGCGCTTGGTGGTTTGATGCCACAATTGTGTACACAAACCTATCTTCAAGCACGCATGTTGAATACACGTAAAGGTCCAGCCGTACAAGGACTCCGCCTTCAAATCGATAAACATGCCTACAACAAATTAGCACGCCAAATGCTTGAAAAAACCGAAAATTTAACCATCATCAGCAGCATGGTTGAAGAGATTCTTACTACCACACTCGAATCAGGTAAAAAAGTAATTAGCGGTATTAGAACTCGTGAAGGCGCAGAATATCATGCTCCTGCCGTCGTCATTACTACCGGCACCTTCTTAAATGGCCTTATTCACGTTGGTCAAAAAAATTACACTGCTGGTCGACAAGGCGAAGAAGCTGCAACCTCATTATCTGGTTTTATAACTGGTTTGGGGCTTGAAATGGGACGCCTTAAAACAGGTACTCCACCTCGTTTATTGCGTTCTAGCTTAGATTTTTCCAAAATGGAACCACAAGCATCTGATGATCTTGATTATTTGTATGAATTTGCACCCCACAAAGTGACACATAAACTTGATTGTTATATCACGCATACTAATGAGCGTACGCATCAAATTATTAAAGAAAATTTTGAACAATCACCGATATTCACCGGTGTCATCAAAGGCAAGCCACCTCGCTATTGCCCTTCGATTGAAGATAAAATTTCACGTTTTGCGGGTAAAAACTCACATCATGTTTTTGTTGAGCCAGAAAGCGCATCATCGGATGAAATGTATCCAAACGGACTTTCCACTTCTCTTCCATTACCGGTACAGCGCGAATTTATTCAAAGTATTGCTGGATTTGAAAATGCAGTAATTACACGTCCTGGGTATGCTGTGGAATACGATTTTGTGCATCCACATCAACTCAAGCATTCACTTGAAGCAAAAGAGATTGAAGGCCTATTTTTAGCAGGACAAATTAACGGTACAACCGGGTATGAAGAAGCGGCTGGTCAAGGTATTATCGCTGGTATCAACGCTGCACGCAAAGTGCAAGGGAAAGATGCATACATCATGCATAGAACCGAAGGTTATATCGGTATCATGATTGATGATTTAGTCACACTTGGTGTTGATGAACCATATCGCATGTTCACCTCTCGCGCAGAACGTCGCTTGATTTTACGTCAAGATAATGTCTTTGCACGTCTTGGTTCAAAAGCATATGAAATGGGGCTCATTAATAATGAAATGCATCAAGCAATTGAACATGAAAAACAATTGGTAAATGATATTAGCACCACCATTAAATCTCGCAAAGATTTACCGGCCATCATGACCAAAATCACCAATGGTGAAATTGAATTTATTCGTGAATTAATTATTACTACTGCTTCAGAAAAACTTTCTGAACGGGTGATACAGTCAGTTTTTGCCGAATTGTTGTATGGCCCTTATATTAAACGCGAATTGCGTGAAATTGAAAAGTCAGAATTCTATCGTGAATTAACGATACCAGAAAATTTTGATTATTCAGATATTCAAGGATTATCGATCGAATTGCGACAAAAATTAGCGCGATTTAAACCGGCATCTATTGCTCAATCAGAATTGATCCAAGGAATGACCCCTGCTGCGATTGCGCTTTTAATTTTTAAAGTGCGCGAACATTGGGCAACAAATAAAGAAAATTGTAATTTAGTATAAATTGAAAAGATAAAATAATGAAAAAACTATTTTTAATTTTAACAACATTTATTGGTTTAAACGCATTTAGCGTAGAAACAGAAATTCAACCAAATGTTTTTAAATGTACCTATAACTATACTATGCCAAAAGTAAAATCTAGTGCGGGATTACTTGTTTCGGGTTATTTGGGTTCAGTGAGCACAATAGTAACCGCCTATTTTGCCTTATCTACCAAATATTATGCACAAGAAGCATTCAGATTTGCTAAAGATTTTTCGCCTGCATGTCATCCATTTGATCATCATACTGCCACGGGCTTTTTTGGTGTAACGATGTTAAATGGTCTTTCTACTCTTACAATGGGAGCATTAACCATGTGGTGTTTATATTATTTTGGCAAAAATTATAAAGATTTATTTTATGGAAATAATCCAATAATTTTGAAAAATGAACCGCAAACAAAGTAGTGTTAAAAAGGATGCGTAATGTTAAAAAAAGTTTCATTGATTACATTAGCTCTCATCAGTTCTAATATGCATGCCGATGAAAATATTTTAAAAAAAATACAAGAATGCTACCAATTGTTACCAAAAAAAGTTAAGACCGCCCTTAAATTAACAAAAGGCGTCACCCTGACCAGCACATTTGTTGGAGCTACTTGCTTGGGCATTCACTTTACGATCCAAAATGCTAAAGGTTTACAAAGAGAATACGCAAAATCATATTCTGATCGTGATTTTGGTAATATCTGGGGAAATGGTTTTTGCACCACCTTCACTGGGCTTGTAACCTTGTTAGGTATTACCCTCAGTGGCGCATCTTTGTATGAATACGTAATGCAACTGAAAGACATTGCCAAAGATTCTTAATATTATTTATTAAAGTATAAGGGGCCGGCTTAATCGGTCCCTTTTTTTATGATATTGCTAAGTAACATATTCCAACAGGCAATGCTGCAATAGCGCTATATCCTATAATTTTTGCAAGAGTTATTACTGTTGATTCTCTTTGCAATGGTCTTCCCGGAATGACCTTAGGCTCGTCGGTAGCAAGATCCCAAACAATGTGCGCAGAATGTACTGAGCTATCTATGAGTGCATGATTTGCTCTGCGCAAAAGGGTGGCAACATAATAATTAAGCTCAACACCAAAACTGAGCACCACCCATGCACCTACAGAGCATCCAATACGAAGCGCGATTTCCTGGTATTTATTGGAAGAATTCTTGCGAACAAACTTTTCAAACTGGTTTGCACCATGCACTACCTGTGCGATTAATAAAAGACACAATAATTTTTTCATACTAATTCCCTAATGCTATTCATCAAAATATCACGATAAAAATAGCAAGAGCAAGAATTAGTACGTTATTTAAGCTTTTTTTGAAGGACATAGGTTTCAAACGGTTTGAATAATGGTGTTGGCAATTCATCCCATGAAAACCAAAACCATCCCTCACATTTATGCGGTTCACAAATTTCTATCGAACCACCATTGTAAGCAGTTTTCATCACGATAGTCACATAATGTTTATTTTCAGACAAAACATCATTAGTTACCGCTTCAAACTGCACCTGTGAAATCTCTAAAGAAGTTTCTTCTTTCAATTCGCGCATTGCGCAGTCTTCAATGCTTTCACCAAATTCTAAGTGACCACCTGGCGGAGCCCATGTATGAGCACCATGACTATTTAAACGTTTGCCTAGTAATACCTTACCGTCATGCTCTACAAGAATGCCTACACCAACACGAGGAATATTATCCATACTATCCAATCTTGTTTTAATAAATATTTTATAATACTCACATTTACTAGAAATAAAAAAGGGCGAAATTAATTTCGCCCTTTTTTATTTTATTTATTACGATATTTTATACGCCAACCATGTTTCATAACTTCCTGAACATCATGGTAATTTTTTGCAAATTCTGGATCTAATTCAGTCAAACGCTTTAATTCTGAATCTGTTTTTACCCAAGGATCAATACCTCTGAATTTACATTTGAGAATCGTATCTTCAGTTCCATCATTAACCACTTCGTAAAAGTCATTGGCGTGATAAGCTTTGAATAATAAGTCTTTAATAATTGGATCTTGAGATTCTTTTAAAAGATCCCACAATACAGGATCGCTTAAATATATAAAATCTTCTTTCTTAAATAAATTAATTTCAAATGCACGACGAACTGCTTCAGACAACCATTTACCCGTCACCGTATCAAAAGGACAGGTCCACACATGAACGGTATGATAAAGCGGAATTTCTGCAAATTTGCGCGCGGTGTCTTTGTTAACAAAATACCATGTACCATTTTCAAAACGCATATCATCTAGAATTTGATGAACTTCTTCTTTAGTTATTAAATTTTCAAGCACACCACCAAACAAATTATATTCTAGACGATCAGCACATATATCAGGTAAATCTTGTTCAAGTAATTTAAAATCACCCTCTTTATGATGAATATCAGCAAGAGAATAACCATGTTTTTCTAATACATAGGGGATATCGGTACGTGACAAAATCGTAACATGTTTGTCATCTTGATAAGAGTGAGTACCCGCTTGTGAATCATCCATAAACACCCAATCTCCTAAATGAGAAAATGCTGTATGTGATGCGTCATGTAATAGTCCAGCAATCTGTTCAGTCAATGAACCACCAAATCGTCGAATAAGCAACATAACACCAAGTGAATGTTCATAACGGGTATAATCTTCAGGTTTTTTAAGATAATAATTAATACCATACTGACGAATATTTTTTAATCGCTTTACCCCATTAGAATTAATTAAATCAATTAACACCGGTTCATTAATTTCAACATCACCATATTGGGTATGAACAATAGTACTTGGTACCGTGTGTTCGTGAACAATATTTTTAACATAACGTAATGGTGCAACCCATAAGCCACTTATTAAAATTATAGAAGCGCATATCGCCCCAAGAGCAAGGTATCGGCGTTTCATTGAGTATCCTTTGATCGTTCTAAGAAAGATGTTACAGTAATATGATAGATATTTTTTATGGAGTTTTCTATGAAGTCAATAATCATAATAAGCATTTTTGCTTGTATTGTCGCGTTTATTTTATTATTTAGTTGTACAACCTGTCATTCAAGAGTGAAGTTTCCCGTGATCCAATCAGTAGATGATATTATTAAATTATTTCCAAAAACACCTGCAGAAATTGAAAAAAAGAAGAAAGAAATAATCAAGTCAACTGAAGATTCAATTAAAGAAATTTTAAAAGTTAATGACGCAGAACGTACTTTTGAAAATACCGTACGCGCATTGGATTATGCATATAGCAAAATTGGGGTTACCTCTGCCATATTGCATACTATTGAAATGACTCATCCTTCAGAGGAGATACGCACTGCAGCGCATAGCGCTATTGTGGAAATGCAACAATGGCTCGTCGATAACGTTACGTATAATCAAAACCTTTATCAAGCATTCAAAAAGTTTGTTGAAATCAACAAAGAACCTCTCTCTGATGAAGAGAATTTTTATATTACGGAAGCATTACGAGACTATGAAAAGATTGGTCTTAATTTACCGCTGGAACAACAAGAGCTACTGAAAAAAAACTCGAAAGAACTTTCAGAAAAATCGCTCAATTTTGATACCAATATCAATAATGACAATAGTTTCATAACCGCAACAAAAGAAGAGCTTGATGGCGTTGATCAATCCCTTATCGACGGACTGAAAAAAAACGATGAAGGGCTCTATATTGTAGGTGTGGATTATCCAACATTCTTTGCCGTTATGCAAAATGCTAAAAATTCAGAAACCCGCCGAAAATTATGGTATGCCTTTAATAATCGCGCGTATCCTGCAAATGAAGCATTGCTCAATGATGTTATAGCGCTTCGTGATGAAAGAGCAAAGATTTTAGGGTTTGAAAGTTATGCGCATCTTAATATCGATGATGCTATGGCAAAAAATCCTGAAACGGTTGAATCATTTTTAGCTGAATTAGTACGACGCGGTTCAAAAAAAGCGACACAAGAAATTGAAGTAATAAAACAAAATTTACCTTCAACAATGGTAGCTCCAGAAAATGGTCAATTTAATCCATGGGATTGGGGATATATTCTTAACCAGTATAAAAAAGAACATCTGACCATTGATGAAGAAAACATCAAAGAATATTTTGAGCTTAATAATACTCTCGCTCAATTGCTTTCAATTTATGAAGAATTTTTTTCTATCAAATTTGAGCAGTTGCCAATCAAATCACATGATTTTTGGCACGAAGATGTAACACTTGTTGGCGTGTATGATTTAGAAAAAAAATTAATTGGTTATATCATCCTTGATCTCTATCCGCGTGCAAATAAATATAACCATGCATGTCAGATTGACATCATTCCTGCCTTCAAAACTCCGCAATTACAATCACCTGCTGTAGCGGTTGTTATTGCAAACTTTCCAAAACCAACGGGTGATCGTCCATCATTGTTAAAACGTGATGATGTAATAACCTTCTTCCATGAATTTGGACACGCGCTTCATTCACTTTTTGGCAGTACTTCAATGATCGGATTTTCAGGAACTCGCGTAAAACGCGATTTTGTTGAAATGCCGTCACAAATGCTTGAATATTGGATGTGGCAACCAGAAATGTTAAAACGCGTAAGCAAACACTACAAAACTGGTGAACCATTATCTGATGAAATTATTGAAAAACTACAAAAACTAAAAACATTTGATGCTGGTGATCAGTTACTCCGTCAAGTATATTTCTCTTACTTGTCACTTGCATTCTATTTGCAAGGTAAAAATAAAAATGTGCAACTCATTAAAGATAAATATGCTGAATTTACCCGTCCCTATATCGCTAATACCCCAAATGAACATTTTGAATCATCATTTGGCCATTTAATGGGATATGGTGCGGGATATTATGGCTATCAATGGTCTAAAGTTTACGCCGCTGATTTATTTGGCATGATCAAGGAGTATGGATTAACCAATCCTGAAATAGGCAAACGTTATAAAGATATTATTCTTGCACGAGGCGGTTCTATTGAACCTGATAAACTCTTAGTAGAGTTTCTTGGTCGAGCACCATCAACTAAAGCATATTTTGATGACTTGGGTCTCGTTGAATAGTAAAACGATTTTAAATCTTCCTAGTATCTAATAATAAAGAAGAATAAGGTCAATGACCTTATTCTTCTTTATTGTTCTTAGCTTGCACCGGATCCGATAAATTATAAATCTTTTCTAATATTTGAAATATTACTTCTGCATCAGATAAAACAGATGTTCTACCATATTTTTTATTATCTAAATATGCTCTAAATGTATCATCTTGAAATATTGCTGAGACTAGTTCATTGTCATTAAGTTTTAATATATAATTGGGAATATTTTGCTTTGTCCAACCCTCATAAATTTCCACAGCCGACAATGTAAAACATATTAACAATGCAAACATAAAATTTATAATCTTAAATGTCATAATATTTCCTTTTTAAATTTATTGAATGGGTAAATTATTAGGTTTAAAGCTTACTTTAAACTTACCGCGCTCATTGAGGCTCAAAACTTTACTAAAATCTATACCAATCTCAGTAATCTTTTTAAATGTACCTTTTGGCGCTTTATAATAAAAAATTTGTGTTGCAATACGCTTTTCTTGACCATCTTCAGCCTTAAAAGCAATTGCCACCATTTTTAATTTCTCATTGCCCTTAGAATCGTGCGTGATAATCGCAGGTATTGTTTCAGAACGGTTTTCAAATCCTAAAAATTGCATTTCGTTCAACATGCGAGAACCATTTAATGATACATAGAATTCATATGATCGAGCTTTATTAACCACAGGGATTTTAATCTCATATGAATAATAGACTGGATTATCGCCACTCTGTATAAAAAAATTTAATATCAAAATTACTGTAGCAATTTTTTCAAAATTCTTCATAGATTTCCTAAGGGCTGTTTAGTTATTTTTTGTAACTAATTCCTAAGTCACTTGGATCAAATTTCAAACTAAATTTACCATTTTTTGATAACGTGAAAATTTTACTGTAGTTAATTTCTATCGTTTTCAAATTAGCAAATCCACCTTTTGGCGCATACAATGGAATTGTTTTTTTAATCTGCTTGATATAATTGTCGCCACGTTTACTTTCAATAAGTGAAACGCGAACTTTTAAATCAACGCGATCCCATTCGCCTTGGTTATTAATAATCATAGGTAATTCAATTTCTCTATCTTCACGACCAATGCCAAGTGGCTTTAATGCATCAAAAGATTCGCCTGCAAGCCCTATATGCATGTCATACGATGATTTGTTCAAAATAGTTACCGTTTGTTTTTGAGCTGACTGCAACAAACCACTGGTTGTGATAGCTGTTAATACCATTAATTTAATAAACTTATTCATGAGTTATCCTTTTTTTAAACATACGCAGTAAATAATTCTTCTATTTTTACAATTTTTTTATTAAAATTGTCCGGTTTAAATTTAACTTTAAATTTGCCGGTGTTATGACCATTTTTTGATCGCTTATCGTAATCGATATGAAGTTGGTTGTCAGAACTATTTAATTGTCCAAACGTACCAAGCGGAGCATAAAGTCTTATCGATTTTCTCTCTAGAACTTTGCGTCGCTTATCACCAGCATTTAATGGCTCGTACGCTTTTAAATTAATGGAGATATATTCATTTTCTTTGTTTTGAAAATCTTGGGTTATTGAAAATTCTGCTGAACCCCATTCACCGGTATTTAAGATTGTATATGATCCCAAATCACCAAAGCCAATCGCAATATCATATTTTTTTGAAATATTTTCCACGCGAAGAGAACCTTCGGTAGCAGGCTCAAAGAGTGCTTGAGCCTGCATAGAAATTATATTCAAAAAACCGGTTATAATTATGAGCGACTTCTTCATAATTATCCTTCGTTGCTTTCGACATCGGTAGATACGGATGTATACGTAGAATCATCCGGTGTCGATCCAAATTCAGCAAATACATCGTTACTTAATGAACTATCGTCGGATCCAGATGTAGCTTCATCTGACGACATATCATAGACACCAGAGTCTTCTTGAACATCGGTACGCGGAATAGACACACCTATACCTAACGTATCAGCTAATGCATCATCAGAGTCGTCATAAACATCACTGTAATAACGCTCATAATACACTGGATAATAATCATACGTTGTGTAATACAATGGGTAACCTAAGGCAAAACCATAATTTGGGTAATACCAGTACCATGGATTCCACCAGCCAAGACCAATACCAAGTCCAAAGCCTAATCCAAGGCCCCAGCCCCAACCCCAGCCTCCCCAGCCCCAACCGCCACGCCAGTAACGGTTATAGCCACGTCGGCCCCAATTATTATGGCGCCATGCATTACGCCCTGCATAATTTCTTCTATTATTATTTCTAAACTGTCTGTTTCTTTGTCTTTGATTTTGACGCTGATTCTGACGTTGGTTCTGACGTTGATTTGCTCGTTGTCCTGGTCTACCAGCACCCGGTCTACGATTTGCAGGTCTTTGACCTCTTCCAGCAGTACCAGCTCTTTGTCCTGTACCGGCCCTTTGGCCTGCACCAGGTCTTTGTACACCCGGAGCACGAACGCCACCAGGACGTCCAGTTGTTCCTGGCGCTCTACCAGCTCCAGCTCCTGGCCCACGACCACCTACCGTAGCAGGTCTCGTTCCAACTCGTCCTCCAGCATTTCCACGATAGCCACCCATGGTTGAACCACGATAACCCGGACCAGCATTACCTCGATAGCCACTTATAGAAGATCCTCTATAACCTCCCATACCGCCACCACGATAACCGCCGCCGCGATAGCCACTAATACCACCGCCTCGATAACCGCCACCACTGTAGCCACGGCCGCCTCCGCCAAAACTGCGACCTCCGCCGCCGCCAAAGCTTCGTCCACCGCCACCACCAAAACCTCGACCGCCTCCGCCGCCACGACCACCGCCGCCGCCTCCGCGCGCATCAAGTAAATCCGCACCAAACATCAGTGCGACTAATAAACAGAGTAAACTTTTCTTCATTATAGACCTCTAGATTCTATACTTATCTATAGTCAATTGTGACAAATAGAAATATTTATTTGCAAGAGGTTTATAGAAAAGCCTATCTTTTTCGCGAAGTGTAATCCACCGTACACCATGCAGACTCTTGTGGATTGTAAACATCAGGGGCATAGGCACTTTTACTCATATGAGCATAACCACCCCATCTAATCTGCGGCGAATAAGGCCGAACGCCAGTTACACCCCACACCGATAAATTAAAGCCACCGGTACTTCCATTGCCACCGTGACGGCCGTTCCATGCAGCAACGCGTGCAGCGCCACCACGAAAAGCGTAGATTGTATTTAAGACGCATAATCCAAATAATAATAATCCAATTTTTTTCATAACGTGCCCCTTTATTTATTTCTATCTATTATTATTTTTGCAAACCATTGATTCTATTTACAAGATAAATCACACAACACAACGCCAATCAGCAACTATTTGATTTTTGTTTTAAGATAGGTAGATTAAAAAACGACAGGGAACAAACCATAAGGAGTACTTTATGAAAAACCTCTATGCATTACTTGCATTAAGCGCTGTATGTTCTTGCAATGCTCGCAATCCATTTGACTCTCTTTTTGAAGAAATGAAGCATCTTGAACAACGCATCGAAGAAGCGTTTCATAACCGAATCAAAGGCGATTATCATCCAGGTCTCATTGATCTTTCGATCAAAGATGACGGTTCAACCGTTAATCTGATTGTAAAAGTTAATGGTATCGAAAAAGAACAAGTAAATGTGCAAGCACATGAAGGCGTTCTTACCGCTGTTATTCCAACCAAAGAAGGTGGAAAAACTACGATTCAAGCTAATAAACATGCAGTCACGGTATTCAGTGAACAGCAAGTAACCCACGAAACAAAAGACGCTACAGGAAAAGTGCTTTCAACAAGCAAGAGCAATGCAATAAGCTCTCAAACACAACCTCTTCCATCTCATGTTGATGTGATGAATGTCATAAAAGTTGAAGTTTCTGATGATTCAGTAACTATCATTTTGGGCAAGGAAGAAGCAAAAAAAATTCCTGTTACAATTGTCTAAAATATACTACCTAAGAAGGCTTCTGATTAAGTCAGAAGCCTTCTTATTTTTTTCAATTATTATACGCAAAAATAACTTTGTATTGATTATAAGACCATAGCACGTTACATTGAATAATATTGCAACACTTTAATGCGAAAATCCATGGTAATTATATATCTTTTATTTATCCTAAATCTTGCTTTAAGTGTACATGGCGCACAACCATTAAACCAAAATAAAAAAGAAGTTATAACTTCTACCATGGTACATACTTTTCATGTACATAACGCGTTATACAAAATTAGAAAAATTAGTATGGATGAATTTCCAGGATTTATGGCATATCACAAATTTGTGAGTAAATTACATTACATTATTGCCAAATCACTTGATGGTATAATTTTAATCAATGATACTAATGAGGAATTTGATCAATATATTCAATTAGCGCGTGATCATTCTGCAATAATTAAAGAAAATAAAACACCACCGCTTGCAGCATTGGAATGTATATGCGCTATTAGTTTTGCTGGCGCATGCATTGGCTACATTCTTTCCTATTTGAGTGGACCAGATGAAATAGGATATTCACACTTAGCATTAGCTGGCATCGGCTCATTATACTCAACATTAATTGCAGCTTCTTACTTTGGGGTGCAATACGAATTGCAAGAAGAATGCGAAAATTTATTTATTCGTCATATCAATCGTCTTGAATACGCTTATAACCATCGAAATTAATATGTTTATTGTAGAAGGCAACATCGGAGCCGGCAAAACCACTTTTTTAACATTACTTAAAGAACATCGTCCCGAATATTTTATTTCGCTTGAACCATTACATACCTGGTTTTCAGAGGACGGGGCTTCAATTCTGCATAATTTTTATAAAGATCCGCATCGCTGGGCATATACCATGGAATCAGTTGCTATGGTTTCACGCGTGAGAGAATATGTTAAAGATCTTGCGCTAGAAACAACACAGCCATTAATCGCCGAACGCTCGGTATACTCTGGTCATTATGGATTTGCTCTGAATGGGTACATGCAAGGATTTATGACCGATACCGAATGGTCAGCATATGAGAAACTATTTAATTTTTTAGTTATTGAGCAATGCAAACAACCTGCAGGCTTCATTTACTTACAACTCAATCCAGAACAAGCATTTAAACGAATTCAAAAAAGAAATCGTTCTGGTGAGTCAACAATATCTTTAGAATATTTGCGACAACTGCATGATCGACATGAAGAATTGTTTATTCAAAAAAGTGTAGCGCCATTTTTAACATCTCCTGTCTTAGTTCTTGATTGCACAGAAGATTTTGAACAAAATAACACCACATTACTCAAGCATTTAGAATCCGTTGATGCTTTCATCAGCGCAAACAAAAGGTAATGTATGCAGACTGCTCATATTAAGCTAAACCACATTAGCAAATCAATTAATCAAGGCGATTCTTCCACCCTTGAAATTTTAAACGACATTTCTTACACCTTTGATCAAGAAAAAAGTTATGCAATCAAAGGAATTTCGGGCTCGGGAAAATCAACCTTAATGAGTATTATTGCTGGCTTTACAAAACCTTCATCAGGTACCGTGTCATTCAATAATCGCGATTTAAATAGTATGAACAAAACTGAATATGAATATTATATTCAGCAGTCTGTCGGTATAATATTTCAACAAGCATATTTGATACCAGAGCTCACTGTACTCGAAAACGTTTTACTGAAAGCCATCATCACAAACGAACAAGATTCATACACATCACGCGCCATACAATTATTACATCGCGTGGGCTTAGCACATAAAGCAGATGAACGGCCTATTGTATTATCGGGTGGAGAACAGCAACGCGTTGCCATTGTTCGCGCATTATTAAATCGTCCTCAGTTTTTACTTGCAGATGAACCAACTTCTCATCTTGATCCACATACTGGACAAACTATAATCGACCTGCTTCTTGAATTTCATGCGCAGGAAAATGTTGGACTCATAATTAGCACCCATGATGATGCACTTGCACGTAAAATGGATCGCTGCATTTCCTTAAAATCAGGATCGCTATGTCTCGAACGCTAACGCGAAGTTCACTACGCAAGCAAACAATTTATTTAAGTCTTGCAACGATAGCAAGTCGTGTTTTAGGTCTTTTTAGAGAATTATTAATGGCACGCTTTTTAGGGGTTACTCCTGCAGGTGAAGCGTTTGTTGTTGCTTTTAAAATTCCCAATTCATTACGAAAAATTTTCGGTGAAGGCGCATTAAGCGCTGCATTAATTCCTACGCTGGCATCAGCGTATAAAGATAATGGTAAAGACAATGTCAGTCGTACCATAACTTTGGTGCTCGTTTCGTTTTTAACTCTCATTGCAGCCATTTGTGCTTTAATTAGTTTTGCAGCTCCGACGGTCGTATATCTTTCGGTCCCTGGTTGGTTTTTACGAGAAAATAGTAACGAACTTATTCCGCAAACCATTACGTTAGTTCGCATAATGTCCTGGTTTATTATTAGCATTTCAGGCATATCAATATTTGCCTGTAGCCTACAAATTAAAAACCGCTTTTTATTACCAGCACTGTTACCATTTCTGTTGAATGTCGGTTATATCATTTCGTTAGTGTGGTGTTATTACTATAATTTCTCGGTTGAAACCCTGGCATACAGTTATCTATTTTTTTCAGTCATTACACTCTTGGTACATTATATAGCTTATCGCATAGAGGGATTTAGCTTTAAAATGCCCAATGCAGAAAGCATTCGATACACCTATGAAGTTTTTGCTAAGTTTTTGCCATGCATAATTACGCTCGGTGCCGTAGAAATTAATTTGTACATTGATCAAACGATAAGCTCGTTTTTGCCTGAAGGTTCTGTCGTATTAATTTATTATTCTTCTGCATTTGTTCGTTTTCCACTTGCTATGTTTGCACAAGGATTTTCGATAATATTTCTTACCCATGTCAGTCGTATTGCAAATTATGCACCCAACAGACTTTCATTTGTGTTATATGAAGCATTAAAACTCACGTGGTGGGTAAGCTTACCTTGTACTGTTATTATGATGGCATTTTCTTATGCAGGATTAAATACTTTATTATTGTCAGAACAATTTCCGAGCGATAAAATTGCAATTGCTGCAACCTTACTTTCTATACATGTTTCAGCTTTGTTCTTTTATTCGATCAATAAACTCTTAGTTTCATTTTTTTATTCAGTGCATGATACGGTGTTGCCAACCTATTGTACCGTCGCAACTACGGCATTGAATACATTGTTGAATTTAATTTTTATACGATATTTTGGTATTTATGGAATTCTTCTTGCAACAGTGATAGCCGAAGGCGTTAAAACAGTATTGTTTATTTGGTTTTTGGTGCGCTATCACAATTTTACGCTGTATGGAAAGCGATTAGTACGGGATATATCGTTGATCACCCTGCATGCAGTAGGTACGCTCATTGGATTTTTTGCATCCTATTATTCGATTTTATATCTCATACATGGGATCTCTGCGCTCAATCTATTGTTTAAAGCCCATTCTTGGTTATTATGGATATGGGTTTTACCGCTTGTTGGTGTATGGGCAATTATTTATTGGTATACCTATACAAAAGCTCCATACAAATTATTTTTCTTGAATTAAGGCATGCACATGAAACATGAAATTTCCGGCGGGGCAGTTGTTTATAATATTGATGCACATGGCACACCACATTATTTGTTATTGCATTATCTTTCAGGCCATTGGGATCTTCCAAAAGGACATTTAGAAGGTGATGAAACACCGCAAGAAGCAGCGATTCGTGAAACGCGAGAAGAAACTGGTCTTGATATTACCTTGGATCAAGGCTTTGAACAATCACTGGGGTATCAATTTAGAGATCGTACCGGCAATTTAATTAAAAAAACCGTAATATTTTTTACTGCAGAATCCAAAAAAACTCACGTTACCTTATCACGAGAACATATTGATTATGTATGGTTGACGTATGACGATGCTGTTAAACAAGTTACGTATCAAAATGCAAAGACTCTATTAATGCATGCTCATCAGCATGTGATATCATTGCATCAAAAATAGATTCTAGCTCTGTATTAAAACATTCAGATAACTTGTGCATGAATACTTCATCGTGACAGCATTCTCTCATAATGTGCATTGATGAGTACATATCTAAACAAGATCGTTTTGGCGTATTAAAAAATTGTACAAGAAATTGTGCAAAGCAATGGATAGCTTTGGATAATTCTTGTACACGTAATTCTTTATTATTATTTGCTTGAGCAGCGGTTAATCCGTGCATTAAAATTTGAGCAAAGCAATTTGCCATAATGAATGGCAATTGATCCTGGGGATCAATTGGCTCTAAGGTATTACAGTCTAGTTGAGAAACAAAAACCAAACACGATAATAACAGCGCTATATATTTTTTCATAAGCTCCCTTTTGAGGAAGCCTATCTATTCAAACAATTAGCTGTCAATGTTTTCGATTGGTGCTTGTGAATTTGCTTCAAACACTAATACTTGAAATACACGCTTTGCAGATGCTTGTTGTATTTGGAATATATAATTCTTGTACGGAATTCGTTCACCTTTTTTTGGCAAATGCTGAACACGTTCAGTCAAAAACCCACCGAGGGTGAAAGCCGCTTCACGTTCAAAATATATATTCAATAATTTACTGAGTTGTTCTAATTCAATACTTGCATCAACTAACCAACCACCATTTTTAAGCGGTATAATTTTTTCAGTTACTGCTTCATATTCATCCCGAATTTCACCAACGATTTCTTCGAGTACGTCTTCAAGCGTTACCAAGCCAACGTTACTACCAAACTCATTGATTACAATAGCAATGTGCATATGCTGTGCTTTAAATTCACGAAGCAATTGGTTCACTTTAAGATTTTCTGGAATAAAGAGAATTGGTCGCAAGATATCTTTGACCGATTTTTCTTCATCTTTAGAAACAACCATAAACACATCTTTTAAATGAAGCATACCAATAACGTTGTCTGGCGCACCTTCGTAGACCGGAAAACGTGAAAACTGATATTTCGTGAAAAATGCGAGCGCTTCTTTTAAAGTTAATTGAGCGCTGATAGAAATTACTGATGGACCAGGAACCATGATCTCTTTAACTTGGGTGGTACCCAACTCAAAGATACTTTTTAACATGGATGTTTTATCTGGTTCAATCAATCCTTTTTCATTAATGTAATCAATAAGAAATTGGATCTCTTTTTCTGAGGTAATATATTCTGCATGTTCAGGTTGCTGACCAGCAAAACTATACATAATATAATCAGCTATACCGATGAGTAATGTAGTAAATGGATAGAGTGCATAGAAGAAAATATTGGTGATCCACAACGTAGATCCAAACAATCTTTCACCATACACTTTGGCAACGTTTTTTGGCAAAATTTCACCAAAAATGAGTAACGTAGCCGTTACCAAGAATATACCCAGAGAAAAACCGATGGTTCCAGGCAACTGAGCAAAAAGTATCTCAGTTGTCATGGAACCAAATGTTGCTGCTGTAACATCAGCAAGGTTACCAGCGATCAAGATCGTGTTTAACAATCGGTTTGGATTTTTTTCCAATGATTGAAACAGCTCCTGGTATCTCCCTGCTGTATGTGACATTTCTTTCAATTTAAATAATCGTAACGCGGTTATACTTGTCTCCAAAAAAGAGAGCAGAGCACAAAAACCTAACGATATAAAAAACAATAGACCATTCGTTAATAAACTACTATCGCCTAACGGTTCCATTTATTCTTCACCTTCTGTACCTTCGTCTTCGAGCGTATCTTCCGGCTTAAACTCATACTCTTTTTCAAAGAAGGTTTGCAACTTCTTCGCTCGAGATGGATGTCTAAGCTTTCTTAAAGCTTTCACTTCAATTTGACGTACTCGCTCCCTCGTAACGCCAAAGTCCTTACCTACTTCCTCTAACGTATGTTCTGCCGCCACGTCAATACCAAATCGCATTTTGAGGACTTTTTCCTCTCTAGGCGTTAAAGTTTTGAGGACTTCGCGCACACGTTCCTTTAAATCACTGCCAGCTACTGCATCCGATGGTGAAAGTTCATTTTCATTGGCAATGAAATCTTTCATGAATGCGTCTTCGCTATCAGGACCAAGCGGTGTATCAAGAGAAATTGGATCGCGAGAAATTTTCAAAATGTTTTTGATCTTTTTCTCGTCAACATTAACTTCTGCTGCAAGTTCAGCATATGTCGGTTCACGACCATGTTCTTGCAAATAGGTACGCTTGGTTTTATTAATCTTGTTCAATGTTTCAACCATATGAACCGGAACACGGATCGTACGTGATTGATCGGCTATTGCACGATTGATCGCTTGACGAATCCACCAGGTTGCATAGGTAGAAAATTTATAACCACGTTCAAATTCAAACTTCTCAACGGCTTTCATCAAACCGATGTTACCTTCTTGTATCAAATCTAAGAAGTGAAGTCCACGGTTCACATACTTTTTAGCAATGTTAACTACTAAACGCATGTTTGCACGTGCAAGATCGTCTTTTGCTTCTTTATCGCGACGTTGACCATCTTTCAACTGATTGTAGTAATGATAAATCGCATTGAGTGGTAGACCCATTTCAGCTTCAAGTTTCTTGATAGCTTTGTGAGCGCTACGGACTTGACGATCCATTTCTTCAATCATCGCTTGTTCTTCTGCATCAATGCTTTTTTGTTTTTGCATTTCCGCAAGTGATGATTCAGCTTCGTCGATAAATTGCTGACGTTCTTCAATTTTAGCTAAATTCTTTTCAATACGTTTGCCAAGTTTTTTTATTAACTTATTCGACAAACGAATGGTTTGGATAGTCTTGCTAATTTCTTCTTTATTTACCGCTACACGCTCAAGCATCTCTTTTTTTGCTTGATCAGAATCTAATTTGCCACGATAGCTATAATAAATTTTTTGCTCGTTTTGAATTAAGTCGCGAATCTCATTAATAGTTTTTAAGAAAGCGTCTTTTTCTTCTTCAAACTTAGGCAAATTCTCTTCGGTAAATTCTTGAAACTGAATAATATCTTTAATCGCTAAAGCATTACGAGAAATTTTATCACCAATCGCTACAAGTTCTTTATGAATAAAAGGGAACTTTGATATAGCTTCGATGCTGTCGTGCTTACTTTGAGCAATCTGATCAGAAATTACTGTTTCTGTTTTCTTATTTAATAGAGGAAATTTACCAATATCACGCAGATAGAGCTTAACACCATCGGGCATGTAAGATGCATCACCAGTATCTTTTACTAGATCCTGATCTTCATCCTCATCTTCCTCAGAGTCGCCTTCCATTTCTTCTTCGGTATCGAATTCTAATGAACTATCAACTAAATGAGATTTGTATAATAATGGAGATTTTTCTTCAGCTTCAAAGTCACCAACTTCAGCAGCACCTTCGAGTTCATCATGCATGACCATTTCAATGTTCTCTTTTTCAAAGAGACGCATCAAGTCATTCATTTCAACTTCATTAAGATGATGTTGTTCACCAAAGTCCATAACCTCTTCATAGGTTATAACACCATTGATGCGACCTTTATCGACTAAAGCATCGACAAGTTCTTCCTTTAAATCAATGCCACGACCTTTTTTAGGCGTAACTTTTGTCTTAGAAGCATCTTGTTTTGCAGAACTTTTTTTTGTTTTAAGTATCACTGAAGTCCCCCAAGTTGCATAGATTTTTGAAATTTCTGTAATTGATCAAGCAGCGCATTAATTTTAGCTTTGTCTTGCGCAGCCTGTGCGACTGCCAACTGAGCTTTTATCTCATGCAGCATTAATTTCCACTGTTTTTTTCTAAATTGCATAAGTAATGGTGCTTTTTCGGTCTCAGCCAGGGGCTGATAGTCAATGGTAAGCCTGCTCACTAATACTTTCTCTTCTTCTTTTAATGTATCAAAAAAATCTTGAAATGAGAGCGGTTCTTTCTTTCTCAGCATTAATAATCGTATAATTAGCTGCCCTAATTCTGGGCCTATGATCTGCTTGAGAGCTTCAAGTTCCGTTTGATCTAACTCAATTTCACCAAAGAGTATACCACAAATTAATCTTTTTTCTAAATCCCTTATTTCAAATAAAGTATTTTTTTGAGCCGCTACTTCTGTAATTTTCTGCTTTTGGGCACGACCCTCGGACGATTTTAAAACCGAGACCTCTTGCCGCACAGCCGATAATGGGATTGTAAACACTTCACTTGCTTGCGCCATTAAAAGTTCACGTTTAATTGGATCGTTCACCCGAGAGACCAAACTTAATCCATGTTTTATTAATTCCAGTCGCTCAGAAAAAGTTGCATTAGTCAGTGCTACTCTTTGTTGCTGTAAACAATATTCAAAAATACCTTGCGCTTGCTGTAAGAGATTTTTAACATCTCCCGCTTTTGCGATGAATGATGCAGGATCTTCACCTTGCGGCACTTGCATCACATACATATTGAGTGACGTTTGCCAGCACATTTCAGCAAGTCTCAACATCGCCTGACTACCTGCAGAATCGCCATCATACATGATAAAAACATTAGAGACAAATCGGCTCAACTGTTGTAAATGTTCAAGCGTACAGGAAGTACCGAGTGTTGCAACCGCCTCAGTATAGCCTGCTTGGTGCATCATAATGCAGTCAACATAACCTTCAACTAAAATTGCACGGTCATTTTTTTGCATTGTTTTTTTAGCTTTATCAAGGCCATACAACAGACCTCTTTTATTAAACAATGCATGTTCATGAGAGTTGTAATATTTTACTCGCGGATCTTCGGACTTGAAAACACGTCCACCAAATCCAACAACTCGTCCCATGATATCGCAAATGGGAAACATGATGCGATCTTCAAATGGCGAATACATGCCATGCTTTCCGTCAAAGACAATCTGCGCGTCAACTAAATCTTTAGCTACTAATCCTTTGGCATACCCATTAGCTATCAATTGCTGAGTTTGGGACGGAAAGAATCCAATAGCAAATTCATCGATTGTTTTTGCAGAAATTCCGCGTTGCATTAAATATGCTTGAACGGGCGAACTACGTTTATACTGCTCTCTGCACCATTCGCTGGTGAGTGCACAAACTTGTAAATAGCGATCAGCTTCATCCTGCGCTTGTTGATCAAATGATGCGTCTTCAGGAATTTCTATGCCAAAGCGCTTTGCAAGTTCTCGTGCTGCTTCAAGTTGAGAAATTCGTTCAATTTGTGCAAAAAACGCAATTGCATCCCCGCCAGCCTGGCAACCAAAACAGTAAAATATGGCCTTGTCCGGACTTACTGTAAATGACGGTGTTTTTTCATGATGAAAAGGACAAGCACCTTTTAAATAATGACCAAAGCGTTTCAGAGTAACATACTCTTGCACAAGGTCTTCAATGCGTAACTTAGATTTGATGAGAGCGAAAATATTCATAGATGACGTTTACGCCAAAAGAACAAAAATAGGTAACAAGAAATTCCAAACATAAATATGGTGAAAGCGATCCACTGATTAAATGAAACAACGCCATAACCTAGTATGCGGTCACCACGAATAAAGTCGAGCATAAAGCGCTCAAAAGATGAGGCAATAATATAGATTAATGCAGCTTGACCCGGTTTGAACCAGGATTTTTTATAACCAAAAAATAAAAAAAGGAATAATAGGGCATACCAAAAACTACTGAGTAATTGTACAGGAAATAATGAAATATATAATGGAGCGCCGCAATAAGGATCGGTGTATGTAATAGATCCTAAACCGCTGTATTCTATCCCAAAACAACATCCTGCAAAAAAACAACCCACACGTCCAAACGAATGAATTATGGGAACATACGTTGCAACATAATCACACATACCTAAAATTGGCAATCGATAATATCGTATGAAACTTGCGACAAAAATCATGATAGCTAACGTAGAACCCATTACAGAAAATCCACCGTCCCACCAGGTAAATAAATCGGTAAAATGACGTTCGCCTTCCCATTCACTGAGCCAATATATAAAACGTCCACCGATTAAAACAGCAAGAATGCCGCCCAACAAGAGAATGTCTGAACGGTTACCAGGAAGGTAACGTAAAAAACGGGAATCTTTTTTGAATAACCAACTAAAAAAGAGAAAGCCGATTGCTAAAATGACACCAAAGCTATGAATTCCTATAGAATCCGTAAACGCAAACAAACGAGCACTCATGATAAACCTCTAACTTCTACAAGCTTGCATAATTATTGGTTGCCGCGCAACTTCATCCACTCATCGCGGAGTGCAATAGCTTGTTCAAAGTCGAGTTTTTCTGCTGCTTCTTCCATCAAGCGTTCAAGCTCTGCAAGTCGTGTTGCAACATCTTCAGAAATAACTTCTTTTTTCTTGCTCTTAGATTTACTTGCTGCAGCAATTGCTTTTTGAATATTGGAGATTGACTTAGTAACATCACGTTTTACCGTCAATGGTATAATGCCATGTTCTTCGTTGAATTTTTGCTGTATTGCACGACGTCGCGCAGTTTCATCAATCGCCTCTTTCATTGAGCGAGTAACCTTATCAGCAAACATGATAACGCGAGATTCACTGTTACGCGCTGCACGACCAATAATCTGGATCAACGAACGCTTATCTCGCAAGAAACTTTCTACGTCAGCATCCATAATGGCCATTAATGCAACCTCTGGAAGATCTAACCCTTCACGAAGCAAGTTCACACCAACTAAGCAATCAAAAACACCGATACGCAACTTGTGTAACAATTCAGTTCGTTGCGGCGTTTTCAAATCATGGTGTAAATAACATACTTTGATCTGGCGCTCTTCAAGATAACGCGCCAATTCTTCAGCAAGCTTTTTGGTCAAAACCGTGACTAAGGTACGGAATCCTTTATCCGTTGTGGCTTTAATCTGTTCAATGAGATACTGAACCTGACCTTCGCGCTGACGGATTTCAATAATTGGATCGACAAGACCAGTAGGACGAATAATCTGTTCTACGATCGCAGAGGATTTTTCTAATTCATATTCGCCCGGTGTTGCCGATACGAAAATAACATCTTTAAAATAACGTTCAATTTCAGCAAATTGTAATGGACGGTTGTCTAATGCTGAAGGCAAACGGAAACCAAATTCTATCAATGATTGCTTACGAGCTCTATCGCCAGCGTACATACCACGCAACTGCGGGATTGCAATGTGAGACTCATCAATAACCATCAAGAAATCATCCCCAAAGAAATCAAAGAGGGCATGTGGTGCTTCACCAGGATGACGACCATCAAAATGGACCGAATAGTTTTCAATACCTGGACAAAAACCACGCTCTTTTAAAAGTTCCACATCATGCAGTACGCGTGTTTTAAGACGTTCACGATACAATGGATTATGCATCGTTGGCAACACTTCTTCCAACTCAGTGGTTATGCTTGCAATCGCTGACTGCTTTTTTTCTTCGGTAGTTACAAAGTGCTTGGCAGGAAATATTAAAACGTTATCAAGTTCTTTAATTAATCGATTATCATGCTTTGAATACCAGCTTAATCGCTCAATAGTATTACCAAAAAGCTCAATACGTAAACGCTCTTTTTGGTATGGCAAATTGACATCAATAGCTGAACCCAAGACTTGGATAGTACCTGGAGTTCTTTCAATATCATTACGCACGTATTGAATAAAGATAAGTTGTCTTAATAAATCTGCACGAGATATTTCTTGTCCCACTTGCAGCGAAAAGGCTAAATTTTTATAATCTGATGGATTACCAAGAGAATAAATACATGATACAGAGGCGATAACAATAGTATCGGGTCTGTTGATTAATGAAGCGGTTGCTTCGATACGTAATCGTTCAATCTCACTATTTACTTTAGTTTCTTTGGGAATATACATATCCTGTGCAGGCAAATATGACTCTGGTTGATAGTAGTCATAGTAGCTGACAAAATAACACACCTTATTTTCAGGGAAAAACAGACAAAACTCTTCATACAACTGCGCTGCTAATGTCTTGTTTGGAGACAATATCAACACTGGCTTGTTTTGCTGTGCTATCACATTGGCGATCGTGTATGTCTTGCCGGATCCGGTAACACCAAGCAACGTTGAAACACCGGGACGGTCTTTCACTAATTGTTCAATTGCTTGTGGTTGATCACCACCGGGGGCAAATGGGTTATGTAATTTAAATAAAGACATGATATAATAACTCAAATTTTAATCTATCATAATTTGCAGGATTTAAATATGTTTACATTACTAAACGCATTATTTGCTGTATCCACCATCATTTCAGCGCATTCATTAGTAGATAATTCGCTCAAACCGACCACGCAGTTCAAAAAGTTATTAGAAGTGACCAACATCAAAGATGGCGATTTGCAATTCTTGGTCGACCAAACTCAAAAAAAGTATCTTCGCAAGCCGGGTACCGAACGTTGGGATATTGATAACGCAGATGCTAAAAATCATGATGCGATTCGCCAAGCGTTAAAAGACTTGGATTATCTTGATGAAATTTCTCCCGCTCAAGAAGAATATGACTATATCGTATTGTTTGGAGCACTTGCTGCTCGCATCAAACAAAGACTTGAATATCTTATTGAGCTTTTAAAAGATGGCATTAAAACAAAAAAGATTATTGTATTAGGCTCTGAAAGACCTGCTAATAAAGAATTCGAATCAGCTGCAAAATTAAGCGAATTATTTGGCAGAGAAGTTTCTGAAGATGAAAAGCACACAGAATATACCATCATGAAAGAATTGGTAGAAAATTCTGAACTTAAAGATATGGGTATTGAAATAGAATATTATAGCGCACCAAATCATGCCGATGGTAGCCGTGCAAATACAGCAGATACGGTTGAACTTTGGATGAAGTCTGAGCCAAAAGCAGGAAGCGTGCTCTGCATTTCAAACCAACCATATATTTGGTACCAACACGAGGTAGCACGATCATTACTACCGAATACCTTTGAAATAGAATCGTGTGGTTCAAAAATTTCTGAGTCCACCAATGATGGCACTATTTTAGATTCGGTTGCGCGAGAGTTATATCAATTCAATAAGCGCATTAATTCAAAAAAATAATGAATACAATTAAAGGGCGGATGATATCCGCCCTTTTTTTATTGGCATAATTAATGATCTGTAAACACTTTTACATTATTTTTACGAGAAAATATTTTTTCTTTTAAATTCTTGAAAACCGGAAACGTCCTATACACTAAATAGCCAGTTTTGATGCAAACTATAATATGTGCTGCATAGACTAATGCCTTGTAACAATGAAAGGCTGTGCTAATTTGAGTAATATACCCATTCTTAACATGACCTTGCCATTCCAATTCCAAGTAGAATCTATAGCTAATAAGTGCAGTCATAAAACACAGACAATCGAATCCTAAATAAATATCTCTATCAAATAATGTTTGATAATGTAATTTTTTATCTATTGCATCCACCGTCTTATCATTCACGTGAACTTTTTTATAAATTTTATCAATCATCATGCGATTTGATAACCAGTTATCAAAACATATATTAAACATTAATAACACATAATCATCGACAAACGGATGCGCACTGATAGATTGAGCGATAAATAAAAAAATCGTAAAAATGGTTTTATTAAAGTTCATGAGAGACGTTTTTTTCCGTTTTTATAAGATTTGATAAATATTCTTTATGAATACATCGAAAAAAAGCTATCCAAATCAAAATGCAAGAAGTTATATTTAAGCTAGTGTTTAAAGATTTAGCATATTGAGTCAAATTGAATGTTTTTTTATTAAGCAAATATAAAATAATTGAAGAAATCGTAAGACCATCAATAATTTTATCGTACTTTTGAACAACTTCCTGCTTCTTATCTACCAATTCACATGCGAAGTTTAAAGAATCCAAATCTTTATTATTTTTTAATTGGTTTATTAAATCAGATTTAAATTTATTAAAATCGTTTTTAGTAACGAGATTATTAAGGCGATCCAAATAAACAAAAAAAACAGTTGGTATTACTAAGCTAAATGCTTGATTTGCAATGCATTGAACTTGTAAAAAGAATAAAATATAGAATATTATTTTCACAAAATAACACCTTATAGAATAGGTGGAATGTTTTTTCTTGCATCATTAATAGCGTTAAAAGCATCCTTAACATAAGGAATTATCGCTGCTGTACCCATACAACCGAAACCAAATTTAGCAAATCTTGATAACCAGCGATCTGTTGCCCCCTCAGCATTTTTGTTTTCCCCTTCTGCATCTTTTTTATTTTTAAGTTCTGCGATCAATGCCTTTTCTGTTTTTATTTGATCAATTAATATTTTTGAATCAAGTTCAGAGCCAATATGTTTTTGAATATCAATTGTATTATTTATTATATTTTCAATATCCCTAAAATTTAATCCATCTGCTTCTTTTGCACTTGCGTTTAAATCCACCTCTAAAATTTCATACGATCTATTCTTAAGTGAATCTTTTATAAATTCTTTTCGCGTTGGCAAATCAATCTTTTTGCCCTCTATTTTTTTGGTAAATCTACTTAAGAGCGTTTCATGAACATTGTGCATTTCATTTGTAGCGCCAACAACCCATATGTATGGATTATCTTTGATTTCATCAATATTTAACCACAACGTACGCATCGCAGAGTCGTGTTCGCTGCGCATTTCGGTTTTATTTGCTTTACCTATTTGATCAATTTCATCAATAAATATTATTACCACATTATTCTGATCTTTAGTCAGTTCTTTAGCTTGATTAAAAATCGTTTCGATTGCTTGTGCTCCCTGTCCAACAAATTGACCCACAATCGTTGAGCCTTTAATATATTCCAATTCACAACCAGTTTCTTTTGCCAAAGTATTGAATAAGGTCGTTTTGCCGATTCCAGGAGGACCATTAAACAAAATCCTTTGCGATTTTTTTTCACTTTCAGGAGTAGTATTTGATTTCAACTCGAGTAATTTTTTTGCAATAATGCATGCTTCCATGGATTGAGCCCCTGCCATTCCGGATATGCGACATTCCGGAGCTGGCAATGGTTGAGACTTTTTCCACAAATACTTTTCGGCAAAAGTGGGTTCAACATGCTTAACTACCTTAATCTCTGCCTGCAAAGCAAAGAAATTAAGGAGCAAAATATACTGAGTTATTTTCATAACATTCCTTTGTTGTGTAAATACGTGATTGTTTTTTCGGTCAAATAGACAAAACTAATAATCGATCCAAGTATGGTAGCCAAAACACTCGATTTGTGTGACAAAATCTGCCAATGTTCAAGCATACTTGTGCTAGCATTTTCAATAAGATCATTTCTTTTCTTCAATCGATGCAATTCTTCCCAAATCATCGTGTCAGAAATAATTGATTCTTGATGTTTAGACTGTTCAAAACAAGCTATAACTAAATTTTCCAAGCTTCTAATACTCAACCCTTTTGCGCTAGATGCGAGAGCGTTTTTTAGATCTTCAGGTAATGAATAATTATAATTGTGAAAAAATTGAATTAATAATTCTTTTCGCTTTTCATTATCAGGATTGTCAACTTCAATACAATTCGACCCGAATCTATCAACGAAGGCGGGATCTAGTATTGGAAATGAATTAGTAGCACCAATAAATACAAAATTTCTTTCATATTTTAAATCATCCAATAATAGCCACAGTGTATGAATCGCAGAATCATGCTCTGATCTAATTTCTAAAGTGCTTTTGCGTGCAATTTGATCGATCTCATCAATAAAGAGAACCACGGGTATATTCGAAGAATCTAATTTTTCACGAATTTCTTCAAATATTTTTTGTAAAGTTGTAGCACCTTGATTAATATACGAACCAACAATTAATGAACCCTTTAAAACAATAATTTCTGCATTTAATTCTTCAGCAAAATTATGAGCTATAGTAGTTTTACCGTTGCCGGGAGGACCATAGAGCAAAATTTTAGTTGAACGTTGATTATGGTGCATTTTTATTTGTTCAAGTAAACGGTATATACTCTGCGAAACTTGCCCATTTGCGCGCCTATCTGTATTGCGAAGAAAAAAATGTATCCATGATTTTTTCCATGAATAATCTCTGACAATTTCATGCGCATGCGTAACAATACAATTAAATATACATAACAGAAAAAATATTCGCATATGAACGATCATTAGTGATTTCCAAAAAATTGTGTATAATCTTACTCATTTTTACAGGGATATCAATAATGAACCATTCCAGAAAACGTCTCTACGCACTGTTTATATTGTTTTTATTTTCTATTAATAGCGCAGCAAATCCCCTTATAATACCTCTAATGGATTTCATTATTGAAGCTTGGTCAGTAATACAAACGGTGACTCCACTATTACTTCAATTAGAAAAACAACGGGCTCTCAAAGCACAAGAACTTTTGGCGCTGCAACGGCTTGAGCAGTTAGCTCAAATAAAGCCAATAGTCGATTGCAATATAGACTTTTCACAAAGATATCAAGAAACATATAGACTGCTTTATGGTCTTGATAAACATTCTATAACTAAAGGATTTAATAGTATGGTATATCCCGCTATAAATCCAACATTAAGATTGCCTCACCAAATTGATTTTTCACCTTCATTTCATATAATTTCAAAACCAATATCATCCAATAATACTTTCGGGTATACCTATGAGGTTTTAAGACGCTATAATACCAATGATGTTCTTTCTCCCGGCGCAGAATTTCGAATACTCGCTAATTATGATTTGTGCCGCACGATTGCAAGCAATCAGTCATTAAGACACAGCTATTTATTGCATTATGATTCAATTGTTAGACTTTGGATTGCCTGCGCACACACGGATTTTAAAATATATTTTCCCGCTCGATTAGAATTAGCTCGACTTGCCCATGATACGCCAATATTTGGTTACGCAGACCGTACGATTGCTGATACTACTTTACAGTTACTTGATTGTTATTATGATCCAGTGACTAAAAATATACTACTCAATCCTGATATAAATGCTGCAACTAAAATAGCTGCGCATGGCATTAAAGAATTTACTGAAAATTCCCAATTACAAGAACTGGCAGTTAAAGACGGCGGTCAGTACATATTTCAAAATTATACTCATGCACTAGAAGAAGCTGCAACAGCACATGAGAAATTTAATACCATACTGCAGCAAGAATTAGCTTATCCAAACAGTACAGGTGGTGTCGATTATTGGCATAAGATTACCAGCAAATTCCAACCTGACTATGCGATGAAACATCAGGAATATTGGAATGATGTTAACCGATCGTTTTATCAAATGTATCAGGAAGCAGCTGAGGGAAAATTCGATCATGCTCATGATTTTATAGGTAATTTAAAAAATGGTCCTTTAAAGAGACAAGCCGCCCATATTCTCAAGCATCTGCAACATGAGGCTCCGTACCTCCAGGAAATTAAACCCCATACACAATATATTAATAAAACGGAGATTCTTGAGAAAAGAAATGCCGTAATTACGCAAATAAAAACGACTCCGGCATTATGCGCAGAAACGTTAAATGGATTGAATCAAATCCAAATAAACTTGGCTTATATAAACTCATCTAATTTTCATGAACGCATAATCTCTCGTAGCTCAATCCTAAAATTGTCCCGTTATGTTACACCATTTCCAAACCTTGATGTGAAATATCAACCAATACTGGAACAATTGTGTGATGCTAAGACAGGACAAATAAATGTGCAAGATTTAAACCCTGCCATAGAAACATCGGTACTGGAATTTATCAATGAATTACATACCAATACAACTATTGCATCCATGCAGGCAAACGAAGCAACATTAACTCTAATCGCTGAAATACAACAATTGCAAGCCACAGTAGAATCGGTAGTGAATAGCAGTGTATCCCGTCAGGCAACGAGCTATCAGCCACTCACCACCTTAGTTGAAAAAGCTGCAAGCAATACCTTCAATAATCAGGTGAATAGACTTTGTCAGCATTTTTCTAAGGGAGAATATGAAGCCTGCACCAGCTATGTTGAAACACTTCAAAATCATGCGCACTATCAACAATTAGTAACTGTTAAAAATCAACTATTCTCCACCGTTTTTGATGAATACTTAATCCCTAAAAAATATTCTTTTGACCCTGCTTGGGCAGAACTACAGGCGCATGAGAAAGTTAAACTCATAGAAGAAAAAGGAATTAAGCCAATAACTCAAATGCTTGAATTCAGGCATGAAACGGTACAACAGTTGCGTAAAGAGTTTAACATTGCGCAACATTTAGAGACTGAACCGAGTATTAATACGGTACTGTATTCATTTGTAGATTCTATTCAACATAAAAATAGTATGGCTTCGTTATTAGAAGTTGTAGCCGTACAAAAAAATACTAATCCCGTTGCATATTCTGCCATATTCAACGAACATGGCATTGCAAAATGTTATGCAGGCTTGCCACAGTTAAAAGATTTTGTACGTGGCAATCACGCAGGAATTGACTATGATCGCATTAGTAATGGAATCAATAGAGCTTTGAGCATTAGAGTACCCACTAAAAAAGCTCATTTAAAAGATCAAATTATTCGCTACTTAAAATATGCAAATATTGTAGATTCACCGTTAGAAGCAAAACTATTTAGCACCCTTGCAGAGGTTCAATGTAAGAATCTTGAAGGAGACGTGCGCTATGCAGCAGCGACATATTTACCCGATCTACTAAAATTATTTCCGCTTGAAGAAGCTACGCTAGAAAGAGCACGTGCAGCAGAAAACTCTTTGTCTAAATTTGATCCCTTATTATTGGATAAATCTGTTTTAGCAGCACCTATGCCAGGCTATATAGTTACATACCTAGATGATGAACTTGAAAAACTGTCGCGTTTTACGTCAGCATCAGCAGTCGCAGCAGAAAAAGCTGCGGAGAAAGATAAAAAAAATGAAGAAGAATGCCAATTCTGCTTCTGCGAAGCAAAAGATTTTTTTCTCTATAAAGCCGATGTGGAAAGATTTAATAATCATCCAAAGGTCAAAGAGCTTGGACTTAAACTAACAGTTGATATAGCACATCACGTGATGCATGGTCATGTGAACAGAAACACGAAAAAAATCACTGGCTGCCATCACTTACATGGACCCTGCTTTTGTTATACCGTGACCAAAATAAAGACTTTTAATTGTGGCGTAAGTATTGCCGAAGTGAACTGTGGAAATTCAAAAAAACCAATGACTTCATTATTTCCAGACTTATGGGATCATTCTAAAATTATTGATGTAATACTGGAATGCTTAGAAAAAGGGGACTATAAATCCAATACCTTTTTGTTGAAAAATAAATACATATTAGAACTGCAAACACAGTATAATTTTATTATAGAATTATCCATAATATTAAATACCAAAAATGTCGACAGTTACTATCCACAAATTAAATCAATGAACTGATAATATGGTACTTGCATTTTTAAAATTACAGAAAAAGCAATTTAATAACTTTAACTATAATAATCCCATAATGGAAACTGTTTATCTACTGATCAGAGAAGGAATAATATATGAAGTATATGATAAATTTTTAAATGATTTAAATAATAATAACTATACAGAATTATCATTCAATACAATTACTATCGAGAAATTAACTTATTGCGAATTAAAAATTTACTGTCATTTAGGTGATCAACCCGATCCATATCCCCTTTATATATCCACTAAAGAATTAATTAATTTTACATCTAAAATTAAATCATTAATCGGAAAAGAATGGGAAACGATTCGAATCGAGTTTGATGGCAATATCTTTGAAATCTTTGTGGATGATAAACCATATCAAACAAATTAATACATTAAAAAAGGAAACATAGTGAACATTATTTTTATAATTTTAATTTGTTGTATTTCAACAAATATTCTTGTCTGGGATGCGCATCCACAGTATATGCCATACAAAAATACAATTGATGATTCAGCAGAAGAGCTTGCTCTCCAACTTATTGAGCTTTTATTTGACGGAAAATATGATGAAATGAAAGTTGTAATCAGTAACATTGAAAACGAAAAAATTAAACATGAGTTTATGGATAATATAGACTCACTGATTAATGAATATTATATTCCTGAAAAATATCAATTTGATATAGAATGGTCTTCGCTCCTACCATTTGAAAAAAAAGCTTTTATTGAAAGGCATGGGCTTCAAAAGACTATAGAAATAATGGACGAACAACTCAATATGGTAAATCAATTATTTATAGATTTTCATATTGAAGAATCATTAAAGAATAATGCAAAATTAAAAAAAATTTTTTATATTTTTATCGGATCACGTCATAATCCCTATATAATTTCAGAATTGTTAGATTTTATAAAACAAGGTAAAGATCTATTTGTTGAACCTGAAATATATAACGCTTTATTCAATTCTGAAGGCATTGCAAAATGTTATCTTTATGAACCATACAGCAAAAAATTTAAACTTAATAATTTTTACGATTTGGAACATCAAAAACGCATAACAAAATGCATGAACAAATTATTTGAATTAAAAAACACCAAAAAAATCCTAAGAGATCGTGCACTTGTGTATCTACATTTTGCGAATAAAACTAGATCAAACTCAGAGTCAAAATTGTATCTTTTACTTGCTGAAATGTACCAAGCATTCTTGTACGGTGATCTTCGATATTCATTTATAGCATCTTGGCCTGATTATTTGCAAATTGGTATCTATGCACCCGATCATAAGCTTGAAGTAAAGGAAGCGTATAGAAATCTAAGGACTGTTGATACTAATTTATTAGTAAATCTAACTCTAAAAATTAATGACCCATTAATAAACTCTTTAAAAAAAAGAATTTATACAATATTTACTGATGAAAATCCTCCATGCAAGTTTTAACAAATCATAAACTATGTCCTTAAAACTTTGGTATGGAACATGTAAATCATTTTATTACATAATAAAGAGAAGTAGCCTGGTATCTTTACCAGGCTACAAATTGTTATATATTCTCTGTCCGCATATTATTTAAAGTTATTTCAAATTCATTCATTTCTCGCTTGTGACGCTGAGATAACAATATTAATCTAATTGAATCATAAGCTGTAACTGAATAGACACCCATTACAGCAAAATTATATATTTGTGCCCATATGTTATTGGTATTCATTAAATATCCACAAAAAACATTGCGTCTATCATTGAGCATAAATGACACAGTACATAAAGAATAACCAACAAATACATGAATAAGCATCATATCTATAAATGAACTTTCAGTCATATCATGCTTCATTTGCAATTCACTTAATACTTTGACAATTTCTTCGCTTTCAGATGTATTCTTTGTGTTTGAAGAAACTATACGTGATAATTTTAGCAAGTCTTGCTTAATTTGTTTTATTCTAACGGTTATTGAATTTGTATACACCTTGCAAAACAATACGGTAAACAAAGGAAAAAATAAATCATCGAAAACTTGATTAGATTTCACATCTTGCATAAAACAACATAATATAAGTAAAATAATTTTTCTTAACATATTTCCATTTAATTTTTTTAGGGCAAGTGGTTATTTAATTTGATCAGAAATTTCCTTTGTTGTCTTGCCTATAGTATATACAACATTGAGTCCAACTGAAACTACGACACCAACTATAATTACAAATGGTTGCATAGCTTCTCCCACCTGTTTATACCATTTCATTTTTTCTTCAAAGCTCATTTGAGACGACTCTTTGACCTTTTTTATTGAAGTCATAATCATGTTTGATGTGAGATTCAAATTATTCTTTTTGCACTCATGTACAAGGTTATTAATAATCATTTCAAAATCACGTTCACATAAACCATCGGAAGCCGCAGCCAATTCTTCAGCATATTTATCTGTTATAGTCCAGTTTTGCTGCTTTAAAAAATGAGCAATTATTTGCTTTCTAGCATTCAAATCAGGATTTTTAATCTCAACTAAATTATTACCTAAACGCGTCTTGACGCTTGGATGTAATTCTTCTATATAATTAGTAGCCGCTATAAAGCAAATATTAGGATTATTTTTTGTTTTATCAAGCCAATTCCACAATCTTGTAGTTGCTGCTGCTTGTTCGCTTCGCATTTCTGTATCATTTTTTTTGGCAATTACATCAATTTCATCGAAGAAAATTACAACCGGACGTTTTTCAATCTCAGCCTGTTCGATTGCGTTTTTAAAAATTTCTTCAACTGTTTCTGCGCCTTCATTTATAAATTTCTTTACGATTGCAGACGAATCAATTGATATAAAAGCGCTTTGGGATTCTTCAGCTATTTTTTGTGCTGTAAAAGACTTGCCTGTGCCCTGGGGTCCATAAAGAATCATTCGTTTGGATTGAGATCTACCACTATTCCCATTATTTTTTGATAGAGATAGCAAATCATCAATAAGACTACATACTTCGCCAGGCTTTTCCCCTATCATACCCTTTATCTGACATGGTTTATATGGTGTATCATCTATAAACTTTCTTAACCAATTTTTCCTCAAAGGACCAACCTCGTTAGATTCGGCATTTAAAAAACTAACTACTATAAAAATTAAAGAAAAAAGATTAATCAAGATAAAAGATTTTTGTGTTTTCATAGTCCTACACTGTATGATTATTTTTTTTGTAAAATCAATAATTGCATGTGAAGATTATAAATATTTATTGAAAAAAGTGTACTAACTCACACTCTTTTCAATAAATTCATTAAAAAAAGCAAATCTAATGGATATTAATAAGTATTTATTTCCATAAAACAGAATAAACATACGATAAAAAATCTTCTGATTTTTTATTTATATTTTCATTGCATTGTGGGATAAATTGATCTGGAACCATTTGTTGCACGCCCCATTCTGCAATTGATTCGAATGGTTTTTTACCCGTTGCGGATATAACCCCATTAAAGAAAATTTTTTCTAATTTTGGTTTGCCGTATTCTTTTATATATAATTCAAAAGAATCACAGCTTTTTACTTTAGAAACTTTATATAAAGCTAATCTTATTAATGCTCTTCTATGCGCATCATAATTGTAAGTATTGGAGGTATGACTTTTTAAAATGTCATTCATTGCTTTAGCATAAGCCGGTTCAATCTCCAGAATTGGGTCGTAACATTTTCTATGAACATCCGGCTTGAAACGATTAATTATTTGTGTGTCGGGATTGTGCTTTTGACAGATAAAACATTTAGTTAAATCTAGTGCATTAGCATCCTGAAGAAAATCTTTAAAGCCAGTGAATTTTAATTCTTTATCTGATGTGAGTGAAATCGTACTAAACAAAAAAGCTATAACAATTAATTTATTCATAATATCCTTTAATTAACGCATAATTGCGTTAATAGGATACTTAGAAAAAATATTCTGCCAATTAATTAACCATATTTTTATTATAAAATACATAATTGCGTTATACTATTGGTATCAATAATATAAACCATCACGTTAGTAAAAAAGAGAATCATGAATACAGATAGAATAATTAAATTTTTGACTATTTTTACCGAACATTGCAAGAAAAATATTTATATTTTTATGGCGATGGTATTTCTTAATCACCTATTATTTGATCTCATATTAAATAAACCAAGAATTCTTTCAGATTATGACCGAATCGGCTCATTGATAGTCTATGGTGTTTTTATTTTTGTAGTACCATTTCTTCACGCATTGTATAAAACATATTACGTAAAAGAAAATTCGGAAATTCAATCACATTCATTGTGATATAATTTTCATTATCAAATCATGGAAATCTATTCTAAATTGTCGGATTGCAAGATTTTTGCCATCTGGGTAGGTGCGATTGGTAAGTAATATAACAAATAGATCCAAATCTCGATCCGCCCAGATTGATACCCCTGTCCAACCAAAATGACCAAATGCTTGGGAAGATAGATGTCGTCCTATTTCCCACCCCAACCCACGATTAAAATCACATTGTTTAGAGGTCCACGTTCGTATGGTCTCAGGACGAATCAATTGATGAGATATTTTATCTTTCATATATTTACCATCATTCATGATCATTAACATGAATTTTTCAAGATCGCGCGCGGTGGAAAATAATCCTGCATTTCCTGCTACTCCATTACATATATATGCTTTATCATCATGTACAACACCTTGAATGCTCCCTCTATATCCATGAGACTGTGTTGGCGCGCAGCGATTACTATTTTTTGGATTAAAACCTGTTTCAGTTAAACCTAAGGGATTTTTTATATAGCGGTTAAAGCATTCATCAAACGGCAATCCTAAAAGATTTTCTATTATCTTTTGGATATACAACATATTGCAGCAGGTATACTGATATTTATCACCTACTTGAAAACGTGGTTTATACGACAAAAGTTCTTGTAATAAATCACTTGCGGTTATACGCACATTCCTTAAGGGTTTATCAACAAAACCTGAAGTATGGGTTAAAAGATGCTTGATACAAATGTTAGCTTTATCAGCGGTGTTAAATTGAGGTAAATATTCACTTACCGTTTTTTCAACATCCAGCATGTTTTTATCATGCAATTGCATAGCCAAGGTAGTTGTAGCAAGTACTTTAGTTAACGAAGCTACATCAAATAAGGTATCAATCGATATCTTAGGTGAAGTTTTATCGTAGGTATAACGACCAAAGGGCTTGTAATAAATTCTTTTTCCATGGTGATTAATCAACACGACTGCGCCAGGAAAAATCTTATCCTTTATACCAGAGAGCATTAACGAATCTAAAGCTGAAAAATCTATTCCTGCACTTTGCAAAAATGAGCCGCCAATTAAAAACAATTGGCAAATTTTTCTAATTATATTCATATCGCTCAGCCCCTCATGCTACATTAAAATCATTACAATTATACAATAAATAAAGTCGGGGCTGGAATGAAAAGAGATAAATTCAATGTTCTTATAATAACAATAGGAACAATGCTTTCCATTAACCTGCTTGCCGAGTTAAAAGACCCTTCATTCTTAAGTGCTACCAATTCTTGGAGTATGAGTACGCTTAATAAGATGTCCTTACGTGAAAAAATTGGACAATTGTTTGTCGCCACGGTGTCACAAGAACAAGTTCTTGCAAATATGGGCACTATGAAAAATCCTCAATGCTCCAATGAATATGTTGAATTTCTAATCGAATCATATCATGTTGGCGGAATTCTCTTTTTGGGAAGAAGCACCATCAAAGATCAAATCAATCTTACGAATCATTATCAATGTTTGAGCACAACACCCCTTCTGGTATTACAAGATTTAGAATGGGGACTCCAAATGCGATTAAATGATGCCATTCGTTTTCCACGTAATATTGCCTTAGGCGCCATACAAAATGAATCGTTAATAAAAGACCTTGGCTATGAGATTGGCAATCAATGCAAAGCCATTGGTGTACACATAAATCTAGCACCCGTAATTGATATCAATAACAATGCTTCAAATCCGGTCATTGGAACTCGCTCTTTTGGCGAAAACCCGCAGCGTGTCGCTAAATATGGGGTTTTATATATGCAAGGACTACAAAATGCTGGCATATTAGCATGCGCTAAACATTTTCCTGGTCATGGAGACACCCACCAAGATTCGCATATAACATTACCAACCATTGATCATTCATTTGAACGATTAAAAAGCATTGAATTATATCCGTTTCAAAGACTCATTAATGCGGGAATTGATGCAGTCATGCCTGCACATTTAAGAATACCTGCGATAGATCCACATGCCATTTCTACCGTCTCGTACCCAATTATTACAGAATTATTAAAACAACAGATGCGTTTTAAGGGTCTGGTGATTACCGATGCATTAAATATGGGTGCATTAAAAAATGCCGTCCCTGGTGATGTAGAGCTACAAGCATTTCTTGCTGGAAATGATTTGTTTTTATGCTCTTTAGATATACCCAAAGCAATAGATGCTTTCGAAGATGCTATTAACCGTGGCATAATTTCTCAAAAAGAACTTGATGCATGTGTGTTAAAAATTTTACAGGCTAAAGAATACTTAGGATTGCACAAAAAACGCTGCGTTGAAGATATAGACTCAACAATGATTAATACGCCGCAAACTCAGGAATTAAAAAAGAAATTGTATAAAGAATCGATCACCTTGGTAAAAAATAATAATATGCTGCCGTTAAAGAAGAAACAAAACCTGTGTGTTTTGCAAATTGGCGGAGAAAAAGATTCAATGTTTTCACAGGTTTTGCGAAAAGCTAATGTTGGCAAAATTAATTACGTGCCAGCAAAGATGACTCATCAAAATGTTAAAAAATGTGTAAATAATTGCGCAAAAGCTTCTACTATAATCGTTGGATTATTTGATATTGAAAAATCTGCACGCATCAAAAATTTTGGCATTACCAAAGAAACATTACAATTAATAAATCAGTTCAAAAAATCTAACAAGAAAGTTATTTTATCTCTCTTTGGCAATCCCTATTCTTTAGCATTATTTGGCAAAGAAGATGCCATCATTATGGCCTATGAAGATGATCCAGATGCGCAACATTCTGCTGCAGAAGTAATTCTCGGTAAGGCAAAACCAACCGGCAAATTGCCCATAACTGCTTCAAACCAATTCTCGTATGGGACAGGATTATCATTATGAAAATGATAGCAATGCTAGGATTATGTATCTTAGTCTCACACCAATCAGCGTATGCTGATGTATTTAATCGAAGCATACAAGTTGGCGCATCCCAAACAAGTAACTATTTTCCGTTGTTAAAGAACAAACGAATCGGAATAATCACTAATCATACCGGATGCGTTGATAACGAACACATAGTCGATATCTTCTTAAAAAATGGTTTTACCATAAAAAAAATATTTACTCCCGAACACGGATTTCGCGGACAGGCAGATGCTGGCGAATATCAAAAAAATTCTGTTGATAAGAAAACAGGAATACCACTCATATCACTGTATGGAAAGAATAAAAAACCATCGCCTAATGATTTAGATGATATTGATATCCTCGTATTTGATATTCAGGATGTGGGGGTGCGATTTTATACCTATATTTCAACATTACAGTACTGCATGGAAGCAGCTGCAGCAACTAATAAACCATTCATAATTCTTGATCGCCCAAACCCTAATGGTTTTTATATTGATGGACCGATCTGTGACAAACATTGTCGTTCATTTGTTGGCATGCAACCGGTGCCAATCGTGTATGGCATGACCATTGGAGAATATGCCTTAATGCTCAATGGCGAGGGATGGATTAATGCACCGCGAGCATGTGATTTAACAGTTATCAAATGCAAAAACTACACGCATCAAGATTTATACGAATTGCCAATACCACCATCGCCGAATTTAAAAACAATGCACTCAATTTATCTATATCCATCGTTATGTTTATTCGAAGGTACGCCCATCAGCGTGGGACGCGGAACGCCAACGCCATTTGAGGTATTTGGTCATCCAAAATTTCCAGAACCCTTATACTCATTCACCCCTAAATCTATCCTCGGTGCGCAAAAGCCACCGTATATGAATCAGACCTGTTATGGATTTGATTTGCATGATTCAGTTCAAAAGATATTAAAAAAATTAGACAAAAAACTTAACATTACCTGGCTCATGCAAGCATATGAGCTTTGTCCAAATCAAAAAACGTTTTTCAATTCGTTTTTTGATAAATTGGCAGGAACTTCGGCATTGAAAGAGCAAATTATTGTGTGTGCCTATGAAAAAGAAATTAGAAAATCATGGAAAAAAGATATAGAAAGATTTAAAAAAATACGAACAAAATATCTGCTTTACAAAGATTAATGAACAAACAGGTTCATTGCTGAGATAATTTCTCAAAAGCGCTATTAAATATTTTATTTAATTCCTGATCACCTTTTGCATCATGAAAAGCTTTAATTGAATTAAACCCGCGTTGCTGTAAATATTCTTCTACATATAAAATCAACGATTTATGCGTTTTAATGAGATATAGAGGATTGCTAGATTTTCTTCTAAATTTATTCGTGTAAAATTCATCAATATTCTTTATTTGATTGAAACATGTATTATGCGCGCAGTTGGAAAAGGGAGCATACCAATATATATTTGTGTGTTTATTGTTTTTACAAATGCCACATGCATCAGAATTTAATATATTTCTTTCCTGCAGAAGATGATTTGCATAGAATTGCTGCGCAAGAATTTTTTGTTGTATATCTGTAGAGAATGTAAATGATGTGAAGCTAAAAAAAAACAATAAAATTTTCTTCATGAATTCGCTCCTGCTTTCAGTGGCCATACTAAATATATTGAGTTCAGGAAATCATTCATTTATATGCTAGGTCAATATTAAAAATGAAACATATATAAGTATCAACTTTTTAAAATATTAATTTATTTCTTAGATAACATTTCATTCAACGATGATTCATACATTGATTTGAGACTTACATCGCCTTTACGATCGTGGTATTCTTTTATTGAAGAGAAGCCTTCCGGAGTTATTTTATTTTGCATTAAACCTATAAGCTCACGATGCTCATTAAAATATTTGATATCATTATTAGCACATCGCTCAGTTAAAATAGCAGAAATTGGAGCTTCTATTTTTTGTATTTGAATAAAACACTCTTTGTGCGCGAAACAACCAGATGGGCTAGACCAAGGCACATGACTACCTCGATTTTTACAAATGCCACAACCTTCAACCCAATATCGTGTTGCCTCCATCTTAGCTATCTCAAGTATATCCGGATCTATATTTCGTACAGACGATTTGTCACTTGCATTCAACATTCCGATGGCAAACAATAAAAACATACTAACTAATTCCATATGATTACTCCTTTAAAATGCATTATCAATAATATCAAAAATTGTTGTGCTTAATAGTCAATTCATAAAACTGAATTAATTTACTAATACATTGTGAAGGATAGAAAAATTGTGCATTTATATATGCTTCATCGGCATGTTTTTTAAATAGAGTTCTTGAATTATGCCATTCAATTATAGCGTTAGCCATTTCCTTAGCATTATCAACTAAAATTCCACCACCATGCTGCAATGCGTCTTCAACGCCTGATCCACGAAATGCAACAACGGGTGTTCCACTTGCCATAGCTTCCCCAATTACTAATCCTTGCGTTTCTGACCGTGAAGCAAAAATAAATATATCTGCCTGAGCATATGCTTGCGCTAATTGTTCACGATTAAGTTCGCCCATAAATTGAACGGTATTAGAAAGGTTATAATAGTTATACGCCCTATCTTCTAAATATGATCGAATATACCCATCACCAAAGATCTTCAATTGATATGGGATTGTAAGCAACGAACACGCATGAAGCAACTCATCAATATTTTTTTCTGGTGCTAATCTACTTGCTGTCATTAAAAAAAGCGAACGACTATTATCAAATTTTTTTTCATTATTTTTTTGAATGTAAATCGGATCAATACTTGATGGAATTATATGGCATGGAACATTGGTTTGCGATTGTACTTGATGCATAACTATAAGTGATGGTGCAATTATCCCTTGCAACTGTTTATAAAACCATCGCATATAATAGGGCAATATTTTTTTTGCAATATAATGGCCGCAGGGCAAATAATGAATGTAATTTTCATAGAGCGTGTGATGAGTAAAAACAACGGGTATTTTATATTTTTGCGCTATACGTAAACCAAAAATACCTAAAGCAAATGGATGATGAACATGTATCAAATCAGGCTTGAATGTTTTAACGCATTGCTCAATAATTCGTTGTGAACCAAAACACATTGGTATGATTTTTCCGCGATAGTTGAACCGAAATAACGAAGAAATTCTAATAATATCTAATTCATCAACAGTTTTACCGGTAAAATCGTACGTTACAAGACATACTTCATGCCCTGCTTGGCGAAGTAATTTCATCGTAACATCTATGGAACGCGCAACACCACCCGTATAAGGATAGTAGTTGTTAGATATCATTAAAATTTTCATGGAAACTGTTTAATACCCAACTTGGACCAATCGTCTTTAAACGTTGCAATCCCTTTATCAGTTAATGGATGGTGTAACATTTGTGTAAATAATTCTGGTCCTACCGTAATAACATCAGCACCAGCCAGCATAACTTTATGCACATGTTCAACGGTGCGTAATGATGCCGCTAATACCGCCGTTTCAAATTGATAATAAGAATAAAGATTTGTAATATCATCTACTAATTTAATGCCATCTTCATGTATTTCTTCAAGTCGCCCAACAAAAGGTGAAACAATGGTGACTCCTAACTTTGCCATAGCCACCGCTTGGATCGCGCTAAAAACGAGCGTGATATTAACGGGGACCCCGTCAGCAATCAATTGTTTAACAACACCATAGTATTTAATATGACAGGGAATTTTGACAACAATATTTTCACTCATCGATGCTATTGCATGTGCTTGCTGATACATTTCTTCTGGATCTTCATCAGTCACTTCCACGTTTATGATACCCTCTGGCATCAATCGACAGAGTTGTTCAATATGTAACCCAGGATTAGGACCTTGCTTGCTTAAGTTTGTCGGATTTGTGGTAACACCATCGATCAAACCGGTATACATATATTGGGCAATAAAAGAAATATCTGCCGTATCCAGAAAAATTTTCATATGCTACTCCTAGTATATCAGTTAATCATGAGGGATCTTATGCATCGTATTACTCTGGTTTTATTAATAAACATATCTTTGATCAATGCTAGTATCATTGAAAATAATTCTTCGTTTATAATTTATGCAATAAAAGATAGCAGTTCTTCAAAAATTCCTGAGTTTAGTTTGATAGATGCGATGTTTGACCCAAAATATCAAATACCACCCAATTCATCTCAAAAAATAAAAGAATCGGTCCACTTAATAGCTCATGTACCAATACTCTTTAAACATTCCATTAACGAATTTAAATATTTAGGAAATATTAAGGTCTCTTGTAGAAAAAAACATATAATCACAAATGACTTGATTTTATTTATCCATTTGGGGAAACATGGAAGATAAAAGGAGTTTCTAATGAACAATCTTCTCTACTGGACGTTTATATTTTTAATTCTTGCATTAGTTGCGGGCGCGTTAGGCTTTGGCAATGTAGCAAACAGCTCATCTAGCATTGCTCGCATTTTGTTTTTTGTATTTATCGTTCTCTTTTTGCTCTCACTCGTATTTGGTGGCGGCATTTTCGTTGGCTAAAAGATTAATGGGGCATATAACGCCCCATTTTTTTTGTACTTTAAACCTCTAAGGATTTCTAATGGGATTATTACTTTGGGCTGCAATTTTTTTTGCAATCGCTGTTGTTGCTGGTTTATTTGGTTTTACCGGAATTGCAGCAGGATCTGCTGATATAGCAAAGATCTTATTCTATATCTTCATAGCAATTTTTATTGTTATTTTTATTAGCGCTTTTATCATCGTTTAATATACATTGAGCGAATGGAGCGTAGCAATGCGCTCCATTTTTAATACTCGTTTATATGAAAAATTATACTCTCTCCATTTTTCTTCTTTTATTGATCTTACCCTCTTGCTTTTATCATCCTTACTTTAAGCAACCAGGATCAACTATGAAAACATTAACTACGTATCGCAAAAAACGTAAATTTAAAGAAACGCCAGAGCCAAAAGGTTCTGCAAAAATACCAAAATCTAAACAACCCATTTTTGTTATTCAAAAACATGATGCCTCTCATTTGCATTATGATGTTCGCCTAGAAATAAATGGAGTATTGACCTCGTGGGCAGTTCCCAAAGGCCCTCCAAAAAAAGTTGGTGAAAAACGTCTTGCAATTCAGACGGAAGATCATCCTATGGAATATGCAAAATTTGCGGGTGAAATTCCTAAAGGTAACTATGGTGCGGGTACCGTAGAAATATGGGACCACGGCACGTATGAAAACATTAAATCAGCATCAATGGGTACATGTCTTGATGATGGTTTAATTGAAGTATATTTGCATGGCAAACGACTTGATGCACCATACGCACTCATCAAAACAAAATACGATACTGGCAAAAATAGTTGGTTAATGACCCGCTTACGAAAAAAGAGATAAAAATGAGCACAATTACTATTGGTAGAGTCACGCTCAATACAAGTAATGAAAATAAAATATTATTCCCAAAAGATGGCATAACTAAAGGTGATATTATCAATTATTATGCTTCTATGGCAGACATCATGCTTCCCTTTATGCAGAATCGCCCCATTAGCATGCAACGGTTTCCCGAAGGTATTCATCAAGAAAGTTTTTATCAAAAAGATAAAAGTGAATTTTTCCCAAGCTGGATAGATTCTGTCACGGTGGAAAAAAAATCCGGGGGCGACACAGAATATGTTATTATCAATAATGCTGCAACGTTAGTATATCTTGCTAACTTGGCGTGTCTTACACCACATTTGTGGTTAAGTTCGATACCACATTTAAAAAAGCCGGACCGCATTATTTTTGATCTTGATCCTGCTCCTACTAATAGCTTTGCTGATGTGAAAGAAGCTGCATTTGCTTTAAAAGAATTACTTGAGGAATTAGGATTAACCTCATTTGCTTTGTTAACCGGTTCAAAGGGAATTCATGTCATTGTGCCGATTAAACCAAATTACACCTATGCAAAGGTTCGACAATTTACTAAACAGGTTGCAGAAGTTTTAATGCAACGTCATCCAGATTTATATACAATTAATCCACGCAAAGAAAAAAGAAAAAAATTATTATTGATCGATTATTTTAGAAATGGCTTTGGCGCGACTGGCGTTGCCCCGTATGCTGTACGCGCAAAAGATGGTGCACCCGTTGCAGCACCCGTAACATGGGATGAACTATCACGAGTTAAAGCTTCGAATCAATTTACTATAAAAACTATAAAAAAACGGCCACACTGGAAAACAATATGGCAGCGTTTTTTTGAATTAAAACAAAAACTTTAGCAATTAACCACCCTACTGATGAGATACCATAATCGCCGATGTAACATCATTTGTTGAATAGATAATCAATAAATCGTTTGAAAAATTTTCCATATCCTCATCCAAAGAAAGTTGGCCCTTTGCTCTTCCGGCATCACCACCTAATTTTGCATAGGCAATGTCACCATTTACATTAAAATGGAATTCACCGTTTTTTAAAGCATCTTTATTAGCAGCTACGCCAATGATTTTCGGGGATGCAATTTCGCGGATATTAATCGTAAATATTTTTGATGAATTTTGTTGTAATAATGTTTCGCCGGCATTATATAAGCGAGCTAATATTTCTAAGGCAGATTTCTTATCCGTTCCTAAGCTTGTAAATAACGCTGGTGCATAATAAATCATCATCGTTTTTTCAGATATACCATCACGAGACATCCCATTGATTAAAATAGTTTGATCTTCTTCTGTTAACGATTCAAAATCTTTTTTAAACGATTCAATATTTGCAGGACTAATACGGGCTTGTGCAATTAAGCGCGCCAAGCAATATTCCTTTCGTATTGCTTCATCTTTTTTGCTTGTATATCGACCGAGTTGAAAGAAACTATTTGAATTGGGTGCATATGCAACATTGAATAAATCACTTAAATTTTTTGCAAGGAGCACATTATCAACGGTATGCCAATATAGTTCAAAGGCTTTTGTATCATTGGCTCTTCTATCAAGATCCCATGACTGACTACTTATTACCCCGTAAGCAGTGAGATACGTGGGTAAAACAAAAGGGTTCATTACCGATTGCAATTTACTAAAATCTTGCACATGCGCACCCGCACCACTAACATCAAAAAATGCTTCCCAAAATCCAAAAACGCGAATATTACGCGGTAATTGAACAAAATTGATTGCGCTACCGGGTACATTTTCTGCTTGCGCTAATTGTGGAATACTCATACCTGCACTAAAATATTCACGTATCAATTGTTGTTGATTGTCATTCAGAGCAACAAAACTTGGAATGTATTTACTATATTTTGCTTGATTATTGAGCATCAAAGAAAGTACTGCATCATGATCAATTGCTTGTCCAACCAAATTGTGAATTTTGTTGACCTTACCAATGTCATTTAACACTAATGAAACAATTAAAGCTTCTATTTTTTCTCGGTCAATAATACCTTTTGTGTAAAAATATTCATTAAATATGGCGATTGCTTGATCTAGCCATTTTTTATTTTCTGGTTTTGCAAAAAGTGCATGCGTTTCTGCATACTTTTTATTGACGTATAAGTATAAAAACCATACGCCAGCGACGCTGCGATCAAATTCACCATAATGCTTATTATAGATCTGCATGCTTATTGAACTAATACCTTGAGCAAGGGCACCCTCAGCAGTTACTTCTACATCTGATGATGCTAAATCATGCGTTTCAGGGTAAACATTTACAAGATATCGCGTAAAATCAATTATATTAGTAAAAGTACCATCAAAAAAATTCTTGAGAAATTCTTCCTTTGTAGGTCTATTATCCATCATTGTAAAGTTGTTTCCAACAAACAAAAAACCTAAAAAAAATAAACCTATTCTCATGATTACTCCATAATAAAAAAAGGCGGTTAAGTTAGACTCAACCGCCAGTATAAAAAAAGCGTAATAATAAAAACTATGCTTTACTTTTTGAACCAAATTTATCTTTAATCCAATGTAAGTTCTCACTCGCATAACCGATCATGCTCGAATACATAGATTTTTTTTCTTTTGTTGGTTCTACTAAAAGTAATTTTGCACCATCATCATGTTTTTTGTAATAGATAGGATGTTTAATTAACTCTGCAATAGTAGCTGTACTTGATGTTGCATCATTAATATCAAAAACATACATTTTTGGTAATTGTTTATAACGAGCATGATTGTAACAAACAGCTAAAAAAGCATATGCATTCACAATGTCTTGATCTTTGCCTTGAGTCTTCTGCATTAATGCTGGTGAATACATAATAGTTATTCCAGTTGCTAAATCAGAAGATTTTAAAGACATTTCTTTGATTAAATATTCTTGTGTTTCGATTGGCAATGCATGAAATGCATGAACAACTTTTTCAAAATATTCTTTAGTTGAACCTCTTCCCAATTTAAATAGTCGTCCTAAAGTAATTTTCTTTTTTTCTTTCCAAGATTCATCAAAAGTAGCACCAGTTTTTTCTACCAGCTCAAAATAAAAAGATTTATACATCTCGTGAATATCTAAATCTTGTTTAAGTTTCTCATAACCTAATGTGAAGTTCGGTAGATTAAAAAAGAATATATTTGACTTAATCCCAGTGTGAGCCTGTGCACCCGCAACATCAAATATCGCTTCTAATGTCGCACCCAATTTCTGAACGTCATTCAATTTTACAAAATCTTCCAACGCTCTTTCTGGGCATTCACCTTGTGCAAATTGAGGAATATTTAAACGCGCAGCCCAAATTGAGGACATTAAATCACGTTCTTCTTTGCTTAATTTCATGATGTTAGGAATTAACGCAGCTGCTTCCTGATTCGTCTCCGCTAATCTTAAAAGATCAGACAAAACTTGATCATGATCAACGGAGTCATTTTTGGTCCAAGCAGCAACTTTCTTCTGTACTGATTCTGCTTTACCAATATCGTTGATAACAATCATTGCTTCAAGCACATCAGAATTATTAGTTTTTTCTCTAAATTCTGAAAGCATGGTGCGCAACGTAGTGAATTGTTCAGGTGTAATTTTCTTTGGTTGACCTTCGGTGAATGCCTTATATCCTTCTTCAAAATCATGATTTAAAGCATCTTGGTATAATAAAGCTGAATGTAACGAACGCGCAAATTCACTATATTTTTTGTTTCCATAAAATACGACGCCCCAATTATTGTCATCAAGGTCGCCTTTTCCTTCAGCAGATACAGCAACTTTTTCTGAAGCCATATGACTTAATTCAACTGAATATTTAGAAACCAACTTTTTTGCTTGTTCAATACGCTCTGGACTCCACTCCATTTTTGCAGAAATAACTGTTGATACAATCAACAGAGAGCTCAAAATAATTTTTTTCATACAACCTTCTTTTGTTTTGTGTTTTGTGCATAAAAAAAGGGGTCACATTTGACCCCTTAATTTTCGGATGCTTATTGTACCACAAAATTAATTAATTTATTAGGTACATACACTATTTTTATTATCTTTTTCCCGTCAGTCCATTTTTTAATACTTTCTAAGGCAAGTGCTTTTGATTGCACACTATCTTGATCTTCATCAATCATGATGTGCAACGTATCACGCAACTTACCATTGATTTGTATTGGCAATGTTACCGTATTCACTTTCAATAATGATTCATCAAACGTTGGCCATGCACAGTCAGCAAGTTGTTTGTTACATAATTGCTCTAACAATTCACTTGCTATATGTGGCGCCATTGTAGACAAGAGTACCAATACTTTTTCCGCTTGTTCTTGAGTCAAGCTGTAGTTTTGGCTACTTGCTTCATTGAGCCATTCCATAAAAGCAGAAACAACGGTGTTTGGTTTGAACAACTGAATGCGATCATGAAAATCAAAGATCAATTTATGTAAGCGACGATTTACGTCATCATAATTTGTTATTGCGTTTTGATTCACAATGCGATCTGGCGTCGTCATATATAACCAGAAACGATTCAAGAAACGTTTGATACCATCAAGACCTGTGTCTTGCCATTCGCAATCAAGTTCTGGTGGTCCCATAAACAAAATATACATACGCAATGCGTCTGAGCCATATTCTTTTACGATTTCATCAGGATTTACTACGTTGCCCTTGGACTTGGACATCTTTTCAACTTTGCCTGATTTTTCAGAATATTTATTTACCATTCCCTGATTAAATAAATGGGTGAATGGTTCATCAAAATGCAAGTGACCCAAATCATACAAAACTTTTACATAAAATCGTGCATACAACAAATGCAAAATAGCATGTTCTACACCACCAACATATAAATCAACCGGCAACCAATATTGCATATCTTTTTGATCCCACGGTTTGTCCTTGAGATCAGGATTTGGATAACGCAAGAAGTACCAGCATGAACCAGCCCATTGGGGCATAGTATTTGTTTCACGTTTTGCAGGACCATGACATTGAGGGCATCTCGTATTTACCCACCAATCAATTCCTGCTAATGGTGATTCACCGGTACCTGTTGGTTGATAATGTTCAACGTCAGGTAATTCCACCGGTAAATCTTTTTCAGGAACTGGTACAACACCACATTGTGCACAATGCACAAGAGGAATTGGCTCGCCCCAATAACGTTGACGAGAGAATACCCAGTCACGTAATTTATAACTTGTTTTGCGTTGCGCCAAACCATTATTTTCACAATATTCGATAATTTGTTCGCGACAATCACCAGCACGTTTTCCAGCAAATGCTGCTGGTTCTGTTAAAATACCATTTTTCATATCGGTATAACAGATTTCAAATCGTGCAACTTTTTCAGCAAGTTCTTTATCTTCAGGAAATAGAACGGCTTTAAGTGGAATGTTGTATTTTTTAGCAAATTTAAAATCACGTTCGTCATGTGCAGAGCATTTTACGATACCCGTGCCATAATGCGCTAAAGCAAAACTTGCAACCCAAATAGGCAAATCGCCATTTCCCACTGGATCAACAATGTAACGACCAGTAAAAATACCTTCTGATTCTTTTTCGACATCGCCCTCTTGTGCGCGCTTGTCAATTAACTGCTGACAAAAACGAAGAATTTCATCTTTGTTAGCAACACCTTCTAATAATGAAGGCAATAATGGATGATCTGCTGCAATTGCAACAAAGGTATCTGCTGCAAAAGATTCAAAATGAGCAGAGAATGTTTGTATAGTTAAATTCGTATCTTTAACCGGCGCCGTGAATATCAAGCCTTCACTTTTACCAATCCAATTACGCTGCATTAATTTTACTTTTTCAGGCCAATCTAAACGATTTAATCCTTCAAGCAATTTTTCTGCATAACTGGTGATGCGCAAAATCCATTGACGAATGGTTTTTTCAATAACCAATGTTCCACAACGTTCACACTTACCATCAATGACTTCTTCGTTTGCAAGCCCGGTCATATCGCTTGGGCACCAATTGATTGGTGTATCAGCTTCGTAAGCAAGACCAGCTTTGTACATTTGCAAGAAGATCCATTGTGTCCATTTATAGTAATTTGGGTCAGTGGTATTAATTTCTTTTGTCCAATCATAAATCGCGGCAACGTCCTGCAACTGTTTTTTAAATGTTGCAATATTTGAAGCGGTGCTGATTTGAGGCTTGATACCTTTTTTGATTGCATCATTTTCTGCAGGTAATCCAAATGCGTCCCATCCCATTGGATGCAACACATTATACCCCTGCAACCATTTCATACGGGCATAAACGTCAGACAAAACATATCCACGCCAATGACCAACATGCAATCCTGATCCTGATGGATACGGAAACATGTCTAAACAATAAAACTTTTTACCATCACCGGTAGGTTTGGTAGCAGCGGGTGGATTTTTCATCCACCGCGCTTGCCATTTTTTTTCAACTTCTGTGACATTATATGACATTTTAATATCCAATCATTCTCATAGCATACGGCGCTACAACGGCAATTGTTGTTATCAATACTGGTACTTTAATATACGGAAAACCCCATAATTTGTAAGCCAAATTGCATAACGTTATAACAATAAATATTGGATAGCATGCAACAATAACTGGAATAGAGAATGATAAAATTGCAGCAAGTCCATGACGTGCAAATAACGCAGTTGTAATTAACGTAATAGCACAAGCAACTGGATAACTAATAGCATTGTTGCAAATTTCAGATCTAATATATTGTGACACTACCGCAGTCAATGAAACGGTGGTGGTAAAACATGCCAAGAACACAGTCAAACCAATAAGTGCTGCACCATAGGAGCCTAAAACTTTGAATGAAATAGCACTAAAAATTGCACCTTCATTTAATGTTTCAAGTCCAAGACCATGGCATGCACCAATCAAACTCATACCAGCATATACACCACTCAAAAGTAATGCCGCACCAAATGATGCCCACACTGAAATCTTCATTGCGTGGCGTATGCTCATAGAATCATTTTTGGGAGCATAGGTAGTCAACAAGCTCACAATAATTGAACCGAAGAAAATTGCACCGAGCAAATCCAATGTATAATAACCAGTTTCAATTCCTTTTAAGAACAGCGTGGTAGGATTTTCACCATTAAAAGGCACGATACCCGCTTTAACCACACCGATTATCACAATCGTAAGAATGCTTAAAACTTTAAGCGGACTCAAAACTCGTCCAATCACGGTCAATAATTTTGTTGGGCGATAGGTCGCAACGAATGCAAGACTCAAGAACCCTACCGCAAACAATCCAACCGGCATAGCAGGCAAGAATGGTTGCAACATTTCATACGACAATCCAATAATACGCGGCATTACAACAAAGGGCCCGATTATCATCATCGAGAATGCAATGGCGATATTGCCTGGAATAGTTCCAATTCTTCCAAAGAATGCCTTATAGTCACCTTGGAACAACACAATTGCAATAAGACCTAAAAGTGGTAAGAAAACGCCCGTCGCAATAAAACCAGAGAGTCCCCAAAGTGTTTGGTTACCGCATTCAATACCTAAGCGTAGTGGAAACATAAGATTGCCTGCGCCAAATAACATAGCGAAAATCGTCAATCCAACAATAAAAACACGTGATATGAATTCTTTCATAATGAACCTTACATAAAAATAATAAATAAATGAGGGGTAACAAAGATGGCTTTCACAGCGACGAAAATGACAGGGGACTAGGCCCCTAGAATCATACTAAGACACATCCAAAAAGAACAGAGAATGAGTGTCATGGAAGCGGCTAATGGCTTCAAGTCTTTGTTTTTCATAGAATTATAGAGGGAAATATCCCGATGAGATTGATTCTATCGCAAAGTTTAAAAATTGCCAAATTTCCCCATCTTGGCAATTACGTAAAAGATGTTAGGCTACAAAAAACATTAAAGGATAATTCGTGAATACTCAGAAGAATATTAATCCATACGCACAAGCACACGATGAGATGATTTTAGTGGTAAAACGCACCGATATCTTTCCTCTTGAAGCTTGGCACGGCCTAATGCCCGTTAACGAGACTTACTTTACCAATTTAGTTCGTGAAAAAAAATTGTTCATGCCCCGTTCTGTTATGGAACAGGATCCTATGTACAAACAAATTATTCCTTATTTGGTTTTTAAATTTGAAGACAAATATTTCTTAATGCAACGCAAAGCCAAAGCCACTGAGAGCCGCTTACAAAGCAAATTTACGCTGGGCATTGGTGGACACATTCGCGAAGAAGATATGACCAGCGATGATTTACGCACCTGGGCACACCGTGAATTTGAAGAAGAAGTAGCGTTTGAAGGTACCTACACCGTAAAACCACTTGGTCTTCTTAATGACGATACAAACGCCGTGGGCGAAGTGCACGTAGGATTTGTTTACTTGATCGAAGGATCAACGGCAAACATTTCTGTTAAAGAAGAATTGCAAAACGGTACCCTCATGACACTTGAAGAAATTAACAAGTGTTATGACCGCATGGAAACTTGGAGCCAAATCGTATTTGATTATCTCTGGGAAGAAAAGCACGAAGGCAAACGCTGCTGTTGTTAATGCATAAATTGCTCAATAATTATGTAGGTCCCATAAACCGGGACCTATTTTTTTGCTGTAATGCTGCACATAAAAATGTTTAAATTGAAATTATAAAAAAATCATTTAATATCAAAATAAGAATATAATTTAAACAAAAGTGATTCATGAAAAAGTTAATAGCGGTAATTTTACTTTGTAATATTTTAAATTTCTCAGTAGTTTCATGTGCGCCACTATATATAGGGCACTCAAAATTTTCTTTTGAAGCACAGCCTGGAAGCCCTAAAGAAATTGCCATAACAATGTCACTTTTAGCGACTATTGGAAGCATGAGCGTTATGGCAGTTTCAACCGTTGATGCATTTTGTAATTTATGCAGAGCTATTGGAAATTTAGAAAATGAAGTAAAACGCAGTCTTTATTTCAGAAATTTAGGTGATGACATACAAATATTTGCAGGGTCTGCAACAGCAACCTTTGTATCTCTTTTCATACTTACAGCATTGGTTCAAAGAACTTAAATAGATTTTAATTACAAAAAAAGCTCCGATTTTCATCGGAGCTTTTTTTTTGGAACGTTAATGTTATTTATTATCTAATGACTTATTAATTTGGACTGGTTTTTCGTCAAATTTTGGAGATTTCAATTGGATACTTTGCGTAGCGCCACATACAGCACTCCATAAGGTTAAACCACCCAATGTTTTTGCTACACCGCCTGGACGCATAAGAAAATTAGTATGCAATCTTGCCGCATCCTTAAAACAGGTTTCTGGCAACTTTGATTTCGCATATAAACCTGCAGCCATTGAGGTAATGAAACCAAGCTTGGCGTATATATCAAAAAAGGTTAATGAAGATAATGCAAATTGATCTTTATTAAAGGTCAATGGATTCTCAAATTTGTAGGTACTCTTTTCCGCCGTTGATTGATTTTGAATCACATCTTCGTCTTTTTCCATGCTAAATGGATTTTCAAAACTTATAAGCGGCAATGCAGATAAACAAAGTAAACTAATAATAATCTTTTTCATAGTGCACCTATACTATTCTATTTATTATTAATTTACTAAATGTAATAAATTATAGCAATATTTACTGATTAAACACAGCTTATTCTATAAGAGCGTTAACAGCACCTTCAGCAAAAGATGTCAGAGCTCCAAGTGCAATGAGCTTAAATTTCTTTAACTTATTATTAACTTGCTGTTTATTTTCATCTAATTGATCTTCACTATTAATCGTATCAAACAGGTTTGCTAGAACTATAAATTCGGGACGATTTGAATATTTTATATACATGCAGCGCGCATGTTTATAAAATTGCATAAATTCAACCATGGAATTATTTTTGGCAACCAGCACGGTCTTCAAATCACCTATAAGATCATGAAACTCAGAAGGCTTCTCATTAGCTGAAATTTTGCCTTGAAATTCTTTACGCATTAAATCAAAACAAGCACATATGTTTTGAAACTCGTTCGTATGCCCATAATTTGCTAGTAAGTAATTACCACAATTTGGAATCGTATCAGAATTCCGAGCGATTAATTTTAAATCAATCAATAAATCATCGAGCGCAATTTCTTGTTGTTCTTGGTGTGTAATAGCATGACCTATAATTTGTTGTTGAGACTGTACTAAAGGCCCACACAGTATACTTAAAATAATTATCATTTTATTCATATCAAATTCCCGGTTTGTTTCTTTTAAAAAGAAAATTAAGAGGATTAGCTTTTGAAAAAATCATACCAGTATGTTTTTCATCAGGATTCCACAAAGGAATTATTTGTTGTTTAATCACATCAACTATTTGTCTAAAATCTTGTGACAGTTTTTTTAATCCTGTCTTTTTATCATGCAATTCTAAAACCACTCGATTGCTATCAACCAAGAGATTTGCGTGCATATGCACTGAATCACAGTCGCTTATTAATTCTTTAAGCGCTGGAGTAAAAACCATATACGGCAAATGACAAATCTCAGGAGATAATCTTTGTGATTTTCCTAAAATCCATAAGTTGGCATGATCTACTTGCATGCTAGAACCGTTGACTTGAAGTTCAAGATCAACACGACGAATATTATTTCGTTTTTGAATCACATGACAATCGATTTTATCGTGTAATCGCTGTTTTGATTTACCATTTTTGGTAGAAAAGCCATCACCTTTTTGAATTATATCGTACGGCGAAAAGCAGTTAATAATAGTCTTAAAAAATGGTGATTCAGCAAAATAAATTGTTTCTTCTTGAATTGGTGTACCCCAAAGCACGAGTGTCTCAATAGCCAATTTATTATTAAAATTTGATTCTTGACCAACTAATTTTAATGCTACGTTACCACCATGACTATGAGCTACAATATGAATTTTTAACTCATCACCCTGCTTGGTTATCACATCCTTTAAATTGCACAATTGAACATACAACTCTTCTGACGCAATGGTTCGCAATTCATCATGCAATACACCGGTCCAACCAAAGGTTGCATACATTTTTTTATTCTGATTTTGATGAAGTGCATCATATGATAATGCAATAGGATAAATAGCAAGCTTATAATCATCAACAGATGCATTGCCAGCATGCCATTTAGTTAAATCTGTATGATCAAGCAGCTGCAAGCCAAAATCTTGCATAGGCCAAAATTGTTTTAAGATTGGTTGTCTACGATAGACTTGCTGCCATTGAGCTCCCCATCGATCAGCGAGATCTGCCCAATTTTTATGCGCCAATCCTCTATGATGCATTATACAGATTGATCCAACTGTGCCATGAATAAGCACAGTTAGATCAATAACTTCTGTGTGCACCAAAGATGCACATATAAAACTGAGTATATACTTCAATGCTTTCATAAGGTCCCCTTTACCTTTAAGTAAGCAAAAATACTTTCGTTATATATTTTAGCGTTGATAGCGACGACGCATTGGACGACGATCCCCACCACGGTCTCCACCGCGATCACGATCACCACCTCGATAGCCGCCACTACGTTCACCACGTTGTTCAGATGGTTCTACCAACTGAATACGTGTTTTACGACCAGCAAGTGAACTAAAGCGTAATGCTTCTATCAATTGCATACCTTTTTCAGCCGGAACTTCAATAAAGGTACGACGCTTAATAATTCTAATTTTTGCAATATCGTCTGCTACAACAACACCAGATTGCGTTAAGTAGTCAGAAATATCTTCTTTTTCTAAGTTATCATCAGAACCAACTGCAAGTTGCAATTCCATAAGACCATTGTCTTCAGCAATCTTAACCGCAGGCATTACTGCAATTTCTGATTCTTTCATAATTGAATCAATATATTGTTCGTAAATATGACGACCAAATATACGACGGAGCGTTGCATCATCAATGCTATCAAGCATTTTTGTAACTGCTGAATGTTGTTGCTCCATTGCACGTTCTTGTAAACCTTCAAGCAACGTACGTACATGAGTCAAGCGACCTTCAACTACATGTTCACGAGTAGGAACATCTAATGGATCAATCTTCACCGTAAATTTACGTTGAATGTTTTGAAGTAAACGAACTTCTTGACGATTCACAAAGGTAATTGCAATACCATCACGACCAGCACGTCCTGTACGACCTGCACGGTGTACATAACTTTCATGATCTTCAGGTAATGAATAGTTCACCACATGAGTCAAGTTAGCAATATCGATACCACGAGCCGCAACGTCTGTTGCTACAACGATAGACAATTGCTTGTTTTTAAATTTATTAATCACCATGTTACGTTGCGCTTGGCTCATATCACCATGCAATGCGCCAACCATGTAACCACGACGTGTTAATTGGTCTGCTATTTCTGCGGTCAACAATTTTGTTTGGCAGAAAATAAAGCCATAGAACTCAGGTGAACATTCAATAAAACGGCACAATGCTGAAAGACGTGAAGACATCGGAACAACACAATAATAATGTTTTGTTTGCGCTGATGCTACTGCAGTCTTTGAAACACGCACAGATTGAACATCTTGCATGTGTGCAGCCATAATTGAGTTAATACCTGATTTTACGGTAGCAGAGAACAACCAGATTTCACGGTCTTTAGGAGTAAAAGTTAAAATCTCATCTACTTCTTCTTTAAAGCCCATATCAAGCATGATATCAGCTTCATCAAGAACCAATGTTTTACAAGTATCAAGACGTAAAATACCACGACGTAAATGGTCATTCAAACGACCCGGTGTACCAACAACGATTTGCGCTCCACGCTTTAGACCACGAATTTGGTCTTCCATGGAAACGCCACCATAAATAGGTAAGATCGTAATACCAAGAGATTTAGCAATAGGCTTAATGCTATCGCAAATTTGTAATGCTAATTCACGGGTAGGAGCAACTACTAACGCTTGCACCTGTTTTTCAGCAGGGTTTACACGTTGTAATAAAGGTATACCAAAAGCTAACGTTTTACCGGTACCCGTTTGCGCTTGTCCGTGAAAATCAACCTTAGACTTGCTTAATAAGAGCGGTATGGCTTTTCGCTGGATTTCTGTAGGCTCTGTAAAGCCCGCAGATTCAAGCGAAGCGCTCAAAGCAGGTGCTATAGGTAAATCTTTAAATGTAATCATTAAATTATCCTTATTAATTTTTTTTAAATAATGACAGCCGGAAGCAGTGCCCGGCATTCTCAGAGCAGAAATGACTAGAAAATACCAGGAAAAGCCAACGTATTCATTATGCCAAAATGCATTATTTAGTCAATTTTCAGAGAGAGAAGTATGTAAATGTAAATTACTTTAAAATTGACAAATGGCACATAAATGGTACTTTAAAAGTATAAATAATTCTTATTTCTGGAGGTTATTATGAATAAGAACTTATTATTACTCAGTTTACTCGCAGGCTTCTCGGCTATTAAAGCTGATAGCTTACCTATAAACGAAGCAACAAGCATTCAGCTTGGTTATCAGATTGGAAAAAACATCGCATGTTATGGTATTTACCCATTACTCGAAACCGGCGCAAAAACATCATTTAACGCATTAAGTGAATCGTATAAACAAAATCCTTCTGCGTTTACTGGTTGGTCAGTTGCAGCCGTGCTTTTAACTTACCAATTCGGTCCATCAGTATGGAAATGGTTAAAGAATAACTATCGTAAACAAACTACACAAACTATGACGCAAAGCGCATCTCAGGTAGTAAAGAAAGATGAGTGGGTAGGCGTACTATCACTATTAAACTACGTACCTTTTTTACGCTAAATAATTAAAGAAAAAGCCGGTGAGCAATTGCTGGCTTTTTCACTAAAAAAACAGGGATATTTATGAAATCAATAGTACTTAATCTTTTAAGCTTGATGGCACTTGTATCATCTATTCCTGCAATTGCGCATCAAGATATAATTAAACAATCAAAAAGCAACATCGATGTGATGCTTGAAGATATCAATACTTGCTGCACTAAAAGCAACCTATCGTTAGATGACATAGCTGATACCTTGTATACAAAGTATCGCAATGACAGTAATTTCCAAGAATTGATACAAGTTTTTATTCATATTCAGAAAAATTGTATTCTTTTCCAAAATTATCCATTTGAATCCCATCCGTTTGAATACGCATTAGCAAATATTAAACAATATTTAAATGGAACAGAAAATATTAAACGCAATCAAATTGCATGGGTTCTTTTTATCCGCTATAACACCAATAATTCTTTTGGTACTATGCGTCGAATATTTGAAAAAATTGCAAACGATCAAGAAAAAGCGCAAAAACGTTATCTTGAAGCAATTGAAACCATTAGAAAACTAAAGAACTTTACGACACTTGGTATTGGAAGATATAGATAACGCTTCCAAGATCATATTCTCTAAACTTAAGGGGCCGGTTTACACACTGGCCCTATTTCTTATTGTCAATAAACTTAAGGGGCCGGTTTACACACTGGCCCTATTTCTTATTGTCAATTTTTAAAATCTCGCTATAATCAAAATTACCTATTTTAACCCTTAAACCGCGACATATTGTCGTGTATATTCTGGAGTTCTATGTCAAAGGAACTTGTTAGACCGCGCGATTATAAAAAAGCTCAATCAATTTTACTTGATGAGAATTTTATTTTAAGCGACAACCAAAAAGCTGATTTAAAAGCGTTATATGAAGGGGAATCAACCCACTTCAAAACCGGCAGCATTATTACTGGTAAAGTGATTTCTGCTACAGCTGATGGTGTTTTGGTCGACATCAACTACAAATCTGATGGTCTTATTCCGCTTTATGAATTCACTGAGCATGAGATCAAAAGACTTTCTCCTAATAGCCCTATCGAAGTAATCATTGATGAACTCGAAAACTACGAAGGCAACGTAATTCTTTCTTATGAGAAAGCAAAAGCGTTGAAAGCGTGGGATGCTATTATGAAAATGTATGAAGCTGGCAAACCTGTTGAAGGTGTTGTTACCCATAAAGTTAAGGGCGGCTTGAGCGTTGATATCGGTATCTCTGCATTCTTACCTGGTTCACAAGTTGATACTCAGCGTGTTGCAGACTTTGATCAATATGTTGGTCAAACCATCACCGCATACATTATTAAAGTTAACCCAAAACGTGGCAATGTTATCATTTCCCGTCGTAAATACCTTAACGAACAACGTTCTGAAGTACGCAAGAAAATTCTTGATACCTTGGAAGTTGGTCAAGTTATTCAAGGTATTGTTAAAAATATTACAAACTACGGCGCATTCATCGATATCGGTGGTGTTGATGGTTTACTCCATATCACTGACATGTCATGGGGCCGCGTTGCACATCCAAGCGAAATGCTTAAAATTGGCGACACGATTACTGTACAAGTATTATCATTTGATAAAACTAACGAGAAAATTTCTCTTGGTCTTAAACAGCTTGAAGGCAATCCTTGGGAACATCTTTCAACTGAAGTACAACAAGGTACTAAAGTTAAAGGCGCAATCACAAGCATCACCGATTATGGCTTGTTTGTAGAAATTGCAAAAGGTGTTGAAGGTCTTATTCGCACTTCTGAAATTTCATGGACCGACCGTTACGAAGATCTTAACGACTTGAATAAGTCATTCAAAGTTGGCGACGAAATCGAAGCTGTGGTTATTTCTCTTGATAAAGAAAATCGCCGCATGTACTTGAGCATCAAACAGCTTGAAAAAAGCCCATGGGATGCAATGTTTGATGAGTTCCAAGTTGGTCAACGCGTAAAAGGTAAAGTAAGCAACATCACTGATTTCGGTGTATTTGTACAACTTGCTCCTGGCGTTGATGGTCTTGTATATATCTCAGACTTCTCTTGGACCGAACATATCAAGCACCCAGGTGACTTGTACAAAAAAGGTGACGAAGTCGAAGCTGTTATTACAGAAATTAACAAACCTAAGAAAAAGATTTCGCTCAGTGTTAAAGACCTTAGCGCAAATCCTTGGGAAAACCTCGAAGGCAACTATCCAGTTGGTTCACTTGTAGAAGGCGAAGTTACCAAGATTACTGATTTTGGTGCATTCGTTAAACTTGCAAGCGGCATCGAAGGCTTAGTACGTGCAGCTGATCTCGGCTACACCAAAGTTGAAGATGTACTCAAAGTTGGCCAAAAAGGCGAATTCCGTGTTCTTAAGGTAAATCAAGAAGAACATAAGCTTAACTTGGGCCTCAAAGACGAAGTTGAAACTCGTCGTCCACAAAAAGCAGAACGCGCAGAACGCAGCGAACGTAATGAACGCCCAGATCGTAGCGCTCCTCGCTCAAAACGTGGTGGCGGTGAAGCAACAGCTTCTCCAGCTCAAAAAGGCAAATCAATGCTTCAACTTGAGTTAGAAAAACACGCTGCTCGTTACAACGACGCAGAATAACGTAGTAATACGTTTGAAATAATACCGAATACCCCAGATTAATCTCTGGGGTATTCTTTACAGAAAGATTATCATGGAACGTACATTTGCAATTATTAAACCAGATGCAATCACTTCAAAGCATGCTGGTCAAATCATCAATATAATTGAACTCAATGGTTTCAATATTCTTGGTTTGCAAAAAAAGCAATTAACTCGCCAAGAAGCTGAAACTTTTTACGCAGTGCACAAAGAACGTCCATTCTTTGGTGAATTAGTAAATTATATGATTTCGGGTCCAGTTATTGTAATGGCGCTTGAAAAAGAAAATGCTATACAAGAATGGCGCGATTTGATGGGCGCAACAAACCCAGCAAAAGCCGCTCCTGGCACCTTGCGTCGCATGTTTGGCACCAGCATTGGTTCAAACGCAACTCATGGTTCAGATGCTCCTGAAACTGCAAAAGAAGAATTGAAGTTTTTCTTTCCAAATCTGTAAATAAAAAAAATGAGTCTGACGAAAGCCAGACTCATTTTTTTATTGTTAGAATTTGGATTTTTTATATCTACTAATTCTGTTCATTGAATGAAACGAACAAATTTTGTTTTGTGAGTTATATAAAGAATTATATTCCAAAATTTCTCTACGATTCAAATATCCACTTAGATTATATTCTGAGTCACTGCTGGTTATCGCCGCTTCGATGGCACAATCAGTACATTGCAATCTCTTAACTGCATGTATATCTGCCCTTTTTTCGCAAAAAGAAAATATCTTGTAATTAACAACCGATGCAGTAATTGCCGCACCCAAGCAATTAAAGAAACCAAATTTAAGTGATGTTTTATTTTTAACAAGACTACGTGTTAACATTAAATAGGCTACTATTGAACTATAATTCGTTAGTAAAGCTAGACTATGATGATTATACTTTATGTGCATTGCTTCATGAAACAAAACAAATCTTGAATGACCATATGACATTTTCGTAAGCAAATCTTCATTTAAAAAAACACCAAATGGTTCAGCTATTGCCACCGGAATGCCATAAGATTGTTTCATTGTCGATTTCATAGTATAAAACTGTACAGCACTTATATTAGAAAAACCCGCTTGGTTAAACATTTCTTTACCAAACTTTTCTATTGCAGGTTGAACTTTTTGAAAATCTGATTCTTTGTATTTATTTAATCTAATACATGAAGTAATACGTTGATCAAAATAACGAAAAGCAAATGAATCACATACTTTTTCAGTAACTGCGATTAATAATGAATCTTCTTTGGCATTAAGTAAAAAAAAACAAATAAATAAACAAAAATACATTATAACTCCTTTAAATCGCATTAATTATATACTATTTTTTTGAAATATTGATTTGTTGTAATTATGATGCAGGCACTGCATTCTACCATGGAATGTGAGACCTAATTTTATGATATTCGCACATTTTACCATTTGGGTTATATTTCTTGTTCCATTTTATACATTCATTCTTAGTCAAATCACCCTTCCAATTAAAAGTTGTAGGTGCATATTTAATATATTCGTTAACACAGTTTGTACATTGTATATATTGGATGGCTTTTCTATCAGCATGTCCTTCTGCAGCGAATGAAAATATTTTTATTAGTGCGAATAACAATGGTATTGCGATTCCTATCTGATAAAACCAAGTTTGTCCTAATCCTGAATCATCGTTGATCATAGAATTTGCTAGTGTTGATACGACACCAACACAAATGGCCGCTCCTAAAAGAGGATCCGTTAATCCGCTATGATATTTAATATGGGCAACTTCATGAAATAAAATAAATCGACATACGCCATGAGATTTGTTATTCATCAGTTTTTCATTTACAAAAATAAATCGACCCGGGGCTTGAGCATATACTGAATTTCCACCATTTTCTATGCACATCGCATAAACTGGCACATGACGTTCCCTTGGTAATTTCATTTTTACCATAGCTTCTCTTGCAAGATCGTGAAAAATAGGATTCGGGACTGATTTATACGATGAAGTATCAAGCATTTCTTCACACCTATAAATTAATTTATTTATAGTGCAAACAGCACTACTCGTGCTTATATTTTCAAATAATTGAATAGCTCGCGATTCTTCTGTTGTGGAGATATTCGTTGCTAGAAAAAGTAGGTAAATGCAGACCACCATTATTTTCCTTTATTTTTTAATCTTTATCGCATTCTACATGATTTTTTACAAAACCTTGCGTTATTTTTTTTCACCTGCATACACTACATTCCATCGAAGGAGAGTTTTTATGAAAAAACTAGTTATGGAATGTGTAGGTACATTCTTTTTTGTTGCTACGATTGCACTTACCAAAAGCCCATTTGCTATAGCTTCAATGCTTATGGCATGGCTCTATATTGGTGGTTTTGTTTCTGGCGGACATTATAATCCCGCAGTCACATTAGCAGTTGCGTTACGCAATCGCATATCATTTAACACTGCAATACGTTACATGATTGCACAAATTATTGGTGGATTTCTTGCATATGCATTTGCATTCTACATCAAAGGTTCTTTCGTAGTTCCTGCACCTGGTGCTGGCGTGAATTTGATGCAGGCAGGTTTAGTTGAGATTTTACTTGCGTTTGTATTCTGTCTTGTGGTGCTTACCGTAGCAACTACAGAACGTTATCGCGGTGCAAGCATATTTGGCTTTGCAATTGGTTTTACCGTTCCTGCATTAGCAGCTTTCGGGGGTCCAATTTCTGGTGGATTATTTAATCCAGCAATCGCTCTTGGTTCACATATTTTTGCGGCATTCCAAGGCACTCAAATTATTTGGGAGCAACTTGGCATGTATGTTATTGGTGCACTTTTAGGCGCAGCACTTGCAGCATATGCCTACGATTATTTTGATATTCAACACGTTTAAAAAAAAGGCCCAGTTTCCTGGGCCTTTTCTAATAAATTAAATGTTAATTTTGCTTTTGTTTATCAACAGATAGATTCTGCGTTTTTCGCTCTAATTTCTGTTGATAATATTCATTACTTGCATCGCTTGATTTAAATCCGACCAATACATGCAAAGAGTGAAATTCTTCGCATGCAGCGTTAGCATAGGTTGACCATGTCGAGATATAATCTTCATTCAAAAATGAAGCGAAAGTTGGTATATCGGTTATATCATTCTTAGAGTTGATTCTTTTAATAGCTTTTTTATCTGTTCCATCATAGACTTTTAAAAATTTACGTATGTTTTTACTCTTAGTACCCAAAGCAACTTGATACTTATGCGGTGATTCTAAAAATCGCTGAATATGATGTGGCATGGTTGTTGAAAATCCGTTTATTTTATACATCATTTTATTGCAAACCGACTCTGATTTTTCCGATTGAACATCTGTTGCAACGGAAAAAGTACTTGTTAAGATAATCGCAACAATTAACAACTTCATCATAAATTCTCCTAATGGTTTCTCAAGTAATAGCAGATTCACGATATTATCACAACATGAAAAACCTGATTAGTATTTTACTTGCATCAAAAAATTTCTTTGATAAGGTGAAAAACAGTTAAAAAGGAGTTTCTATGTTAAAAAAAATTATGCTTGCTTCTTTAGCAATGCTTTTATTGGTACCTACCGATATGTTTGCAAAAAAATGCAAAAATTTTTGCTCAGTAAATACGCAAACATTACGCGTTTGTAACAATGCGATAATCAATGGTAATTTAACCGTTGATGGCACTATTAATAGCACAGAATTTTCAGCGTCCATTAGCGACATTCTCACCACTTTAGGCGCTTTAACCGCAAATCATGTGTTTGCATATTCAACCGATATTCAGACTTATGCTGGTGATGGCACAACATTTACACCAATCACATTTAACGTTAATGGCATTATTAGCGGATGGACACATACTGCTGGCAGCGCAAACTTTACTGTACCTGCAACAGGCTTGTATGAAGTGAGCTACAGCGCAAATATTGGCATTCCAGGAGCCGCGGATACATTCCCTGCTGCAATTGCCGCTTTTAGTGGTGCGTTAGGCTCCGAAACGTTAGTCGCTGGTAGCGATAGCAGCATACAATTAACTTCCGCTGCTGGTCCTACACAAATTTTAACAGTATCTTCAACATTCCTTTTAAATGCTACAGCAGGCCAAAACCTATTTTTAGGTCTTATAGCAGATGACGATTCAGGCGTAACTTTAACAAATCCTGATCTTGAAGACATTGCAACATCAATTTCTTTGACTATCACACGAGTACGTTAATTTTTGAGGCAGCCTTGTGCTGCCTCCTTTTATAATTTTATTAAAAAGTATTTTGAATTTTTAATAAACACGTAACGTATTTTTCAAACTTGTATTTGCATATAGCATTTTATATAATTCTCATACGATATTTTAAATAAAATTATTAAGAGAATTACATGAAATTATATATTCAATTTTTTATTTGCTTTACGTATTTTATACCTTCAGAACACACCAGTAACAACGAATCCTCCCCTCCAATATTATTTAACACTGGTCCGGGATATAAGTTGTATTATCAAATTGATTCAACCTTTGATTCACCACAAATGATTTTTATTCGAGAACGATTTAATAATAATAATGAAATATATGCACAGGATTGCATTAGACCTAAGTTCTATACAGTTTATAATACTGAGATCAAAAAAACCTCATATAAAACTGGCGAGCCTGCTTCTATTATGTATACGCAAATGATGACTGCATATAATAACTATCACCAAAACCAATTTCCAAGTCAAAAATCTAAAAAAAGAAGGTGTAATTAAAAAACATCTATAGAAAAGCTAACAATACCCCAAACAATTTTAAATCATGTAGCTCATGAACTAAAACCACAAATCCAATCAACAAATTTTAAAGTTTTTTCTATTCTATATGCGCTGACGAAATCATTGCATTCTGCGCGTTGCAAGGCAGCAATAAGCTTTAAACTTCTCATCTGTTTTTTGAGACTTTGATTTGACGTGAACTCAAATAACATTTTAAACCTTGCATAATCGCTATCAACCACAGACTTCATCAGCGGAGTAAGTTTTGTATATAACAACTTTTCTCCTACATAATAATCTGATGATTGATATGAATCATGAAATGAGCGAAAAGGTTCATTCAAAAGATTTTCGGGATCTTTTTGTTGTTCATTATACATCTCACGCAATCTATTTCTATGATAACATCCTACGACATAATCTATAGAAGCATACATGTCAACATCTGCTCCCCGCTCGATATAATAAGGAATTAATTCTGTAGGAATAGTAAATAACGGTGTTCTACTCTTTAGATCACCTGCATTGATTAAATAGGGCTTTTCGTCAAGAATAAGTTGGGCTACGGTTTTTGATTTACAATAATGCGTTAAACTTTTTTGCCAAGTATCAAAACCAATAAGATTGACGTTGTGTTCTTTAATTAAAAAACCAACAATCGTAGCCAAATCACATTTTGTTGCTTCAAATACTAAGCTGGTATGATTCCAAGGGCTCTCTTTATAACAACTTGTATGAATAAAAATCTTCTTTGCATCATCTAAATCTTGAAGAAGTTTACAGTACTGATCTTCAGAAAAACTTAAAATCTGAAAAGAAGAAACAATTTTTCTATATATTTCATCTCTATCGTTTAATGACAGTAGATGAGTTTTAAAATCATTAAATTCATTTGCACGGCGATGTGAAGATTTAAACCAAAAATTTCGATGTGGTTGTGATACATGCCGGGATGGCTTCATCACCGCATGAGATATCCTCGGCGTAGGATTACCAAACACCGACTGCGACAATATTAATGCAAGCAAAACATATACGCTCATAACCTCTCCTTTATACTACACATGATACTTTGCTGTTTTATTAATTTTTCGGGCTTCACAAAATAATACAAAATCTCCCTCATTGATGCATTTATTGACCATTTTTGATTTTCGAACTTCATTATAGTGCATCAAGACGGATGGATATTATACTTTCAATACCTTCACTTATTTTCCATTGTAAAATACTCCACAAATACGCTTCTAGTACCTGATCAGATTTATTGGTCTATTTCTGGCTAAATTAGTATAATACTTAATAAGATAACATAGAATCTTATTATAGGTTTTTTAAAATGAATAAAATATTAACATGCTTCTTGTTTTCAGTTTTTACCCTAAATCAAGCACATGATTCCAGCATAGAAAAAATCATAGAAGAATTAAAAACCGAACAACAAAACAATTGGTCTACTTTATCACCTTCTTCCGAATCAGTAACTACCATGTATAAATGGATTATGGATAGACCTCTTTATATCCCCAAAGATCAATTGCTAGACTCGCAAGGCAATCCAATAAATTTAAAAGAATTGTTTGAAAAATATAATATATGGACTGGAACAGTAGTACAAAATAAACCATGGCTTGAAACAGAATGGCCAAAAGCGTACGAAACTCTTTTGCAGCGATCTGAAGGCAAACTAAAGACCAAATCTGAAATGGTTAATAAGGAGATCCAAATAAATGATTTACAAAAATTGTTGCATGATGCAAAAAGCATCCTAAGGACTTTCATTCCAAACCAAGATATATCCTCTGCAACAAACTCATTTATCCAAAAAGAATCTAGGCTTGTTAATCGGTTATTTACCTATGCCAAACTCAAACAAGTTATAGATGAAAAACAATTAACCCATATTCACCTTCCTTTAAAATATCTTGTTATACAAGACAAAAAGAGCGGCAAATATGTGATTGGCAACAATGCATCAAAAATCTTAGATGATATAATTCAATTAAGGGTTTTTTATTCAGCAAGTGTCGGCGTTTCTATCGGTGAAATAGTTAACGATACGTATGAAATTAAAGTTTTTGCCCATAGACAAAATTACCATAAACCATTGAGCATAGAAGCATTTGCTGAGCTTAAAGTTTTAATTGCGGAAGCACCATTTGATGTGGGGCATGATAATATTTTCACTTATATTAATGGTGATGCGGTAATTATTGACACAGAATTCAAAGGAGAACCCGCAAAAACATCAATAACGAAACTTGGAAGATATCCGGTAGACTTTTAAATCAAACCCTAAAATTAAAAAAAATAAGCGATCAATTCATATCATTGATCGCTTATTAAATACTTTGCTGTTTTATTAATTTTTCCGGCACCTAAGAATAAAATTAAATCCCCTTCCTGTGCAGATTTTTTTATCTCGTATTGAATGCCTTCAAATTGATCATCTTGCGGAACATACTGCACGGTACATGCTGGATATTGTAATTTTAATGCTTCTACAAAACTTTGTGTTGTAATGCCATCGATAGGTTGCTCGCTTGCCGGATAGATGTCAGTAATTAAAAGCTTATCAACGCCGCTATGCGCTAATACCTCAATGAATTCTTGCCACAGTGCTTGGGTACGAGAATAGCGATGTGGTTGAAAGGCAACAATCAATTTTTTATGAGTGCGACGACGCGCAACAGCTAAAGTATTTAATATTTCAGTCGGATGATGGCCATAATCGTCAAACATCATCGCGCCATTATACATGCCTTTAAAAGTAAATCTGCGATCTACACCTTTAAATTGTGCAAGAGCATCTGCGATTCGCGCAAAGGGAACACCAAGATCCAGTGCCACTGCCGTTGCAGCTAGCGCATTCAATACATTGTGCCGGCCCGGCATAGGGATAATCAAATTCCCTAACGGAATTTGAGTTCCTTTTTGATGCACTAGACAGATCGAATGATCAGGATTTAGTTGAACTTCTGTTGCATAAATATCTGAACTCGGTGAAAAACCATACTGCAATGTTTTAATGTGGGTAAGCTCTGGCAACATTGCCTGAAGATGCTGATCATCATCACACAAAAAAGCTTTACCATAGAATGGTATATTGCTCAGAAATTGCAAAAACGTGTTTTTTATATCATCAAGATCTTTGTACACATCAAGATGTTCCCGGTCGATATTAGTAACGACGGCAATAGTAGGAAATAATTTTAATAACGAGCGATCACTTTCATCGGCTTCAGCAACTAAAAAATCTCCGTTACCAAATCGTGCATTATTAGAAATGTTTTTTAGATGACCACCAATCACAACCGTAGGATCAAAACCTACTTCAATTAAAATATGCGAAATGAATGAAGTCGTGGTTGTTTTACCGTGTGCGCCTGCGATAGCCACACTGTATTTCATGCGCATCAATTCTGCAAGCATAAGTGCGCGTGGAATAGTGGGAATTCCGCGTTGTTTAGCGGCCAAAATTTCAGGATTATCTTTACTCATAGCAGAAGAGTAAACCAAAATATCAATCGTCGAATCATGACAGGATTTATTGTTGTTTCCATGATGTATCGAGCATCCAAGCGCCTTTAAATCTTCGACACTTTTTTGATCCATATCAACATCACAACCAGAAATAACATACCCAAGATGATGAAGTATCGTGGCTATACCGCTCATTCCGATACCACCAATGCCGACAAAGTGAATATGCGCTCGTTTCGTATACATATCTATTCCATAACAAAAAGTTTGTTCAGATTAGCATACTAGTCAAAAAAGAGCATCACTAATTTTCATCATCTTGGATGTTGTTAAAGTAATTCGCGCAACTGAATCAACTTTTTATGTAATTCAAGTATTTGCGTGGTAATAAGTTCCGCTGCTGCTTGTTCAGCTTCGGTTAATATCGGTTCAGCATTTTCTTGTATTTGTTGCGGCTCAGCTTTAACCATTTCTGGCTCCATGCTGGTCACATGTGAAGCGATAATAGTTTCTGGTGCTTGACCTTCTTGCAGCATATCTTGTGCTTTGACCGGCTGACCCTTTAGAAATTTTTTCGCCCCTGCGATAGTAAATTTTTTTTCGTATAAAAGTTCTTTAATTGTTTCGAACTTTTTTAAATCGCGTTCGTTATAAAAGCGTTGACCCCCATCTGATCTCTGCGCTTTTATGCCAAACTCTTTTTCCCAAAAACGCACAACAAAGCGCTCTACGCCTAGGTGATCAGCCAATTCACCAATGCGAATCTTCTTTTTTTCCATCTTCATTGTTCACTCCTCTGATTCAACAGACCTTTTGTTGGTAGTTATATCGATTATTTTCCGCTGGCACAATAGTCCAGAATGTGGTAAGGTGAAGATTGGCCAATTCTATAAGCCAATCTTCACGTTAAAATAGTCATTTTTTGCATCAAGGGCATACGCCATGAATAATCAAGAAACCTTACTGCAACGATTTTTGCAATTAACTCTCGCCGCTGTGATTGCCTTTCCTATAGTTTTTGGCAGCTCGTGGCTTATCAATCGTTTTTTTGGCACACCGACGGTCCAAGAAACCGTGCGCGCGGGTCAAAGCGTGAAAATATTACCTGCTACTATCGCCTCAAAACCACTCAACTTTGATATCGATTTTATTGACGGACAAACATCAATTGCGCAAGAAAAAACCGCTATCGCTACCAATCCGGTGGATTACACCCTGTCTACAGGCGGTGCAAGCATTACCAGCATTGATTATATCCACCCGGTAGGCGATACTACTGAACGCTTGAACTTTTTAAAAGCAGATCAATATCAACAACGAGCACTCCTTGTCGCTCTTGATATTGCATCACCCTTTGCGTTTGAGATAGCAGACAGAAACCTTGAAGGCCAAAACCCTCGTATCACCTACAAGGCTGACTCAACTCAAGCAACCATAACCAAAGAATTTGTTTTTGATGCAAATAGTCCAAAAGTTATGTGTAATTTGACCATTACTCCTAAGGTCGATCACATCCAGCCACGCATTTTCTTACAAGGGCCCTATCTTGACGGCTTAGCGTATAACGAAGTGCAAGCACTTATTCTTAACGAACAGCAAGAACTTAAAAAAATTCATCTTAAAGAAACTGACAATACTGCGTGGGTAATGCCTGGCCTTGTTGGCACAGAAAATCGTTATTTCATTCACGCTTTAATCGCAGATCCTCAAAACTTCACCCAACGCGCATACTTTATGCGCCAAGGCAGCGATAACTTGACCGCAATTATTGAAGGTCCAGAAATCAAAGGAACAACTACGTGGCAACTCACTTTCTACATGGGGCCAAAAATTCATTCCTTGCTCATGGAAGTTGATCCTCGCCTAGAAGATACCCTTGAGTTTGGTATCGTTGCCCCAATCGCACGTGTATTGCTCACAGCGCTTAACACTGCCTATACTCATGTCCATAATTATGGTTGGGCAATTATCCTGCTTACTGCTTTGATGAGCTTGGCTTTAATGCCGCTCAGTCTTGGCACACAAAAACCCGCAATGTCTTCTGATGAATACAATCGTAAGTTAAAGTACATTGAACAAAAATATAAAGACGACAAAGAGACGCTACGCCGTGAACGTCTTGCGCTTGTAGAAAAACAAACAGCAGCAGCAATGCCTGGTGGCTGGCGCGGATTATTATCGATGATAGTGAACGTGGCTTTTGGTATGGCATTGTGGCGTGTTTTAAATAGAGCAATTCAACTCTATCACGCGCCATTCTTGTGGATTCCTGACCTTTCCTCAAGAGACCCATACTTTATTCTTTCATTCATTCTTGGCATTGCTATGTTCTTATCGTTTGCTGGCAAATCAAAAGATCCTCGCCAATGGATTACTATGGCAATCATGTCTCTGCTTATTGCGGGATTTGTAGGTAATTTTGCTGCTGGTATTGTATTGTACATTGGTGTCCAAGTATTGGTGAATTCAATTTTCAAACCATACCTTGAAAAACTCTTAGGCGTTTAAGATGATTGAGAAGTTGCCTCATTTGCAAAAATTGCTCAGAGAACTTCAGCAAGTGCCCTATCTTGCTTCGAAAAACGTCTATCGAGTAGCGCACCATTTTCTCGAGTTTAATACCGATAAAATGGAACATTTTTGCGCCACTCTTAAACAAGCACATGAAGCTTTAGAAAAATGCTCTACGTGCTTTGCATGGAAAGAAAAAAAAGCATCATGTAGCCTGTGCCAAGCTCCCGAGCGAGATGTCACCACCATATGCGTTATTGAAACGTGGCATGATTTATATGCTATTGAAAAAACGGGCGCATACCGCGGTGTATATCACGTACTTGGTGGAGCGCTCTATCCCCTAGAAGGGATTGGTCCTGATGATCTTACGATCAGGGAACTTGCTATTCGCGTCCAAGCAAATTGCAAAGAAGTAATTCTTGCCATGAATCAAACACCAGAAGGCGATGCTACAGCCTCATTAATAGCGCGCACCTTGCAGGGCATGCCTATAAAAATAACTTGTCTAGCACGCGGTATTCCAGTGGGATCCTCGCTTGAATATATTGATCGATTAACGGTACATAAAGCTTTAACAGAAAGACGTCCATTTTAACATGAAAATGCATCATTCAGTTTTTCGTGCTCGTCGTAGCACTTTAGTACAAACTATTAAACAACAACATCCTAATAATTCAGGTGTTGTTGCATTGTTTGCTGATTTTGAACAACCACGCATTAACTTCCGTCAAGAAAGTTCATTTTTTTATTTTTGCGGCATTGAAGAACCGGGTGCTGTTTTAACCATCGCATTAGATGGATATACCACATTGTATATTCCTAATTGCGGCAATCGCGCACAATGGGTAACCACTGCAGCACAGCCTACCAAAGAGTCAGCTCAACAGATGGGCGTTGATGAAATTGTGTACTTGGGCGATGCTTGCAACACCTATCATTTTTCAATTTTGTTCCAAGAAACTGAATATAGTACATTCCTTTCCATGGTACGCAATGCTATAAGCACCAAGAAGTCATTATTTACTTTAGCGCCTCAAAGCCAACACCAGTATATTACTCAACAACTTATATTAGCTCGTTTAAATACTATGGTTGCAGGTCTTAAAGAATTAACACTTGATATTTCGCCAATAGTAGCACGCATGCGTCGCAAAAAATCCCGCGAAGAGATTGAATTAATTTATAAAGCAGCAGAACTTACCATGCTTGCACAAGATGCAGCTGGTGCGTCGATTGAAGAAGACAAAAAAGAACGTGAAATTCAAGCTGGTATTGAATATATGTTCTGTGAAGCTGGCGCACGTCCTGGATTTCCAAGTATTGTTGCGAGCGGTGCAAATGCAACGGTGTTACATTACACCGATAACCACCACACCATGAAACGTGGTGATCTTGTAGTGGTAGATATTGGCGCAGAGCTTAATTATTATAACGCAGATATTACGCGTACTTATCCTGTGACTGGTACGTTCACCAAACGTCAACGTCAAGTGTATGATATTGTGTTGAAAACCCAAGAACATATTGCAGAACTTGCAAAGCCTGGCATGTGGCTCAATAACAAAAACGAGCAAGATAAATCATTGCATCATCTAGCCGTGAAATTTATGGAAAAACATGGCTATGCTAAATATTTTGCACACGGCATTGGTCACTTCTTAGGCCTTGATGTACATGATGTGGGCGATATACAAGAACCACTTGCAGATGGCGATGTAATTACTATTGAACCTGGTATTTATATTCCAGAAGAAAAAATGGGTATTCGTATCGAAGACAATTATTGGATCATTAAAGATGGTTCTATGTGTATCACCGAACAGCTACCTAAATCTGCTGATGACATTGAAGAAATGATGCATTACGAAGCAGATGAATCAGACGAAGATTAACAGAATAAAAAAGCTCGGATAAAACCGAGCTTTTTTATTATATTGTTACGTTATTTTTTCCAATTAAAATAGGTATTTCCTGAACCACTATGCACAGGGCAAGAGTTTGCAAAGAAATTGGCGTCTATATGTTCTTTTAAATCATTAATCGATTTAAAATCCAAATCCTCAAGCAGATGGGGAATAATATCATTCAAATAAACTACTGCTTCTACAAAATCGGTTTCATAAATATACTTTACGTTCTTTGTTTTTTTAAATTCTGCAATACAATCTTTTCGTATTACAGAACTGATTAATGATTTATACAGTATTGGAAACTGATTCCTGTTTTCTTCAGCATAACTTAGAACTGTCCTTCCAAAAACATCTGGAGCATAAACGCTGCACTTATTAAAACTAAATAATGTTAATGCTAAAAGCGCTCGACCTTTATCACCGGTGTCGGAAATATTAAAATGTGTAAAAAGCGTCTTTTGATAATTATTGCCCCAATTATATCTGTTTAATTGGTTGTCATTCATAGCTATGGTATGAAAAACTGTTCCTTGATCGTAAAAAACATCATTTGATGAAGCACTATTGGGGAACACAAAAAATAACAGCGGAAGTAATAAAAATTGTTTCACAAAAAATCCTCTAAAAAGAAAAAGCAAGGTAAGTATACCACTTTTTTATACAGAGGAATAAAATGACATGATTAAAAGCAATTAATAAATATTCTATTGTGTGATTTTATTCAAATGGATTACTACGTTCAAATGTTGGTGTGTATTTTTTGGCATATTTATTTACTTTTTCCATAAATGTTGGTTGTCGTAAATAAATTTTCATTGGATTGCTATAATACGGAAGTTCTTTATTACGGCTAATACCACCTACTTTTTTATAAAATGGGACAGAGGAGTCTGTGGCGTCCCAGTAGGCCTTACGGAAGCCTTTTGCTTTCAAATCATCTAATGCTGCTTTGAATAATGCCGCACCGACACCTTGATTTCTAAATTTTTCATCAACCCCTAAATAATCAATAATGGCGCCCTTATTAAGATCCTTATCATCAAAATTATAAACCACTTCTCCCTTATAAACGGGAAGGTTTGGATAGGTTAATAGTTGTTTAAAAGAGTTCCAATACGATGGTGCTTCCGGTTTTTGTTCTGCAGTTAAATATGCATACTGCTTCTGCATTCTCGGCTCGTATTTTTTATTAATTAAAATAGTATCCTTAACTGATATAAACACGTTAAAAACAATTAAGAAAGATAATACTTCTGTTCGGCGTATCATTATATTTCCTTTATCTTGATTTGATTATATCTAAAGGAAATTTGTATACGCAATCAGTATTCAAACAAAAAAAACGTTTATCGTGTAATCAAAGTTTTAAATAGTATGATTTGGCATATGCAGAGCAATCAATTCTACTGCTTGTTGATACGCAGGTCTCATATCATTGATTTTTTTTTCAAGCTCTACATCTATAACTTTTAGGTCGTTTTTTAATGCAACCTGCCGAGCAAAATCACGTTGAATTATTCCTGCTTGTATTATTGCATAGGTAAGCGGGAGCTTGTGTTTATATTCTTCAAATATCTTAGCGGGAATACAATCCTTAGATACAGGATTATTAACGTTTGTACCCATTGATATGTTAAAAGCCCAAGCTTTTGCCAAAACATTATCATCGAGTAAATATTCATTTTTTGGTAATAAATCTGCAGAGTTACCAGTAAATGCAACGAGGAATACAAGTACAAATATAATCATGGATCTTAGCGTGCCTTATTTTTAAGTAAATGGAATGAAACAACAATACATAATGCCAAAATCCAAGAAATAGTTACATTAATTAATGATCCGAACGGCAAAAACACCACCAAGAAATAGGCAACAATAGTAGCAATCCACACTGGAATAACATATTGTTGTTGCGTTTGTACATGATCAAGCAGTGGTGCTCCTGCACTCATAGCAGACATGCATACTGAATCTGCTATAGGAGAAATTTGACCACCAGCAATCGAACCTGATATAACAGCAGCTAACGATGGCAATAACAATGGCATGGTTAAAACCGCAATTGCAGGTGCATTGAGCGATGAAACAAGGGGAATTACGAGAGGAAAAAGTAAACCAATCGTACCCCATGCCGTACCTGTTATAGCTGAAATACCCGCACTTAATAGGAAAACTAATACCGGAATAAGTTCACGGAAAGGTACCGCCTGTAAATATGCAGCCAACTGCTGACCAGCCTGTAATTCAAATCTAAAAAATGAACTTAAGGTCCATGCAAGGGATAGTAATAACAAAGAGTTTTTCACTACACTGATAGCCTGCAGAAAAGCAATTCCAGTAATTTTGCCCATATTATTTTTTCGCAAGCTATACCATCCAAGGGCTGCAGCAACCGCTATCAAACTTGCATAAAATAGAACGGCAAAGATATCAGCCTTTTGTACTGCTTCAAGAAAGCTATATTGACCACCAAGAAGATAATAGCCACCAGTAAATCCAACACCGAAAATTATAGCGCCAATAAAAGTACCAAGCGGTACAGCAAAATCTAATAATGATCCCTCTACTCCTGAATCATCATTACTAGCATGGGTTTCAGCTCGTCGCTCAAAGCGCTCCATCAAGCCCCAGCTAATACCAAATTGCACCACAAACCAAGCTCCAAAAACCGTTAATGCTGGGTAAAAAAGAAAAGGCATGAAAGATAAGTATGCAATATAAGGATCAGCTAAAATGAGTGGATTTTTGTCAGTATGCTCCGTTATACCAGAAATCTGCAATTGAACTAAAATCATAGCAACCCAGCTTGTGGCAGGAATGAGCACACAGAACGATGCTGCCATTGAATTTAACAAATAGGCCAATTTCACTCGAGAAATTCCGTATATATCAACCAAAGGCCTCATTATATTGCCGACCAATAAATTACTGAGATAATCATCAATAAAAAACAATGAAGACAAGAGTAAAGAGGTGGTTTGTACGGAACGTCGCGTTTTTAACCATTCACCAATGGTGCGTGTATAGGCACGCATTGCCCCGGCGTGGGTCATCAATTCTATCAAAAAACCTAGATTTAATAGGAATCCGAAAATGTAAACATGGTCTTTTGCGGTAGCTTCAGCCCAAAATCGAGTAACCGCCAATTGGAGTCCTGCTACAAAATTGCCTTTAGATATAATGATAGCGGCAATAATAACGCCGGTAGCGAGTGCAAAAAGCACCCGGCGACTTGCAACTGCTATAGAAACAACCGCTATGGCAGGCCATAAGTAAACAGGGGTCAAATAGAGAGAAAGACCAGTTAAGGCAACTATACCTATTAAATAGGCTACATTTTTTCTAAACATCATAGTACCAGGAATAAAGTTGTATTAAATTAGTATAGTTCTGAATGCATTCTTAGGCAAAGATATGGGTTGACCAAACCCCTACTTTTGCTTAGAATAAGTAATATCCGTCTGTTTTTTAAGCGTTCATTTTACCGTTTTTCAGACTTTTTAAGGTTTCCCTCATGAACATGAATAAAGCTTATTTCCATAATAAAGAAAACCATAAGCCTCGCTGGCGCTTAATTGACGCTAAAGGTCAGGTGGTTGGTCGCCTTGCTACCCAAATTGCTAAAGCATTACGTGGCAAAGACCGTGCATTCTTCACCCCACACGCTGATTCAGGCGATTATGTAGTGGTTATTAATGCTGATAAAGTTGTCTTCACCGGTAATAAATGGGAAGACAAAGAATATCAAACATATTCTGGCTGGATCGGTGGTCAAAAAACCCTTTCCGCTAAACAAGTTTTGGAAAAACATCCAGAACACATTATCGAACTTGCCGTTCAACGTATGTTCTTCCGTAACCCGTTGTCCCGTCAAATCTTGAAAAAATTAAAAGTATACGCTGGCGAAAATCATCCGCATGCAGCACAAATTGCTGGTTTTGCAGAAGATAAAAAACCAAGCCAAATTTAATTATTAAAGGGTCGCAATCGCGGCCCTTTTTTTCAGCTTAATTCTATTTCTCTGAGTCTCATTTCTAATAACAATCTTTCATTTCCCGTACGATCAACATACTTTAGAGTATTCAATGTCGTTTTATTTTTTGCAGGTAATAGGTGATAAGAATACAAAAGTTGAGAGATCTGACTTGAAACATTTTCTCCAGCGGACTTATTAGCCAGTAATGCCATATTATGCATGATAAGTAATTCTTGCCATTTAAGCTTTTTTATATCAACCACTTCCAAGAAACCCGCTTCATGATTTATAGTAAGTCTCTTAGGTAAACGATTTATAAGCTTTCCGTGATGGTTCCTTATTAGATAAAAAGGTTCTTGTGTCAAAATAGAAGATTTACCTCGCAAAATAGCTTCTCTTTCTACTTTTTCATTCGGAAAACATGGACAACGCATTTGTGGTGATAATTTGATTTTTTTTTCTTGATGTAATTCTTCGACTAAATTGAGAGGAATCGAGTATACGCTAACGGGAAGATTATCGGTACAAAAAGTTGTATCTAATAGCCATGTTCTACGCATAGCTTTAAGACAATCTTTAATTACCTCTGGTGGCAATAAACTTAAAACTGAATATGTTCTTGTATCTAGATAACCATCAACTTCTGATCTCAAACCCAGAAGAGTGGTTAAACTTTGAATAAAACGATGGTCCTTTTTAGTAAGAACGCGCTCTTTTAGAGGATCCTTCCTCATTTGGTCTTTCAGCTTCATCAATAAATCTGTCTGCGTATAATTCATACTGCGAAGAGACTTATCAACAAAATGATACGCCCCACTGTTCTGAATCGATTCAATAGAAAAAAAGCTCATTATTAAAATAATTCTTAGCATACTTTCCCCACCTATTTTATTCTGATATTAAGTTAAATCGTATTTTACTGACAAGGAAAATAAGTTAACCCCTAGCAGAAACATCTAAGCGTAAAAATAAACTTTCAATATGCTGACGCAATTCAAGCGATGTTATTGTGAAGGTTTCAAAAGTTTGAATATTAAAAAAATGTTTTAGATAATTGCGATATTTATCGGAAAAATTCTTCCATTCCTTATTAAAAAATAAGGCTGCTAGTACAGAAACAAATACATGTGCGGGAGTTTCAAAGTTTTTATACAGTGGTCTTGAAAAAAACAATCCATTATCAGATTGACATGAATCATATCCTTTCAACAAATAATCTAATTCGTTAAATTTAGAATCATTGAAAACCTCATGAGCTATAAAAATGGTCGTGTACTTATTTAATAAATAGGGCCAACGTGAATATATTGTTTGATTAAAACAGTCTTTGCCGTAACTACTTAGTCGATTAAGCGAAAAAACATCATGAAAAAATTTGGTATAAATTTTATTGTTATAATAACTTAAAATATGATCAAACGCTGAAAATAGAAATCTTTTATACTCTACTTTAAGATCATAGAGTTTTATATTTTTTCTTTTATTCGATGTATTATCTATTTCCTTCATATTCTCTTGAAATACTCTATCAATACCTACTATGGCATTCCACAATTCATTGGGTGCCATACTGCCAATAAAGGGTCGAATAATACGTATTTGCGCCGCACATGGCATTCTTTTAATATTATAAATAGTATAGCTTAAATCATACTTATCTTGATCGAGTTGATTTATAACCATCTCAAAATCGTCTTCTTCTGCACCAATCAAATTAAAACCAAAGTCATCGTCCTGAGAATTCAGGCATGCAAAGAAAATTAAAAAAAAATAAAATCGCTTCATTACCATCTCTTGTAATCAAATCATTGATACTGAAATTTTAGCACCCAGAATGTGCAACTTTTTTTCAATATCTTGATATCCTCTGCGCATGTGGTGTATTCCACTCATCATAGTAGTTCCTTGCGCACCAAGTCCAGCAATCATTAATGAAGCTGAAGCTCGAATGTCAGTTGCAATCACTGAGGCTCCATAGAGTTCATCTACGCCTTTTATGGTAGCGGTAATACCATCTAATGAAATCTGCGCACCCATTTTTTGCAATTCGCGCACATGTAAAAAACGATTTTCATATACCGTTTCTTTAATAACCGATGTACCTTCTGCAATCGCAAGAGCTGCCATCATCATAGGTTGAATATCAGTAGGAAAACCAGGATATGGCATGGTAATAAATGATACTGCTTTTGGATTCTGACATGCTTTGAAATGTATATCTTTATTATCTATGACCGAAACCGAATGGCCCATTTCATCAAGCTTAGCAAGTACGAGCTCTAATATTTCTGGTTTAGCATCTTTAATATATACTTGGCCGCGTGTTGCCGCAGCAGCGAGTAAAAAAGTTGCAACCTCTAATCGATCAGGAATAATACTATGCTCAACAGGATTAAGCGATGAAACACCTTCTATAATTAAAGTAGCTGGTGCTTGAATTGTAATCCGAGCGCCCATTTTATTAAGAATGGTAATCAAATCTAATACTTCGGGTTCAATAGCAGCATTACCAATTATCGTCGTTCCAGGAGTCAATGTTGCAGCCATTAAAATATTTTCAGTAGCGCCAACACTTGGATATTCTAAAATAAAGCGCTGAGAGCATAATTGTTTTGCATGCGCTTTTAAATAATCACCATCAAAAACAATTTCAGCACCCATTCTTCTAAATGCTTTTAAATGAAAATCTATTGGGCGACTGCCAATTAAATCACCGCCAGGCATAGCTACATGTGCTTGTTTGAAACGCGCTAGCAATGGTCCCATTATAAGAATTGATGCGCGAATTTTACGAACAATTTCAGGACGCACTACAAATGTATTGAGGGTTGATGTATCTACATCAACAATATTTGTTGTTGAATCAAAATGTGCATGCGCACCTAAATCTTTTAATAGTTCTATCATTTGATACACATCATCAGATGAAGGAACATTAAGTAATCTAGATTTTCCGTTTGTTAAAATCAATGATGCCAATATCACCAATACAGCATTTTTTGCGCCATGTATTGATGGGTTACCGGAAAGAGAATGTGATCCTTCAATGACGAGATGTTCTTGCATTAGGTAATCCTATATTAATATATTTTTAGTAGCTTACTCGATTTTGCATTTAAAGGTAGCTATACTCATACGAAATTAACAGGAGAAAACTATTATGCACAAACGCAGATTATTATATTGGACATTAGGCTTATTTGTAGCGTTATTCGGTATTACATTAAGTTATAAATATTTTAATTCTGCTATTCCGTTTGTTGCAGTTGATATCACTATGAATCGCGAAGAAGCACTTAAAAAAGCTGCTACTATCGCGCAAGAAAATAATTGGGGCCCAAAACCATTTATGCAAGCTGCGTTATTTGATCTTGATGTTGTTACACGTAATTACATCGAATTAGAAGCAGGCGGTCGCACCGAACTTCAAAAAGTAATCGATAATCATAGCTATGAATTATACACGTGGCGCGTTCGTCATATGCAAGAAGATAATCCTCATCAAGCGATTATATTTTTCACGCCAGAAGGCAAATGGTACGGACTACAAGAAACATTGAGCGAAGATACTCCAGGAAATTCTGTTTCAAGTGAAGAAGCGCGTACACTGGCACAAAAATCATTACAACAATTCGATATTGATTTATCACAATTCACTCTTGTCGAATCAAGCAAAAAAGAAGTTCGTAGCAAACGCATTGATCACACGTTTGTTTATGAAAACAACATTAAATTTGGACTAGCTCCTTTACAATTAAAAGTTACGGTGAGCGGTGATCACGTTACTGAAATCATTCGATCAGTAAAAGTTCCGCAAGAATTCAATAGAAGATTCGAATCAATTAGAGCAAGCAATAATTTACTCTTTTCGATCGCACAAGGAATTATCTATATTTTCTTCATATTTTTTGGATCTTTGGTGTCGCTCTTTATTCTGGGAAGAAAATCAAAAATTTATCTTGGCGCCCCACTCTTATTTGCTTTTGGATTAATTGCACTGAATGTTCTTTCATCATTCAATCAATATCCATTAATGTTATTTAATTATAAAACAAACTATTCTACGACATTATTTCTCATACAATTCATTATAGGAATCACCGTATCATCGCTAAGCATATTTCTTGTCTATGGCTTAAGTCTTTCAGCTGGTACTGAATTGTCCCGCAGATCATTTAGCGCCAATATGACCTGGAGAAATTTCTTTAATGTTAAACGCGCAGGATCCTGGCATATAATTGACCTTGTAGGGTTTGGACTATTAATGTCCATTATGCACGTCACCTATGTGATATTGTTTTATTCCTACACTATGCAACATTTTGGTTGGTGGCTTCCTACCGATACGCTTTTCAATCCAAATATTTTATCAAGTTATATTCCCACCTTTACCCCACTCGCTCGTTCATTGAATGCCGGCGTTTGGGAAGAATTCCTGTTCCGCGCAGTTCCAATTGGTGGGGGCGCATTACTCGGATCTTACTTTGGCTATCGCAGACTTGGCATGTGGTTAGGATTTATAACACAAGTTGCAGTGTTTGGTATTGCTCATGCAAATTATCCCGGTATTCCTGGATATTCACGTTTGATTGAACTCGTGGCTCCATCGGTGATGTTTGGCCTATCATATATTTATTTTGGCATCATTCCCGGAATTATCTCGCACTGGGCGTATGATCTTTTTTGGATGTCATTACCCTTACTTGTTTCTCAAGCAACGGGAAGCAATGTTCAACGTATAATAGTACTCTTAATGCTTTTATCCCCGGTACTCTATACCTTAATTGCACGCTATTGGCACGATGAAAATTATATTGAAGAAGAAGATACAGAAGAAACGGCACATACTGATACTCATATTCACCACAAAGAACCACTTTTATCTTTAAAAACAATTCAATATATTGCCCTACCCCTTTTAGTGGTTGGCGTGTTTGGTTCATTCAAGCTTTTACAAAAATCAAATGAATATGACACACTTTCTATACAACCATCAACGGCAATAAATGTTGCTCAAGAATATCTAACCAGTCAAAATATTTCTCTTAACGGATTCAAGCCATTAATTGTGATCGCAGAAAAAGCAGAACCTGCGCAGAACTATGTACAGTTCACAGACTCTAATGCAGCAAAGCAACTGAAACAAAACTATCACATGAAGGGTTTAAACAAAGGCACCGTTGCATTTGATAAACCGCCGCGTTATGGCATACGTTTTGCTCAATTTGATACAGGATCTCTTGAAGAACGTGCACGAGAATATGCAGTTGCCGTAGAAGGTAATGGCACCGTCCGCAGAGTTATGAGCGTGCTGCCCGAATCTGAAAAACGTTATTCTCTTTCTGAAGAAGAAGCACGCGCATTAATTATTAATCATTTAACATCTCTTGATGTAACCCCTGCCATTGATTCCTTTAAGGAAGTTTCAGCGGTTATGACAAAATTACCAAATCGTCACGACTGGACGTTCACCTTCGAACATGAATATTCATCTGATATAAAGCCGCGCATAATAGTAAAAGTAGCCGGAGATGCCATTGCGGATATTGAAACCACTAATCTTACTCCAGAAAAATTCATCCGTTTGGTTGAAAAAGACAGGGCAATTTTACAACTGATCCAAGCGTTCAGTGCTATCTTAGCCATCATTATATTATTAAGCCTGTATTTATATCAACCAGTGAAAATTACCACTTGGTCATTAATAGCCTACGCTATAATTGGTGGTATAACATTGCTTACTCTTTTTGGCTCGTTTAATAAACTTCCCGTATTAATGGGGACATTTAACACCACTAACCCCTGGCAATCACAATTACTTTCTTCGATCAGCAGGATATTAATTTCATTAATAATGTCTGTCCTGCCTATCGCAGCCTTACTATTAATCATCGAACAACGATATGAGATTCGTATCACCGCGGTAAATGTATTGCAATTGATCACCATGCTTTCTTTTGGAGCGGGAATTTATACGGCGGCTGGATTTTTAGCAACTTGGGGTTCAATGCATTATATTGTGTGGCCCCCATATATCCAAGATGTTGCTGCATATATGCCTGGCGCTTCGTATTTGATTCGAAGCATAACGCAAGCGATTTTAGAAATAGCCTTAGTTGCTGGCATAGTAAGCATTTTCAGTAAAATACACATTCACCGATGGTTACTCGTATTAACGGTTTCAATTTTATTGGCTTCACTTATGTATCCTGCTGATTTTGCACCATTACTTTGGCGCTATGTATTGGCTTATGTTGGCATCTACGCTCTAGGCATATTCCTGTTATTAGAATGTATTCTTATCGATCACCCACAGCTTATTATTGGTGTTATTCTTACACCCTATATACTCGATGCCATTCGCATGATAATACAGCCGTCATACAGCGGAATACAGCCATTTGCCGCCTTGGCGATTCTAATATTTGTATTAATTATGTGTTTTGTGCAGATTAATAAGAAGCAAATAAAAAGAGATAAGTTTGCCTAAGAAGCAAATAGTGCTATAGTAATAAAAATTAAGAGATTAATACCATGAAAAACTATTGCGCGCTTACACTTTTATTAATTTTACAAACTGCAAATTTATATCCATTTTCGGAAAAAGATAGAGAAAATTTTTCCAATGATGTTACTAAGGTATTTGTTACCCAATTATGTGGTCTTTTAATACCTAAAATTATCAATAATCCACCCAAAACAAATTTTAAAGAATTCTTTACATCGATATTTTATAATACCAACAGTGAAATTGATGCAGAAATTGAACTGCTTACCAACGAAATGCTTGATTTAAAAGAGAAGATCTCAACCTGCGAAGACTATACCACCAAAAGACAAATGAAAAGCAGAAAAAAAGAGATAAAAAATAGGTTATATTCTTTAAATCAAACTAAAAACGCAAAAGTAATGCCTATAAAATGGAATACATCAGATACTAGCATTACAAACGAAGCGGCTGCAATTCAGAATGCAAAAGTTGGTGTTATTCAAGAAGGTATACTCAATTCCTTATCCCATAAGAATACAAATAATTGAACTTTGAAACATGCTTTATCTCTTAGTCGGACTGGTTCCGCTTTTCACTTTTTGTGAAAAAAATACGCCAATTAAAACGCCTTACCATTACAACCAAGCAACTGCTTTTGCTATATATCATAATTATGCACTAACACATTTTAAGAAGCAGGAACCGACAAAGATCCCTAAGCTTGATTACTTAAAACCTGTAGTTTATGGAAGTTATCAGGGCGCAAAAGAGGGTGCGGTAACCGTGGGAAAAATTGCCGGTGCAGGATTATTGAGTCATGCGCTCGTTTCCGGTATGCAATATTTTTTTCCGTCATTATTTACTCCTATTCAGACGATAGATAAAAACGGTCAAGTGGGTTTCGCTCCTGTCGATCTAAAATTATATGCTACAGGGATGGCATATTTTCTTAAAGCTTGGCTTCCTGAATCAATGACCTCTTATAATCCATTAGAAATGAAAACAATGGAGCAAAAAGATGTTTTAAAAGTTATTCCTATGGATTCAATTAAACGCCATGCAGAACCTATCATTCATACCGGAACCGCAGGTGTTATATCAGCTATCCGAGATAATTTAAAATCAAAAAATTACGATGCCTTACAAGAACAATCTGGCATATATATATTCCATGGAGAAAGTGGCAGTGGTAAAACAGAAAGTGTTAAATCTGCAGTTGCTCGCTTATACGATTCATTGCCTACTAAATTTAAGGATGAAGTTATCTTTGTGGAATGTTCATTAAAAAACGTTAATAGTGGTATAAAAAATGAGAGCGCTAAGAACGTTGCAAAGCTTGAAGAGTTTTTTATTAACGTACTTAAAGCACCTAATAAAGGCAAAAAAATACGTGCTTTTATTTTGATTTCAAACGAAGTAAAACTGCAAGATCGAAGCACATTAAAAGATGATGAAGAAAGTAAAAAAATTATTGAATCTTATTTAGAATTATTTGAGAAATATCGTGATATTGGTGCAAGAGAAAACGCTTGTATCTTACATTTCATAACTACCAATTCTTCCCTTGAAGAATTTGATGATGCTATACAAACTCGAATGGAAGCTGCTGTACATTTTCAAAAACCAAATTCTGAGCGATTCAAAAAAATTATTAATGAAATTCGTCAAGAATCAGTAGCAAAACGTGGTATACAGCTTATTACAACCGAAGATACAGAACTATTTCATTTGTTCACTAATTTAAGAACCTTGCCAAAAGTAGAGAATCATTTATATCGAAATTGGGGCAGTGATCCATTAATACCAAAATTTGGTTTAACAACTATACCCGTACAATTTAATCACGCAATATCTTCTGCATTGATTCAAAATTATAGTAAAAAAAGAACAGAACTAGAAAAAGAAGTCAATAATCTGCAGGGTAAAAATCATTCTGTATTATTAAACCATACCAATCAAAAATCTTTGAATTACCAAGAGATGGACGATCGATGGCAAGTGAGAGAAGAGTGCTTAAAAAAATTAGAATCCTCACATCAAGAATTAGCTAAAAGTACTTCTAATATTGCATATCAAGCAGCGGTCAAAGCATATTTAACTAAAATAAAGAATGTTGATTCTGAAATTCCGTCAGTACCGTCATTCTATACGTTTGTGAAAGATGAATATAGGCCGGACATGCCACGATTTAATTTATTTAAACGAGCCATATTCAGAATAGAAAATCGATTTCTAGGAAAAGAATTTTATAATTTAGAAGAACTCCGAGAAGGTATTATTGAACATCATCATACTGTTATTAATCAAAGTTCAGAGAGATCAAAAAACTTAATCAATGCGTATAAAGTTGATAATGCTACATTAGAATTCATAAAAGTCGGTAATAGCAAAACATATGCACCAACTGCTTCAGAAAAGCAAAAACAACCCCAATCCATTAATGCTTTAAATAACATATTTGCGGTAGCTGCTAGCGTTCGTCAAGCACCGAATGATGCACAATCAATTACTGATCGAACATTTACACCTCTGCAATCATTAGCAAAGGAAAATAAGCTTTTAAGTGACAAAAAATATGAAGACCTCGGCAAATCAAAGTTATTTAAACTAAAAATTGGCGACGAAAAAGATGAACAAATTGATTAATCAAACAGTTTATTTAGTATTCATTTCAGCTATTTCTTTATTTATTTGCGCTCATGATCCTGAATTTGAAAGCATGTTACAATCTTTCAAAAATGTAACCCAGTGGCATGATGAGTATTCAGAAAATGAAATTCAAGCGATCCAACATGCGACTGCTAAATATAAAAAACTTTTAGAAATTATCAATAATTTTGACCAAGGCTTGTGCCAAATTATTAATGCGGTCAATAAAGCAGGTAATAAAAAAAGCTTAAAAGTTAATGTTCAAAACAAAACTTTAACGTTGATTAAATCAAACGTTCCACACACAATGCTTTTAGAAAATAATTTCAATGCGACTTTTAAACCTGCAAGTGAATTAAAAAAAGATTTGATTGATTTGACGGTATTAAAAGAACGTATTGACACATGTCATTTGGAAGCAAATCCTGAAGTAAGCTTTTTTTTAAATCCTTATAAAAAAAATTACTCATAACTTTTTGAGACTATTAAAAACTGGATATTGTATCCATCGCGTCCATTTTCCAACAAGTAAAATGGACGATCTATTAATGAATTATTCGCACAAGCTATCATTTATGCAATTATATTGGTTATTCGAATGTAATATGCATGACATCATTGATTGCAAAGACTTTGTTGATCTCTACGTCTACGAAACAAACCATTAACCAAATTAATCATGTTCATATTTTTTCTTTTAAATACTTTCACCATTTTTTTCACTTTTTCCGCAGATAACGACATAACCTTTGAACAAAAGCTCAATGAATTTAAGTTGCAAAGCGGTTGGGAAGACATTTCTGAGGAAAATCTTCTGAATCATGAAGCACATATAATTGAACAAAAAACATTAATAAATGTTTTGGATGATTATGTAAAAATGATGAAGCATATTTCAAAAACTTCTAATTCCAAAGCACTTAAACGTATAAAAACACCGTTTCAAGAATTTAATTTTACGTTAACACCGCGCAAATTACCCTACACTGTAGAGCTTGATCAGATCATAAATCCAATTTATAAATTAGCATATAATTCTATTCATACGTTTAATGCATTTGACCCATCTATCGATGTTCTACAATGCTTGAATACAATCACTAAAACAAGTGATTCACTTGCATTAAAAAATGCTTTAGTAAATCCGTTATATTGCGATACTTTACGACTGATTTTCGGGGATATTAACTTTATATTGCAATTGTTTCTCGATTATCATTCAATCGATAAATGTAGTATTAGTACAGAAATAAAGAAAAGTTTTTTGAAGGTTCTTGAAGCAAATCATTATTTTCTTAAGGCTAACCATACTATAACTTTCATTGAAATCAAAAATTCAAGCCCTATTGCAGATCATTTTTTAAAAATGTTGCACGATCCAAATAAAGTGTATACTCTTATGCAAGCATTTTTCGTCGCTACATTAAAACATACGACAACGCTTGATATGAAAAAAAGATTAACGCTTTAATTATCCTATAACAAATCATGATGCATGTTTTTAAAATTAGTTTGTTAATTATATTTGCAAATACATTCAATTGTAATGAACCCACATTTGCTTATGATTTTGAATTTGTCTCACCATATAATAATCAAGCTGATCCAGTTTCATTTAATCACACGAATATTATATCTGCCGTGAAACAAAATGATCATAAAAAGCTTGCTTCATATAAAAGCTATTTTGAAACGAGAAATTCTACGGATCAGCGCGCTTTGTTACAAAATATTGATTTTGATTCACTTAAACATGAAGTATATCACAAAATTAAAGTAGACCGATTAGAATTTAACTATCGCCCACAGAATATTTTAATTGGCTTATTTATTTATCTCAGTCTCATAAAATATAATATGAGTTATCGTTTTGAGAAATGTGCAACAAATTATTTCTCAAATTATCTAAAGCAATTAGTTAATGAAGACTTTCAATCCGGATCTTTAAGTAGTTTGAGTTTTTTGATTAATGAAGATTATTTTTTATTATTTGCATCATTGGTAGTAGCTTATATCGCACGTCATGAATATTTATTTTTGCCTGCCCACCAAACTATGCATTATCTTAATTATTTTGAAGAAGAATTAAAAAAGCTAAGACAGTCTCAATAAAAAAGGTGATGAAGTTAATCATCACCTTAACAAAATTTGATTCTTTACCAACAAAAACTATCATCACTTATTAATTCATCTACTGATTTTCGCGCTGAAGGAGTTTCGCTTGATTGCATATAATCAGGAAGCACCGTTCTGCTTGCGGGTTTTCCAACGGCAATCATAGCTTCAATAGCATACTCATCTGAAATAGTAAGCACTTGTCTTGCTCGATCCGAATCAAAACCAGCCATACCATGCACCACTAGTCCCATAGCGGATCCTTCTAACGCAAAATTTTGCCAGGCAGAACCTACATCAAATGAATGCGTATTATTGATAGATCCGTCATGAGTAAAAGTCTTTTTTGAAAGAATTAAAATTAAAGCAGATGCATTGCATGCCCATGATTTGTTAAAGGGAACTAACAGATCAAATAATCTATCCCACTGAGTTGATCCCTTAAACGCATAAATGAATCTCCATGGTTGCTCGTTATAACTTGATGGAGCCCATCGTGCAGCTTCAAACAATTGTCTTAATTCATTAACTGAAACCGATTCACCGGACATTGCACGAGGTGACCATCTTCTCAACAAGAGTTCTTGTATAGGAGCATTAGCAATACGATCAGTAGTAAAGACAAAATTTGAAAAAACAACCAATAACATTATTAATTTTGTATTCATACAATACACATCCTTCTTTTATAAATGTGTACCAGACTAACGCATTATGCTTTATATTGCAACGCGCATTACTTGGATACTATTTTATCTTCCATGCTAAAACGACCACTTTCTGTCCACCAATTTCGGTTCCAGCTGGAATAATGTGATAATAATACTCGGGTAAAGAATTTAGTATTCTAGTACGCTCAAAGATATTTTCTTCTTCGATAATAATAATTTCCAGCGGTTGTCCACTGGTATCAAAACCCTGACTGGATCGATTACACGAATGTATCATTCCATTAAATTTTTTCAATGATGGATTGGACGTTTTAAAATAACGTGCGGGTTTTAAATATTTATTCAATCCTAAAACACCGGTATCTTTATAACCATACATTGGTGTACCACGAAGCTCATCATTGTGTATAGCATGAGGACTTGAACTAGTATCCCAATCAATAATTACTTTCTTATCACTCCATGCGACAATTTGTGTCACACGATGCTCATCAATTGATGAATTGCTATTAGAAGCAAATACCCTTACATGAGCTGCATTTTGCGCTAAAACAAAGTTTTTATTCGTGTTATTTTCAAAATACACCGTAACATTTATTTCTTCAGGCAGAGTATTAGTAAAATCCATCCAACAATCTGTCACATGGCTAATACCAACAGACAAAAAGAGCAATAATTTCTTCATCATCAAGCCCTAATAGCGTTCAGCAATAATTCTTGAACCGCCAATAGACACATTTGGATACCATTGAGAATAAACTGCGGGCAACTGAGATTTAATTAAATTTGTTTGCGTTGTATTAGGCTGTTCAATGATTTTCAATTTTAAAGGAAATGTTTTAGTCGGTATACCAAGCGGATTATCAATTACAAAATCACCAATAAGTTTTTCAAAAATTGGATTACCCCAGTTGTTACCAGGTTGCGTAGCAACATAATCCCATCCAACAATAACATCATTTGTACCAGCAAAGACAATTTTCGTGATTCTAAAACGATCGATTGCCTCGTTTGCTGCACTCGCATACAATCGCCCCGAGTTAGCATTCGGTAACACGATAAATTCTTTATATTGTTGATTATCAAAAAAAACTTTTACGTTCACCGGTTCATTCAGAGTATTAGTAAATTCAAACCACCCCTGCACCGTAAAAATCGCAAAAAATAATACCAAAATTATACAATTCATGAACTCATCCCCCAGTAAATATAATCATTAACCAGAATACCGCGTGAGAGATATAAAAAAATAGAATCTAGAAAGGAAAGATAGACGAAAAAAAGACAACAAAAAAGCCTCGAGAAATTCTCGAGGCTAATTTTAAACCTGGCAGTACCTACTTTCCCAACCAGTTGCCCAGTAAGTATCATCAGCGCTGTAAACTTAACTTCCGTATTCGGAATGGGAACGGGTGTATCCTTACAGCTATATCCACCAGGAAATTTTTAGTTTCACTAGTAACATGTGCGTATATATTATATAACGCATATCTAGTATATCAAATTATATGCGTTCTTGAAAGTGTGTTGTCATAATTATTATTTATAATTTTTGTCAGTTATAAAGTTTATTAGCGTGATTAAAACTTTCGACCTATTAGTACTGGTTAGCTGAACGCCTTACGACGCTTACACACCCAGCCTATCAACCTTGTAGTCTTCAAGGGGTCTTATTTCTAGATGACTCTAGACAGGGGTATCTAATCTTGAGGCGAGTTTCCCACTTAGATGCTTTCAGCGGTTATCTCTTATGAACTTAGCTACCCAGCTTGCTTGTGGTAAACAACTGGAACACCAGAGGTTCACTCATTCCGGTCCTCTCGTACTAGGAACAACTCCTCTCAAATACCCAACGCCCACGACGGATAAGGACCGAACTGTCTTACGACGTTCTGAACCCAGATCACGTACCGCTTTAACTGGCGAACAGCCAGACCCTTGGGACCTTCTCCAGCCCCAGGATGCGATGATCCGACATCGAGGTGCCAAACCTTCTCGTCGATATGGACTCTCAGAGAAGATCAGCCTGTTATCCCCGGCGTACCTTTTATCCATTTAGCAATGACCCTTCCATTCGGAATCACTGGATCACTAACTCCTGCTTTCGCACCTGCTCGACTTGTAGGTCTCACAGTCAAGCTCCCTTATGCGTTTACGCTCTACCGACGATTTCTATTCGTCTTGAGGGAACCTTTGAATGCCTCCGTTACTCTTTGGGAGGCGACCACCCCAGTCAAACTGCCCACCAGACACTGTTCTCCGCCCGGTTAACGGGAAATCGAAGTTAGATCTTCAAACGGATAAGGGCGGTATTTCAAGGATGACTCCACGTAAGCTAGCGCCTACGCTTCAAAGTCTCCCGCCTATCCTACACATATCAATCCAAAAATCAATGTCAAGTTGCAGTAAAGGTGCACGGGGTCTTTCCGTCCAGTCGCGGGAAGCCGGCATTTTCACCGACACTACAAATTCACTGAGTTTACCATTAAGACAGCGCCCAACTCGTTACGCCATTCATGCAGGTCGGAACTTACCCGACAAGGGACTTCGCTACCTTAGGACCGTTATAGTTACGGCCGCCGTTTACCGGGGCTTCAATTCAATGCTTCGCCTTGCGGCTGACATCTCCTATTAACCTTCCGGCACTGGGCAGGCGTCAGACTCTATACATCCTCTTACGAGTTAGCAGAGCCCTGTGTTTTTGTTAAACAGTCGGTTGGGCCTCTTTGTTGAAACCTGACATTGCTTCCCAGACGAATCTAGTGACAACGCAGGCACCTCTTCTCCCGAAGTTACGAGGCTATTTTGCCGAGTTCCTTAATGATAGTTATCTCAACACCTGAGCATTTTCAGCCCGTCTACCTGTGTCGGTTTGCGGTACGATTACGAATATAGCTCGCTAGAAGGTTTTCTAGTCAGTGTGGGATCAGCTTAACAAATCTCGTCCGAAGACTTGATATGCCCATAGCACTTCAAGGATTGCAATTTCGCGGATTTACCAACGAAATTCCTCTTTGTGGTTAGATTAGCAACCAAACGCTAACTAAACCTACCCTACTGCGTCACTCCATTGCTCAAACGCTTATCCGTAGTACAGGAATATTAACCTGTTGTCCATCGCCTACTCCAATTGGCCTCGGCTTAGGTATCGACTAACCCTGAGCGGATGAACCGATCTCACGGAAACCTTAGACTTACGGTGAATGGGAATCTCACCCATTTTCTCGTTACTTATACCAACATCATCACTTCTATGGCCCATCACCTGTCCTTCCGGTCAAGCTCGTATCTGCCATAGAACGCTCCCCTACCCCTGCGTCACTCTAAGTGACACAAGCCATAGCTTCGGTAATTTGTTTAAGCCCCGTTCGTTTTTAAGCGCAAAAACACTTGACCAGTGAGCTATTACGCTTTCTTTAAAGGATGGCTGCTTCTAAGCCAACCTCCTGGCTGTCTAAGTATTTTCACTTCTTTTACCACTTAACAAATATTTTGGGACCTTAGCTGATGGTCTGGGCTGTTTCCCTCTCGACTACGGATCTTATCACTCGCAGTCTGCCTCCCACTCTCTGCTACTACGGCATTCAGAGTTAGTAAGAATCCGGTAAGCTTGCGCCCCCAAAACTCCAACTGTGCTTTACCTCCGTAGTATAACAAGTGAGGCTATACCTAAATATATTTCGGGGAGAACCAGCTATTTCCCAGTTTGATTAGCCTTTCACTCCGATCCACATCTCATCCGAGCAGTTTTCAACCTACACCGGTTCGGACCTCCATCTCATGTAACTGAGACTTCATCCTGGACATGGATAGCTCACTAGGTTTCGGGTCTATCACATGCTACTAAACGCCCTATTCAGACTCGCTTTCGCTACGGCTCCGCTCTTTCTAAGCTTAACCTCGCAACATGCCGATAACTCGTTGGCTCATTATGCAAAAGGTACGTGGTTGCGCGTACATATACATCGCTTCCACCGATTGTAGACAATTGGTTTCAGTTTCTATTTCACTCCCCTCCCGGGGTTCTTTTCACCTTTCCCTCACGGTACTTGTTCACTATCGGTCATCAAGAAGTATTTAGCCTTACCCGATGGTCTGGGCAGATTCTTGCAGAATTTCACGTGCTCTACAATACTCGGGAGTTTACGCATTTTTGTTCTAGAAATTTTCGCCTACAAGGCTATCACTTTCTTTGGCCGCCCTTTCCAGAGCTGTTCTGCTAATAACTAGACAGCAAAAACGAGAAACTGTAATTTCTCACGCATAAATCCCACAACTCCAACAATACAACGCTTACAGGCTATCACGTATTGATGGTTTAGGCTCATCCCCGTTCGCTCACCACTACTCAGGGAATCACTTCGTTTTCTTTTCCTAGCGCTACTTAGATGTTTCAGTTCACGCCGTTCGCCTCTTTACCCTATGTGTTCAGGTAAAGATATCTTGGGTTTACCAAGATGAGTTTCCTCATTCGGATACCTCCGGATCGTAGCTTTATTGACAGCTCCCCGAAGATTATGGCAGTCTTACGCCTCCTTCATCGCCTCTTGATGCCAAGGCATCCACCAAAAGCCCTTTTCAATTAATCACAAACTTTATGACTTATTGATAAAACTCTAATTTATAGTAATTACGACTTTACACACATTTCAAAGAACACAAATTTATAAATAACTCTTTAGCTAAATTCTTATTACCGGATCAATTAACACAGCATTATGGTGGAGATGATCGGATTCGAACCGATGACCTCCTGCGTGCAAGGCAGGCGCTCTACCAACTGAGCTACATCCCCTAAGCTTGTTAAGCCAGAGGAAAGGTTAGATAGGCTAGGCCTTGGTGGGCCTAAGTCGACTTGAACGACTGACCTCCCCGTTATCAGCGGGGTGCTCTAACCACCTGAGCTATAGGCCCGGCTTAATTTAAAATATTTAGTAGTCTACGACCAATTAAAACTCCATGATGCACACCTAAAATTAGGTTTAGACCAATTTTTACTCCCTCGAAAGGAGGTGATCCAGCCGCAGGTTCTCCTACAGCTACCTTGTTACGACTTCACCCCAATCATTCTTCATACCTTCAGCATCCGCCTCCCTTACGGGTTAGCTAAAATGATTTCGGGTACAAACAACTTTCGTGGTGTGACGGGCGGTGTGTACAAGGTCCGAGAACGTATTCACCGCATCGTTCTGATATGCGATTACTAGCGATTTCAACTTCATGAGGTCGAGTTGCAGACCTCAATCCGAACTTAGACTAGTTTTTTGAGATTTGCTTACTTTTACAAGCTCGCTGCTCTTTGTACTAGCCATTGTAACACGTGTGTTGCCCTAGGCATAAGGGCCATGCGGACTTGACGTCATTCCCGCCTTCCTCCTGGTTTCCCAGGCAGTCCCATCAGAGTGCCCCAAAGGGTAGCAACTGATGGCAGGAGTTGCGCTCGTTAAAGGACTTAACCCAACATCTCACGACACGAGCTGACGACAGCCATGCAGCACCTGTGTATCTGTTCAGGGTTACCCCTGAAAGACTCTATCTCTAGAGCTGTCAAATACATGTCAAGCCTAGGTAAGGTTCCTCGCGTAGTGTCGAATTAAACCACATGTTCCACCGCTTGTGCGGACCCCCGTCAATTTCTTTGAGTTTTAATCTTGCGACCGTACTCCCCAGGCGGATCACTTATCGCGTTAGCTTCGACACTGAAACTGCAGAGCAGTTCCAACGTCTAGTGATCATCGTTTACAGCGTGGACTACCAGGGTATCTAATCCTGTTTGCTCCCCACGCTTTCGTGCATGAGCGTCAGATGTGGACCAAGAAGCTGCCTTCGCCATCGGTGTTCCTCTCGAGATCTACGCATTTTACCGCTACTCCGAGAATTCCACTTCTCTCTTCCACCCTCAAGCATACCAGTATCTACCGCCTGTTCCCAGTTAAGCTGGGAAATTTGACAGTTGACTTAATATACCGCCTGCGCACCCTTTACGCCCAATAACTCCGAATAACGCTTGCACCCTTCGTATTACCGCGGCTGCTGGCACGAAGTTAGCCAGTGCTTTCTCTAATGGTACCGTCATCCCCCGGTCGTATTATTACCAGGTATTTCTTCCCACTTAACAGAAGTTTACAATCCGAAGACCTTCATCCTCCACGCGGCGTCGCTGCGTCAGACTTTCGTCCATTGCGCAATATTCCTCACTGCTGCCTCCCGTAGGAGTCTGGACCGTGTCTCAGTTCCAGTGTGACCGTACACCCTCTCAGGCCGGTTAACCATCATCGCCTTGGTAGGCCTTTACCCTACCAACTAGCTAATAGTACGCGGGCTCATCTTTTAGCGATAGCAAAGAGGCCATCTTTCTTCCCGAAGGAACTTATGCAGTATTAACCTCGATTTCTCGAGGGTATTCCTCACTAAAAGGGAGATTCCCACGCGTTACTCACCCGTCTGCCGCTGTACTCAGGCCGAAGCCCTTTCTCGCTCGACTTGCATGTGTTAAGCACGCCGCCAGCGTTCATTCTGAGCCAGAATCAAACTCTCCATCACATTATTTATGTAATAAGCTCATGGTAGTTATAGGACTGGTCGTAGACTAAATTTTTAAGAATCTTTAGCCAAAGATGTCAAAGACAGTTATTAATTTTTTCTTCTTCACGAAGTTCGCTATTTATTGTACCGATTTGATTTTTATTGTCAACTAATTTTTTTTAATTTTTTTTAGTTGATTCTGCGATGTTTTCGCTTCGTCGGTTGCGTGTTCTTCGTTTCAAATAACAGAGATAATTATACCCAACGCACATCCAATGTCAACACTTTTTACAACATTTTTTTAAAATCTTTTAAAATTCATCATTTTTTGAGTTTTTCGCGCACAAAAGCGACTAATTTTTGCACTGAAATTTCAATGTCATCATTCACGATATGCTCGATGCAGAGCGGATTCAGCAGTTCTTCTTGCACTTCATTTTGTGCTTTTTCTAATCTTTTTAAGATTATTGCATTATTTTCGCGATTTCTTTCAAAAAGTCTCTTTTTTAATAAATCAATTGAAGAAACATCAATCCAAATTGATAAAGATTCTGGAATTATTTTTGTAATTGAACGAACACCCGCTCTATCGACAATCATAAAATAAGAATTGCCTTCAGCAAGACCCTGCTTTATTGACACTGGAGAACCATAATAATGATCATATTCCTTGCTCCATTCTAGGAAGAATCCCTGGTCAATAAGGCCTTCAAACTCCTGAACGCTCAAAAAATGGTAATCCTTACCCTGAATCTCCCCATTTCCCTTAGGTTTAGTGGTATAGGTACATACCTTATATATAGGAAGGTCTTTAAGTTCTTCTAGTGCTTTTAGAACCAAGGTGGTCTTACCAGCACCTGAGGGCGCACAAATAAGAAACAATTTGCCTGGAGTTGGGGTGGTATACATGGGTAACTTTCTGATAGGATTATTCATATATATATATCTATACTACTATATATAATGATATATCGTATTTTGCTATGTATAATCCCCAAGGAATTCAATGCTTATAGATGAATTAAAAGAGAAACTAAAAACTGCCGAACCCGCCCTTGAGACAATCAAGAACTTCTGGGCTAATTCAAAAAATGAATCTCGCTTAAAAGAATTAACCGAAACAAGTAGCCAAGAGAACTTTTGGCAAAACCCCGATCAAACTTCAATCCTTAAAGAATTGCAAACATATAAGGATCTTGCTGAACAATATCATACTCTCATTAATACAAACCTAGAGCTTCATGAATTATTAGATCTTTTTGCAAATGATGAAGATGAGCTTAAAAAAATCACCCCAGAAGTTGAACGTCATGCACGCATGATAAATAGATTCAAGATTAATTTGTTATTAGATGAAGAAGATGATGATTCAAATTGCTTCTTAAGTATTAACGCGGGCGCAGGCGGAACAGAATCTCAAGATTGGTCAGAAATTTTATTACGTATGTATGTCCGTTTTTGCGAACGCGAAAAACTACAATCAGCTATTTTAGATTATCAACCCGGTGAAGGCGCTGGAATTAAATCAGCAACTCTATTTATTAAAGGTGCAAATGCTTATGGACTTCTTAAAGGAGAACAAGGCATACATCGTTTAGTAAGAATTTCACCATTTGATTCCAATAAGCGTCGACATACTTCATTTTCTGGCGTGTTTGTTTTACCAGAAGCGCAAACGGTAAATATTTCTATAGATCCTAAAGATTTACGCATTGATACTTTTAGAGCTGGGGGCGCAGGCGGTCAACACGTTAACAAAACAGAATCTGCGATTCGTATCACTCACATACCAACAAATATTGTAGTGCAATGTCAAAACGAACGCTCTCAAGTACAGAATAAAGAAACCGCTATGAAAATGCTCATGGCAAAATTGGTACAAAAAGAGAAAGATGAGCAACAAGCAAAACTTGCTTCTATTGAAAAGAAAAAAATAGAATGGGGCTCACAAATACGTTCATATGTCTTGCATCCATATAAAATGGTAAAAGATCATCGCACCGATATCGAATCTCCACAACCTGAATTAGTGCTCGATGGAAATATAATAGAATTTATCGAAGCATTTCTTATTTGGTCGCATCAACAATAAACAATAAAGGCTCCTAAAAATAGGAGCCTTTTTCATATCATATATATATAGGTTAAATAAAAGCACTTAAAACCATCCATAATGATGCTGTTGCAAAAATACCAGACCACCATGGATAATATGCTTCTGGTTTTTTAAATAAGTAAGAAAGTAGAGCCCCAGACAATAACATTAATGAACTATCAAGCGACATCACTATTCCACCCAGAACCAGCAAGCTATTTATTGAAAAATAGCTGAGTATACCAGAAATCAATGCACCAAAAATCATCGCATAGGTATCAAATTGCGTAACATTTAATAATAATACGCGACCCCGTGCACGCTGGACCAACAATTCTGAAGAACCAATACCAAACTTGGTATGTAAAAAAACTAAAAAGAATCCGATAGATACCGCCGCAATAATTAATCCAAATATTTGATACAACCATAATCTTTTGCGTGAAAGTCCTACTTCATCAGCCATTCGTTGACCAAATAGCACATCTACCGCAGAACCTCCTGCAACTTCTATGAAGGTGGAAATAATTATCGCTTGCTGAGCGGTAACACCAAAAATAAATACTGCCGGTATCATTATAAAGGTTGCAAATCTTCCTAAAGGAGCCAAACCGATTTTACCAGCGATAATCACTAACTGATAACAACATATAAAACAACCAAGAACAATGAATAAGGCAGTCATCAAAGTAACACCTTGAATAATCCAGTAACCAATCGCAAGAGCAGTAATCAAACAAAGAACTACCGCAATGGTTTTATTTACTAAAGAAGACTGAACTATTGACGATAAACTCTTATGGCCAGTTTTTTTGAAATTTTTATAAAAACGATACGGGATATCTAATAATGAATGCATTGCACCATAGGCAACAAGTCCACTTAGAAAAGCAAACAAAAAATTATCCGCAGTTAAATAAGGAAAAAAATAATCACGTACGAAATTTAAGCAAAAAACTTTAATTAATATACCTATTCCAAAGGGCATCGCTAATAATGAACCGGAAACAAAACCAATCGCAACATACAATGGTAATAAATCTAAATTAAATACGAGAGACGGGAATGCGATTCCATGGAATAGTGAAGGACGCATAATTACTAAACTATTGCCGATAGAAAGCAAACGACTTATTCCTATATATAATGAAACAGATAGTGAACCAGCCATCAACTGGTACGCATCTTTTAATCTATCAAAAGCAGTTAATGTTTGAGCAACCATCATACCAACGGAAAATGGTAAATTTTGTTTCTCTAATAATTCATGCGAAAACAAGGCCGCAGATATAAAACCCACCAATCCTGCAATTACAACTAACGCACCAATAATATAGAGCGATGATAATCCCTGACCTGGATATACATATAATGAATTAAAGTAGTTACTATCTAAAAAGTACAAAGCTGGATAAGAAAAACCTACGCCTGTTGCAATTATTCCTGCAATACCTCCTGCTGCAGTTGCACCTGCTACTGAGTGTAGGTATTTAGATGGCGCAAATCTTATGGCAGCAAATCGCAACAAAAGCAATCCGATAAGCGCCAAGGTGGTTTCCATCCATGGGCCAATAGGCGTTGCCATAGAAATATACAGCATTACAGCTGTTGAAAAAAGTGAGAAAAAAGTTGTGAGTAGAAATGGTATTATCATTGAAAATCCTTTACACACAACAACTGTAGCATGTACTTTTGCCTTAGCAAATAAATAAAATATACACCTATAAAAAAAGGCGCCCTTTTAAGAGCGCCTTTTACAACTAATAATTGATTAAGCTTGAGCAACAATAGTTGGTTTAGCTTGAGTAGAATAATATTTTACAATGGATTTTCCATAGATATACCATAAATATCCAGCTGCAGCAGCAAAAGTTGCCATGTATCCCACTCTCACCATTTTCTTAGGTGTTAAATCTATCGTATATTCTTTAATAATATCAATACCAGAACGCTTACATTGTTCATCGGTTTCTTTTATATGATCTGCATGTACGATATCGTGCAAATTATAGCCTGCATATAATAAACAACCCGATGTAATTGCAAACAACAACATACGTGTTTTGATATTTGCAGCATCAAGCGGATCAGCGGCAACAGGATTTTCCTTAGTTGCTGCTTTAACAACAGCTGCAACTGGTGCGGCACCTTCAGTTGCAAAAACTTCGTTATTAATACCATTTAATAAGAGAGCCATCGTTAATACATTTAATAATGTTTTCATTTTTTACCTTTATATAAATAATGCGAAAATACTATATCATATGACGGAATAAATTACTAAAAAAAATAGCATCAGTTTCCTAATGCTATAACTCTCAAGCCTTATAAGGATGTAGATTGCGTAAACTTATCAATCTCTCTCATATTTACTTCATTATTATAAATAGCTTGTTTGGCTACTAAAATCATTGATTCTGAAACTTTTTTAGCATCGGAAATTATATCAAAATCATCATCATGTCTTTTTTGTAAAATAATTTGATTGATATAGAGATATTGATCTATGTAATGATATTTATTTTTGATATTCATTAATTCTTTATTTAAAGCTTTACGCTCATCCATAGTAAATGAATCCGACTCTACAATTAGATTATTCAAATCACGAAATTTACCTGATACAGGTAATAATAATCTAAAATTATTCATAAAATAAACCTGAATCTCATCATTCGTTAATACTTTAGATGGTTCGTCAATAAACGGCAATTCCTTAAAATTATCCGCCATTGTAGCAGTTTGTTGGCATAACCTCATACTCTGAATGAATGGGGAAATTATATGATCAGCAGAAAATACACAATTTCCAAATAATAGCAGCGCAAATAACATATTTTTAAAACTCTGAAAGATTGGTAGTTTTTTTTGATTTTTTTTGTTTTTTGATTTTTGCTTGCAATGCTACTTGGTACGAACGCATTATCCATTCTTGCAACAAAGAATTATTCTCATAAATAATTTGTGGCAAAACTTTATAAGGTAATTTTATTAATCTGCCATCAGGAAACACGTAGATAAATTGTTTGGACCTATATTTACTAAAATAAGGGTCTATGGAGTTATCTATTCTAAAATATAACTCATTTTCAACAATACAGGCAAACATAGCATTCTCATAATAAATGCCATAACCACCAAACATAGCTCGCGATGTTATTGGACCATGTTGCTTGAGCACCATCATGACTGCGTCGTGAAATTCTTTTTTATTCATAGTTATTTATTATTCGTGATAATAGAGCGCGGTTTATAAATTTTTTTAAAATACGGTAATTTTGACTCAACAGAAAAAAACTTTTTTAGCATTTCTTGAGATTTAAAATGTTGAATATCATGGTACGCATACTTTTCCTTTTGATTTTGCCATGTCATATTTTCGCCAGAATAATCAATTTCAGACCATTCTCTTCCAATTATATGCGAAGTATTTTCGTCAAAAGATTGTATGTTTTCAAAATTAAATTTTTGCACAATGGCATCCATGTATCCGGCCATGGACTCAGCCTCATTGAAATCAAGATTTCTTTGTGCAATTGCACGAATCAGTTCAAGCGTTGTTTTAGGAAGTACACGTTGCATAGATGAGAGATTCGGCGCATCATCAAGTGTAGATAAAATAGCTTTAATATCTTCGACATCTTGAGGGTATAATTTCATTTTTTTATTTGTTTGAGCGACACGAGAATCAATAATGGGTTGTAAAGAATGCCAATTGTCGGTGATAGCTTGAGCAAAAGATATTTTGGCTATGAAAATTTGGCTACAAATGAAGATAATTAATGACATACCTATAACCCTGTCACGCAAAATTTATTATTAATAAAGTAACACGGACAATACGAAACTAACAAGGTATAAGTAATTTAAAAATAAGATGGTGCCGAGGACCGGACTCGAACCGACACAGAGTTTCCCCCACAGGCTTCTGAGACCTGCGCGTCTACCAATTCCGCCACCTCGGCAATAGTTTTAAAAATCAGTTAATTCTTTTCCTGCCAAAAAATGGGCATGTAAATGGAAAACCCGTTGTCCTGCCTTGTGACCCGAATTAATAATTAATCTGAAATCACCGGCGTCTTTGGACAGCGTCTGCGCCATCATCATCATCCGAGACATGAGACAACAATCAGTTTTTTCAAGCGACTGAATATCTTGAATATGCTTTTTTGGAAGGATGAGATAATGCACCGGAGCTTTGGGAGCAATATCTTTGATGACAATAACATCATCTGTTTCAGTAATAATTGAACTTGGAATTTGTTTTGCAATAATTTTGCAGAAAATACAATCGCTCATAATACTCAACCGAAAAAAGAACTTTTAATCTAATCAACATTTGCCAATTCTCGATACCCTTTAAAGGCACCTTAAATTGCTATTGACTGAAATACAAATCAAGGGAATTTTTTAAGAAATATATCGAGATATGGCTGGCCATACACAGCGTTAGCATAGTATGGTGCCGGAGGTCGGACTCGAACCAACATGGAGTTGCCCCCGCGGGATTTTGAGTCCCGTGCGTCTACCAATTTCGCCACTCCGGCTCTTGCTTTGGATTGATAGCATTTGAAAGTATACCATAGGCAAATCATGCGTCAATCCATCTCTTTTAAACAAATACCATACACACTCAAATGTTTACAGTTTGTCATTTTAATTTGATTTTTATAAACTCGATAATACGAATGCAATAACCAAACTTTAAAAATTATAGAAACTCTCAATGAATAATAAATCAATTCTCATGCTAACCGTGTGTATGGTTTTTTTACCTGCATGTTTACGTATTCCAAAAATAAAATCGATTCACGAAGCACCTATGTTTACAGAAAACGATGTAGAAAAGGCTAACGGACCAATAGTATTTAGTGCGCGAAAATTAACGCAAGAAGAAGCCCTGTGTCACGTTGGACTGGATCCCATAAAATTTAATTTAGGAACACCCTGGATAGTTTCATTCACTAACACTGGAAGAGATTATTTTTATCTAACTGATAAATCGTGGTCACCGGCCATTATTGATCCCAGTGTAATTATTGAGAAATTTCATAATTACTGCTGTTTTTTTATAAGTCCTTTTAAAAAAGGAATTTATTTAATAAATCGTGATGAATTGCAGCAACTATTAACAACTCTCCATGAAAATTTATTACCATTCACCGCAACATTATACCCGGAATGCAATTTTCAAGGAATCGTATTTTTCCCTGAAAAAGAGTCTTATGATTGGTCCCATGTAACGCTTTATAATACGCATAATAATCCTTATATATTTACTATAAATAGCGAGAATACTTATGAATAAAAAGGTATTACAAGCTTTAGCGATTGCATTTATAGTATTGCCCGCTTGCAAGCAGGTTCCACGAATAAAACGAATACCATCACTATTAAATTCAGAACATACAATCATGTGCGATTCAGCAGAAATTGAAGTATTTGCTCAATCATTATCTTCAACAGAAGTAAAACCATATATCGGGTTTAAACCTAAATTAACTGACTTTGGACAGCCATGGTTAGTAACTATTCATAATAAGAGCATACATCCTTATACGCTTTGTCCAATCCAAAATCGTACATTAAACGCAGAAATTGTTGCGCGATTTAATCGTTCATACGAATATCACGCATGGTACATCCTGCCAGCAATGTTGCCTATTTTTATTTTTGTTACGCCTATGTCATATATAGGATTTATATTATCATTGGCCCAGCATGCTTATGGTGCAGCATCTGTCTTTTCTATTGGGTTAATTACTCCATTTGCAGGCGCCATGTATTACGAACATTGTAACAACGATACCTATGCAACGTCATTACATCAATTGCATGCAAATTTACTACCAGAAATGGTTATTCTGCGTCCTAATGGCGTTCTTACTGGACTAATTTTTTTACCTATTAGCTCAACTCTAAAATGGAATCTTGAGTTTGCAAACACCTTTGATCAAACAAGAGTTAATGTTAATATTGAAGAATCAAAATAAATTAAATTTTATTAATAAATTCTTCTACTTCAGACTTCCAATTTTCTGATATTAAACGATGTCCACGACAATGTGCATTGCACGGATACAGATAAAGCTTTGAGTTTTTTGCTGCGTTATGCAACGTATAGGCATGATAATTAGGTATCACAGGATCATGCAGCGCATGCATGATCAATAACGGTGTTTTGATAGTTTGTATAGACTCAACAATGTTTCCATGAGGCAATAACCACGACATGCTCCAGAGCAGTGGTGATTTAAAATACCACCCAAATTCACGCGCTGCTTTTTTTAATGATGATGCTACTCCGTCCAGCACTATGCCATCAAGATGACATTGGCTTGCTGCATCAATTAAGGTAATTCCGCCCAGTGAAAATCCAAATCCAATTCTTTTTTTGCATGATTGCTTTTGTAACCAAGCACAAGAGGCAGTAATTTCTTGCACTACCGCATCAAAATCTTTGAGCGTTAATCCTTGATTACTTCCATGATGCTTTAAATCAACCAACAACAATGAAGCATCCGGAAACAACTCCACCAGTGGTTGATAAATTTCTTTAGATTCCCCAAAACCATGAAAAACTATGCCGCACCACGGAGCATCATTCCTATGAACATATGCTGCTTTAATCGTGCGCAAACCATTTACAGGAATTTCAATCGCTGTACTTCCCAACTTTTCAAGCAATTCTTTACGCTCTACAATTTTTTCTTCAAGATTCGTATTCGGTTTTGAAAACCACCACGCATTAATAGGTTGAAATGGGAAGATAAGCAACGCAATAACTAATATCATTTTCATAGAGACACCGCTGTTGAAAGTTCTAATAAAGGAAGATATAAGGCAAGCATGGTTAACGCTATCAGGACACCTAAAATCATTACAATGCATGGTTGAGCAAAATACACTATGCGCTGCATTCGCGTCATCACCATTTTGGAATACATGCCCGCCGCATGATGAATCATATCTGCTAGATTTCCTGATTGATCTCCAATATTGATAAATGATGCAACCATAGTTTCTTGGGGAAGACGTGCATTAAAAGCTTGAGAAACGGAATCGCCATCACCAACATCGCGCGCAATGAGTTTCAAATTTTTTTGCATACAGGTATTAGGTACTAATAACGCCGCTTCATATACGGCTTTAGATCCATAAATACCGGCAGTTAAGTAAAGCTCATATGCATGCAAAAAAACAACCATATTATACGCCCGCAAAAGAGAATTAATTCCGGGAATTTTTAAAACAATCGCATCACGTAATTGAATCATACGATTGAAATATAAACATCCACTCATAATTACCATCATTCCTAATAACGCATAATGCCATAATTCTTTTAAAACATGACTTGTTGAAAAAACATAATGAGATATACCTTGAGGAGTGTATTTCATGGTATACATAATGTCTTCAAATCGTGGAATAACCATAATAAATAAGACGCTGATAAGCACAATAAAGAAGGCAAGCGTTACCAACGGCATAGCAAGCGTGGAAATAATTTGTTGACGTAAAACGATTCGTGCTTGGTAATAGGCAGTCAATCGTTCAAAAATATCTTTCATTGAGCTTGTTTCACCAATTTCAAACATGATACGTGCTAACCTATCAAAATAGGAAGAATGCATTTGAGCAACCTCATGCAAGCTCAATCCTTCTTGTAACGATGCAGAACAGCCTAATAACATATTCTGTGATCGCTTAAACCCTGGTAAAGTGCTCATAATAGTAAAAACATCGGGAAGACGAATACCGGATGCTAATAATGAAGAGCAATAATAATAAAATAAAGCAGATGCTTTTTGTCCAGAAAATAGCGAAGAAACAATTGATCGACGAGCAGCAAGAAGTTGAATGCGTTGTTTTTCTAGAAGTTGCTGTACATGATCTTTTGATAGCGCATCGATAGCACCATATTTCACTTGCCCATCAGGCGTTATTCCAGACCAAGAATAAAAAGCCATCTATTTCACCAAAGATTGTTGCACTCCAAGTCCTAAACGCGAGAGGAAATCATTTAAAGTTAGATTTATTTCACACAAAAGAACCTTTTTCCTGCTCGTCGCTCCAAGAAGAATCTGAACTTGAGTATGCGAAATCCCAAGAACTGTAGCAACACTTTTTATCAATTCAAGATTTGCTTTGTTATTTTCCGCAGGTTGTTTGAGAAAACATTTTAATCGCCCCGATTTATCAATTGTCCAAGCGTGACGACCTGAAGATGGCATTACCGTGATGGTGAGCGTTAAAGACATAGTGAATTCCTCAATAATAAATAAACTGCTTAATAGCTATCGGTTTATAAGGTATAAGAAATCCATAAGTCGTTAAATCGGCATTGTCATTTGTTAAAATAGTTAAAAAACACAAAATACTTATTTAACAATAACAACCCAAAGAAGGCAGTACTTGCACAAGGATAAAAAGGAAATTTATTATACATATCAATAGTATTTGACTTCCGGACATGCATATTTACCATTACTTCTGTTACCTCGGGTGTGAGATGGATATGGTCATATATCTTAATATTTTCTTTATTCGTGTGAAAAAAACTAAGTACAATTAAACCCTCATTCGCTGATTGCGATAAATTCCAACGGTTAACCGACAAATATTTTTGATACTGCGTCAAAATGGGCCATAATTCATTTTGATTAAAATTAAATCCGCCCTTTAAATCGGGTTGAAAATATTGAGTTAAATTTCCCCTGAAGGTGCTCAGTTCATGATTTGCTTCTTTGATTTTATTGACTTCATTTAATTCATGTAAGTATTTATTACCATAAAATATTGATGAAGTTAAAGAGACTCCGAGTCCTACATATAAAAACAAAGGATGCGTCGAACAAAGATTAACGGCATTTTTCATCGATAATATATAATCATTGGCGTAAGAAGAATTTGAAGATAAAAACACGCAAATTAACAATAATTTTTTCATAAATAGCTTCTTTCGATTATAAAGCAATTATAATTATTTTGTTTTGAAACTCAAAAATATCTTTATAATCTGCGCAATTCTATCTACTATCAAGTGTTAGCTTTAAAAAAAAACAGAGCTTATATGAATCCAAAAGCTCTGTTAGTATTGATTTAAAAATTATTAATTATTCTTGCGTATTATTTATTTGATTGCATTCGTTATAAGATAAGTTCCATAACCCATAAATGCCGTCAATCCAAGCCATGCACATTGAACACCGATTTCACGTGCCCATAAAGACGCCTTATCTTGCTTTTTTATGTTAGCGATTGCACGGTCTACATCGTTGGTGTTGTCTATAACAGCAGGACACGCATCACCATGATTTACTGCATTATAACGCTTAGGGCTAAGAATATTTTGTATGCGTGGGCTATTCTTATAGTCATCAGCATAAACTTGTGTGATACCTTTTTTATAACAGCTTGCAATCCTTAATGCTTGCTGGCCCGATTTATACAAAGGATAACTCAAATTTATTGCTGTCATTGCATAGGGGCTCTGAGTTATTAACGCCGAAGGCAATGCTGCGAATGCCGCGCAAGCTTGCATATTTTCTATAAATTCTGATGCATTAGTTATTGAAATCAGTGATAAGGCAAGTAAACAAAATAATTTTTTCATATGTTTCCCCGTTTATTTATAATTTAATTATGACAGACTGACATTATTTGTCATTGAAAACATATATGACATGTAAACATCTTAAGAAACTTGCATAAATCGTGAAAATCTTTATTATTTCCTGTGTACAGCGTTTATAAAATCGTGTATATTTTGGAGAGATGGCTGAGTGGTCTATAGCGCTTGCCTGCTAAGCAAGAGTCTGATGTAAATCGGGCGCGAGGGTTCGAATCCCTCTCTCTCCACCATACTTCGCTCCGAAAAGCTTCGTATGACAGACCAATTTAAAAATTCTCTTCTTTTGAAATTAACGCGCCCATAGCTCAATTGGATAGAGCGTCAGACTACGGATCTGAAGGTTGAGGGTTCGACTCCTTCTGGGCGCACCAGTTTTTTATAAAAAAACTGAATCTTAATATCTCGTCATTTATATGTTTATATAAAAATCCTGATATCTTAAAATATTCTTACTTTCTGACTAATTAGATACTAAAAAAACGAGAAGTTAATTAGAAATTGATTTTTAAGACTTATTTAGAAACAACCTTCCATCTTTTCTTACGCAAGCAGCCGCTACATTTTTCTTCAATAATCTCAGCACAACCGGTACGTAAAATACGTGTTATGACTTTATCGCCAAATGCAGCGTTATTTTCAAGCACATTAAGCACTTCGGGCAATGTTCTTAAAAAATAAGGCATCATAAATCCTAAATGGCTAAGATTTCGATCATGGAATATAATGCGGGATTGAATGAGGTTTTCATAACCAGGCAAAAAACGGCCAGAAAAAAATGGAATTTGTTCACCTTTATATATTTGCCTGCAGCGAAGGTAGGCGCCTTGAGGATCTAGCACCTGAACGCGATCACTGAGCGAATAGAAAGAAAATGCTTTTTTAACAATTGATGCATTCACATATTCGTGCGTTAGTTTTTGAATTGGAACTGCCAACATCACCAAAGTAATATTGAGATTCTCATTGCCATCATCGACTGCTGCCTTAATAGCTTCCAAAGCAACATTACCACCATGGCTATGACCAATCAAAATAATCTCACCAGTATAGTCTTTAATAATTTCATACAGTGCTTTACCTTCTTGCTCTCTACAATGAAAACAAAGACTTCCACTCCAGCCATACATATAAAATGCTTCATAGGGAATGTCTTCCCCATAATTGATGTATGCTCGCGCTAAAACATGAGGAATACGACTTAAAACTAAACGATCTTTCAAGGTGCAGGTAGAATTCAATCCTTGAGGAATATCGGCCCAACGAATGAGTGGCCCAAAAAGAGTGGGCAGCGTACCATGTACAAAAATCACAATACGATCATGGTTATTATCAAGTTTTTCAACTTCATAACCCCCATACGATATCACAAAAAAAGATCCTAATGCCATGCTGAAAGCTATAGCATTCCTACACCAACGTAACATGAATTTCTATCGCTTATTATTCAGGTAAGTCTTTAACGTTTTTACCTTTTAAAAATTGCTCAAGCATCTGGTCAACAACGTCTTTTACCGTTTTACGTTCCCAATATGCATACGCTTTTAATTTTTGAACATAGTCTTCACGCATGATAAACGTTGCGCGCGTCCAGCCTTCTTCAAGACCTTTAGTAGAAGTACTCTTTTTCTTTTCTTCTGTATGAGACTGATTCTCTTGAGAACCCATAAAACCTTGGTTACGGTCATCGTTCATGATTACTCTCCTTAATAAAATTACTCGTTAATAAAAATTTACTATTTATCAATATTAAAAAGCAAGATTAATACAATAAGATATGTTTACATTAGGAAATTTAGTATGTTTAAGCGAATGAAGATAGCAAATAAATGCTTTAAATAGGCCATTTTTGTTGATTTGAGCACCCTAAATATACTAAATTCAAATAGACACATTAAGAGTCTGTGCTCATACCAAATTAATCGGAAGGGAGATTATATGAAAACGTATACTTTGATTTTAACAAGTTTACTCATTAGTGGATCAATTTTCGCACTTACCCCTGAAGCTCCACAGCAAAATGCTAGCTTATGGGACCTTGCAAAACAAGCGTATCAATATGTGACCGAAAACCCACAAATGGTTGATGAATTTAAAAAACAATTTTTAAATAATCCAGAACAGATTAAGAAATTTGATGATAAAGCTTCAGCATTTGTTGCTCAAAAGAAAAATGATTTTAATATTGACCAAATGGAAAAATCAGAATTAAATCAAAAACTTCAAGAGCAATGGAAAAAATCAGGAACCGATAAATCATACGTAGCATGGTTAGCGGCAAATCCTAGCGAAATTCTCAAAGCTATAAATTCGTAACATAACAAATCAAACAATAAGAGCGTATGTTGTCATACGCTCTTATTGTTTTTTCATTTATACAAAAAAGCAATTAATCCTAATGGTGCAATTGCCATGAGGGTTCGACTAAAGCCAAACCAGGCATCATCAAACTTCTCACGACGATTAAGACGATTTAAATTAGTAATGTAACGTTTTTTGAATATTTCTTGCTGATCTGAATCTGTTATTTTCGATAATTCTTCTTCATATTTATCCTCAGAATTTCTACGAATGGTATTGTTTATCGAATGCCAATAACCGGTACCACGCTTCAAATCCATAATGCCCTTCATAGATGTTGCACCTATAAACAAGACTGCGCCGACTTTTATACTTTGAACGTTTTTATCGGTCAGTGGGAGATTAAATGAATTATTTTTTATAACTTCATTTATTCCCGCATGAGAGAAAAAGACCAAAAACAATGTGCTATATAATATTTTCATAATGTAATGTTTCGCTTTATGCATGCTTTAAAAGATACCAGACGCCTATAGACCATAAACTCGTTAAACCTATGCCACAGCCTATTTTCCGGTAAGCATCTAATTTAGATTGTTTAAATCGTTGTAAATCTGACGGGTCCATAGATTGATCAAAATCTTGTCGCGATATAAGTGAATTATCCCGCAAAAAAACTTCTGCTACTTTTTGACAATCAGCTGCAACTACTTGAGGATTTCGTTGAATTATAGAATTTATAGTTGCATTGCACACAACCGATCTTTTCATCAAATTATATTCATAAGAAATCGTATTAATTTTTTTTATTCCATCGAAAGCCATATACATGCCTGCTACTGGCATTGCAACGCTTCCAATAACTAATAAGTTAGACATTTTAGGTAATTCAGCAACAATACTACAAGAAAGCAAGCTTAAAATTATTAGCTTTTTCAAAATCAGCTCCATGATATCTAGTTATATTAAATACATTATTTTCGATTATTTTTATTGTCTTGCCTACCGATTCACTTGAGAATTAAACGCATAGCGTAAAATATTATTGCCTTTTGCTTAGAATAATATTCAGCAGGTATGCCATTATCGATGCATGCTACTAAATGGCCGATTACCTCTGCGCGCTTCAATAAAGCCCGCGACGAATAGAAATAAAATTGTAATTTTTTTTATTAGTAAACTCTCTTTAACTTATTTGATTTTATCCATATTACTCTATATTTTGACGAAAATATGTCAAATGGAAAACAATGTTTAACGGCTCAAAATCATCAAACTTTTATTCAATTTTCTTGCTAATTTCACAGAAATAGTTATTATTTTGTGTATACGTCACATCTTTGGAGAGATGGCTGAGCGGTCGAAAGCGGCGGTCTTGAAAACCGTTATCTCGTGCGAACGGGATCGTGGGTTCGAATCCCACTCTCTCCTCCATTTTTTTCTTAGGCTTCAGATCGCAAGCCATGATTCAAAACTTAGCGCTACCAAAATTTATAAATAACCCGAATATACATATAATTTTTTTGCAATAAAAAAAGACCAGTTTTTAGGCTGATCTTGAAATCTTTATAGCAGATAACTATTCAGGTTTATCTTGAGCAAAAGAAACTCGCTTGCTGTTTTGATGTTTTTTAGCAGCAACAGAACTTGCGTTGTATTCTGAGCTACCTGGATATTTATTTTCTGCTACCGCTGAATTACCATGAGATATCCAAGAATGTGGCAAGTTTTTTTTATAACCGTCACGACCAATGGCGTACATTGCATAAATTTCAATAATAGAGTTTTCGCTTGCTACTGTATTAAGCGCAATCACACTTAATACAACTAATATTTTTTTCATAATTATTCTCTTTATTTTTTAAATTTTAGACATACAAAAGACCAGCTTTTACCCTGGTCTTTTGTATTAAAAACGATTCAAATCGCTTTAAAGTTAGTCAACTAAACGTAAGTTTGTTGCTGCAACTTTACCGCGGTTATTTTCGAGTTCATAGCTCACTTTTTGACCTTCGTGAAGAGTGGTCAAGCGTGCGCGCATTACAGCGGTTTTATGAACAAAAACGTCATTTCCGCCTTCTTCAGGTTGAATAAAACCAAAACCTTTGGTTGCATCGAACCATTTAACTTTACCGATTGCCATAATCGATATCCTTACAATAAAAAAATAAACACAATACAAACATATCCGACTATTATCGCCCGATATCGATCAACATTCTGAAAACTATGTGTATACAATGAAGATAAGTGTAAACAAAAGTGACGAGAATCTAGTACGATAAGAACCCTGTTATGTATCTAGTTCCTAATATACTCATTTCTACTAAAAAGGTAAGCTTTTTCTCCAAATCACCAAAATCAACCTAGTTTTTCAGGTATTTGAAGTGTTTTGAGCGGATGCCCTACGATTTCTAAAAATTGTATAAAATCTACAGGCTTCAAAGACAGCGTCATATCATTACGCAAAGGATGAAAATTAACCCATTCAGAAGCCATAACATCTTCGTCAATATAATAAGAAATATTTTTTGCAGAGTTAAACATCAATCCATAAGGCGTCACCGAACCTGGCAGCACTTGCAGTCTTGCAAATAATTCTTCAGCACTTGCAAATGAGAATCGTTTACAATTCAATTGCAAAGCCAACGCTTTTAAATCAACACGTTTTGAATCTAGGACCGTAATTAAAAAAAGCATTCCTTTGGGATCACTTAAAAAAAGATTTTTATTATGTCGTCCAGGAATTACACTTTTTAAATGTTCACCATCATTACAAGTAAAAATTGGCTCATGTTCATGCAAGATATAGGGAATATGATATTGTTGTAAATAAGATAATAGGACTGTGTGTTTCATAACATTATTCAGGATAACGCATATTAATGAAAAAACCATCACCACAACGAGTAGCAGAACTTAATCAAGGCGCCGAATCTACCAATTTGATGGAAGTATTATCAATTGATTTTAATCAATTATTGTTTAATACGTTACAATTAACATCAGAACCTATGAGTGGTGGTATTTTACAACGCATGCAAGCCTCATGTTCGTTGTTAATAAAGCATTTTGATTTTACTTATATTTATGAGCTACGTAGCCATCCTAACGATACCATTCGCGGCATTGTGTGTTACGCAATTGCACAGCAATCTCTTCCACTTGCTGAAAAAATTAAATTAATGTTGCCACTTGCCGATGATGCAAATGCTGGAGTACGTGAATGGGCATGGCTTTCGTTACGACCATATGTTGCTGAAGAACTCAACAACGCTATCAAACTCCTTGGTCCACTTACCTTGCATTCATCAGAGAGAATTCGTCGTTTTGCAGCAGAAATTACACGGCCTCGCGGCGTTTGGTGCGCATCGATAAAACAACTACGTACTGCTCCACAATTGGCTTTAATAATAATTGAACCATTAAAAACCGATGCATCATTATATGTGCAAAAATCGGTTGGAAACTGGCTCAATGATGCTGCAAAAGATCATCCTTCATGGGTTGAACAAATTACCCAAAAATGGCTTGAAGAATCACCGCATAAAAGCACACACTATATTGCAAAAAGAGCATTAAGAAGTTTAAAAAAATAATTACTCTGGCTTCTTTGCTTGAGTGATATTATCTACTTTTGGAGCTTCATTTTGCCGCAACGAGGCTTCAAGTTGCTCTCTTTTTCTTTCTTTATTTAATTCCAAGCGAATTAGATTTGGATTTTCAGTTGATGAGATTGATTGCTTTTGAACATCTTGCGTGAGAATTATAGCGTGAAACACACACAATATTATGATTTTCTTCATCTTCAAAACTCCTTTAACGCAACAATGATAGTTAACCGTGAGGTACTTTATCAAGTTTTTGAGTATTTACAATTATGATTCAAATAAATATTCAGAATGAGGTAATGCATCCACAAGTCCATATTCATCAAAAACCCGATATACTATCTCACTCAAAATTTCTTCAATCCTTGCTTCTTCTTCAATATCATCTTGATTAATATAACCTGCTCGTTCACTAAACAAAGTGCGAACATACTTATTGAGCCAATGATTGTTGCGTTGAGATTTTATATAGTTCATATACAACGCAGGTGTATTCAAAACACTTGATGAATAGATAGTACTTTCAAAATTATTTAAATGTAACGCATTTACTCGAAATGCAAATCTGTGCAATTTTTTATATAATTTTGCGCATTTAATCAATAAGACAGAATTTTCTTCAAATTTTTTAAGATCTATATCTTCTGAATCTTTTAAAAAACGGACATTTGTACCATGTAACAAACAAAGAATTTGGTCACTTAGAAAAAAATTAATGGGATATGAATAAAAACGATTCCAACCATTCTTGATAGATAAGCGCAACAATTCTTCAAATAAATCCAGACGACATTCTCCATATGATCTAATCGACTCGACAACAGACCCTAATGTATAATTTTTGCGCCCATTGCTTCTAATTAACATAAGCGTATTTAATGCAATCTCTAGAGACCTATCTAATTTTGTTCTTTTAAATACTTGATATTTTAGCAAGCCATTGGAAAAATGATGCAAAAAATTCCCTTGTTGATTCGTATCGTTTTTTAATGTATACAACGCTTCGATAAATGATTGCATATCGACGCAAAAAGTATTGAGAACTCCATTCAAAATTTCCTGTTTTGAACATTTTGGGCAACTAAAAAGCTTGAGTGCTAGATCTCTCCTAAATTCTTTATAAAGCTGGTTAGATTGTATCGTTATGGCATTCTGATTTTGCTCTCTTTCTATACGATCTTTTTCATGTTGCAGTGTAAAACAATATTCAAAATTTTTGAGCAATATCTCAAAATCTTCATGATCCGACTCTTCAAGCTCAGCAAGTTTAGGAATTTTTTCGACAAAAAGAGGTCCTGTTAATACCTTATACGTGAATTCGCCTTTAAAGTATTTTTTTAAAGAATCTTTGTTAATTTCTTGAGAATTATCATTGGCAAAGCTAATAATCGCTGCAACCATTAAAAGAATAAACATGCCATCACTTTCTCTAATTAGCGGGGAAGATAGCAAAATAAGGCGAAACCAATTTCGGTTTCGCCTGTATTATTTATAGATAATAATGTGAAGCAACTATTATCGTTGAGTTTTTATATTCTTCGATAGCAGGATCTTCTTCTGTTACCACCATTTCAGAACCATTCAATTTTGAAGTGTCACTAATTTGGTACGGCAATGTAACTAATTTTACAAATATGCGGCGATTTGCCTGGTGCATGGGAGAATCAACCCAAGAACCTGCATCTGATGCATCAGTAAGCATAGTATCAAATATGTTTCGACCATTATCATCAAGCTGATCCTTACAATTTTTCCATATTTGATTTTTATTAATACCATCAACAAGCGTGGTGCCGTCATGGGTATATACTGCTATTGAGATATCACCGCGTAAGAAATCAGAATTTCCTTCAGAGAAGGTTGCTAGTGCTTGGGACAATGGCAGAACATTCAATGTTTCAACTGCACGATTAACCATGCTATGAACATTATGCGCCTTATTAAGATCCCAAGCTCCCGCCGCTACAAAAAATACGCCATACTGAGTAACTACACGTTCGATATAAATATTTTTATATGCACGTCGCTGATAAATCTGTACAAATTTTGCAGGTTCATCTCCAATAATTGAACGTATTTCATCAAGATGCAGAGGAGAACTCATATTTTTATCACGATAGTCCATAATGAGATTATTATTATCATCAAAAATAATCGCGCCCATTGAACCTTTAATAAAATCACTAGATGGGGCACGAATTAATCCATTTTTTACATCTGCTGCATTAAGTTTGATATATTGTGCCGTGCGCTTTACTAAACTTTTTAAAGAGTCTTGATCTATATCATCATAAAAATGCGCACCAATTATGTATGAATGTTCATCAGTATTAAAACGTTTTACATACATCGTACGATTTGCGCCATTATAAAAATCATTTATCCATGCTTCATCATTATCACCAAGGCCATTAAGAATGGTATCTTGCCATAACAATTTTTTTCCTGTTTTGCATGAATCTGATGAGCAAGAACGTACCGTACCGCTATCATCCATAATCCAAAGACCAACAGGTCCAAAAACAACGCGTTCATCATTGTCTTTCAATGCTTTAAAAATTGAACGACAACCATCAACCTGACATAATTCAATAATATGATTTACTAAATATTGGGCGGTAAATTTTTGATCTTCCGGATAAAATCCAACACCTATAATAAATGTTTGATTGTCTTTAGTCGTAGTTCGCACATAGGCATGGAACAAGGCATTGTTCCAAATGTAATTTACCCAACCTCCATCTTGTCCTAGACCTTGCATTTCCTCAAACAATGATACTTTGCCTATTGAAGTTAAGGTTGAAACATCTTGCCAAATGAGTTGCTCATCTGCATTAACCACCATATACGCATCTTGGTTAATAACAAAAGGTTGCATTTCACCACGGCGCCAACTTGAATCATGCTGAAAAGCTCGAAAAGCAACCTGTACTGGTGATTCTTCTAAATAATTTATTGCTTTTGCAACCAGATCCTCTGCCGTTTTTAATTTTTGAGCAATATCTACTTTGTTTGGATCTTCAAAAGAAAAAAGGTGGCCCGCTGAAACGGCCACCATTAATAGTTTTTTAATGTTCATACTACTTCCCCCCGTTTAAGAACTTCTATTCGTTATCGCGTCGTTGTCCCATTAAACGCAAAAGATAAATAAATAGGTTAATGAAATCTAAATACAATTGTAATGCACCGATCAGAGCAACTTTATCTGCCTCTTCACCACGATCTAATAAATAGAATGATATTTGGCGAATGCGCTGAACATCATACGCAGTAAGTGCTGAAAACAATACCACGCCTATGATTGAAATAAACAAATCAAACATGCTGCTACGTAAGAACATGTTAATCAGCAAAGCAAGAATCATTCCCCATAATGCCATTTTAAAATAGGTGCCGTATGCTGACAAATCTGCGTCAGTATAATAGCCATACAACGCCATACCACCAAACATAACTGCGGTAACCAAGAAGGTTGATACGATTGATGCTGTCGTATAGACCAAGAAAATAGTTGATAGCGTCAAGCCATTTAAAATCGAATATAACGTAAATAACAAAAATCCCGTGCTAAAAGAAATGCGTTGGATGCCAGCACTTAACACTAGTACCGCTGCCAACTGAGCAATCATTAATCCGATGAATATCCAAGGATTAGATACAATCGCCATTTGCCATGCAGGATTTTTGAATACAAAAAATGAAACGCCTGCAGTAATCAACAAGCCAAAAGACATCCATGCAAATACACGAGATAACACATCACTGAAAATACCGGTTCGTGATCCACCGTCTGAATTATAACGACTCATACAATACCCTTTCTCTCACTAATAAATTAATTTCTATTATAACCATTTTCCTTAAAACTGTCATCATGGTTCATACTCTTACCCATGGATAGAGCAAAAATCATGAACATTAGATTTTTTCATCAAGCAGTTATAACCTTAGTAATCATACCCAAAAGTTAAAGGAAATTTCTATGGTAATACCACTTACTAAACAAAATAGCACAGAAGTGCTCGAACAATCATCAAAACCAATTATTGTTGATATTTTTGCTACATGGTGCGGTCCATGCCAAATGGTAAAACCGGTATTTGAAGCATTAGAAAAAGAATTGGGCGAGCAATATATTTTTGCTCAATTGAACGTTGATGAAGCACGTGATCTTGCTGTGCAATTTGGCGTAACTTCAGTACCTACATTTGTATTTATTAAAGACAAACAGGTCATGGGCAAAGTAGTTGGTTACCGCTCTGCCGATGACCTAAAAGCTGATATTAAAAAATACTTGGCTTAAATTTTTTTATCTTGAATTGAATAACCAAGTTTATTTAATTCATCACGAATTGCATCAGCCCGTGCCCAATTTTTTTGTTCACGGGCTTTTGTACGCTCTTCAAGTAATGCTTGAATTTCTGGGGTGATTTCTATTTGTTTTTCAGCTAATGGTTGCAACTTTAATCCCGCAATTTCTTGTAAGAATGATTTAACACCACCCCGCTCTTGTGCATTTTCACGAAGCAATGCACTATTCTCGTATAAAACTCCCAACATTCCTGGGGTATTAAGATCATCAGAAATCACTTCAAGCATTCGCTGTGCAACTGAACTCTGTTCGATTGGCATTGCTTGCGTATTTTCAAACATACGGCACAAGCGTTGATATACTTTCGTAAGTTCCGTTAATTCATCAAATGAAAAATCTAGCGGGGAGCGATAATGATGGGTCAGAATCATGTAGCGTACAACCATTGGATCAAATTCTTTAAATACATCACGCAACGTAAAAAAATTACCGAGCGATTTAGACATTTTTTCCTGATTAATACGGACAAATGCATTGTGTGCCCATAATTTAACCACTGAATGATGGTGGAATGCATCTGATTGAGCGCGTTCGTTTTCATGATGTGGGAACATAAGATCCATCCCACCGCCATGAATATCTATATTTTTGCCAAGATATACATCAGATAAAACGGAACATTCGATGTGCCAACCAGGTCTTCCATATCCCCATGGACTTTTCCAAAACGCACCCTCATCTTCCCCCTTCCACAAAGCAAAGTCTAAAGGATCTTCCTTTATATCACTTTGTTCTACGCGAGCGCCAGCACGAAGTTCATTAATTTGTTGTTTTGATAACGTACCATATGAAGGAAAAGAAGTAATACGATAATAAACATCGTTTCCAGCAACATAGGCATGTCCTTTTTCAATTAAAGACTCTATGAATGAAATTATTTGTGGAATATGTTCAGTAACTAATGGCTCATGCGATGGGGATAAGCATTGTAATCCCTTCATATCTTCATGATATGCGTTAATGTAACGCTGAGCGATTTCAGTGTATCTAAATGGTGTTCCAAATTCTTTTTCGGAACGATTCAATAATTTATCATCAATATCAGTAAAATTTCGTGCATATGTTACATGGTATCCTTTTTGTAATAACAAGCGATACAACATATCAAATGTGACATAACAACGGCCATGACCAACATGCGCATAATCATAGGGAGTAATACCACATACATACATGGTTATAGACTTATTTTCTGCATTAATACGCTCTTTTTTACCGGTTAAGGTGTTGGTCAACTGTAATACCATGGGTACTCCCTGGGGATGTTAAATATCGTTTAAGGATATCACGCACTAGTCAATTTTTACAAAAAGAGTATCATAAAGTGACCCGAGGATAAATATACACCGCATAGGTGCAGGAGCGTAGGAATGTCACACTATCGCAATAAATGGTATAACAACATGCTGTTGATTTTCGCGATGTCAGTCTCGGCTTTTATTTACACAGAACAAAAAATTACCGAAATTAAAGTATTTGGTAATACAACGGTGTCATCAGAAGCTATTAAGGCAAAATTACCCTTTGCTGAAGGAGATTCATATCGTCCGGACAAATCGGCACAATTAATCCGCTCCGTCTTAAAGCTAGGTTTTTTCAACAACGTCACGGTCGTCAAACAAGAATTATCCGCAAATGAGATTCAGCTTTATATAATCGTTGATGAAAAGAAACGCGTAGAAGGCTTTGTGTTTGTTGGCAATGATCATCTGACTGAAGATGAAATCCAAAAGAAAATTGTCTTTGAGGATATTAAAGCTCTCAATGATGAAGAAATTCAACTTCTCTCACAACAAATCAAAAAGCTTTACACCGAAAAAAATTATCATAACGCTAAAATCTACGAATCGCTTGAACCTTCTGTTTCAGGCACCGGGTACAACGCTGTCTTTACCATTCAAGAAGGGTGCATTTCTCGCGTAAAACGCGTAAATTTTATCGGCAACAAATGCATTTCATCAAGAACTTTGCGTGGATTGATATTCACTCGTGAAGATTGGATTTTAGCCCCTATCATGAAAGCGGGGATTTATCAGCCGGATGCAATCGAATATGATAAATTCGTAATCGAAAACGCCTATCAAAGTAATGGCTTTATGACAGCTAAAGTTATTGATGTTCAAGTAGATATGAATGAACAATCAAGCGACATAAATGTTACGTATTTTATTGAAGAAGGCGAGCAATATCTTATTACTGATGTACGCGCTACAGGAAATGATCTTGTAACCGAACAACAATTATTAAATGTGCTTCTTATCAAACCTGGCATGCTTTATTCTAAAGAACTTATTCGTCAATCGATGGAAAATTTACGATTAGTTTGGGGTGAGCATGGATTTGTTAACGCTGAAATTCAACCCTCAATCGTTCCAGATCATGATTCAAAGACAGTGACCGTTGAATTTAATAGTGATCTTGGTAAATGTGTTACCGTAAATCGTATTATCATACAAGGTAACAAGAAAACCCGTGATAATGTTATTCGTCGTCAAATATTGATTAATGAAGGCGAAAAACTTACGTCGTTCAAAATGGATGAATCAAAACGTAATGTTGAAAGACTTGGTTATTTTGATCCTAAAGACGGTGTTAATTGGCACATTACTCGTCTCGATGAAGAAAATGCTGACCTTGAATTGTTATTGAAAGAAGTCAAAACCGGTAAAATCTTCTGGCAAGTAGGTTTTGGTGGTGTGGACGATATTCAATCTCCCGCTGATGGCGCAAAAGTTGGTTTTGGATTCCAAGATACCAATATGCTCGGCACCGGTATTCAATATAACGTTAATGGTACCTACTCTAAACAAGATCAGATGGTTGCTGGAACTATTAGTAATCCATGGCTCTTTGGACATCCATTATATGGATCTCTTGATGCCTATCATCGTCGCTCTGCATATGATGATTTTCCAAACGTACAACAAGTTCCTGTTGAACGCCTCACTGGTGGCTACGGCATTATTGGCCATACACCAGTTGGTTGGAACCAAACACAATTATTTGTAGAATCTGGCGCAGAACGCATTCGTTATGAAAGACGTCCGGTTGCAGGATTCTTAGGTGAATATTCAGCATTCCGTGAAAACTTCCAACAAACGCTTGATGACAGCTTTATCCCAGGTACCCTGGTATGGGTTATGTTCTCTGCAGCGCAAGATAAACGCAATCACCCTATGTTCCCATCTCGTGGTCATCAATGGGTGATTAGTAGCAAGGTTGCAGTGCCTCATTGTAAGGGCGAATTTGGCTACGTTAAATTAGATTTTGATTACCGCTGGTATACGCCATTAATCGGCGAATATGATTTAGTATTCTATGCTCATACACATCTTGGTTTTGTAAGTCAGTTTCATGGCTATAATGTGCCATATCGCGAACTGTACCATATTGGTGGTCTTTCAAGCGTTAGAGGTTTTTTATTTGGTCAAATCGGGCCATCATTGGTGGTTAAAACCACTGATCCTGAAGGAGTGTCACCAACAGGTACACGCTTACAAACAAATTCAATCGGTGGTAAAAAAGCATTTTGGATTAATACCGAACTACAATTTCCAATCACTAAAGATATGTCTATTCGTGGCGTATTCTTTTATGATGGTGGTGCTGGCTGGGATAATCCCCTGGCTGGACAAATTAATCCGATTATTCTCCGTAATAATCAATTTACGTACCGTCATTCAATTGGTTTTGGTCTTCGCATGACGCAGCCAACACCTCTGCAAGTTGATTGGGGCTTCAAACTCGATCGTAACAGACGTCGCGGTGAACCACTCAGCGAAATGCACTTTACTGCATTACGAGAATTCTAGAAATAAAAAAAGAGCCGAGAAAAATCTCGGCTCTTTTTAATTAAAGTATTTATGCTTTTAATGCTCGCTTTTCAGCACGAATGGTAAGCTTAACATCTTTGGTCCATTCTGGACGATTCGCTTGGTCACGACAACCAATGGTTCCGCTTCCACCTTTACGAGGTTTTGGAAGCAATCCTCTCAAGGCAGATTCATCGCCATCACCAATGGTAACGTATATATCATAACTACCACATTGTGGATCTTTAAAGCCATTTTTTGGTTCAAAGTCCGCACGAGTACCTTCGCCTAAGCCATTAATACCACGTACACGTACCCATTTAAGACACATTGCACCTGAATCAACGACTTTTGATTCACCGGGTTTAATTGTTAAGGTAACTTTTTTACCAGCAAGCTCACGATAGCTGACACGAATAGTCGTATCAGTTGTGTTATTCCAGAATCGCCAAGTCCATGCTTGTGCTTCGAATGCAACGAAAGTTGCAAGAATAAGTAACAATTTTTTCATAGCAATCCTTATCTTTTCTCAGCTTCAATTTTTACTTTACGTAAAGGCATCCACCAAGGATTTCCTTGCACATTACAAATTTCTTGGAAAGAAGAATCATCACCTGATAATTCAGCTTGGTATGCTTTCAGCAAACCATGGTTTGGGATCATTACATGAAAATCATAATTAGCACATGCAATATTCATACCGCTGGGTGTCCACTTATCACGTTTGCCACTGACAATACCACTTTTAACCTCAGCGGTTATGCTATCAAGACATTGGCCACGTTTAGTTGAAAATTTGACAGAATCGCCTGGCTTTACGGTTTTAGCATCAAATTTAGTAAATATATCCGAAGATGACGCGGTAACTCGTATTGTCTCGCTTGTATCGTTCCATACACGCCAGGTATACGCTTCTATGCTTGAAATACCAAGCATTAACACTAGTAATAAAAACATACACAACCCCTTATTATTTATTTTTTGCTTCGAGTTTATAATTATTTTTTGCATCATTAATGATCAATATGTCTGCGTTTTTGCATTTATCATTGAACGAAACTGCCGCAAGTTGCTTCTTAGACTTTGCATCAATTAAAATTAATTGTTTAGAACAAGCTGGTAACGATTTTCCATCTTTTATAAATACATCTTCAATATCAGAGATCGATTGCTTGTCATAAGCATTTAACATAATGGTTCGTTGACCAAAATGCTCACGGTCAATATTCAGCGTAAGTACGTTTGCAGTATTATTAAAAATTGAATAAGTACGCGCATCAACAGTTAAAGTTATAGCGGCAAGAGTCATAAAAAAAATTAATTTCATCTTTAATTCCTTTATTTATTGTTAACAGCGTAGCAATAATGTTTGCTATTAGTAAATAATAATCATTGTTATGGCAAAAATCATTGTTAAGTAATTGTTTTTTTAAGTAACGTTACAATAAAAGGAAAGTTATATGATTCATAGGGAATATGCTGCGCTGATTGCAGTTAGCTTAGGTCTAGTTTTTTTTCATATTTATCATGAAAGTATAAAAATCAATTATTTTTATAAACTTCAAAAAATAGAACAAATATATAAAGAATCCCAACAAAATCTGGAAGAAGCTGAACTAAAAGTTCAGGCTTTAAAAAATCGAGAAACTAATACAAAGTGGGCTCATGAGCATGGTATGCAAGATGTTAAATTATCGAACATAAAAAAATGGCAGCCCTAAGACTGCCATCTATATTTTTTGTTTAGGCTACGCGAATATCGGGTACCATAACAATTTTTTTGTCGCCAGATGCTAAGCTATTAAACTCTGAAGCAAATGGTTGAATCTCGTATACTTCTTCGGTTTTTTCACCAATAGTTACTGCAAGACCTTGTTTTTGTTCTTTGCTTGATAATTTATACGAACGTTTTTGACCATTGTCTTTATTGATCGCGGTAATTTTTTGTACAAAATATGACTTAGTTTTTTTGGGATCACCAAGCGATAATTGTGAAGCTACTTTAGTCTCTTCATTTTTGCCTAATTCAGCCTCTAATTTTGTGCCATCAGTTAGTTTCAAGGTTACATGATAGGGGGAATTTGTGATATTTTTTATAAGAATAGATTTTTTCGCGGCAGCTAATGAGTCACCTGCGAATCCTTGAATATTATTATCTATAGATGTCTTTGCAAGCGCTTGCTGTACTGCAAATATGATAAGTATCGATAAAATATTTTTGTTCATAGAATCTCCTTCAGATAATTTTTATCACTGTATCACAGCAATTTTCTCACAAGCAATAACACTCGCATTCAATAAAAGATTCTAGCGCTGTGATGCTGCTTCATGCTATATCACCTTAAGAGGGTATTTCATGAAAAATCACGAACGCGCCGTACGATTATTCGGCTTATTTTTTTTCTTTATCATTATTTATTTGATTATTGGCACCCGACTCTTCATTTTGCAGGTATATCAACGAAATTTTTATACTGAGCTTGGCAATCAGCAATATCATGTAAAAGTCACCACAAAACCGCCCCGCGGGATTATTTACGATAGAAATGGCATTCCGCTTGCTGTTAATGTTGATAGCTTCTCTTTATTTATTACTCCACGTACGTTAAAAAACAAAATGCAAACGATTGAATTTATAAAAAATAATTATCCCTCTGCATATGAAAAATATAGTAAAAATCCCCATGCAAACTTCCTATATATAAAACGAAAATTAACAAAAAATGAGACAGAACTAATCAAAAACCAACAAAATATCGATCTTAATATCCTTAAAGAACCCGCTCGCCATTATCCGCATCCAGAAACAGCACAAATAATTGGATTTACGACTATAGACAATGAAGGGGCTGCAGGTATTGAGCTTTTCTTTAATGAATCACTCGCAGGTAGTACAACCACCTATTTTCTTGCACGAGATGCACGCTCCGGCTTATATCATTTTGACAAAACGACGTTACATCAAGGGAATGAACCTGAATCAATTACCCTCAGCATTGATAGTGCATTACAATATTTAGCTCATCAAGAATTATTAAAAACCATCAATCAATTTCAAAGTACTGAGGGTTCAGTGGTAATTATGGACCCTACGACTGGTGAAATACTTACTATGATTTCTCATCCAATTTTTGATCCAAATAAGATTGATGATGTTAATTTAGAATCAGTCAAAGCAAAGCCTGTTACCGACGCGTATGAATTAGGATCGGTGATTAAAATATTTCCTGCACTTGCAGCATTATCTGAAAACGTCGTTACTCCTGAAGAAATAATTGACTGTGAAAACACAAAAATGATGTTTATGGATGGGGTAAAATTCAGCACTTGGAAAGCTCATGGATTATTACCGTATGAAGATGTTGTAGCTCTTTCAAATAACGTAGGGACCGCAAAAGTAACAAAACGTTTAGGCAAAAATTTATACAAACATTTTATTGAACTTGGATTTAGTAAAAAAACGGGTATTGAATTACCCGCAGAGCAAGCAGGATATATTAATCCACCTTCAGCTTGGACTGCGCAATCACCCTTTTCTCTATCATTTGGTTATGAAATTAGAGCGACACTTATCCAGCTTGCGCAAGCTATTGGCGTATTCACCAATGGAGGCACTTTGATAGCTCCAACATTACTTAAAAACAAGAAGTCTGTATCACGAAAAACCTGGTATGAACAATCGATTATTGATCAAGTTCGAGTCATGATGAGAAAAACTATTACGGACGGGACCGCTCATCGGGCAATCATTAAAAATGTTTTCACTTTAGGAAAAACGGGCACAGCTATGTTGCTGGATGAACACGGTCATTATGATCCAGATCATAATATTTATACGTTTGCAGGCATCATAGAAATAAATAATTATAAACGCGTAATAATAATATTTATTAAAGAGGCTGCACAAAAAAATCTATATGCATCGTCAGTAAGCGTGCCGCTCTTCTCACGTATTGCGCATAAAATGTTAATTCATGAACGACAAATTTAACACTTAAGGAAAATATGAAAAAATATAGTTTTTTACTCATGCTCACGACCGCATTTATTGGTGCAAAAACATATAAACTAACCAATTTAACAAAACACGAGACATTAAAAGTCCAAGTGAAAATTCAAGGTCCCAGTTGCGGCACTCAAATTACTGCGTATGATATAAAACAAAAAGAAAACGAAGAGATTATTACCGCTCGTAGATGTACGATAAAAGATATTCATCTCATTCCCGCGCATGGTATTGAAAAAGAGGAAATAATTAAAGCGAAGGAAGATATTGATGAGAATGTTACAACGATCGCAATTAAACATGCAGCAGATGGCTACAAGCTAACGTATTATTAAAAAAAAGGCACCTGTTTCTGGGTGCCTTTAATCTTGTCTTGTTTTTTTATTTAGTTATTGTCAGCTTCTTGTGCAGCTTGAGATTGTTGCAATAATGCATAACCTGCGTAAGCACTTAAACCAACTAATGCAACTGTTAATGCAATTGCTTTCTTTGGATTATTTTTTGACCAAGCCAAAACTGCTTTTGAGCCATTAACAGGAAGTTTAACAACATAATTGAAACCATTTTTTACAGGTTCTTTGATGTTGATATTTTTTACTGATTTTAATTTTGCCAAAACTTTTGAAAAACGTGATGCAGCAACAGCTTTTGTTGTTTCTGTTGAATTAAGAGTTACTTCAGCAACATTTGCTGGTTTAATTAATTCAGAAGCATTTGCATTCAATTTATCTTTTAATGTACCAGCATTTACTTTTACTGATTCCATTAATTCTGAACCTTTTTCAATAACTGCTTTGGTAGCTGTTGAGAAAGAGTCTTTCCATTCAGTTGCGGTTGGAAATTTTACAGGAACATTAAGCTCTTCTGTACCATTCAATACCAATGCACTTGAAAGCAATGCAAGCATCAAGTAATTAATCATAAAAATCCTTGTAGTTTGTTTGTTAATGAGAAAATTTGCAAGATCAGATTACTTTTGGAAAGAAAAAAGTCAATAAAAAGGGGGTTTTTAAGCCCCTTTTTATAATAAGCATTATTTTTAAAAAATTTAAAATTACATGAACAAAAATTCAATTATAAAAAAGAGGCTCAATTTACTGAGCCTCTTAGTTTTTTTAGTACATGTCAGGCATGCCCATGCCACCACGTGGGTGACCATGTGGTTGCTCTTTCTTTTCTTCTGGAATTTCAGCAATTAATGCTTCTGTTGTTAACATTAAACCGGAGATTGATGCAGCATTTTGCAGCGCAGAGCGTACAACTTTTGCAGGATCAATAATACCAGCTTGTAACATATCAACCACTTCGCCATGTTTTGCATCAAAACCAAAGCTTCCTGATTGTTCACGAACTTTATTGATGATGACAGAACCTTCAAAACCAGCGTTTGAAGAAATAATACGTAATGGTTCTTCAAGTGCGCGAGTTACAATTTGTGCGCCAAGCTTTTCATCGCCTTCAAGTTTCAACTTTTGGACAACATCTTGAGCACGGAGCAATGCAACACCGCCACCAGGAACAATACCTTCTTCAACCGCTGCACGAGTTGCATGGAGCGCGTCTTCAATACGATCCTTTTTCTCTTTCATTTCGGTTTCGGTAGCTGCACCAACTTTGATAACTGCTACACCGCCAGAAAGTTTTGCAAGACGTTCTTGTAACTTCTCGCGATCATATTCTGAGGTAGTGTTTTCAATTTGAGCTTTGATTTGAAGAATGCGACCTTTAATATTTGTTTCTGATCCAGTGCCTTCAATAATGGTAGTATGATCTTTAGTGATTACTACTTTTTTAGCACGACCAAGATCATTGAGCGAAACAGTTTCAAGCTTTACGCCAAGTTCTTCTGATACCAATTGGCCACCAGTCAAAATAGCAATATCTTCAAGCATTGCTTTACGACGATCACCAAAGCCAGGAGCTTTTACTGCAACCACGTTCAACGTACCACGAAGCTTATTAACTACTAATGTAGCAAGTGCTTCACCTTCAACATCTTCTGCGATAATCAACAGAGGACGTCCAGCTTTTGCAACTTGTTCAAGAACTGGCAACATGCTTTTCATTGTAGAGATTTTTTTCTCGTAAATAAGAATCACGGCATCGTTAAGTACCGATTCCATTTTTTCAGCATCAGTTACAAAATATGGTGACAAGTAGCCACGATCAAATTGCATACCTTCTACTACTGACAATGTGCTTTCAAGCCCTTTAGCTTCTTCAACGGTGATAACGCCATCTTGACCCACTGCTTCCATAGCTTGAGCAATCTGACCACCAATGAATGCATCGGAGTTTGCTGAAATTGCAGCAACTTGTTCTATTTCTTTTTTACCGCTTACTTTACGTGCGCGAGCCTTAATGTCAGCAACGACTGCTTCCACAGCTTTATCAATACCACGCTTTAGTTCCATTGGATTTGCACCAGCGGCAACATATTTATTGCCTTCACGGAAAATGGCTTGTGCAAGAACGGTAGCCGTCGTAGTACCATCACCAGCAATATCGGCTGTTTTGCTTGCAACTTCACGCACTAATTGCGCACCCATGTTTTCCAATGGATCTGCAAGTTCGATTTCTTTGGCAACGCTTACACCGTCTTTAGTTACGACTGGGGAACCAAATGACTTTTGAAAAGCCACATTGCGACCTTTGGGCCCGAGAGTCACTTTAACCGCATTAGCGAGTGCATCAACGCCGGCGCCGATCTTTTGACGAGCATCAACGCCAAATAAAATTTTCTTTGCAGCCATCTTCAAACCTTTATGAAATTTTTTAAATTTATATTTTGCTTTGATTTAAATAAACAATATTGTATTTTTTGCTTGAATCATAAGAACAAAAAAATTATTCAACAATACCAAGAACTTCGTCTTCCCGAATAATCAACAGGTCTTTACCAGCTTCTGTGCCAGCATATTTACCAAAAAATACGGTGTTTCCTACTTTGACACGCAATGGCACAATAGTACCATCGGTCATTAAGCGACCTTCGCCAACTGCAATAACTTTACCAGTTTGGCCCTTATCTTTTGCCGCATCTGGAATAATAATTCCACCGATTGTTTTTTCTTCTTGATCATCAATACGTTTGATAAGAATCCTATCAAATAACGGCTTAATGTTTACCATAATCACCTCTAAAATTATTTATTTTAATTCAGTGATACAGGCTCTATTTTAGTGATGACAGGCACTGTATCACTAAAGTGATTATACAGCAACTATAGAAGATCGCAAGATCTTAAAAGCGCAAGACCTTACAGTAATAGACTAAGATTTTTTTACATAATTTTTTAAACAATAAATAAGAATCCGAATTCTTAAAACATTGCCTAGGCATCTATCGATTCAGTATGCTTCAAAAAAATGAGAGGCCCATGTTATATATCTTTATTGTACTATCAACCATTTTCTTGCCGTATATAGATGCTCTATCCCATAATCCTTTAGCCTTTTCGACTCATGGGATGGTCATACTTTTAGATGATCAAGAATTGTGGTCCGCTCAAAACAATCTTTTGAATAAACCCCAAGGCGACACTTTACTGGCTATAACAAACGCCATATTACAAGCTATATCAAGTGAGAGCTTTCCCATTATTCTCACCAAAAAAAGTTACTGCATATTGCGCTTGTTACAATTATTTGGAGAATATTTAATAAATAATAATCAAAACTCCCTCCAGGATATTGAAAAAACCTTGGATCTAACGCAACCATATCTTTATGCTTTTCGTCTCTCCGACTCAGACAAAATTGAATTACGACAAGGAATAAAAGAATTAGTTACGGTCACTAATTATTATCGAGCCAAACAAAGTTGGCTTAAAGTCTATAGTAAGACGGTCAATACCGTTTTTAACTCACAGTATGGTCCATTAATTATTTTAGCAGCATATTATAACTTTATTCCCAAAAATTGGCACATTAGTGAAATAAATGACAGCCTTGTACTCTTAATGCCAAAAAAAATATATGTGGACGATTTACTAAGTGGCATCGCTTTAAACTCTCTTACTAATATTGTAGATAAACCTTTATCGCAAATAGCTCGAGAAGCTTTAATGTCCGAAAAAGATTTGGTAAAAGGCATAGAAAAAGTATTTGTTCCCCATTCCTTCTATGGGTCAAACAAATCCCCTTCATGGACCCTCTATATAAATGGTCACGGTAACAACAAGCCGCCGTTGTATGCCCTATTAACTCCAAACGATTTAATTATTCTTATTAAAAGACTGAACGCATCTGTAAATTTAAAACTTTTCAATTTAAGTGCGTGTTATTTAAAAGAAAATGTTACTAATCAATTAAATGAGATTCTAAAAAACGAATTTGAAAAAACCGCTTATTCACCAATTACTTCTATTTTAGCTTTTGGAGGAATTTCAGAATCATTTAGTGGCAATATTTCAATGTTGAAATTTTCCCACATTTTTAGTTTGAACACCTATGGGAAGCCTCTCGTAATTAAAACATTAGTTAATGATTATGATTCATTTTTTGCTGATTTATCGTCCGGAAAACCTATCGACTTTGAGAGTACCTTGAATAAAGTTTTTGTATTCAAAAGCAATAATAATATTTATCCATTCAATATCCCGATGATTCGATTTACTTCAAATGAAGTATTAACCCCGCTACAAGCCCCTACACTTATAGCATCAATCGGATCAACGCTTGCACGCACACGGGATAGTAATGAGACTTTATACGTGAATTCATTTTTCAAGCAGTCAAAAAGCGACTGTCCATCCTTGCCTAAAATTCTTTCATTGTACACGCCTTTTGTTCCCTTTTTTCTAGAAATAAAAAAATGCGGCAACGATACTTTTCCAATAATTTTAACGATGATCAATGAACCTATCACTGCTCTAAAAGGACTCATAGTTGAAGGATTTACCGCATTAAATGGCCTTAAAAAATTATTCGAATTTGAAGAAAGAAACAAAGTTTATTTGTATCACGAGATCATCGAACAAAAAATCTCTGATAAAGATCCCTCTCAAAAAAAGATTCTTAATCGTTATTCAGAAGTGGTGGTAATAAAAAGCGCAGGAATAATACAGGGGTATAAACCTGGCATTTATTACAGGAATCAACAGGGCGAAATGGTTCAACATATATTTAGTAGGGGCACCTGGCAAACCGCCGTTACCCCGCGAGAACCATTCAAAGATTTTTATTCTCTAATTCAATCGTCGGACGCGGCATTTGCTCAATCTTCCACCATTATGCAAGAAATTCAGGGATCATTAAATAAAAAAAGAAGAAAAATTCTAGAGAGTTTATTTAATGAGTTCTTCACTGATCAACAGATTATTTCACAGCTTCTTTAGGATTGCGATCATGAAAATTTATCCTTCATTACCTTCTGGCAATATATTATATCTTGAATCAACTATCAAAACATTAGAAGATCATGTTGCAGGTTTTCATCTTGATATTATGGATTTTCATTTTGTTCCCAATTTAACCTTTGGTCCTGCTTTCGTTAATCAAATTCGGCAAATCACTTCTAAAGAACTATGGATTCATGCAATGGTTGATAAGCCATTAGATCTTATCAACATGTTTAGTCTGAAGGAATCTGATCGAATTTCTATTCATATTGAAGCACTAAACAAACCGGACATATTAGCGGCAGCACGAGCAATATATCCCCATATTGGATTAGCTATTAATCCCGACACGCATATTGGAGAATTATTGCCATTCTTAGATTCAATTGACCATATATTAGTGATGAGTGTGCAACCGGGATTTTCGGGACAACCATTTTTAGAATTAACATGGAAACGGTTAGAAGAATTATACAAATTAAAAATTTCACATCCTGATCTGATCATTAAAGTAGATGGTGGCGTAAACAAAACAATTATTAAAAAAATTACATCTGTATCTGATGCTGTAGCCGTTAGTTCTGCTTTGTTTCACAATGAAAACCTTCTTAGAAATTTAGCTGAATTAACAAATACTATTAACGAATAACTACTTTAGGATTGGTATGAAGCTAGAAAAATTTATTCCACAAGATCAGGTATTTTGGTATTTAAAACAGGATATTTGCAAACCCCTAACAGAAAGTATTACTACCGATGTTGTAGTAATCGGTGGTGGCATGGCAGGACTATCAGCAGCGCAGGCGTTCAAAGATAAAGGTCTTTCTGTCGTATTGTTAGAAAAAAATTATTGCGGTTCAGGCGCTAGTGGTAAAAGTTCTGGATTTATTACACCTAATTCAGAATTGTCCTTATATACTCTGATCGAACGTTACGGTGAAACTGAAGCAAAAAAATTATGGGATTTTGCTTCAATGGGTGTTGAAAGAATACGATCCAATATCAAATCACATAATCTTTCATGTGAATACTTAGAACAAGATACGTTAGTTATTGCTTCTCAAAAAAAATCATACCAATCCGAAATTATTAAAGAACATGATGCACGTATAAAATCGGGCTATAAAAGCCGAACATACGATGCTCAACAAGTGCAAAACGTTCTTAGCTCTGGTGCTTATTACGGTGCATTAGCCTATCCCGATTCCTTTAGTATCCGCGCCTTTGATTATTGCCAAGAAATGAAAAAAGTTCTTATAGAACAAGGGGTGAAAATATTTGAAGAAACACCGGTTATTGATATACAACCAACTTTTGTGAAAACAGTATCACATGCAGTTCATGCCAACCATATTATTGTATGCATGGATCGTTATGCTCAATATATTCCTGAACTTAAAGATAAGGTATATCACGTACAAACATTTTTAAGTGCTACTGCCCCTCTTTCTTCTAAGCAAATGAAAAGTATTTTCCCACAACATCATTACATGGCATGGGATACTGATTTGATTTATCATTATTTTCGTCTTACCGCGGAAAATCGCTTACTTATCGGTGGTGCTCACTTATTGGATACCTATGCATCTGAAGAAACATATAACAATAAACGGATGTCACGAGCACTGGATTCATATATCAATACAAAATTTCCAGAGTTAAAAACATCATTGGAATATATCTGGCCAGGAATGATTGGTGTCAGTAAAGATCTGTTTCCTATAGCGGGATTTGATCAGCATAATCCATCAATTTATTATATTACTGCTGCCACTGGTTTACCGTGGGCATCAGCATTGGGTTTATATGCGGCAGAACATATTCTGGATAATAATACATCATTTGCTGAGTACTTTTCTCCCTACCGATCCTTTAAAATTAATGCATTTATGACTAAACTATTCGGACACAAGCTTACGTTTGCCTTGTCGCATTACATGACGGCAAGCAGTTTTTAAGTGCAAAAGGATACAATGAAATCGAAAAAATTTGCAGTTCAAAAACTTATTCGTGACAATATGCCTGAAATTATGGCACAACGATCTATTTCGATCGATTATCATACGTTGGATAAATCGCAGCACATGGAAAGCCTCAATAATAAATTAATTGAAGAGGCTTATGAGGTTGTTGAAGCCAAAACGAAAATTGAGCTTATTGAAGAACTTGCAGATTTACAGGAAGTTATTGATACCTTCTTAACCATGCATAAAATTTCAAAAGAACATCTTGAACAAATACAACGCAATAAAAGATCCCATCGCGGTGGATTTGTGAAAGGTATTTATTCTACATCAATAGAGATGGATGAAGACAATCCCTATATTGACTATTACCTTGCAAAGCCAAAAGAATATCCTGAGATTGATTCTAAATAAAGAATATATTTAAGTGCCCAATGTTTTGACAAGCACCTAAATAACGGTATTATTGCAGTAATTTTTATTAACATTATTACTTCAGGTGCCGCATGATCAATGCAACCATACTTCTTACATTATTGTTTTGCCTCACAAGTCACGCAATTTCTGATAGACCAGAAGCAAAGGCTAATCGAGAACTTCCGATCTATAGTAAAATTTTGCGCGAGATCACTGATTTTTTAGGTATTGAATCATTGGGATATCAAGCCGTATCAGCAGAAAATGAAGAATATATTCGCGCAATTCAACATGAATTAAAGATGGATGATTATTGTATCGAAATTCGACATATGAGTAATTTAGCTCAACGCCTCATTGGTCGTGCTAATGCATTTGTATTTCCTTCTATTCTCTTAAGTAATAAATCACATGCATATATGTACATAAGCGAAGAGTGGTTCAATACCTTAACAACGGATGAAAAGCAAGCTTTAATTCGTCATGAACTTATGCATCTTAAAAAGGATCACTGTCGCAAAAAATTTATTCTTACTTATTTAATTACACTTGTAAGAAACATGACTACTCTTTCTATTGCTCAAGGTGCTTATACAAAATACATTAATCCGATTAATGCTGATCAAAGAAAACAAATCATAATTAGCGCAGTAGCACGCATTATTGGCTTAGATTTAATATCCCAAGCTATAACAGCTGCATATTCAAGAAGCGTTGAAAAAGAAGCTGATATGAAAGCACTTAAAACAATGGAAAATAAAGAAGGCTTTATTAATTTATTTAATGAACTAAAAAATCAGTATTTAGATCCTTCTTCAAAATTCAAAATCAAAAGAATCTTGGCTAAAGCAATAAAACCTATAAATCATTTGTTTGACAGTCATCCAGAATTAGATGATAGAATTGACTACATTCAAAATCTCGCATAAAAATTGATGGGAGCCAAATGGCTCCCATTCTTATTTAAAAGGAGTTTTTATGAAACGTTATCTAGTACTTGCTTGCATATTTTCTTTGCACGCAGAACAAGCAAAATTACGCTGGGGCATTCTTTCAACCGCTCAAATTAGTCACACTTTTGTAGACGCTTTAAAACAATCAACCAAAAGTGAAGTCGTCGCTGTTGCTAGTCGTGATCTAGAAAGAGCACAAGCCTATGCAGAAAAACACCAAATACAAACTGCGTATGGATCATACGAAGAGTTAATCAATGATGCAAATATTGATGTTATTTATATCTCACTTCCAAATAATCTTCATGCAGAATGGACCATCAAGGCCGCACAACAAAAAAAACATGTACTGTGCGAAAAGCCATTGACTCTATCGATTGAAGAAATTGATCGCATTCAACAAGCTGCCCAAGAAAATAATGTAATTATTTCTGAAGGATTAATGTACCTTAGCCATCCACAAACACTCGTGGTTGAAGAAATAATTAGACGTGGCATCATCGGTGATGTTATTCATATTGATGCATGGCTCGATCGCTATATGCCAACAGATAACGAACCACTATGCTTACGCTCTGAATTTGGAGGCGGCGCGTTATGGAACTTTGGTATTTATCCCGTAAGTTTTGCAATGCTCATTGCTCGTCAAATTCCAGCAGAAGTCCGCGCTTGCGAAAAAATGAATGAACATGGATGCGATTCTGTATTGATTGGTGACATGAAGTTTGAAGGATGTACTGCACATATATCATGCAACATGATTTCACCATCATCAAAAGGTGCAAGCATTATTGGAACCAAGGGACGTATTGAAATACCAAATCCATGGACACCCGGCAAACAAAACGAAGAAACGGAAATTACGGTTATCACGCATGAATATGGAGTTGAAACATTAAAAATCATGGCTAAAAATCCTTACTTGTGTGAAATTGAAGATATGGAACTTTGTATCTTAGAAAACAAATCACCACGCATCCCACTCGAAATTAGCAAAGCATTTTTAAATACAATCTTAGAGCTTTATAAAGACGCTCAACAACATTAAAAAAGAAGCCCGCGATTTGCGGGCTTTTCTTTTATTAACCAATTTTGATTAATTCAACATCGAAGATAAGATTTGCATGCGGTGGAATAACTCTTCCTGCTCCACGTGCACCGTAGCCAAGTGTTGAAGGAATGAAAAGACGACGTTTTTCGCCAACTTTCATACCCAATACACCTTCATCCCATCCTTTAATTACTTGGCCGATGCCAATAGTAAATACGAATGGTTGATTACGGTCAACGCTGCTATCAAATTTTGAACCAGGTTCATTATTTTCATTGAGCCAACCAGTATAATGTACGGTAACTCGTTGTCCTGGGCGTGGATTTTCTCCATTACCTTCTTGCAAAATTTCGTATTCTAAACCAGTATCTGTTTTTGTACGTGCCATTTTAGTTGTCCCTTCTTGTTGCACTATTTCTTCTTCAATTTTTGTCTGCTTCTTTTCGCAACCCATAATAAAGAATGTACAGGTCATGATAGATAGTAGAGTTAATCGCTTCATAAATACCTCTCAATTGTTCTTAATTTTTTGAGTATAATACTGAATCTTTTCTTTGAACATATCTTTATCTTCCAAGACAAGCACTTTGCGATCAGCCATTATTAGTGTGCCATTTATAATCACGGTGTCCACATCAGAAGAACGTGAAGCATATACTAATTGTGACGGAATAGAATAACTTGGTGTTTGATGGACTTTATCCTGTTTGACCAGAATGAGATCGGCCTTTTTACCTGCTTCTAAGCTACCGATTTCATGACCTTTTCCAAGAGCCTGAGCTCCCTTAATGGTTGCCATCTCTAAAACTGAATAGGCATCTAATGCTGAACAATCTTCTAATGCAAGTTTTTGTAACAGCGCTGCATTTTTCATTTCACTCCATAAATCAAGCGCATTATTGCTAGCGGCGCTATCAGTACCCAATCCCACAGGAATCTTTTTGCTCAACATAGAAGTAATTGGAGCAGTTCCTGAACCAAGCTTCATATTACTGCAGGGATTATGAATAATTGATGCACCGCGGTCTGCAACAAGATTTAATTCTTCATCAGTTACTTTGACACAATGCGCCAACACCGTACGTTCATTAAGCATTCCTAAAGAATCAAGTAATGCGATTGGTCTTTTGCCATATTTTTGCAGGACAGTTTCGTTTTCCCAAATAGATTCAGATGCATGAATCAATAACGGAACAGAATATTTGGCTGAATATTTTTCGCATTCCTTTAACGTCTCTTCAGAACAAGTATATGTTGCATGCGGTCCAACAGCGGGTGTTATTAATGGATGATGCTGCCATTTTTCTATAAAACATTCTAAGTAATTAAAATTTTTTTCAACAGACGAGCATCCTGGTATAGGAAATGCATCAATAACCGTTTGCGCAATCACGGCACGCATTTTAAAATCGACCGCTGCTTGTGCAGCATGATCCACAAAATAATATATATCCGCAAAGGTTGTGATGCCACCTTTAATCATTTCGTAGCAAGCAACTTGCGTACTCCAATACACAAATTCTTCATCAACAATGTTTTTTTCAACTTTCCATAATGCTTCAAGCCACTCATTAAGTATCATATCATCAGCAAGGCCTCGCATAAATGTCATACCCGCGTGTGTATGCCCATTTATAAGACCTGGCATAATAACTGACCCATGCGCATCAATGATGGTATTTGAATGATACTTTTCCATAATATCTGCAGAGGATCCTACTGCAACGATAGTATCGCCATTAATAGCAATTGCGCCATTCGGAATAATTTGCTTTTGATCATTCATAGTTAACAGAATACCATTATGGATAATCATATCCGCAGATTCATAGGCCATTATACATCCATTCAATAGCAACCATAGCAACACAACCATAACTCTCCTTTTAGGTGTAATACAAATATGCTTTTCTTAAAAGATTTTATTTAATATATGTGAGTGAAAATTATGTTAAAGGGCGCGAGCATGAATAATTCTGGACGGTCCTGATGCCCTAAATACCTCATCATAGAATTTTATCACTTCAAATCCAGCTTCGCTTAATAGCGAAATCCACTGATCATCAGTGCGCCAAACAATTTGAAGCATTTCATCTTCTTGTTCTTGCACCTGTCCATTAATTATTAATTCATATAATGAGAAAGCATCGGCTCGCTGCTCTTCTGGATAAAAAACATAGCGCGTGGTTAATCGAATTGATTCGTTATTATTAATAGATGCAACACGAATATTGCGAACATCGCCTGTGTAATCTGGAATAAAAATATCGATAAGCAACGAACCATTTTTGTCCATATGCTTGTGAAGATTTTTAAGCGATGTCACAGCACTCTGATATTCGGTAATTAATTGAAATGATCCTACGGCTATGGTTACCACAGAATATCTCTGAGGCAATTTCAAATCTTCAAGTGATTGATTATATAGCTCAGGAACAATGTTAGATTTTTCCGCACGCTGCATGCAACGTTCCAACATGATAGTTGAATTATCAACACCATCAATCGTATAACCACGTTGCATTAATGGAATTAATAATCTGCCTGAACCACACATCGCCTCTAAAACCCGCCCTGGATTTTGTTCAATAAATGACGCAAAAAAATCTACCTCACGCTGGGGCGCAAAGGTTTTCATAGTGTCGTAAAAAAGGCATGATAATTTGCCGTAAGATGTGCTGCTTTTCATAGATGTAAAAATTTATATGATTTAAAAGAATAAAAGGTTTCTATATCACTAGTAACTAATCTAGTGCATTCCTTAGAATTCAACAATAAAAAAGCCTCCCTAATAGGAGGCCATTTTCATTAAACAAGTTTTATTTATATGGCAGAACCAAGTAAAGTTTCCTGCAATAAGGCTAATCGCATCTCGTCAACAAAAAAATTATGCGGTGTTAATTCGTCCAAGCCTTCACCAATAAATATCTTGGTTGAGTTGCTTCGAGAGCTAACTTTTGAAAAACTTGATGAGTAGGATTCATCACGCTCAGAGGTATCATAAATATAAAATTTGCCCTGCAAAAGATCAGCTAAGTGGCTTTCTTTAAATGCATCAAGAGAATCAATCGTCTTAAATCTATGAGAAAGCTGTTCGCCATCGGTATATTGAATCAATTGTATCTTTTTCAAAAGTTGATTCTCTTTAAAGTTACATTTACTTGATTCTTTCTTTCGCGCACGCAAATATTTAAAAAGATATGGCAATATATTCGAATTATTAATTTGAGAATGGGTGTGTTTATTTACTGCATTAGCCACCGATTCAACCAAAACTGCGTAATAGGCTGGACTATTAAATTCCATCAAATTACTTATAGCTTGTGCAAAATAATATGCGGGAGCTTGTTTAGCTTTTGCTCCAATAAAAATATAGGTCATCCATTTTTCATCGGAACTTAAATCATTCCAATCGCTATGATTGTATACACTAAAATTTCCATCATGCACACAGCCTGCATTTTCATTCAAAAAGTCATTAAATGAGATAACTTCTTTAAAGAACGGACCATTTGCTTGGTGATCAAAGCGATAAACTTTCATTAAGTCTTTTAAAGTCGATTGGGTTGGATGAGGGATTTCTTTTTTTGCCATTTTAGGCGCACCAAAAATCAATGATGATAACCCCCAAGAAGCAGGTGCTACTTTTGAGGTTGGTGATTGCAATACCTGCGGTTGATTATCTATCGCATGGGGATCCACAACATTCAGATAATTCATAATATGCTCGGTTACATCCTTAGTAGCATTATTAATTGTTATTATACGTTCGTTTTTTGCGTCAGCCCCGTATAATGCACACGAGATCAGCAACAATAAAATCTTTTTCATACAATCTCCTTTGTAATGTTACTAATGCTATCAATCCATAATAAAAAAACTATAAAAAAAGCTGCTATACCAGGTTTAGAGCGAAATCACTGAATCGATGATACAATGTTTTACGTTGAATGAATGAGCTTATATTGAGCTATTCATAATTAAGATTCTTATCCAATAAAATTTACATGTTAGAAATTTTACTCTGATCACTTAATTATTCAAACAATTTTAAATATTCCCCATATCCTTCTTTTTCTAAATCTTTAACTGGTATAAAACGGAGTGCCGCAGAGTTGATGCAGTAACGCAGTCTTGAAGGCAATGGACCGTCTTCAAACACATGTCCAAGATGTGACTCGCTTTCAATCGTGCGCACTTCAGTGCGGTGCATGCCATGAGAAGTATCTTCTATCTTTATTACTTCTTTTTCGTCAATAGGTTTGGTAAAGCTTGGCCAACCGGTACCAGAATTAAATTTATCAAGTGAACTGAAAAGCGGCTTACCTGATATACGATCAACATAAATGCCGGGTTCTTTATTATCCCAATATTCGTTATCAAACGGAGGTTCAGTAAAACTACATTTCATAACATCATATTGCAATGGCGTTAATTTTTTTGAGTTAGCAGAATCATCCCATGTTTTTTTTAAAAATGCTTCGCGGCCAGATCCCTCTATATAGCGTTTATATTGCTCAGGATTCTTTTTATAATATTGTTGATGATATTGCTCTGCAGGATAAAAGTTAATGAAGGGGATGATTTCTGTTGCAATAGAAGCGAATTTTCCAGACTTAAGCAATTCTTTTTTTGATTGCTCTGCATCGTTTCTTTGTTCATCAGAATGATACAAAATCGCCGTACGATAACTAGGTCCACGATCATAGAACTGTCCACCGGCATCAGTTGGATCTATTTGTTTCCAGAAGGTGTTAAGCAATTCTGAGTAAGAAATTTTGCTCGGATCAAAGGTTACTTGCACCACTTCCATGTATCCTTTTTGGACATGATCTTTATACGTAGGATCGGGTTGGTTACCATTAGCATAACCTGAAATAACTTCCGTCACACCAGCTAATTGTTCAAATGGTTGAACCATGCACCAGAAGCAACCGCCTGCAAACGTAGCAATTAAATTATTCATTGTTGTCTCCTCGATTTAAGCTATCGCATTAATGAGGGATAAATCACGACTGAACGCTTGAAACAATGGTTCAAGCTTGGGAGATAAATAATCCATCATCGCTCTTATGTCATTGCTTCTTGCAAGATCGTAGGCAGTTTTTCCTTTATTATTTTTATCCATAATATTTGCACCATGCTCGACAAGATATTTGGCAAGACCTACGTTATTAGTTTCAGCGACGGCATGGAGCGGAGTATTTCCTTCGATATCTTTTTGATTAATCAAAGATGGGTTTTCATTGATTAATTTTTTTACTTCTTGTGATACCAGATTCGTCTCTCCCATCTTAATTGCGTAAATAGCCCATTGTAAGGGATTAGATGTTTTTAAAATAAGTTCATAAAAGTAATTTCCATCATTATTGGCAATTTTAGATGGCGTCAATCCGGCTTCATTTTTAGCGGTAATATCAGCACCATGTGCTATTAAAAACTTTGCCAATTCAATATTTGGATTATTTGCAACTGCATGAAGCGGAGTGTTTCCTTTCATATCTTTGCGATTAATTAATTCTGGCTGTTCCTGCACCAATTTTTTAATTTCATTAGAGACGGTTGTGGACGCAAATCGTTCTGGCTCACTGATTGCCCACTGCAATGGATTATTTGATGATAAGTATAGTAACAGATCTTTTCTTCCAAGATTTTGCGCTTCTTGTAATGGATTTCTGCCAAATTTATTTATTGCCTGTAAATTTGAACCACGAGTAACTAGTAATTTCAGCACCGGTGTATCTGAATATTTCACCGCAACATGTAATGGTGTATTTCCATTCTTATCGGTTGAATTTAACCAATCTTTATTTTTGTTAATTAATTCTTCAACTTCGCTTAATTTCTTATTGTCATAGAGTGCCCAGTGCAGTGGATTGCCACCGTTAAAATAATTTTCCAATAAGTAGTTTTTAAAACGCTCCGCTTCTTGTAGGGGAGTTCTTCCACTCGAATTCACCGCATCAACTTGAGCACCATTTGCAATAAGAAATTGTACAGTCCGGGCATCGTCATTTTGAGCAGCATAATGGAGCGCAGTATTATTATTAGTATCTAACAATTCATTAACGCCAAATGTATCAATAAAAGGTTGAACGTTACGGGGATCTTTTGAAACAACTGCTCTAATATATCTATCTTGCTCGACTTCAGTAATTGCAAGAAGATTAGTAACCATTATCAATAAAAATATAATCATCATAAGCCCTTAAGATATGTATTGCATAAGCTTAAAAAAAGGACGTAAAAATTCTCAACTAATTCCGCATATTTTCATGGATTAAATACTTGCGCTAACCAAATAAAATCTCTTTGCAATGTTTGCAATAATTCTTCTAAAAAATTGGTATCTGGTTTTATGTGTTGATCCCCCCGAGGGGCTCTCGTTGGAATTTTCGACGTTTCAGGTTGCCTCTGCAATTCTATGTCCATAATTACCGGTAGATGATCGCTCGCTGCATCAAAATATACATAACAACCTGCTAAAGGAAGATCCCATTTGGGTGATAAGAAAATAAAATCAATTTCAGTACCCGCCCAACTAGTAAAGGTGGGTGCATGCCATCCCATATAAGTAAAACAATCCTGATAACCATTTTGTTGCAATAGTTGGATCGCCCCACTTGAACGCGTAGCATTGAAATCAGCCGCAAGCAATACATTACTATTCGGTAATTCCCATTGTATCCGTTGTATAATTTCACTCACTTGTGCCAAACGAATGGTTCCGTTATCGCGCACTTCTAGATGGGTCCCATAGACATATAAATCATCTCCGGTGGATAGTCTGGTTTGAGCCAACGAGTAACATCGATTTTCTAAAGAGTTTTCTCTTTGACCCACAAATGCGAATCTATTTTTATCAAGCAAGGATTTTTTGCTTGCAATTACGTTACCAAACCAACCACTTTGAACAGTATTGCACGCTGAAAAATCAGTAAATCCTAATTTTTGTAATTCATTAAATGCCCTGCTGTTTAAGAAATACTTGCCTTGGGCAAAGCCTTCGTTTGGGGAAACTTCTTGCAAAATAAGTATGTCGGGATTGACGGTTGCTATAACATGCATCATGTTTTTTAGAGCACTCTGAGTGGCCTCTGGATTTTGCCAAAAATGCACATTATAGGACATGATTCGAAAAATTGAATTATCTTTTTTAGGAATTTTTTCATTTTCTTCAGCTGCGGATTTTATTTCTTTTCTAAATAGATCAAAAGCCATCCCTTTATCCAGAACACCAGTGTTATGAACATCTGCAAAACGAGCAATGCGCGTTTTTGGCATTTTTTGTGGCATCGCCGGATTTAATGTATGTACTACTAAAATAATACTTAATAATTTTTTCATAATATAAGTTACCCCTTAATCAACTCATTCACTCAATAACCTATCGGTATGTCACGCCTAAATTCAACGATGCTTCATGTGTTTTCATTGGATTGCCTACTTTTTTGTCGTTTTAACGATATTTCATGATATAAACCGTCTGAATCTTGCAGAATATATGAATCAATAGCAGTTCCTCGCCATATGTTTATATATTTTCCCGGTATGGTTGCTATAATACGTGGTTTATCAACCAATTTACTTCCGCGCCGAGCCTTTACAAATTGAATGTAATGCGCTCCCGACTCTGAAATTCCCACCAATTCGGTATCATCGTAACCACAACAAACTCTATTAAGCTGATACGATAATTCCCATGATTCATGCCGAAGATTATGCACATTGTATCTTGCCAGAAATCCTTGAGTATCTGCACAGAAAACGCTTGCACTTGAATAGGATATATCAAATGATACTGCGGGTGTTTCCAATACACGTTCAAACCAATCACTGTTTTGCATTTCAATCGATCGAAGAAACATTTGATTATCTTTGGTAAAAAACAATATGAGATGTTGATAATTTGGTGCGAGCTTAAATCCCCTAATCTCATTCGAGATTAGGGCTGGCCTCATCTCAATAAAACCTTTGGTACGTAAATACCCCAACATTAAATTTATCTTAGGATATGCATCCTGCCATACATAATTCTTGAATTCTTGCGTATATTGGCCCGCCCATAAAACAATCTTATCTTTATAATTAATAGCCACGGCACGGCTTACAAATGAACGATCATCAAAATTTAGTGAATATACTTCATGCGTTCGATCAAAAAAAACTTTATTATTTTCACCATTTTTATGCTCAGAAAGCATGTAATTAATAAAATGGGGAAATCGGGACGTGTATTCGACCTTAAGTGAAGCCTGAAATTCTGAAAGCTCTCTCGTAATAACGGTATTGCTATCATAACTTGAAGCTGAGAAAAATATCACCAATAAAAAAATATACCCCATTATAACCCCTTATTTTAATAATTACATTTTGGATATTATTATATTGCATTAACACCCAATAAGAAAACAAATTTTAGTAATGTAGAGCGACTAAAATAACGAGTGATTTGCAGAAGAATGTAGATGAAGTTATGATATTCCCATCATGAAAACAATGACTCAACGACAACAACAATTTTATAAAGCACTACCTACTTCATGGCAAAAACCATTAGAAGAAGTTTGTAGTCGACCAGAAATTGAGAATCTTCTTAAGTTTCTCCAAGAACGCGAACAGGCTGGAGCCACTATTTATCCTGCAAAGCAAAATATTTTTGCGGCATTAAAAGCTACACCGTTTGATCAGGTTAATGTAGTAATTGTTGGGCAAGATCCTTACCATGGGCCCGGTCAGGCACATGGATTGAGCTTTAGTGTTCCAGAAGGCATTGCCATTCCCCCTTCATTAAGAAATATTTTTAAAGAATTACACACCGATATTGGTATGAACGTACCAAAAAATGGGACCTTAACCGGCTGGGCAAAACAAGGCGTATTGCTCTTGAATGCAATATTGACAGTTGAAGATGGTAAACCTGCTGCACATGCTAACAAAGGCTGGGAACTATTTACTGATGCAATTTTAGAGCAACTTCTAAAGCGCAAACATCCAACGGTATTTATGCTATGGGGTGCTTATGCACAAAAGAAAGTTAAAAATCTTCATGTGCACATTGATAAAGATAACCATCTTATTCTCACTTCTGCACATCCATCACCACTCTCTGTGACAAAATTTTTAGGTAATCATCATTTTTATAAAGCAAATGAATTTTTAAAAGAACATCATTTGCCAGAAATTAAATGGAATGAATTATAAGATCACAAATAACGGTAAAAAGATTATGAAAAACGATATTTCATAGCTTCATTATCTTTAAGTGGTCTGAATATACGGAATCCCTTTATCTGATACACCGAATAGATGTTGACTTCTTCCGACATTACATTGATCGGTGGAAATAATTGCACCATTTTCCGTATTGATGGCATACATTTTACGATTGTAGGTATTGAGAGCATAAAGCTTTTTTCCGTCTGGTGAAATCGAGATTTCATGCACTCCTTTAAAAGATGAATCTAAATTTGGCATTTCTGCGATCCACGCATTAAAAAAATTAGAATCATTTGATTTAATAGCGCTAACCTTAAGTCCATCTTCACTGATACTATAAATCGCTTTCCCGTCTTTTGAAACACAAAATTCACGCATAACTCCATCGGGTAAATCACCTAACCATTGCTCTACATCTGCTTCGGTATCATAGGAACATAATTGATGACGTTGATCGATCCCCATACGCTTTGCAAAGAAAATTGTAGAATTACATAGAGTAATATGTGGATCAAAGTAATCTCTATCGTCGCACAGAGAAATAGTATTTTTAGATCCATCTTTACAATGTATCAGAAGAGTGCGATCTTCTGCGTTATAATAACCAAACACTTTACCCGCAGTAAAATACTTTTTCCATTTACTATTCTTACAGTATTCCAAAAGTTGCGATTCACCTGTATTGATATTTATGGTCATTATATAAGTAGTATCATCTTTTATAGCCGCAAGATATAAAAGTTCAGTCGCATCTTTATGCATCGAAATAAGTTTAAATCCATCTTTTAAGGAATAGGATTTTAATTCAGTCCCCGTAAATCTATCAAAAGATCGTATAGAATCTTCAACTTGAAGGTAAATGGTATCCTTTTGCACGATAAATTTAAGATTTTTCTGAAATGTTATTGCACTTATTTTTAAAGGTATTTCCCAGATGGCATTCAATTTTTTTGATTCTATGGCCCATAGCGACAAATAACCATTATTACTTCCAAATCCATATATAAAACCATCTGTACTTATATAAGGTTGTATAATACGATCCAATGCAATAAATTTCTTAGGTCGTTCTTTTTTGGCTCGATGTTGTGTAGCAGAAAAATTTGGTATATCTCGTGAAATATTCCATACGACTTGGGGAACAGAACCAGGTATACCATATTTTTTATGTAATATTTTAAGTTCTTTCTTTGCTTTTAACGTTGCATAGGAACTACTATCAATAAGCATGTTAATATAAATATGATGTATATATGATCTAAAATCGCTATCGATAATATTAGCATCCAATGCTTGAAAAAATTCAATTAGCTTATCACTCGATGACATACTCATAAGACGTTGATCTAAATGTACAGCACGTTCCTTAAAGGGCGCCTTTTCATCAAAAATAATACTGTCTTTTTGAGATGATAGAAACTCTGCATCAATTAAGCTCGCTAGTTTGGTTTGATGTGCAATTTCCAAATCTTGTAACATGCTTTCACGATGAGAATTACACACGGAGCACTCTCGTAAAACTTTGTTTAATAATTCCGAGAATGTTGCTTGTCGTAGCTCTGTTGATAGTTCTATATTAAAATACTGCATTACCGATTGTTGTAAAAAATCATTATAAGCAGGTATATCTTTAAGATGCATCCATAAAAGTTGCAAGCCCATAACACATCGTTTTTCTTGATAAATAGAATTCATGGCTTTATAAATGCGGTCTCTTTCCATCTCGTTAAATAGAGAACTTTTTAATAATTCTTCGATTATATCTTCAACGCGATATAAGTCTTTACGAGTCGTTTGTTGAAGGTATGATTTCATAGCACATTCTTGCAGTCGAGGACAACTTCGTTGGGTCATCAAAATAATGAAAGTCCTATAGTTATAAACTTCTTCCGCTGCATAATTAGGTAAAACAGCAATAATGCTCTGCTCATGTTTTTGATAGAGATCACTTTTTGCATCTTGAAAGAATACTTCTAATGCTTTAAATGCTTTAAATGATGCTTTTTCCAAATTTGATTTTAATAAATCTGAAATAATATCATCAATATCAAGCGTCGTACCCTTCAGTGCTTGCGCTTCCTGAGGATTTTTGACAAGTGCTTCTACAAAATCCTTCAAATGATCCAATTTTAATGTATCAGATATATACGCACTAATTTCTTCATTTGATAAAAGCCTTAATAATCGCAGAAAATTATGGTTTATTTCACCATATTCGCCAAGAGAGTTATCGAGAAAATAAGTTAGCGATTTACAAGCCCCTGGTCGATCAAGCTCAGCATAAAAAGGAAACAATTCCAGAACAGAATCGACAATAAGAGCCTTTTCGACCCTATTAAACACACCCAGCCAATCACCATAAAAATTTGAAAACGATGTTCTATATGTTAATCGCAACTCATCTAAAAGTCCGTATTTGATGGCTTCTCCATGCAATGAATGTACAATTTGCTTGGCGAATAAATAATTCGTTGCCTCATCAGAAAATGAATTGATTACCCGGTGGTTGCTATTTTGACATTTAAAGATTGCACACAGAGTATCTTTAGATTGAATATGTTTAATCGAGGACTGAAATAATTGTAGTTGTTTTAGTCTAACATTCTCATCAACTTTTTGAGAGGAATTAATTCGTTCAAAAAGTTTTAGAATTCCGTCATCCGGCAAAGGATATACATGCATCCATTTTGACGCAGATGAATTTAATTCCTCTAATATTTGCTTAAACCATGAGTTTTTGTTTGCAAACTGTAATGCTTTTAGCTTTTGGATTTGAGATTCGACTTCATATTTTGAAAAATATGCGTTTGATTTAAGCTTTATATTTTGCGCTAGCTTAGAAAATTCTTCGCTCTTTTTTATATTCATTTCATCGATTAATGGCTCGATTCTGTAGTTATACGCTAAAAATTTAGCTGCTTGCCAGCTACCTTGATGAGCAGCCTGTTGGAACATTCCAAGAGCAAGAGAATTATTTCCTTCAAATGCATGATTCCATGCGATCTCAAGCGCTTTTGTGTCGTTTATTTCAACTGCATGCAACGAGTTAATTAAACAGAGCAAAAACAAATAATTTACAATTTTTATTATTTTCACTCGATCGTTCCTTAATCTAAAATTGATTCTATCATTAAGTTGTTTTTTACTAATAATTTAGTCAATAAAATAAATGGCCTTAATTTCTTAAGGCCATTTAATCAAATAAATAATTGATTTTTATCGTCCATTTGATGATTCTGCGTATGATGCGCAGCAAGTATTTCTTTTAATAATTGATATTTTTGAATATAGCTTGGATAATCATGACACAATTCTTGCGATACCTTATCAACTAAATTCATTGCCTTATGATAAGATGCTCCATGCTGAAGCAATAATAGAACTTTTGCTTGCATGTCACTATGTTCTTCTTCTAAAACGTGGCTTTGGTCATTCAGTACAATTCTTTCAAGGGCTGTAGAACCCAATGAATCTTGTGCGTTCACCTCTACTCCTTTTTGAAGATAGAACTCTAATACCTTGGGCTTAAATTTTTCATATTCAGCGGTTTAATGCACAAACGTTTTGTTCGATTTACTGCTTCGTGCATGTACATTAGCGCCTCCATCAAACATACTTTTAATAAAATTAAGATCGCTTATGTCACATAAACTAATATGTTCCTCTTCATATTTATGCTCTTGTGAGAAATATTTACACCGGGAATTCGGATTGGCACCGCGCTTGATGAGTGCTCTTGCGTATTCGTAATCGGTTCTCCCTCTGTAGGCATAACCGACGCGTAAACCATTATTATGCTTAGCTCCTGAATCAATCAAAGCAATATGGACATAATAATCTAACCGAGACCAACATCTCGGCAAATGATCATCGAGAACTTGATTTTTAAATTGTTGAGTCTTAGTTTTTAGAGCTGCGGGAATTATGTCCATTAATAGATTGTATTCAAATGATGCAGTTTCTGAGGGAAAACATTTCTCTGGAATTGATTTTATAAAATCAAGGGGATTTTCAACATTTTGTAATGTTTTTATAACTTCCGGATACTGACGAGGCACAAGACATATTCTTAATTTCTTGGTATTAGCTTTTCCCACCATTTCTCTATTTCGTAGATGAAATATAATAGTATCATTTGAAACAAGAGTTATAGAAAAAAATATTACCAGCAATTGATATAACATTTCATTCTTTCGATTCCAATAATTGGCACAAATTAACCTATTTATTTTTAATTACACTCCATGACATCAACCGTTTGATGCTGCATTTTCTCATCATGAGTGATTAAAATTTCTTTCAATAATTGAAGTTTTTGAATACATTTCGGATGCTTCCAAGATTCTCTAGAAGCTCCTTCTAGTAGGCTCATTGCTTTAGAATACGACGCTCCATAGCTTAAAAGTAATTGCACCTTTTCCTGCATCATAGTATGCATGGCATTTGATTCATACCTACTATCATCTATTATAATTCTTTCTAATGCAGTGAAACCTAAAAAATCTTTCGCATCTACATCAACTTTTTTTCTTAGATAGAATTCTAATATTTCTGGTTCATATTTCTCGTAATTTGCTGCAAGATGCACCAAAGTTAGATTGAATACGCGACTTGTGGCCATTACATTAGCCCCAGCATCAACTAAAATTTCAATCAGATCTAGATCGGTAAGCTGAGATAATTCTAAATGTTCATCTAACACATTGCATTGTCCCGGTAAAAAAAATTTACACATTGCATTAGGATTTGCACCACGTAAAAGCAATGCTTTTGCATAATCATAATCCTTTTTGCCGCGATTAGCATAAACTACGCGCAAACTATCCTCATGATGAGCGCCTGCATCAATTAACGCGATGTGAATGCAATGATTTAAATGAGAATAATTACTAGATAAATGATGAGCAAGTACAGCATTTTTAAAGTATTGGCTTCGATTTTTTAGACCAGCAATAATAATATCCATGTAACGATTATTCTCAAACGGTGCTGGTGCTTGTTGAATATATTTTTCCGGAACTGACGGTATAAAATCAAACGGATATTCAATTTTTTGCAAGAATGGTATTGTTACATAATACTGAATCGCTGTTAGAGAGCTTCTTAATTGTTTAGGATTCGTTTTGCCAAGCATTTCTCTATTACGCATATATAAGATCACATGATCTGAGGCAATTGAAGATAACGAAAAAAATAGTGCAAGCCATTTTGTCAACATTTAAGCTCCTTACATAATGAAAAAAATTTGATCTGGGTTATTAAAGCCTTGAATTTATTTTCTGTCAAAGCACATAGTAATAAGTAAGTATCACATATAGGTTACTCGTGAAAATTTTTACTATCGGCCATTCTACACGAAGCATTGATGAATTCTTGCACATTCTTAAACATTACATGATACATGAAGTTATCGATATCCGCACTATTCCAAAATCACGACACAATCCTCAATACAATCAGGAAGAACTAGCACAGGTGTTGAGAGATCATCATATTGGTTACCGTCATCAAAAGGATTTGGGAGGACTGCGACATCCCCATAAAGATTCTATTAACAAAGGCTGGCGTAATTCATCGTTCCGCGGATATGCAGATTACATGCAAACAGATGAATTTTCTGATGGGTTAGAAAAACTTATTGAAACTGCTTGCAAAAAAACTGTGGTCATTATGTGTAGCGAAGCAGTCCCTTGGCGATGTCATCGGTCATTAGTGGGTGATGCTTTATTAGCTCGCGGTATTGAAGTTGATGATATTTATACTATTACATCCATAAAACAACATACAATGACTCCCTGGGCCATTATTAATGGAACTACACTTATTTATCCTGCAAACCAAGATATAAATATAAAGTAGACAGTATGAAAAAATTTGGTATTTACTTTTTATTAGTATTTCCTATGCATGCTGCAATTTCAATTGTATATAACATTAAAGTTGCAGAAACATCTAAACGTATGGATGTTAATGATTTACTTTCTGAAGATTCGATGGCCACTGCGACATTCTTTGGTCTCCTGCGAAAAAAATATGATGGTGATCTTCATGATGCACAAGGTGCCATGTTCACGCTTATACATGATCCAGAATCATATTTTTTACGTGTTGATGGCGCATTTGCTCGTGTTGCATCTAATATTCATGGACAAAAATTCAGCACTGTTGAAACAGATGACTTATTATTTTCTGGTGGTTACAGTCATAAATTTTCTAATCGACTACGTATGACATTCTCAGGATTATTGGGCTTTCCTACCCATAAAGATAGAAATCTTGCTCGAGTACAATTTGGTTATGCTCATTATGGACTTGGTGGACAATGTGATGGATCATATCGTTATTCCGAGAATCATAATCACACATTGCGGGGAGCATTGCGTTTGATACATTTTTTCCCTCGTGAGACAAATTTACCAATCGATGGATTTTGTGAATCATTTAATTATGGCTTAGGGAATCTATTAGATATATTTATCTCATTTCATAATAAATTTGCTCTGCATAGTATTGAAATGGGATACAACGGATCATTTTTTATGGACGCCACTATTTTTCCTCGTCTTGCAGACGCAATTCCGAAATCGACTTATAATCGCACAAGTTTTTATGCACTGTATAAATACCATTTCAAGATAAACCGATTTCCAAGTTTATTTGGTTTAGCAACTTCATATGGTTTTGAAACTGAAAAAAGCGAGTTCAACAATAAACATATTTTTCAAGTATGGACATCGTTTGGTATAAACTTTTAACAAAAAAGAGGACGGTGTAATCCGTCCCCTTCATTATAAGATATTAATTAAATCTATAACCAAGTCCGCCACCAATAATCACGCCACTCAAATCAGCTTTGCGTGGTTGTACATTTGGGATATCGCAGCAAAATGGTTTTACTTTTACAAATGAATAATCAACAAAAAAATCTAAAAACCAATTCTCTTGCCAGTCAACATAGACACCTGCCTTAGCGATTCCACCAAAGCCCCATTTGTGACGTTTTTGACAAACAAATGGTGAACAATCTTTCGTGCGCAAGAACGTTGGCTGAAAACCAAGTCCAACATACCCTGTCACGCAATTTGAAATCTCTTCCATCCATTTCAAGCCGATACCCAATGGCAACATAAAGATATCGGTTGAATTTTGAAGTCCCAAAGAACGACCGTTTTTAGTTAAAAAATCTATGCTTGTAAAACCATAGATACAGCGATACATATGAAAAGTAACTTCAGGCCCAAAAAGCGCTGCTTTATTATCTACTATATTTCTAAAAACACAATCCGTTGGACGAAAATATCCCGCTCTAAATTCTAGAATGACATCTTTATTAAAGCACTCATCCCATGCAAACCAATCGGCAAATGCTACAGAATTACTCAACAAGAGCACAAGATTAATAATTAATTTTTTTTGTAATTTCATCATCTATCCTTTTTAACAACAAAATTGAGCGGTAAGTATTGCAGCAGTTGATGATATGCCTAATGAATTGACCGCTACAATATAGTAGGTATTAATAGCGTTAGGATTAATATCACGATCAATATAAACGAGTGGTCCTGATGCAGACACCGTAGTCACTAAATCGGTAAGCGCTGCATTTCTATAGATACTATAAGAGACAATCGGAAATGCTGGCGCAGTTGGCGCTGACCACGTTACCACATTAAAATATTCTATTTGGGTCAAGAAAACATTTCTTCTTGTACATGCACGGGTGCCTGCTGGAAAATTTTGCCCAAGAAAAATGATACCCACAGTATCACCGTCAATATTTGAAACATAGGCATATTGATCGTCTGGAGTTATTGAAATAAATGTAGGATTATTAAACATAACAGTAGGTTCACTTACTGCACCTACAACAGCATTAGTTGCCGTTGATGCAAAAAATACACGGCTTGTTGTTGAATCTGAAATATACAAAAAAGAGCTATCATGTGTAACTGCCAAACCAACTTGTGTGTTAAATGTACCACCAGTTATTATTCCTATGGCAGTGTCAGTTGCTACATCAATTACACTCACCGTACTATTATCAGTATTTGAAACATAAGCTCTTGTTCCATTAGGTGTTACTACAACCATGCTTGGGATATCGAAGTTACCATTTGCTACAATTCCCGAAACTGTATCAGTTGCTACATTAACAATAGTTACTGTATCATCACCTGGAGTTGTTACATATGCCTTAGTCCCATCAGGCGTGAAAGCAATATGTGCTGGAGTGTTAAAAACGCCAGTTACCGAGCCAATTACTGTATCTGTACTCGGATCAATAATACTTACTGTGCCACCAATATTTACAACATAGGCCTTACTCCCATCTGGCGCAAAAGCCACGTCATTGGGAAGATTAAAATTTGGGTTTAGGACAAGACCAGTTACCGTGTCAGTGGTCACATCAATAACACTCACCGTGCTATTACTTAAGTTGGTAACATACGCTTTGGTACCATCGGGTGTTAGCGCAATGGAGATAGGGCCTAAAAAGTTACCATTACTAACTATTCCAGTAACTTGATTGGTGGCAATATCGACGATACTCACCGTATTATTACTCGAATTTATCACATACATTTTACTTCCATCAGGAGTTATAGCACTCGTAAACGGATCTGAAAAATTTCCATTACCGACATTACCGATTAACGTATTAGGAGCTTCTGCAGCACACAGAGTAACGAGAAGCAATAATACATAGAGTGGACTTTTGAATTTCATAAATTCCTTTCTTTAAACTGATCAAAAGCTACCACGTTTAAAAGAAAGAAATGAAGAATTATAATCAAAAGGTAAAAAATTTATGTATAAGGAATGAAAAATAAAAATTTGTGTGTCTGACAAGACTGCCCATGGAAGCTTTATGAATAGAAAGAAAGAGAAATGTGGGAAAGCTGAAGATTGGTGTGCCCAGTAGGATTCGAACCTACGACCTACGGATTAGAAATCCGTTGCTCTATCCAGCTGAGCTATGGGCACGTGAAAATGAATAATATAGTTATAGTATAATAAAAATTTTATAAACAAGAAATATGTTTACACATAACGCATTATTTTTCACTTTTTTCATTGATACGCGAAAGTAACATTTTAACGGTTCCCATACCTAAAGGACCAAATTCTTTGCATTGATTTTCAGTACAAACTTTTAATCCCCGTACACCATCAGCCTGAGAAATTAACCCAAGAATTTCACGTGCTTTATAACAGGGGGTTTCTTTATATGAGATATGCTCCGAACCAGAAACGACATCAAAATAACTTACACATTGAATATGATCGTTATTGTCACTAGCGCTGATTAATGCCGATAGTATACTGAATACAATAAATGCTTTATACATACCAATTCTCCAAAATAATATTGCATAAGTATACGCAAAACGTTGTATTCGTGAATCTCTATGAAATTAAAAATATTTTTTTTCTGTTTAGTAAGCACTATGGCATGCAATGAATTAGAACACATTGTAAAAACAAAACCATGGACGGCTATCATACCAATCTATGGAGATTTAAGTTTAAGAAGACTCAACACGTATCTAAAAGAAAATAAGCAAGAAGTTACCTATTTAAAGGATTTAAAATATCTATCTAAAGAAACAATTTTAGAATCGATTCATGAAACAAATAGTAGAAGACGAAAAGAACTTTGGTTGATTCGTAATTTATTACCCCACATTGCAGCACATCGTAAAGCAGCTTTAATATATTCATGTCTTACCGTGGGTAGCCTGTTTAGCTTTATGAGTATATTTTATATTGAAGAGATGTATTGCACAGGCAATATTAATACATGTACTTATTCAATAGACAAGACAATTCCATTAACACTCTTATGTGCGTCGTTGCCTTTTTTTTCTTACAAATTTTTTTTAGAACCGGATATTGTTGAACATGAAAAAGAATTTGAGGAGCTTCTTTCAAAGCTCCTCAAGAATTAGTAGGCTTCTGGAATAAAAATTTTATTAAATTCTTTCATCACTTGTAAGAGACGTTCTTTAGTCTCATCAGTAATTTCTTCACGAACTTTTATATCATCATATAATGCAGGATATACCGAACGAACATAGCTTACCAACTGATTGCAATACGGAATTACTTGTTCAATTTCTAAGGAATCCAACATATTTTCTTTCAGCGCTAACAAGCGAATTACTTGGTTAACAAATGAATAGGTCACACCTTCAGATTGTTTAAGCAATTCAACTGCACGAGCACCACGAGCTAATCGTTTTTGTGATACTACATCAAGCTCAGTGCCAAATTGCGAGAATCCTAACAATTCATGATACTGTGCAAGCTCTAAGCGCAATGCACGAGTCACTTGTTTCATCGCCTTAGTTTGCGCTGCACCACCAACACGAGATACGGAGAGTTCAACGTTCACCGCGGGACGAATACCATTATTGAATAATTTGGTATCCAAGAATAACTGCCCGTCAGTGATTGAAATTAAGTTGGTAGGAATATACGCGGTAATATCATCACCTTGAACCTGAACAACCGGTAATGCGGTGATTGAACCACCTTTTGCTAATTTACCAGCACGTTCTAACAAGCGCGCATGTAAATAGAATACATCACCTGGATACGCTTCACGTCCTGGTGCACGACGCATTAAAAGCGACATTTCACGATACGCAACCGCATGTTCAGACAGATCATCATAAATAATTAAAACGTCGCGACCCTGATCACGGAAAAATTCTGCAATAGTGCAGCCGACATACGGTGCTAAATATCTGTTCAATGCTGGTTCACTCGCATCGGCAGCAACAATAACCGTGTAACCTAATGATCCATGATCTTCTAAAGCACGCGCAAAACGTGCTACGTTGGCTTGACGTTGTCCGATAGAAACATACACACAAACAACATTTTTACCTTTTTGATGCTTTACGGTATCAAGCACCATGGTTGATTTACCAGTATTACGGTTACCAATAATAAGCTCTCGTTGTCCACGACCTATCGGTACTAATGCATCTACAACGGTGATGCCCGTTTCAAGTGATTGATTAATTGGTGAGCGATCAATGATGCCTGGAATAGTTGATTCAATGGGACGCATTTCTTCAACAACGATATCGCCAAGTGCGTCAATTGGTTTTGACAAAGCATTTACTACGCGACCCAATAAACTGGTGCCTACTGCCGTTTTAAATACTTGCCCAGTTCTAAAAACTCTTTCAAGTTCATTGACCGGAACCAATGTTTCGAGTAAAAATACGGTTGCAACATTTTCATCCAAATTAAGAATGATACCTTTATTGCCACCTTCAAAATGTACTAACTCACCATACAAAGCATGCATTAAACCATGTACCTGGCAATATGCATCACCTACTTGTATAACTACACCACTTTCTTGTAATACATTTTCAGAAACATTAGTTAACGATTGCTGAAATAATGAAACAAGATCAGAACTTTTAATTTCCATAATATCCCTAACGCACTGCCAATACGTTTAATTTGTGTCGAATCGAATGATCAAAAACATAGTCCGCTGTTTCAAAGCGAATTCCCGCAATCAACGATGGATCAATAATCCATGTCGGTATAATTGTATATCCTAATAACTTTGAAGCTTGCAACACAATACGCTTTTGCTCTTCATCGGTTAATGATTTTGCGCTATAAACAGTGCAATCCAGTAATTTTGCTCGTTTTTTATATTCAAGAATTAAAGCCTCAATAATCTCTTGCATGAGAAAGCTGCGACGCTGCTTAAGTAAAAGATCAATTAACGCAGTAAATGCTTGATTGTTTAAAGAAACTGAATCAAAAAAGTTTAAAAAATATTCTTTTTTTGCAGCCTTAAATCCAGGAAGCTCTTCAGCAATTTGAAACTTTTGATCAGTTTTCATGCGTTCTTGCAAAGCATATAATCGCGTTAATATATCTTCAGGCAAAGAATCAAAAAAAACATTCAAAAATGCATCGGCGTATAAGTGAGATAATCTCTCCATGCTCATACTTTGATCCTTTCAAATGTTTCTAATGCTTTTTCCATATATTGCTCTTGATGAGAAGCATCCTGCATATAATCTTGAGCCTGATTAACCAATTGTTGCAGCACTAATGGTTTTACTTCTTCAATCAATTGCTCGTTTTTATAATTCTGTGCTTGTTTTTGCTGTTTTGCTTTAATAGAAGCCTTATAGCTTAATAATTCATTTTCATGATTAATGGCAGCATCTTCTACCCTTTTGCGCCATTCCAGAATATTAGCTTGCAACGCAGAAAGCTCAACGTCTTGATTTTTACGGATTATTTCTAATTCATGAATACGTTTTTGCGCATCATTTAGTGATTGCTTTAAATTCTGAAGCTGCAAAACTTCTTGCGCATTTTCTCGTTCCAATAATGGCAATCCATACTTGCGAAAAAGATACACTATTAAAAAGAATATGATTCCGCTATTAATCAACGTAAATATATGATCAATCATGCAAAACCTCTTGGCGCAAACGCTTACTTACTTCGCTAACCAATTGCTTAAGCTCAGCATCTGAAGGCTGAACCCGCTCGATCCCAGCATTCACTGACATAGGCGGCACTTGCTCTTCTTGATGGGGCATATTTTCCACCAAGCGTTGTTGCAAGTAATTGCGCTCGCTTTTCAGCTTTTGTTCAGCTTGAGACACGTGATTTTCTGCAAGTGCGATCGATTGCTCAAGCGATTGCTCTTGCAATTGTCGACCAACCAAAATCTGCAACGCATATTTAATGACAATATGATACATGATGTAATAGGCAATCAAAAGATGCGCCATTTGCACCAATACTGTAGCATTCAGTGTCAACGTTTATCCTTTAAGGAAAATAAGTACCAAGGAAATAACTAACGCATAAATTGCTGAGGTTTCGATAACCGCAAGACCTGCATATGCTAAAAAGCTAATTTTTGATGCGCTTTCTGGATATTTACCAATGTTTTCGATCGCTTTTGATACGGTCATACCTTGACCAATTGCAGGAGCAATGGTTCCGATTGCCATACATAACGCGCCGCCGAGCAATGCTGCAACTTTTGCATACACCATCATATCTTCCATAATTCATCCTTTTTCAACAACGGTACACATATTTCTGATTCTACACAATTAAAATTCTTAACCAAAAATGCACTTATCTGATCTCTATAATGTTCTTGAACATCAGGGGCATTTTCAAACTCTAAATTACCATCAAGAACCAAGACTGGTACGCCTTGGGTAAGATCTTGATTATTGGCAATCAACCAATCTTCATGTTTTGCATGCAAACTCTCAAGATAGTCTCTAGAAATGGCTTCTTCTTCAGATCTGCTGCGCTTATTTATGCGATTATAACATACATCAGGAGTTGTGCGAATATAGATAAAAGCATGAGGCTTTTGAGTAAATCCTGTCACCAACCAATTAAACCATTCCTTATATAATTGCCATTCAAGCGGCTCTAAAAAGCCAAGTTCGTAAGCATTTTTAGCAAAACAATAGCGATCAGAAAAAACCGAGCGCTCAAGTATTTGCAATGGTCTAGTATTTCCACGAGCTTGTTCTTGTTGTGCAATGACACGCGTAACAAAAGCATACGTTTGGAACGTATAGGCCCAACGCTTTGTATCCTTATAGAATTTATCTAAAAGATTACCACCGCCCACGTGTTGCCATTGTTCATGTGGCTCGGGTACCAATTGGGCGTTCAGATAACGTCCAAGCATTTGTAAAAAAGTTGATTTTCCAGCTCCAATATTACCCTCCAATGCAAGCGTAATTGCAGGTCGAGAAAGCGGTAACATGGTACTCCTTTTGCTTATTAAAATTATCGTATACCCATTACAAATAAAAATCGACTTTTTTTAAAAATTACATTAGCTTGAAGCCACTTACCGTTAAAATAAATACCAACGAGTAGTATATGAAGCTATACCCCTACTTATTGGCAAGTCTGTGCGGCTTGTCATTTACTTGTATTGAAGCAATCCATACAGGTCCTGAATCTCGCTTTGAATCAGTCGAAGAAGAAATGGATTTTTTTGAAGAACTTATAGCAATTGATGATGATCCCTTCACCAATGCCTTTTTCTTACAGCAAAGTCATCCTACCCGTGTTTGTCCCGCTGAAACCACTTTTCTAGAACTTTTGGTAAACACCGTTGGACTCCCTGAACTTTTAAAACAAAATTTATTCTGTCACACCAATACCATTAACGTACGTCCATTACTTGATTTACCAAGCTTGCAACCACTTTTTGATTGCCATAGTACGTGGTTATCATTTTCAGTACAGGCCTTCTTTAACCAAATGCGCAAATGCTATTTTACTAAAAAGAGTTCAGCATTAGGTTCATATATTCGTACTGATCGTGATCTTTTAGAAACATTAGATACCACGTTGTTTGAAGGCGATGCTGAATTTGATATTCCTGCAATCCTTGGACCCTTCTCTCCTATAAAACTAGAAGAACGTCGTCTCGGATTTTTACTATCAGCGTATACTCGTTACCATTGTTGGGGCATTACCTTCAAATTACCCCTTTATTGGCTTGAACATAATTTCTTTTTAACTGAAGAAGAGCAAGAAGCTATCGGAGCAATAGATGTTTTCAATGGCGCTGCTGTTGGCTCTGATCGTGATGATTATGAAGCATTCTTTATAAAACACTTGGTTACTACCAAGATTGGCGTTGGTGATTTTCGTATTAATGCTGATTACTTTCTTATTGATGAATGCGCAAAAAATTGGCGCGTTGGATTTCAATTTACTGCGCCAACGGGTAAGCCAATTTGCAGCTGCGGGCTAGAAGAAGCGCTGAGCGAGGTTCTATTATTTGGTGGCACTTTCTGTAAATATGCGCCACAACCACCAATCGATAGTTATGGAATTTTCTGTCGTGCATTCGACGGCACAACGCTTAATAAAGAAATTGCAGCTGCCGAATTGTTTGATATCGGTTTAGGATTTCTTGATCGCTTGACTACTATTCTTGCTGATCAACCTATGGGACAACGCCATATCAGCTTTGGCCCCACGCTTAATGCACGCTTTCCTATTAATGATTGTTTAAATATGGAAGTATTTGCAGAATTTGACTATTGGGTGCCTCGCCAAGAAACACGTTTCTTTTTAGTAGCAAAAGATCCATCAATCTTCAATCGCAACTGGAACTTTACCGATCCAGACCTAGCAGCACGAGATGTGCAATTTCTTGATAATCAAATGCAGAACTTCTTGTTTCCCGTGCCGTTATATATAAATGTTAAACCGGGTATTGTTACCAAATTTGCGTTGGGTTTTGCCTATGACTCATATCATGTGCATGCTGCTGTTGGGTATGACTTTTGGCATCAAGGACAAGAACATTTGACCGGTTGCTTTCCTCGCTATGACATAGCACGAGGCATAAAGCCAAGCGCCTATCAAAGTAAGTTATATGCACGTGTTTTTGGTCATAGACATTGCCAAGAATATTTGTTCCGCCTAGGACTTCGTGGAGACATAACAGTTGATAGCTTTGGCATAGGCAAAGATATGACTATAACCGCTGACCTTGTATTTGACTTCTAATATCATAAGGAGATTGTATGAAAAAATTATGTGCATTATTACTTTTTGTTTGTATTCCATTGTCAGCAGAAATTTCACTTAAAGTTCAGCCAGTGAAAATACATTCAAATGTTTTGGGTTTGGTTGATGGCACGCCATTTATTGATATCGGTAATATGATGTGGTTCACTCGTGAGATTTATCGTCTTGAAACAAAAGGCACTACATCCTTAGAAGATAATACGGGTAGGAAGCAAATCTTTACGATCGACAAAGATGGAGTATGCTATTCATTAGAACAATTGGTTGAACTTGAACAACAAAATGATCCTCGCCTTCCTGAACTTATGGAACAAGCGTATATTGCCTTTGAAAGCATCAGCGATCCATACCTTGAACAAGCAAAATCTGCAAAACCGCTCATGATACAGTTGATTAAAGACTGGAGCTCTTTGCGTAATAAACCTCATTCACACTTGCTTGGCTGGAGCCATACCAACGGTGATGAAAAAGAACAATTTAAAAAGAATGTAAATACTGCTGCAAAATTATTAGATTTCTGTGAAGACCTTCGTATTTTCATGTTTGATTTGATGCATACCTGCGAAAAATCATTAAATGAATTTAAAGAAAACTATAAAAAGCAGCGTGAACAAGCGCAATGCAAGAAGTAATATTAAAAGGCACCTTAGAACGATTCGTTTTTCAAAGTAAAGAAACGGGGTTTGTTGTTTGCCAAATTCAGACCTCTCAAGATAAAATTACCGTTCGCGGCCATCTTCCTGCTCTAGAAATAGGGCAGGAAGTCGAATTAGTTGGTCACTGGGTAACCCATCAAAAATTCGGCAATCAATTTGAAGCTACCTCCTGCATCCAACGCGTACCGACCACCATTACCGGATTAAAAAAATATTTAGGATCCGGACTTATAAAAGGCATTGGTCCTACGTATGCTGAAAAACTCGTTGATCGATTTGGTAGTCATGTTTTAAAAATTATTGACGAAGAACCACACAAATTATCACAAATTGAAGGCATCGGACCAAAGCGGATCGAGCAAATAACCAAAGCATGGCAAGATCAAAAAAGCATTGCCGAACTTATGGTCTTCTTGCAAGATAAAGGCATTACTCCGGTCTTTGCTGCAAAAATTTATAAACAATATCGTCACGAAGCAATCGCCATCGTACAACAAAATCCCTATCGCTTAGCCGATGATATTTGGGGTGTCGGATTCCGATCAGCAGATGATATTGCAAAAAAAATGGGATTTTCTGACCATGCTCCTCAGCGAATTAAAGCCGGTGTAACGTTTGCACTCACCACGGCATCGCAGCAAGGTCATGTCTATTTAGAAGTGCAAGAACTTAAAGAAAAAACGGCGGAATTACTTTCGTTGACGACTGATCATTTTGATCTTATCAAACGTGCATTGCATGAATTATATCAACAAGGCACCATAAAATTGGTACAACATGCACAAGGTAATTACATTGCCACAAGCATTATGTATCATACAGAATTTAGCCTTGCAGAACGTATTAAAAAAGCATTAGAAAATAAGACACAATCATTTAATATTGATGCTATTTATCAACAATTACGCGTTGATACGGCAGGCAAAATTAACCTGAACGAGCAACAACAAAAAGGTGTGCTCACGGCGTTGCAAAACGCAATGACTATAATTACTGGCGGTCCAGGCACCGGTAAAACCACTTTAATCCGTGCAATGCTTGATATTCTTGATCAATATCAATGCACCTACAAATTAGCAGCGCCAACAGGACGCGCAGCACAGCGTATGATGGAAGGCACAGGCCGTTATGCTATGACGTTACATCGATTGTTAGAATTTGATCCAGCAACAATGCGATTCAAGCATAATGAAACTAATGCCCTGCAAGCTGATTTTATTATTGTTGATGAAGCATCGATGATCGATATTTTCCTTGCACAAGCATTGATGAAATCTGTTGCCTATAAAACACAAATTCTATTTATTGGTGATAGCGACCAATTACCTTCCGTAGGACCGGGAAACTTTTTGCATGATTGCATAGAAAGTGAAAAAGTTCCGTTTGTTCGTCTTACTGAAATTTTTAGACAAGCTCAAGATAGCTTGATTGTGGTCAACGCTCACCGCGTTAATCGCGGAGAGTTTCCGACGACAAAGATTCCAGAATCACGCAATGATTTTAAATTCATCAAAGAAGATTTGCCCGAAAATATTGAAAAACATTTGCAAACGATTCTGTATACTCATTTGCCAAAGCTTGGCATAGCGCTTCATGAAGCGCAAATATTAGTGCCAATGAATAGAGGCAGTGCGGGATCACAACAGCTTAATGCAATGCTTCAAAAATTATTAAATCCTGGCAATAAACCGCAGATTACTCAAGGGTTTGCAACCTTCAAAGAAGGTGATCGCGTTATGCAAATGCGTAATAATTATGACAAACATGTGTATAACGGTGATATTGGATTTATAAAGACATTAGATCTTCAAGAAAAAGAAGCATTGTTGGTCTTTGGTAATCGAGAAGTCGTGTATGCGTTTGATGAATTAGAAGAAATAACTTTAGCGTATGCGGTGACCATACATAAAAGCCAAGGGTCTGAATATAAAGCTGCAATCATATTATTATTCACGCAACACTTTACCTTATTACAAAGAAATTTGGTTTATACCGCAATCACTCGAGCCAAAACAATGTGTTATGTTATTGGCCAAGTGAAAGCTATTGCAATGGCAATTAATAATAACAAAGGTACACGAAGAACGACGTTCTTGAAACATTATATTCAGGGCCATGAAGGATGCCTGAAATAAGTAGTGTTGTAAGTTATTCTTGATGCATTTTTTTAGCAATAAGTTGCTGAACTAATTGCAAAATCTTAGACGAGAAATACCATCCTGCAGTGCCTGCAAGAATACCACATAAATAAGCAATCCAAGTATTTCTATGATGCGCTATGTCACTGATAGTAGAATTGATTGAAGATACGGCATCACCACAATGAGAAACTATATCAGAAATGTTTTCTTCATTATGTCTGCCAGGAACTATCTTATTAAATACTTCTTTGGGTAACTTTGCCATATTATTTGCAAAAAATGCAATGTTGTAAAGAACATGAGCTTCTTCAGCGCCTTTTACAATCTTCTCGCCCATCTTGAAACCCAAAATAGCTGACAGAGCGCCAATGGCTACAGGTGAAAATTGCTCAACGCATTCTGATGTAATGCCCGAAAAAAACAACATCATACACACTAAATAGTGTTTCATATATTCCTTTCGTTCATTTTGTTAGGTTATTCCGCCTTAGTAAAAGTCTCATATTCTTCTTTTGAAATAAGACCCTCATCATAAAACTTTTTATAGATAGCACTATGAGCTACAGTACTTTTTTCAAAAATAGCTTCTTCTGCTGCAGAAAGAGCAGAATTTAAAATTTGTTGACTAGATTTTTGATCCGCAGGATTAAGATATTTGAATGCGTTATCTAAATAGGAAGCGGCTTTGAAACACGCACATGCCTCATCAGCATTGCGTAACGATTTAAAACGAATTTCTTTAAGAGACTGATTTTGTATAACTGTCTGAATCTTACAATCATTGAAAAATCTCGTAAGATTTTGTCGGAAATAATCTCGCTTATCGAAGGCACATGATTTCTTTTCCATTTCTCCATCCGAAGCCACAACAGAAGCATCCGTTTGAGCGATGGTATTTACAGAAAATATGTAGCCCAGCAAGAAAAATATATGTTTATTAATCATTAAAGCCCCAATCTAAAACAATTATATTTTAAGTAGAATATCTAATTATAAGATTTTGGTCAAAGTAAACATACTATTCCGCCCATAAACATCAATTCCCTTAAATACACCAATTACATGATTCTGACAGCGTTATTCCATTGCAATTAGCGATCAAAAAGAGATACTATTGAAGATATAAATATAATGAAAAAAGGGAGCATCTATGAAAAAGTTTATATTGTTTACATTTATAATAACCCCGTTAATAGCCGATGATTCACTAGGGCAACTAAATCAACTTACAGACCTTGTAAACAAACAAGAAACACAATGGCTCAACTGGATGACAAAGAAGCATAGCGAAAAAAATGATGTTTTAATTGCCGATCTCCAGGAAATGACCAATCATAAAAAAGAATATCTTAAGTCTTTAGCTGAAATTTCATCAGATAATAAAAATTCATTCATAGAAAAAAAATTGAAATCAATGTTTGAATTATACGATAAACACCGTAATCGTATGAATGAATTTTGGAGCAAAAAATGTTCTGAAGGTAAAGAGCTTTATTTAGAACAAGAAAAAGAACTCATTGATTTAAAAAAATCATTCGGTCTCATTAAAGATGAAGCTTCAATGCCTGATGCAGAAGAAGAAAATGATGATTCAAAAGAATCAAAAGAAGATTAAGCCTACTCTCAAGTAAACAAAAGAACGGAAAGAATAGTATCTTTCCGTTCTTTTGTTATTTTAATATATCGGGAATTTCTGAGACATTTCGTATTAATAATTCTTTTTCTGTACTATCAAGCCGTTGTTCTTTAAGCCATTCTTTTAAATCATCTGTGGCACTCAGGCAATCTGATTTTTTTACTTGTGTACAAGTCCGTATTACTTCCTGATAACGCATAGCGAAGCTAAATCTAATTTCCGCTTGCTCATCAGATATTTTTGATTCTGCCCCTTGCAAATTAAGAGCAGCAATCATTAAAAGATGCATAAACTTCACACTTTTCCTTTTTTTTATATTGTTCAATGACTTGCTTCATGATATCATGGTGGCCATGAACAAAAAAATAGTATTCCTGCTGATATTAATAAATTGTAATGCAACCGAAACGTTACAAACACATATTAGTTTAGATTTATCAAAAATTTATTATTCTACAAAAAAAGAATCAAAAGAAACGCATCTTAGAGTAGATAAGATTTTAAAGGCGATGGATTGCACGTCCAATGAAATTGCTCTTCAAAATATTTTAGCGTTTGCTCAATCAAAAAAAATAAATTGTATAGACATTCCTCGCTCAATTATACCAAGTCCAGCTCAACTACTATGTGCTTCAGTATTAGATTATGCAAAAATCACGGTAACTGACCCAAACTGGAATTATAGTTTAGTTGCTTACCCTCCATGCAATGTTTCATTTGCGGATGAATTATTTTTTTATAGCGAACAAGATTATATAATCAATTGCATTCGCCCTACAGAAGAATTAATGTATAGAATCTTTGCAATAGACAATGATAATGACATTATTGGAGTGAGCAAACTATTATATCATTCACTTTATGCGGATAGTTCTGAGATAGATCATCTCTATGTATGTTCAGAATATCGCAAAAAAAATATTGGCACTCATTTGATTTCATTTTCTAAAGAATTATCTGCTGCTAGAAAAAAAGATGTAATTAGGCTCTATGCTTGCCCATTTGGTGAAAATGCTACGGATAAAAACACCTTACAAAAGTGGTATAAGAAACACGGTTTCTCTCTTAATGCACCACATTCATCCAATATGCATGCCGCTATCTCAATAAAATATCAATGTACGCAGTTAGTCTCCTTGGATTTATCCAACAGCAATGACATTAACCGATCGACTGATCAAAAATAATTTTTTTTAACTCTTCTTTATTAATTTTGTTATTAAGATCAAACCAAAGGGTTTTAAAAGCATCAGAACGTGCATTTTCTTTATTTAAACCCGTAATAACACAAATTATAGAATTATGATGCGCCAGTGGATGTGTTTTTAAAATAACATGCATACCACCATTAAGCATTTTGCGACAAGAATCACTCATTATAAAATTTTTATTTTCCTCTAACGTTGGAGTATATGAATGAGGAATGTAATTAAATAATCGAAGATATTTACGCATTTCACACTGAATATCTTTGTCAATTTTATGATTTAAATGCATGAATGATTTAATTGAACAGGTAACGTTTTGAATAGTGATTGGCGATTGTAATGTTAATTCTTCTGTGTCTGAACATAAAACAAAAGAAATCATGCATAATAATATTTTCATTCAATCCTTACCTTTTTAAAACATTGGATTTAATGTAATAGTTCTCTAGTATTTTGTGTAGTACATTACACGTTTTTCTAGATTTTTATTTTTTCATACAACAATTCTCTAAATATTGATTCGTTAACTTCTCTTTTAACCTTGTTCAGTGCGTTTGTAGTAATTTGAGGTTTGTGCAAGTAGACCGTAATTCCCACAACGACACAAAATATCGAGGAAGAATTCATAAAATTCTCGGTTTTAAATACAAAAGCTTTATCGTCAGTTAATAAAGTCTTTACCGCCGATGGAAGCTTATAGGTAGTATAATCGTTCAGAAATTGCTTAATTTTAGCGGGTTTTCCGTTCAGCAAATAATCCTCCATATTAAATTCATATATTCTCAATGCTTTCCGATACGAATCTAATAAAACGGTGCTTTTTTCTGCTAAAAATAAATGATCTTTAATATTAAAATCCAGATCGTTTATGGATATCGTAGAATTTAACGTTAACGAATCTGCAGAGTAAGCAATTGCTGATATTAGTAATAAAAACCCCCACATGCGCTCTCCTAAAGGTAAAAAACATTATTTTTATAGAAAATTGACAAAAAGATGTATTAATAGCTACTATAAAAATATGTTCACTAAAGATATATATTTCCTATCAATCATATCTTCAATCTTGTTCTGGTGGCGCCAAAGCGCCTCATTTTCTGCTGCTCAATTTTGAGCGTCCTTTATTTTTCACTTCATTAATTTGATTATAATTTTATCCTAACTCAGGATCATATATGATTTTTCGTTATTCTTGCCGTATGATTGGCATTACCGCTTTTCTCATACTAGCCTATTACATGTTTACAAATAAACATGACAATGCTAACAAAATTGCATTGATTCTTCCTATCGACCATCCAGCTATGCACGAAATTGCAAAAGGATTGCTGGCTTCAACCTCAGAAGTTATTTCGAATATGGATATCAAGCAGGCTTACGGCGATGCGGTGCTACGTAGAGCTCTCATTGACCAAGCCGTGCAGGAACACTATAGCGCAATCGCAACCGTAGGAACGATTGCGACTCAAGAGCTGTTATCAACCAACTATTCGGGCGCAATAATAGCATTAGCCGCTAATGCCACAAAAAATGACTTTTGTGGTAAAAAAGGAGTAATTATACATGATGAGATTCTTGCAGAAGATCATTTAAAATACATTCAAGAGCTTTTACCATCATTACGTCATTTGACTCTCATATGTAGCAACAGCGAAAAAATAGCTCCGGAAGCTGATGAATTCCAACGCATTAGTGATGCGTATCAGGTAAAGCTTAAAATTCTTAAAATTGCTGCTTTACCTGAATTGAGCCTTGTTTTAACACAAATCCCGAATGATATCGATGGAATTTTTATTCTGAAAGATCTGATGATAGTTGATGGGTTACCGGTAATATTGGATTATTGCGCCATTCATCATATCCCTCTATTTTGTTCAGATGAAGGGTCAGTGAGAACAGGCGCCACATGTGCATTAGGTGTTGAAGAAAGAAGCATTGGATATGAAGGCGGCAAGGAGTACCAAAAATTTTTGAGCGCATCCACTCCAGTATTAGAAAAAACCATAGAACATAAAACGTTCTATGTTAACGCAAATAATGTCCTCGATGATATATCCCTAGATTCATTCAGTACAATAGCCATTAAAAATGGATATCATCTCAATGTTATTAATGAGGCTCTTCATGATTAATAATATTGTATGTATGATTCCACAGGGCCTCGGTTTATTTATAAGTTTTTCATTGTTGCGAGTGACTGATTTGACTATGGACGGCAGTTTTGTAGCTGCGGCTGGTGTGTATGCACGGCTTTTAACTGCAGGAAACGGACATATTTTAAGTGGATTAGCTGGTATCGTTGTCAGCATGATCATTGGTATTTTTACTGCAGCACTCCAAGCAAAACAACGCATTACGCCATTATTAGCGAGTATCTTAGTCTTGTTTATGCTGCAAAGTCTAAATTTTTTGCTCATGGGACGGCCTAATATTAGCTTATTGCAAGTACGAAATCCTAATACACAAGTTTATATAGGTATTGTTTTTACATTATCTTGCATTCTTATCATGGTCACAAAAAGTCGTTTAGGATTGTTAATTAAAGCATGCGGTCTTAATCCCAAACTTATAGAACGTCTTAATCTTTCATCGACTGCGCTGTTAATGCTTGGATTAGGCGCATCGAATGCTCTAGCAGGATTAAGCGGAATTTTAGCAAGCAATGTCGTTGGCTATGCAGATCTTACTATGGGAATGGGAACAACCTTAACCATTCTAGGAGCAAGCATGATCGGTAATTATGTTATGAGTTTTGCTTCTCTTCAATTGTCGTCAGACATTAAGCAAATTGTCGGAGTAATTATAGGAATTTTCTGCTACATGCTCCTTATGATGTTCTTACTTAGGGTACATATAGATCCTTTGTATCTTAAATTAGTTTTGAGTATGGTGTTAATAGTAATGATTATCGTGTTGAAACAACATGAGGTGAATTCATGAAACCACTTCTCAAAGTACACAATCTTGTTTTTAAATATCATGAAGCACCGAAACATACACTTGCCGATATACATTTTGAAATGTATATCGGCCAATTATGCGTAATTATTGGAGGTAATGGATCGGGAAAATCTACATTATTGAAAATAATTGCAGGTGTATTTAAAGAGTATCAAGGACAAATAACATTTGCCGATAACGATATAAGATCGACATCAACACACAGCGATATTACTTATTGCACACAGCATGCAAGCGATGGATTATTTTCAGAACTTACGGTATATGATCAAGTGTGTTTGTGGCACCTAAGCTTATTTGGTTTGACCACGGCATTACCAACAAAAAATATGGTGAAAAAATTACTTGAAGAATATCATCCACAGTTACCCGAACGCTTGGATAATTCAGTATCTTCATTATCTGGTGGCGAGAAACAGATGTTAGTGCTTGCATTGATTTTTATAAAACCGCCAAAGTTATTATTGCTCGATGAACCAACGAGTGCATTAGATGTGCATACTGCGCAAAGAGCAATTCACCTTATTAAGATAAAAGCGCGAGAGCATAATTGCACTGTTTTAATGATCTCACATAACGTAGAAGAAATACAGCATTTTGCCGAGCGTGCTTTAGTTCTTAAAGATGGTGTAATTGTTGGTGACTATAATAAAGAACAATGCCTTTCCTTAGAATTATCAAGAATAATTTAACTCGTGCAGGCCTTATGCTATTAGGCCTGCCGAATTTTATACGTGAAATTAAGTTTTATGCTATTATGAGACCAATCCACTTAAACATTGTATTGCATGAAATTTTTAAATAATTATCTCTTATATGTCACTGGCCTTGGCTTATTATTAGGAATATTGTTTTATATCTTTTTTCAACATATCGTTTTTATCAGCATACCAATCTCGTGGAAAGTTCCACAAAAAACCTTAGCTTCTAAAAAGTCTATATCATTAGAAATATGGAACGGAACGACTTTAAAAAAGAATACTAAAAATATTGTGGGTGCAAATGACCAAGAGCTTTTAACCATCGCCATAAAACATTGGCTGATTGAACTTGGTGAGGAAGTATCTAGCCTACAAAATATTCAATTGCAATCGTGCATGATGGATGTGCACGAGCAAGAATTATTTTTATCTTTTGATGCCTCGTTTTTAAAACAAGACTGGTCGATCGAACAAAAGGTCTTTTTAATAGAATCGTTACAACGGACCTTATATTCTCTGTGTCCAACACTTACCTCAATACACTACTGCACCCATTATAAACCACTCGTTGACAGTCACTTGTCCTTTTCGCAAGCATGGCCAATTTCAGGATTCACGAGCGCTGATCACAATTCAATCACTATAGAACCTCGTGGAAGTACAATTATTCTTGATCATTCGGGTGATGAACGGGAACGTGGCAGAGAAATCTATAATCACTACGAATATCATATAACTGCCCAATTTGAAGATGAACTTCAACGCGAATTGAATTTACATCATATTGATACTTCACTGCTGAGAAGAGAAAATGAATGGTATGATAAAGAAAAGAAGCAGCGATTACTCAATAGATTAAATCCTGCATTATTCATACATATAACGACCTATGCGCAACCAGAGCGCACATTGGCAACATTGAATATATATTATCATTGCACTCATCCAGTAAAAGATTTTTGGCTTAATAGACCTGCTCATGATTGGATTCTCCAAAACAATGCACATTGTGCAAATCTTTCGGCAACGCGGTCATTTGCCTATCATTTATACAATCATTTATTAAAATTAAGCAGCTCGTGGAGAATCAAAAAACCCTGCGGGATTCCATTAACTATAACTGAGGGAATTCTACCACCTTCTCTTATCATCGAAATCGGGCTACCAAATCCTAAAGCCTGGAAAACAATAATCAAACCTCTATGCGATAGCTTAGAAACTCTCTTGCTCGATTGATTTCTTTAGGGGTATGCTCTTGATAAACCTTTACTATTAAACAAGGAGCGTACAATGGTTGATCTTAAAGAAAAACATTTAGTAAAAGGCATTATGTATATTGCTGGTGGCTTTGCATTACTTCTTTATACCTTTGGACTTTTGGAAACAGGTATTAATATTATCTTGATGATTGTAGCAATCGCAGCAATTTTATACGGTGCTTTGTACAGTGGCATTTTACAAATGATCACTGGGTTATTTAGAAAATAAAAAAAAGCGGCTTTAAAAGCCGCTTTTCTCTTTCTTATTAACTTTATATTAACTGATTTGATGGTCCCAACATTTCAGGTTTCTGTCCCTGATCCATATAACGAATGACACGTGTTGGAGATGCAATTTCCATACCATTTTCTTTTAACTTGCGCACAATTTCCAAACGAATAGTTGATGCAATTTCCCAACGATCAAGAACCTTATCTGCTGTTAAATAACCACGGACCATAAAGTGATATCCATTCTCTGCAAAGTCTTGCAACCAAACGATTGGTGCAGGGCTCTTAAGAACATTGTGGTTTTCTTCTAATACCTTAAACATAAGTTGGCGTGCTTTGTGAGCATCTGCATAATAAGGAATAGTGATATATAAATCATCAAATGCAAAATACGTTCTGGTAAAGTTCCAGTTTTGTACGGTGCGTGTAATAATTTGGGAGTTAGGAATAATTAATGTTTCACTATTACGACGACGCAAAATAGTAGAACGCGGCGTAATTTGTCGAACCACACCACTATTATCTGAATCAATAAAGATCCAATCACCAATTTTGATCGGACGCTGAATTAATATGATAAAGTAAGCAAATACATCAAGCACTAACTCTTTTAAGTAGTAGCTGATAAGACCGACTGCTACTGCGATCTTCGTTGTTAAGGCATCAAGTCCAGCACTTTGCATACCAATAATAAATGCAATCAAAATAATTACATAGCGCGTCAAAGTAATAATAGTATTCTGCACACCAGAACCAACGAGCAATGGATCGAAGATTCGTCGTAATACATAGTGATTGATGATATACGTTAATAGCAGGCCTCCAAAGATGAATAAGAATATCTTGAAGAGTTGTAATAACGTAACTTGTATAACTTTACCGGTCGTCTCATCGATTCCAGGAGAATAAATACTGTATTCCAAGAAGCCCCATAGATCACGTAAGGTTAATGAATAACCCCAGACCCATGCGCCAAGTAAAAGCCCTAATCCAACAAAACCTAAGAAGGTGGCAATAACGAATAATCCATACCATGTTTTACCCGCTACAAAACGTTCTTTAATCGTCTCGCCATCTGAATAATAAAAGAATAGATCAGAAAGTGCACGTTTTAAACGATTATGTAACCATGAGAATAGTGGAATGAGTAACGCGGTAAAGAGTAAACGAGAAAGTATATATAATACTTGACGACCATAGCCAACATACGGGTTCATCATAATGATGATACCAATAATTCCCGCTACTAAAATATAATAATATTTACTGAAATGTTCCTTGATCCATTCCCAGAGTGGCGTGCTTTCTGGAATCAAGCTTAAGATTGGTTCTTTACCAATCAAGCTTATAATAGCGATCTGCAAGATAAAGATATTAATACCGATCAAAATTGCTGGCACTTGCGAACCAGAATAATGCATAAGTATAAATGCTTCACGCACAAAGAATAGCACAATAGTTGCATAGGCTAAACTGGAAATAATCAAATTAAAGCGACGCTCAAAAGTACTGCTTACCAGTTGATAACCACGTTTTGCGTTAAAGTCTTCAATATATCTAAATAAATGATACGTCATGTAAATGAGATACGGGATCGAAGCAACGTAGAAGAATACCGCGATATATGTATCAGTGAGTATTTCAGTTTTTATTGCAAGAAATGCAACTAACCAAACAAAAATACTTACAAAATGTTGATACACAAATCCGAGAATTGCTGCAGTAAATTGGGTGAGAGATGAAAACGCGCCATATTCAGGTCCAATGAGCAATAAATAGTTGCGGAAATCAGGAATGTAGAAGCGTAATACAACGTACAGTAAGATTACGATCAATAAGCGAATGATCATTAACAATATATTGGCAAGATCGAAAGATTTATAGATTGATTGTCCAATAGATTTAAAATGTTCCCAGGTGAAAAATTTTGCAGGAAGCTTAACTAAATCAGCAACAAAACGGCGCATGTCTGGGAAGAAATTTCTTAATTCACTCCATTCAATTGACTGCGTTGAACGACGCCAGAAACCTTTAGTATTTAATTCTCCGGTTACGTCTTCAATACGCTTAATCGTATCTTGTAACACGGCCATGGTAGTGGTATAGGTTTCAATCAAACGTGCATTTACATCGATACGACGACGAATTTGCTCTTCTGCATCATAGAGAACGCGAATAGCTTCCATGTATTCAGATTGTTTTTCAGCGCCAATCTTGTTTTTCATGCTTTTTAAGTTAGAACTTAAGGTTTTAACTCGATCAAGCATGCTATTGAGAAGTTGCAATGAATTAAGAGTAGAAGCACGCTTATCCGTTAATGCAGCAAGATCAACCTGAAACTCTGTTTTTTGAATACCATATTCACGAATTTCTTGATCGATTTCTTCTTCATTATCACGCACTTTTCCTTGCGTCATCTTTTGCCAGGATTTAATATTCTCAAATTCGATCTCTTCGTTACGTAAACGAGCTCGTTCAAGAGAAATTTGCGCTTCTAAAAACTCACGTTCAGAATCAAGCACTTGCATATGGCTGGTTAAATTACCAATAGAGGCAATCATTGACCATTCGGCAAGGTTTTTTGGTTCTTTGGTCCATTCACTAATTTGCGCAACATCAACCGGCGTTAAATTATAACGGGTCATTGCGGTATCTAAGCGTCCCTTGAATTCATCACGAAGTGGTGCAAGCAAACGAATTTTGTCGGCAACTCTATCACGTGTTTCAGCTGATTGTTGACGCTGTTTTTCAAGAATATCTTGTGCACGCTTAACATACACAGCATCAATTACCACAGAGCGTTTAATTCTATTAAAATCTTCTTTATATACCGTCAACTGTGAACGCAAGATAGCAATTTGAACTTCGATGATACCTAAGCGAACTTCAGATTCTTTAAGCTTTAATTCGCTTAATTTAATTTTTTGATTAAGTTGCTTAATCGTTTCATCAAAGAGCTCGCCTTGTTCGCGCTTACTTAAACCATTTTCTTGAGTTTGGCGCTCATCAATAAATGATTCGCTTTGCTTTTTTTTCTCTTTTAATTGATCTTTTGCAGAATCCAAGGCTTTTTTTCGTTTGTAAATATCACCAGAAAAGCTCAGCTTATTTTTTTCAAGTTCTTGCAAACGCTGATTTGCATCAAAAATACGACGCGCAGCTTCTTGCAGATCATCAAAAGAAGGGATGGATTTTTGTGGCAATGCAACACGTTGTGGACCAGCATGATATTCTTCTATCAAAGAAAGATTCTGATCATACAAAGATTGTAGTTGGCGTAATTCTTCCACAGCTTCAGTTGCGTAGTTATAGGTCTGGCTAACAATGCCAATCTTTTTTTGTAAAAATTGTGCTTGATTATTTCGAGCACGCTTGAGCAATTCTTTTGATTGGGTTAAATCACTTGAAAAACGTTCTGCGTTGAGTTGAGCCTCACGCATAACATCTGCTGTAGGTTTTTCTTGTTTTAAAATTTGTGCTTGTTTCTCAAAAGGACCTTTAAAAAGGCTATCATTTTTTGAGGAACCAACTACGGTATCAAGTCCATAACTCATTGACGCGATTGATACTATCATCAAGCCAACATAACGAATCTTACTCATCATGCGTATCCATATCTATAAAGTGTTTTGTTTGCATCCGATGCGCATCGGGATGCAACAATAAGCATTTTTGCAACCACTCACTAAGCTGACGACTCACCAACATGTCGTCTCGAACATTCAACATAATATCGATAGGCGCCGAAATCAAGCGAAATAAAGATATACTCAAATCATGCGATTCTTCTGGACAAATACCAATCAGCAAAAAAAAACGGCTCAAATACCCAAATTGAAAAAATAATTCTGTTTCTGGCACATATTCCACGTACATGTGATGCAAATGATCCATCAATTCTCGGTTTGGATTATGATACATCAGAAAAAAACGCATCAATTCAAGGATGTGATGAAAAAAGTGAATATTCTTCATAACCCAGGAAGCTGGCAGCATTAATAATTCAATATCTTGGATCCAAAAAATATCACGTTCTTTGTTGTGGCTATATTCAATATAAGCGCCATGCACTAAACGATGATGTTTCAATTTCGTTGATATACGCGCATCAATTTTACCCAATGCACTATCGATAATAATAAGTCGTCCTGTGTGGGGCAATTGACTTTGTATGACAATCCCACGATGTTTTGTTGTTACCATTACAAAAAAAAGTGTACAGCATAAACGCTATACTGTATGTTTTTTATTATCATTTCTTACATATTGTCATTTAAACTTGAATGTATTCCCATGCGCTCTTGGATAGAAATTAGTCGCTCTGCTTTTAATCACAATATATCATTGCTTGCATCAACCATGCAGCCAATGCAACTGGCTGTTATTATTAAAGCAAATGCGTATGGTCATGGATTGTTGCCTATTGCTACATTAGCAGAAAACAATCCCTCTATCGCAATGCTTTGTGTTATAGGCGAAGACGAATTAATACAAGTTCGCGCGCAAGGAATAAAAAAACCAATATTAAGTTTATCATATCGCGTAGAAAATCCTGATCATTTTTTATCACTTAATGCAGGATTAGTGGTATATGACGAAGACATGATCGCATCGATTAACGCTGCTGCATCAAAACGAAATATCAAAGCATCAATTCATCTTAAAGTTGATACGGGACTTGCACGCCTGGGATTTTTTGCAGATCAAATTCCGCCAATTCTTGAAAAAATAAAATCATGGTATCCCCACGTGCATTTAGAAGGTATTCTAACGCACTTGTCGCACAAAAACCCTGATGGTATTGAATGGTCGCTCAATCAAATTGCAACATTCACAGAACTCGTGCGCGAATTGCATACCAGCGGACAAAAATTCCCCATGATTCATGCACTGTCATCAAACGGATGCGTCTTTCCTTCGCCTCGCGCAACTCATTTGCGCATAGGACATCATATGTATGGATTTGGTAAATTTATGCCTGATTTTAAGCATGAGGATGGTACCAATGATACCCTAAAGTTAGTGGGAACGTGGAAAACAAAAATTCATCAATTAAAAAACATTGATACCGGAACGTATGTTGGTTACATACGAACGTATAAAACTACTCGACCAACACGCCTTGCAATTCTACCAGTAGGGTATTCTGACGGCTATCCACGCACGCTGAGCAACAAAGGCAATGTGCTTATTCATGGCATTCCAGCACCAATATTAGGCATTATTAGTATGAACTTAATAGCCGTTGATGTAACCGATATTGCATTACAACATTCCGTGGAAGTTAATGATGAAGTTATTTTAATGGGACATCAACATCCAGCAATTCATTCCGATACGCTTTCTAAAGATGGCGAAAGCATCCCAGTTGAACTTTGGTCGCGCATTAATCATTCTATTCCACGAATTATTGTTGATTAATATTGCCCCAGTCTTTATCCATCCGATACAGTATTAAAAAAGGGGTATGGTATGAAGAATTATTATTTTTTATTGTTACTTCAAAGTTTATCGTTCATTAACGCAGTCATCGAAATAAAAAACACGACTGATTCGCGCTTGATTGCTACCGTGCAATTAGCTGACGATTCTCATCAAGAATTCACTATCGAAAAAGATGAAGAAAAAGCGCTACCGGTGACCAAAGTGAAGAGCATCACTATTAAAACTGAAAAGAAATATATTGTTGGCTTTGAAGATGAAGGTGGCAAGGGTTGGAGCGCAACGTGGATTTCTGACAATCTCAATACTACGCTCAATTTTTCATCCAAATTAGATCGATGCTCTTATTATTTTAAAAAAGGCTCCTCGTATAATGGCCATGTATATGCATGTAAAACAGCAAAAGAAATCTACGATAGTCAGACAAATCCTATCAAATTGGTAATCGTTGAGAGTCTATTAACGCCTTTTGTCAGTATTAACAACAAGGGAAAAACGAATGTTATTGGATCTGACAAAAATCAAATACTGATCTTATGGAAAAAAGATTTACCAAAGAAAATTAGTTCAATGATTTCCAAACTCAAAAAAGATTAACAATTTCATAAAAAGTCGATGTCTAGCAAACCTCGACTTTTTCTTTTTGTAAACATTTCACATAGTAATTTTCATTGAGAATAGCTCTTATTATTTCGTACACTATAAGGTATAGAAAATAATCTGGAGATAGAATGAATAAGCGCTCTTTTTTCGCTTTACTATGGATATTGGCAGGATGTTTACAACTTTGTGCTAATTCTCCAAAATTAACAGTCATATTCGTTGTTGATCAATTTGCTTATCATGAACTCACAAAATTTTTACCTTCATTAACGGGTGGTATTAAATTCTTTCAAGACAATGGCGTTCGCTATGCCCAAGCATTTCATCCTCATTCTATGCCAGAAACTGCCGTTGGACATGCAACTATCGGCACCGGTTGCTTAGCACGTGATCACGGCATCATTGGTAATATTTGGCATGCAGAAGATGGTTCACTAATTACTTGTGACGCGGATTCAGCTGATAAAGCTGCAGTATTCGGCCCAGAAGGAAAACAAAATTATGGGGTTTCACCACAATATTTAATGGTTGATACGCTCTCAGATCAATTACGTTTATTCTCATATCCCCATGCAAATTACAATGCGTGGACCGTTGCACTGAAAAGTCGCGCAGCTGTATTAATGGCTGGACGTCTCGGCAAACCTCTCTGGTTTGATTCAAAAACCGGTATGTTCACTTCAAGTATTGCATACATGCAAGAGCTCCCAACATGGGTTACAGATTATAATAAAACTATCAAAGAAAACCACTCCGACATCACTGATTGGGAAGCGTTCTTACGAACGCCACCATCAAATAAAATGTTGCTGGATTTAGCACGCAAAACATTATCTGAAAATAAACCTACTGATGAAAATCAGCATTTAGTTATGTTTGTAAGTATGAACTCGCTTGATTTATTGGGACATGTAAAAGGACCACGAAGCGAAGAAGTATCGGAAATGATTCAAACAATCGACACCGATTTAAAATCATTTATTGACGATATATATGCTGAATACAATCAGGAAGATGTTTTATTAACATTAACCGCTGATCATGGCGTGTTTCCAATACTTGAAGAAGTGCAACAAGATGGTATTGACTTTGCACACCGTATTCCGGCAAAAAAATTAACCGAAGAATTGAATGCTCTAATTTCTGAAAAATTCAGTCTAGAAAAAATGATTATTAACTTTAAGATGCCACAATTTTATCTTGATGAAGAAAAACTCAAGTCACTTGATATTGAGCAAAAAGAACAATTGTATGCGTTGATAAAAGATTACTTAGTCAATATTCCAGGGATTAAGCGCGTATGGACATATGATGAGTTATCAAAAGTAGTGTTTGATCCATTAGATTTAGGGCTGTATTATCAACACCAATTATATCCACATCGTACCGGTGATATTATCGTACAAGTGCAACCATACAACTTTATAGATATTTATGAAGGAGGTACTGGTCATGGCACACCGTACAGTTACGACACGCATGTACCATTATTCGTTTATCAAAAAGGCATACACGAAAATAAAACAATAACCGAAAAAGTTTATGTTCCTCAGTTGACGGTATCGATTGCACAATTACTTGGCGTGCCTCGACCATCAGCATCAACATTCAATCTCTTGCCAGGTTTGAATTATGACGTGGCATAAAAGAATAACTTTTATTGTCGCTCTTTTAATCGCTGCATTTGACATTGAAGCAAGACCGAAAGTTGGGATTGTAATAATTATTGACCAGTTTGCATACCATGAATGGCAATGGTTACATAAAAAAGCTCAATACGGTTTTAAGACTTTGCGAGACAAAGGCGTCAATTTTATAGATGCACATCATTTACATGGTGCTCCGGTTACAGGCGCTGGCCATGCATCCATTTCAACCAATTCATTACCCTACTATCACGGTATTGTGAATAATGAATGGTACAATAATCAACAACAAAAAGTTGTGTGTGATAAAATCGAAGATCGTTACTGTCTCAATAATTTAATGATTGATACGTTAAACGATCAATTAATGCTGCAAAACCGACAAGCACATACCTATTGCATCTCACTAAAACCACGCGCAAGCCTGTTAATGGCTGGAAGATTAGGTCACGCGTACTGGTTTGAAAGCACTGGGAAAGAATTTAAATTTAATAATGAACGCGCGACACTCACTCCTTATCTACAAGAAGTTGCAAAACGTTTTGATATCGATACATCATTTGCAAAGTCTATCGCATCAAACAAATTATTACTTGATAGTGGTCTAGAAACACTCAAATTTGCAAAGCAACAACAAGATCAAGAACCAATTTTAATCTGGTTAAGCTTAAGTGCGCTTGATAAAGTTGGTCATCATGATGGTCCATGGAATCAAAATGTGCATGACATGCTACTAGCACTTGATAAAGATATCGGTGAATTTATCGATCAAGTTGAAGAACTTTATCCATCAGATGAAATTTTATGGGCACTTTCTGCAGATCATGGCGTACAGCCTGTTGTAGAAGAGGTGCAAGAAAAAGGCTACACCCCTTCTCATCGCATAATAAAAGAAGAACTCGTACAAAAAATACAAGACGCGGTGGGCGCAGAATCGGAGATTCAAGTTACTGGTATTCGCACGCCTTTTGTATATCTGACCAACAATAATGAAAACAATTTAGATGCCATAAAAAATGCATTAAAAACCATTCCTGGCATTGTTAATGTATTTTCAACGCATGAATTAGAAATAAATGCGACACACACCTACAAAGAACGATTATTTAAAAATCAGCTATACCCTGGTCGCACAGGTCAACTCGTTATTGAACTGGCACCATATGTTTTAATGAGTGATAAAAAAGAAGGTACCAAGCATAACACCCCTTATGATTATAATGCGCACGTTCCTCTCATTATACGCTGGGATAATCATTTGGAACATTCAACCCAAGCAGAACGAGTATGGGCACCGCAAATTTCTGCAACACTTGCGCACCTATTTGGTATCCCATTACCAAGCGCATCACTCTTTGGGATATTACCGGGAATCTCTGCAGAATAGCACCTTGCTCTCTTTATTATTTGTGATAAAGTTCCAGATAATAAAAAGGGGCCGCAATGAAACATCTTTGGCTTTATCTATTCCCTATACTCTTATCAATATTCTCCCATTCAAATACAGTTAATCCTACTATCAGTTCACCTATAATTGGTTTAAAAGCGCAGCTTGTTGAACATTCTGAGGGTTTTTTGTGCGATGCAACTATACTCACTTCGCATGGTTTGAAAAAAATCCAGGAAATAGAAATTGGTGATGAGATATGTCTTACTTCAAATAATAAAAGCACCATACAACATATTACTCATCAAGAAACCACCGAATATGTTCAAATTTCTGTCGGTGAATTAACTCTAAACGCAGGATGCTTTCAAAAATTTTATTTGGCGCATCAAGATATATGGATTTACGCACAAGATCTAAAAAAAGATGATTTAATTCTTTGTGCAGATGGGCAATCAGAACGCATCACAGGCATCCAAAAAATCTCGGGAGAAGTTCTTCTCTATAAACTTTCAACTGATTCTCAAAAAATAATTGTCTCAGAGAATAGAATAATTGCCCATAACGCAGATTTTGCATTAACACCGATTACCATCGGATTAATAGGCACAGTAAATCCTGTTCTTGCAACCATCGGTGCCACTCTAACCTTAAGCGCAGGTGCCCTGCTCGTATATCAAAAACTCTTTAATGAGCGCTACTTTGATCAATCCCAAGAAGCTCATATTGACATATCACAGTATGAAAAACAGTATTACGAAGAAAGAAAAGACAAATTAATAAAACTGAGCAAAGATATTGAGTCTATTAAAAATGGATTATTGACGTTAAAAGGAATATCCACAAAATCTTTTACCTCAGCATTTTTTAAAAATATTCCTCAAACTTCTTTTAAAACGCATCATATTGCTATAAATGAATCAAAGTTAAATGCAATACAAAAAGAAAGTCTTCGAAAAACGCGGGAAGATGAATTACTCAAACTTGAAAATGAAATCAATCTACAACAAGCTCAAATATGTTTTCATTTTTCTGAATTAGTAGAGCGCCTGGAGCAGGCAGTTAAAAACTACACTAATAACAAAACAGAAAATCCTCTCATTCAGGACTGGAAACAAAATTTAAAAAAAATTCCTATTAATACCGCCTATTCATTATTCGAAGAGACTATTCGCATTTCAATAGCTCTTGAAGAGATCGAGTTTAAAAGAAATGAGCTGCATATTGCAATCAACTATTATAAGAGTATTCCCAAAGACTCAATAATTAAAAAATCAACGAATATTGATCGCTTTATTGTTGAAATCACAAAGACTCTACATCAATATGATGAATACTTTAAGCAAGAAAAAAAACGCATTCAATACAACAAACAAGTAATTCTGCAATTTTTGCAATCTATACACGCTCCTATCGCACAAATTGAACAAAATCTTCGTAACAAGGTTGTTGCTCAATTACAGGAAACAGAGACACAAGACCTTCAACGCGCTCAAAGTAATTACCAAAAGATTCCCCACCACAAATCTAATATTGGGCAAGGTAATACTTCAAACCAACTTGAATGTCCATGCGGCTGCTGCAAATGTGAATCATTCAGTTGCGGGTGCACCTGTGGCTGCTTATGCGGCAACAAAGAAAAAGAGCGCAAAGTTAACAAAATTACTAAGCAAGAATTTTTTAGTAATCCAGTTATTAAAGCAAATTATCAACATCATAGAAACGGAATTTATCAACTCAAAACTCGTGGTAAACCCATTGTAAAAAATGCCGAATATTTACAATGGGATCATTTGCATAATGATGTTGAAGTTTATAGTGATTCTGAAATTCATTTGGGATCGCTTGATCCTAAAACGATGAATTTATATAAACCACCAGTGCGCAATAGACGATTTCCTGATTAACAAGGTGTATAAAAAATATGTTAAAAAAAATAATTCACTGCTGTGAACTTATGGATCAGCTTTTAGAAGATCCTAAAGTACCATTACAATATTATCCTTTAATGAGAGAATATGGGATAACCTTGAAACATACCTATGCAATTCAATTAATAGATTATTGTCCATGGTGTGGAACCAAATTGCCTGAAAGTGCTAGAAATGATTATTTTAGAATCTTGAAAAATGAATATCATATAAAACCTGGCTTAGATAAAAAAAATGACCCAAATATACCAGAAGAGTTTAAAAGTGACGAATGGTGGAAAAAACGTGGTCTGTAAAAATGAATAAAACTGAGTTTTGTTGCAAATTAATGAATCAATTTTTAGATGATCCTAAAGTACCGTTGCAATACTATCCAATTGCAAGAGAGTACGGAATGATTTTAAATCAATCTCCAGCAGTTCAACTGATATTTTATTGTCCTTGGTGTGGTTGCAAATTACCAGAAAGCGTAAGAGAATTTTTTTTTGAGATTCTAGAAAAAGAATATAATGTTGATCCTGAATGGGACATAAAAAATGACCCTAACGTTCCTGATGAGTTTAAAAGCGATGAATGGTGGAAGAAACGCGGTCTTTGAATATATAACCTGCACCATACATTGTTGCAAATTAATGCAAATGTTTTTAGACGACCGTAGAGTACCAGTTGAATATAACCCTATAATGAGAGAATATGACATTTTATTAAGACATTCATCGGCACGCCAAGGAATTGATTATTGCCCATGGTGTGGAACCAAATTACCAGAGAGCTTACGTGATTTATATTTTGAAACACTAGAGAAATTATTTGGGGAGGACTTTTCTCGCGATAATGCTCCTAAAGAATTTCAGAGTGATGAATGGTGGAAAAAACGCGGTTTATAAAGTTGACACTAAAGCCACGAGGCGTATCGGAGATTCAGTTCCTTCATTTATTTTAAGTGGCAGCGCGATAACAAATGCACCTGTTACTGGCATTGATTCTAAGTTTGCAACATTTTCGATGATGTATTTTCCTGCGCCGAGCAATAATTTGTGCACAAGTGGTGGCAAATAAAAAGCATCGGGAGAAAAGGTATCAACGCCAATTCCAACAATTGAACGATCTAAAAGTAGTTGAGCAGCTTGTTCAGATAGGTAGGGAAAATGAGGAACACCATCACTTTTTTCATTACGAAATTTTACCGGATCATTCCATCGTTTCGCCCAGCCAGTATTGAAAAAAATTAATGAACCTGGTTGGATCATCCCATTCTTTTCTTCAAAGTCCAAAATGTCTTCTGTTGAAATGCAGTAATCTTCATGTGCTTTTTCATCAAGATGAATCACAATTGCAGGCACCACACAATTTTTGATATCTAAAGTCGAACAATCAGCAGCACCTTCAATACAATGGGCCGGAGAATCCATATGAGTGCCAAGACA
>JAEYYR010000004.1 GCA_023428375.1 bacterium | reverse complement strand
TTTCACCACTACTAATCCAGGTTTAGCAATTAACGCTTCATATTCAGACATAGAATTTAATTCTTTAATGTTGCCGTGCCCTTTATCATCAGCAGGCTTTTCTTTTACAGGCGCTGGTTGAGCAGGTTTTGCACAACATGAAGCTTTCTTACCATCTTGTTTGGTAATGACTGCTTTTTTGTTGCAATGTGAACCGTTTGCAGAAGCTTTTTTTACTGGTTCTTTTTTTGCAACTGGTTTTTGAGCTGCTTGTTTTACTACTACAGTGCCTTCAATTTCAGTGTCATCATCTTCAAGAACATCATCCTGGGAAGTGACTACTATTTTTTTATCATTGACTGCATTAGAAACGGCATTAACTTCTTTAATTAACGCATCTTTTGACATGTCACCAATTTTGCTTGTTTTTAATGAACCATTTACAAAAATGAGCGTTGTCGGTAAACTTTCAACTTTATATTCATCGCTAAATTTATCAAAAGCTTTGTCATCAACATTGTAGGTAACAAAGAGCGCTTTGTCGCTTATTTCTTGTGCAGCAGCATCAAATTTGCTCTTGTAATGAATGCAATGCGGACAATCAGGTGAATATGCTTTGACAATTACAACGTTATTATTTTTAATTGCATCGCGCAATGCGGATTCTGATCGAATCTCATCAGCGTTACCAGCTTGTGCCGTTCTTACAGGACGCATTAAACGCGCACAACATTCTGGTGCTGCAAAAAGAAACAACATGCATGCCATCAACATGCATCGATTATAAACGATCATAAAAACTCCTTGTTGGTATGATTTCATATCACTGTAGCATACGTGGTAGAAGACATGTCAAGCCGATTTTTTTATTTCAAAATAAAAATAAAAAAAATTTTGTTTCGAGTAAAAAATTAAGAATATCTTTTGATTGAAAAATTAAAAAATGTGTTGATTCTCAAGGGGCAACCTGTTACAGTATTGAAGACCCAAGAACCATCTGTATTTACAGAAAGAAAAAAAATAAGGAAATAAACTATACTAAAGGTGTTTGTTTTTTCAAACATCACCTGGCTGCATTTTCGTTAAAAAAAAGGGGGGCGATTGCAACTAAAAATTTGTAGAATAAAAATTAAGTGAGCATAAGGATATACCATGGAAGTGCAAGGTTTTTCACGCATGAATAATTCATTACTTGCATCACGCATGATCAAAAAGCGTGATGGCCGCATCGTACTTTTTGAAGAAGATAAAATTTTAGCTACATTGCAACAAGTTTGCGGAGACTTAAAAGATATTGATCTTGAATTACTTGCAAAAGAAGTAAAACGCAATATTTTTGACGGTATTTCCACGCAAGATCTTGAAAAAGCTTACATATTAGCAGCGTGTGTTTTTATTGAACGTGATCCACAGTACAATATTGCAGCTTCAAGATTCTTATTGCGCAAACTAAAACGCGAAGTATTAGGCAAGCAAACAAATCCAAATGATGTAGAAATTTTATATCGCCAAGCATTTGTTGATAACATCAAAAAAGGTGTAGAGCTTGGTTACCTTGATGCACGCATGTTAGAATTCGATCTTGATTTATTAGCATCCAGCATTGTTCTTGATCGCGATGATTTGCTTGCATATACGGGCTTGCATACTTTGTATGAACGCTATTTACTTCGTCATGAAAATCTTCGCCTAGAATTACCGCAAACATTTTGGATGCGTATCGCTATGGGTCTTTCATTACAAGAATCACGCAAAAATGAATGTGCGTTGGAATTTTATGAATTGATGTCTTCATTGTATTACACTCCATCAACCCCAACGTTGTTCCATTCAGGATTTCCTCGCGCACAATTGAGTTCATGCTATCTCAATACGGTTCTTGATGATTTAGGCAATATTTTTAAATGCCTTGGCGACAACGCTCAATTATCAAAATGGGCTGGAGGTATAGGTACCGATTGGACACCAATCCGTGGCACGGGATCATTTATTAAAGGAATCAAGGCGTTTAGCCAGGGTGTCGTTCCTTACTTAAAAATTGCAAATGACGTTGTTGTTGCTATCACCAAAAGCGGTATTCGTCGCGGCGGTACTTGCGTATATCTTGAGTGTTGGCATTTTGACGTTGAAGACTTCTTAGATTTGCGTCGTAATACGGGTGACGAACGTCGTCGTACGCATGATATGAACACCGCACTTTGGATTCCAGATTTATTCATGAAACGTGTTGAAGCGGATGGACAATGGACGCTCTTCTCACCAGATGAAGCACCTGAGTTACATGAATTATATGGTGCTGCATTTGAACAAAAATACGAAGAATATGAGATGATGGCTCTTGAAGGCCGTCTCAAGCTCACCCGCACAATTTCTGCAAAACAATTGTGGCGCAAAATGCTTACTCGTTTGTTTGAAACAGGTCATCCTTGGATCACCTTCAAAGATGCATGCAACATTCGTTCTCCACAAGATCATGCTGGTGTTATTCATAGCTCAAATCTTTGCACGGAAATTACTTTAAACACATCAAAAGATGAAACAGCCGTATGTAACTTGGGTTCAATAAACCTTGAACGACATGTTGATAATGGTTCATTAAACGAAGAACGTTTAGAACGCACCGTAAATGGCGCTGTACGTATGCTTGATAACGTTGTGGATTTAAATTTTTATCCAATACAAGAAGCACAAAACTCAAATATTCGTCATCGCCCTATCGGCCTTGGCTTAATGGGTTTCCAAGATGCATTATATAAACTTGAAATTCCATTCAGCTCACCACTTGCAAAAGAATTTGCTGATACTTCTATGGAAAAAATTTCATATTTTGCCATTCGAGCTTCATCACGTTTAGCACAAGAACGCGGCGCTTATTCCTCGTTTAAAGGATCTAAATGGGATCGAGGTATTTTCCCTATTGATACATTAGATATTTTAGAAAATGAACGTGGATTACCAATTAAAGTTGCTCGTACTAAACGCTTGGATTGGGATAGCTTAAAACAAGAAGTTAAACATCATGGCATGCGCAACTCGAACGTTATGGCTATTGCACCAACTGCAACTATTTCAACCATTGCTGGATGTTATCCAAGCATTGAACCGATTTTTAAAAATATTTACGTTAAATCTAACGTGAGCGGCGAATTTACGGTTGTAAATAACTATTTGATTGAGGATCTTAAAAAAATCAATCAATGGAATACGCAAACATTAGATCTTCTGAAATATTATGATGGTGATATTAGCCGTATTTCATACGTGCCTGATCATTTAAAAGAAAAATATAAAACAGCATTCGAATTGAATCCTGAATGGTTAGCGGATATCACTTCCGTGCGTGGAAAATGGATCGATCAATCCCAATCTCATAACGTGTTTATGCAAGGTGCATCAGGCGCAAAACTTGATTCGCTATATCGCGCTGGATGGCATATGGGAATGAAAACGTTCTATTATCTTCGTACTATTGGCGCCACCGGTATTGAAAAATCTACCTTAGATACTTCTTATGGATTTACTCAAAACCGTCAATACGAAGAAACAGTCGTCGCGGCACAAAGTTGTAAAATTGAAGATCCAACCTGCGAATCATGTCAGTAAAGGATAGAGTATGACAAACTATGCAAAAAAGGCTTCTTCAGGAATTATTAACAATTCCAAAGTTGATCCAAATAAAATCTTGCCTATGAGATATATGTGGGCAAGAGAACATTATAAAAATGGCGTTGCTAACAACTGGACCGCAGAAGAAATTCCAATGCAACTTGATGTTGAGCAATGGAAATCGCCAACGTTCTTAAGTCCTGCTGAACGCCGTCTTATTTTGTGGAACTTAGGATTCTTTGCAACTGCAGAATCATTAACCGCAAATAATATTGTGCTTACGGTATACAAACACGTAACCAATCCTGAATGCCGTCAGTACTTACTTCGTCAAGCATTTGAAGAAGCAATCCACACTGATACCTTCATTTATTGTTGTGACAGCTTGGGCCTTAATCCAGATGAAATTTATTCGATGTATGAAACAATTCCATCGATCAAAGAAAAAGACGATTTTGTAGTAAAACTTACTACATCAATTTTTGATCCGAACTTCTCTACCGAAGGCGCAGAAAATATTCGTAAATTCCTACATGATCTTGTTGGCTTCTATGTAATTATGGAAGGCATCTTCTTCTATGCTGGATTTGCCATGATGCTCGCATTGAAACGCCAAAACAAAATGACTGGTATTGGCCAACAGTTTGAATACATCATGCGCGATGAAAGTATTCATTTGGCATTTGGTTGCGATTTAATTAATACGATTAAAGCTGAAAACCCAGAAGCATGGTCCGAAGACTTTAAAAATGAAGTCGTTGAGCTTATCAAACAAGCTGTGGAATTAGAAAAACGCTATGCTTTTGATGCATGCCCACAAGGATTGCTTGGCATTAATGCTGAACAATTTAGTGATTATGTTGAATATATTGCCGATCGTCGCTTAGAACGTATTGGATTACCAAAGGCTTACTTTAAAGAAAATCCATTTCCTTGGATGTCTCAATCCATTGATTTAGTAAAAGAAAAGAATTTCTTTGAAACTCGAGTCACGGAATATCAAACCGCTGGATCTTTAGAGTGGGATTAAAATACATTAAAAAGGGCCGGAATATTTCCGGCCCTTTTTTTAGTCTTGTTTATTATAATCAATTATTTTTTGTGCTTGCTTTGTCATGCTTTGCATTGAACCATGGCAAATCACCGTATAACTTGCACCAAATCCTGCCATGATTGCGGTCCAATCAAAATCAATAGGTTGTCCGGTATAACGGGCACGCGCATATTGCACACCTAATGTTGCACCACCAAAAATTAATCCGCTCATAAGAGTATCTAAAACCATTAGTTTAGTGGTGTTACGCTCTTTTATTTCATTCATTGATTCAGAAATCTTTTTATTATTCGATCGATTGCCTACTGCTTTATCAAGCCAGTTTTGAGTGGTTGCAATATCGGTTGGAATTTTATTAAATGCATTATAAGACGTGATTGCATACCAAGGCATAAGGAAGGTGCTTGTCTTTTTGGCACTGAGTATATTCTTTTTAAACGCATTAAGCGCTTCTTCTGAGCGAGTCGCTTTAAGAGCTGCAAAACTAAAAAGTAACGTAATTATTAATCTCTTCATGAATATCCCATTTATAATTGAATTAAATTATTAATTAAGTCACCGTATGTAGACCTATTTCAAAGTTTGACCATAATACAAATCCCTCTAGTTTGCAAACTTTAGCGTGTTTACAGGGATTTTGGGTCAAAAAAATCAAATAATTACCATTAGGCAAAAAGCAATTATTACGCAATTTCTTAAATATAAGAAATAAATCGCAGACTATGTCTATAAATGATAATTAAAGCAGCATACAGATTTTCACTAATATTTGTAATAACAATAAAATCTACTCATACTATTTATTCATATATTTAATTTTAATTACAAAAATTATTTTACAAATAACAAGTATGTTTATTTTTTTCTTTTTAATTATTTTTCTTACTCAATGCCAAGACTATGAACCTCACTATTATCCTTCAGTGATAAAAAAAGGTTATGTTGCATTTAATGAACTATATCCTCTTTCACATCAATATGTTTATCAGCGTGATCAAGAAATTGCCGATGCTCGTCAACGTATTATTACATTAGATATATCAAATAAAATATTTAACTCTTTGGCTCAGCATTATATCGATCAACCTTTTCATTACTATCAATTATGGCGAGAAATATCTAAGACAGATTTATCTTCAACTATCCATGAGGGGATGCTCAGAAATCTTTATAGCATTGCAAGCATTATGCCGTTTCATAGCTTCTCCAAACAATTCAAATGCCATAATAAATTAAGATTTATAGAACAATCTCCAATGGAAAATATCTATGACTACCAATGTGGGGGTTTTAATAAATTTAATTTGGATTCACCATACGTGGGTGTTAAATATATGGATAAGAATCGAGAAAATATATATTTAAAAATATATAATGCGCTACACCACCCTCCAACGTTGATTAATACATATTATTTGGGGCCTTGCACAAAAAAATTCGAAAATTATCCTTATAGAACTATTTTAAACGCCGCTAAAATTCTAACAAAGGATTGTTGCGGGATAACTCTTCATTCTTTGACGAATAGTATATGGTTTGGCGAAACGAGCAAACAATATTCCTCGATCTATCTATGCCAAAAAAAACCAAACGTGTTTTTTCTTATGGGAAATAGAGAATTAACTAAAGGAGATCTACTGGATGTTAACATAAACTTTTCATTAGATCATGCTTACCAAGACTTTAATGTTTTTGAACAATCAGATAATTCATGCATTCTTGAGTTTACGCGAACAGATCAATCAGCTGATTGTTATCACTATGATTATAAAAAAAATACCATAAAAAAAATTGATGCATTGAGTGGTCTTGCTGAAAAATTCACGCACATTGAAGAATTCAAAGATCATTATTACGTGGCTACGATAAATACCGCAAGCGTATATAAAAAACATGTAACTGGTTTTGTGAGCAAAGATAGTGAGAAGATTATCGCCACTTGTATTGATGAAACTAAAGATAATGGTTATTGTTATTCACCAATAATGCATTTAAATGGATATCTTTCAGGCTACTCCGACACAAGATCCGACAGAGCAGAGCGCATGTATGGAATAATGCTGCGTTTTCCTTTAACCACACCATTCTCTAAGGAAAGTAGAGTCGAAGAATTCAAATACGACATTGGTTATGAAAAGATCATTCATGGTATTTATAAGACCGAATACCCCGCAACGTATTTAATATCATATTCCTTAGCTCCGAAAAATGAACACTCAAAGATGCATTTTGATGTTTTACATTTTCCCTTAGTAGAGGATTATCTTGCATTCCAGTCTCTGACCGATGACCAAAAACGCATAAAGATAAAATATGAAAAACGCCTGTACTATTTAAAGCAATGGTACAAGCGTTTCATTTCACACTAAATGTATTTAGAAAAATTAACTTTTAATATTGCACAATACCAGAGTTTACTGGATCATTGGATGAACCACAGCGCGCATAACATGCACGTTGTTGTTCGTCGATACCGGCATACATTCTGTTACAATATAATTTACAATCCATATCACCAGATGGAGTAAATTCTGAAGCGGCACAACCACCTGCAGGACAACCAGTTCTTGGAGATCTTATTACATGAGTAGTTGTTGTACGTGATGGATAAGATGTAACGGTGCGTGAAGGACTTACACGTGTTGATCGCACAACCGGCTTAGATTCAACAACCGTTGTGGTAGTACCGTTATTTTTTTTCAACATACCTTTTATATCTTCAATAGAAGTATCAATACGATCGACTTTTGTCTCTAATGAGTTAATACGCGTATTCATGGCATTCAGACGTCCATCCAAAGAAGTACGTTGGACTTTTTCTGGAGCTGCATTTATGACAGTGGTTATGATAATTAAAAACATTAATAATTTTTTCATTTTCTTATCCTATTTTTTTAATCCAGAAAACGCAGTCGCAAAATTCTTTTTCATGCCATTTATTTCTTGATCAATTTTAACCAATTGCACTTTTAATTTTTCCAACTCAGATTTATCGTTTTGGCCGCCAGAAGCTTTAGATGATTCTTTTAAAGCATTTAACGCCTGTTGAATTGAATTAATATTACCAGTAGTTTCTGTTTTAAAAACATTTAGAGCATTTTCCAAATCTTGCACTTTTTTTTGCACCGCAGCCAATTCATTTACTGATGTTTCTGCACCACTTGGAATTATCGGAGCTGGAGATGGCGTTGGTATTACATTTTCAATAACATGTGGTGCTAATACCGGTGCCGGTGCTACAACTGGTGCAACTTCATGAACTGCTGCCGCTGCTATCGGCGCTGCAACTTCAGGAACTACTTGAGCTGCAACTGGTGCAACTGGATGTTGACCACCCTGCAATGGCCCATGCGAACCAGGAGAATGCTGTGGAACGTTTTGAGCCAAACGAGCTTTAAGCTGCTGGCCTGGTCGCGCTTGTTCCTGCGCATGTACTGAAATTAGAAAGACGAATGTAAACAAAACAAATAATTTTTTCATTTTTGTACCTTACTTTTCCTTATTATATAAAGTACCCAAAAACACCCTCCAACTTCAATACTAATTGCATTTAACAATGTAAACATTTATTTTTGTTAAATTATTGGGATACGATGCAATTAAAGCAAATGAAATAGCGCATATTTTTTGCTATATAAGACATTTTCTAGATTTTTTTATTTTCATTCTTTAGTTTTGTTTTAAACTAGAAGTATTCTAGTATTCAATCTTTGCTTAAGGAGTTTTTAACCCATGGCAGCATATAGCGTAAAATCCAAAAAAAGTGGCAAAACATATTATTTGCACACGAAAGATGTTAAATTAGCTGGCGATCGCAAACAAACTATTTATTACTTTGCTGGTGAAGCTGCTAAAAACTCACTTGATGAATTACCTGCAGGTTACGAAGTAATCGAAAATGCACGCACTGGTCTTCCAATGTTGCGCAAAAAAAAGAAAAAATAAGAACATCGCTTTCACGATGAAAAGTGTGCTCACAAGGCACACTTTTTTTATTGTCTTCAAAAGCAACAACAGTTATCCTAAATTCAATCCTTGCAAACATACGCACCTATTTGTTAATTTTATATTAGTCAATATAAAAGGATGTCGTATGATTTTAAGTATCATCTTATGCTTGCTGGGCTGTACATCAGCAGAAGCAGGAAATTCTAAAAAACCTGTTTTTAAAACTGCCCAAGATTGTGCAAAAAGCACTCTGTGTTATTGTTCAGAAAAAGGCGATTATAGAAAACGAGAAGCATCAGATACACCAATTTTTGTACCAAATGATCCGTATGGCAAATACTGCTATTGCAAGCAATGGGATTTAGATAACGCACCTGTTGCAACACAAGAAGCAATAAATAAACGTAATATGACAAGATCTCGTCCACGCGGACCAAAAGATTAAATCAATGAGGGGGCTTTCAAGCTCCCTTCTTTTATTAACAACAAATAAATACTCATTCTGATTAAATTATTGTCTTAAAAATAATTAAAATGTTACGACTTCATGTAATTAAAAGACTCTCACCAATCTTGGGAAAATTGCATGAAGAAAAATTTGATCGTAAGTCTCTTATTGTTAATCACAGTCCCTATTAAAGCCGATCCTAAAAATAAAACGTTCCAAAATATATTTGTTAATGAATCCACTAACACCGAATATTTATATGTTCAAGAAGGCGCACGCATTGGCGATGGTCTTTTAGTAAAAGGAAATGCTACTATAACCGGTAATCTTGATGTCAGTGGTACCATTAATGGTGGAGGTATTTCCGGCGGTGGTGTACAAGGTCCATTAACTTCAACAATAAATGCCGTTGCTCGCTATGCAAATACAACCGGCGATGAAATTAAAGATTCAACGGTTTTAGTTGATGATTCAGCAAATGTCACGCTCAATGGTATTACTAAAAACGGAAATACGGTTGCATGGCCAACTATAGTTGGTGCAGCAGGCACTTTTCTTAGTAGTGATGGTTTAGGAAGTTTAATTTATGCTACCCCTGCAGGATCGGGAAACGTTTCAACTACCTTTGATTTTGCAAATAACAATGCATTAATTCGCGTTGATTTGGCGAGCGGAGTTGATAACATTAAAGAATCAAATGTCATTCTCGATGATGCCAATAATATGACCGGTCTTAACTCGGTTACCTCAACTTCATTTATAGGTAATTTAACGGGGAATGCAACAACTTCGACAACTTCTACCAATTTCACCGGTTCATTAGCAGGTGATGTTTCGGGAACTCAATCTGCTACAGTTGTTAATACTGTTGGTGGTCAAAGTGCTGCAAGTATTGCTAGCGCTACCATTGCTGCAAACGCTGCAACACCAACAAATACGCCTAACACCATCGTTGCTCGCAATGGTTCAGGCGATTTTAGCGCGGGCACTATCACTGCGAACTTAACTGGTAATGTTACCGGTAATCTTACTGGTAACGCAACTACCGCAACATCAGCGTCAACTGCTATTAATTTCACCGGGTCGTTGATGGGAGATGTAACAGGCATTCAAGGAGCTACCGTAGTGGACACTGTTGGGGGTCAAACAGCGGCAGCAATTGCGACGGGTACTTCACTTGCTAATTCTGCAACCGATACAAATATTGCAGGCACTATAGTCCGTAGAAATGGTTCTGGCGCTTTTTCCGCCACAACGATAAATGCGACTACATTCAACGGTGCCTTGAATGGTAACGCTACGACCGCAACCACGGCGACAACTGCTACGACAGCAACAAATTTTAGTGGCAGTTTATCTGGAGATGTAAGCGGCACACAATCTGCAACGGTAGTTGATACTGTCGGTGGACAAACTGCTGCCAATATTGCATCTGCTACGGTTGCAGCAAATGCCGCAACGCCATTAAATACACCTAATACTATTGTTGAACGTAATGGTTCTGGAAATTTTACTGCTGGCACAATAACTGCAAATTTAACTGGAAATGTCACGGGAAATCTTACGGGTAATGCTACAACTGCAACGACTGCCACCAATTTTAGTGGAAGTTTATCTGGTGATGTCAGCGGTACGCAATCTGCAACGGTAGTTGATACGGTCGGTGGACAAACAGCAGCCAATATTGCTTCGGCTACTATTGCTGCAAATTCTGCAACTCCTACCAATACCCCCAATACTATCATTGAACGTGATGCATTGGGTGGGTTTATTGCAGGCACGATTCAAGCAAATTTAACGGGTAATGTTACAGGAAATCTCAGCGGAAATGCCACCACAGCAACATCAGCAAATACTGCTACAAATTTTACTGGCAACTTGTTAGGTGATGTTACTGGTACACAAGGTACTACTGTTGTAGCTTTAGTAGGTGGACAAACTGCGGCAAACGTTGCATCAGGGACTTCCTTAGCAAATGCTGCAACTAATTTAAATACTGCTGGAACGATTGTACGACGTGATGGCTCTGGCTCATTCAATGCAACTTCAGTTACAGCTACTACATTTAATGGAAATTTAAATGGTAATGCAGCCACCGCAACTACAGCAACCACGGCGACTTCGGCAACCACGGCAACTAATTTTACTGGTAGTTTGTCCGGTGATGTAACCGGCACACAAGGCGCCACAGTTGTTAATAGCGTGGGTAATGGATTAGTAAGTGCAACAGACATAAATCAGTCAGTGCAAGATACTACCAATGCAACACCTAATAATACAGCAAATACCATTGTAAAGCGTGATGCTTTAGGTGATTTTACTACCAATATGATTACTATCACTGGCACAACAACAAATCCAACCGATGTTGCTACTAAAGATTATGTTGATGCGGTGGCGGGATTAGGACTTGAGGCTAAAGAACCTGCAGAAGTTGTAAGCACAACTAACGTTGCACTCACTGGTCTTCAAACTATTGATGGGGTAACGCTTGTAGATGGTGATAGAGTTCTTTTAGTTGGACAGACAAATCCTGTCGAGAATGGTCTATGGGTAGCACATGCCGGCGCGTGGACACGACCTGCTGATTTTGCAAATGGCACTCAAGCTGGTCAAGCATATGTATTAATTCTTTCAGGTAACACCAACGCAGGATCAAGCTGGCTTTGTAACACACCAACGGCAACCATTGGTACTGACCCAATTAATTTTGTGGAATTTGCATTACCTGGTCAAACAACCGCCGCAAACGTAGGTACTGGTGCAGGACAAATATTTAGAGATAAAACCGGCCAAACCATAAATTTAAAAACGATTGCCGCCGGCACTCATATGGTGGTAACCAATAATACTAATGATATTACCCTTTCTACTGATGCTACAAGCTCTAATGTCGGTGGTACCATAGTAGCGCGTGATGTTTCAGGCAATTTTAATGCAAACCAAATTACCGCTTCACTCATTGGTGCTGCATCGCTAAACGTATTAAAAGCCGGTGACACAATGACCGGAAATCTTAATATGGCAACACAATCTGAAGTAAGATTTCAAGATGCTGCAGGTGGGGAATATGTTGGATTATTTGCACCCGCTACCGTGCCAAGTAGTTATTCAATAAGCTTGCCCGCAGCTGCACCAACAACGGGTCAATTTTTGCAAGCAAACACGCCAACCACCACGCAATGGACAACGGTTGGGGGATCACCATCGGTATCGAAAACTTATTATGTTGCATTGAATGGTAGTGATAGTAATGACGGCTCCTTATCTGCTCCATTTTTAACCATAGGGCATGCATTAACCGTTGCGAATACCGTAGCATCTTTATCAAATCCGATATTAATAAGCGTGGGTGCAGGAATATTTGTGGAAGATAATTCAGGAGGACCTTTATCTATTACTGCAAATGGTATCAGTCTTGGTGGCACTTCTCTCTATTCAACAATCATTCAACCAACTACACTTTCAAATGATTTATTCAATATCACAACACCAAATTTTGAACTTTTTGGATTAACGATCGATGCAGGAACTACTGGATCAACTGCAACAGCCGTAACTATGGCTTCAAACACCTTTGCGGTCGGTCGTATTAATGATGTTGTGGTCTACCGCTTTCAAACCGGTTTTGATTTTAGTAGCAGCAATGGTGGTCCAATTATTTTGTTTAACAACGTGCAGCCACGCGGAAATTCTACTAGCATGGCGATAAATAACGTTCGTGCGCTTGTTCAAAATTCAAACTTTTTAGGACCGATTAGTGGTGGAACTCCTGCAAATACCGCAATCACCTTAACAGGAATTAATGCTCTAGTAACCATATTGAGCACTTCGTTCAGATTATTAACCACCGCTATTACTACCACCAATGGGGCGCTCATGCGTGTTGTTGGTAGTAATTTTGAAACAACCACGAATGATATTATTGCTACAGGTGGTAGTACTTCAACCATTGTCGGTTGTAATTTTATTTTAAATTCTGCGGGTGCTATTGATATTGCTGCTTCAGGAACCAATACTGGTGTTCGTGTAACTGGTTGTAATTTTCAGTGCGCTGACTCAACTGGCACCCCGCAAGGTATTGCATTGCAATCTCTGAATGGAGCATTAGTGTATTCTGATTCAAGTACCATAGAAAAAGCTGTACTCGGTATTCAGTGCGGCACCACCGGTGACACAAGCGCAACTGAATTACGTGCAAATGGTACGACGATCCGACAATCACTTGGCGCGATAGAACAGGGCGGATCATCAACGTTGCGATTTGTGGGTGGTGTTTTTGATTCTACGTTAGTTACTGTAAATGATCCTACAAATGTCACTATCGCCGCGTTTGACCGTACTGCAGAAGAATCATTAACCATTGGTGATAGCACCGATAATCCGCAAATTTTATATCAAGTTTTTAATGGTCAAACTAATTTACCAAGTCTCAATTATGAATCTGATTATTATGGCTATAAAGGCACCGTGTACTTTAATGATAATGCAAATCCTACTTTTAATGGCACTCAAGCATTAAGCAATGACGCATCATATTACGTCGTCACCGGCAGCCGTACCAATGCCGCAGGTATAAATCTTATATCTGATACTGGAAATTTTGGGGTGAATGATTTTGTTCGTGGTTGGAATATTAATAAGTTGGGAACCTCCGCAAATTTAACCTTTAATTATTCAAACAATGACACATCTGGACAAGCTGCACGTGGTTCAAACGCAGTAATGCAACTAAATGGCTTTGATAATCAAATTGAATTCCCTCTGGCAACTAATTCACCACTTCCAACAAACACCGTTGCAAGATTAGTATGGGCTGGTGATACAAATTTATATCGTTCTGCAGCAGGTTTATTAAAAACTGATGGCAATATGAGCATTGGAGGATTAACCACTGATGGGGTAGTGCATAATGATGCTACAGGTTTATTAACAACATCATTAATTGTTGATGCTGATGTATCACCTACCGCTAATATTTCCGACACAAAATTAGCAACGATTACCACTCCAGGTAAAGTAGCAAATTCCGCCACAACCGCTACGAGTGCGAGTGTACCTGATACTATTGTATTGCGTGATGGATCACAAAATTTTAGCGCTAATCAAATTACTGCTTCTTTAATTGGTGCTGCGTCATTAAACGTCTTGAAAGCCGGTGATACGATGACCGGAAATCTTAATATGGCTGCACAATCTCAAGTAAGATTACAGGATGCTTCAGGCGGTGAATATGTTGGTTTATTTGCTCCAGCAACTGTTCCAACAAGTTATGCAGTAAGTTTACCCGCAAATGCACCGACAACTGGCCAAGTCTTACAAGCAACATCAGCAACGGCAACACAATGGGCATCTATTGGCGGTATTCCTTCAACCGCAGAAGCCATTTATGTTGCAAAAAATGGTAGTGATTCGAATGATGGTTCATCGGCTTCACCTTATTTAACAATAAAACAAGCATTAGTTACTGCTAATAGTTTAGCAAGCGCTTCAAACCCAATAGTTATCAATGTTGGTCCTGGTATTTATGTTGAAGATAATTCTGGTGGCCCATTGCTTATTACTTCGAGCAGTATAAGCATTGTTGGAAGTTCAACCACCGGTACGATTGTAACGCCATCTACCTTATCGAATGATTTATTCCGTTGTACTACACCAAATTTCTTATTCTTTACCATAAGTATGAATTCCGGTGGTGTATCGACTGCTAATGCGATTACTGTGGTTGCCGGGACTGGACAAGCTGCGTTCCAATCAGTTGTGATTTCAGGATTCCAAACCGCAATGTCTTTAACTGGATCTGGCGGTATTCCTGTCATTGCGATCAATACTTTATTACCACTCGGTAATGGTACCGCTATAAGTATTAGTAATGCGCGTGTTATCCTTGAAGATAGCATCTTGCTTGGAAACACTACTGGCAGCACCCCTTTAAATAGTGGTATTAGTATGACGGGTGTAAATTCTCTCGTTACCGTATTAGGTTGTTCATTTAGATTATTAACAACCGGTGTATCAGTAAATGGTGGCGCGCACGCTCGTGTTCTAGGTACTAATTTCGAAAATGTAACGAATGGTATAGTATGTACAGGCGGCAGTACATCGTATGTGGTGGGTGATAATTTTGTGACAAATAATGCAAGCTCCGTAAATATTTCTGCATCTGGAGCAGGCACAACCGTCACAGTAAACGGTTGTAACATTGATGGAAAAGATGCATTGGGTGTTGTGCAAGGTACCGCAATCCAAGCTACAACTGCAGGCACAATATTAATTGATTCATCTATAATTCAAAATACCGCAGTAGGTATTCAAAGTGGCACATCAGGTGACACCGCAACTACTGCTATCCATGCCAATTCTACCACTATTGTTAATTCCACCAATCATATAACTCAAGTGGGCACCTCTACCTTACGATTTGTTGGTGGTATTTTTGATCCAACCTTGATTTCGATCGCCAATGCAACAAATGTAAATTTTGCTGGTTTTGATAGTGGTAATAATGATTCATTAACCATAGGTAATGACACTGATAGTAATCAAACCTTGTTCCAAATTTTAAATGGTCAAACCAATTTACCAAGCCTTCGTTATTCATCTAATTATTATGGAAATAAAGGAACGGTGTATCAGAATTTGAATGCTGACCCTACGGTAACCGCAGTTGAAGCTGCAAGTAACGATGCATATCATTATGTAGTTACAGGAAGTCGTTCAAATGTTGCGGGCATTAGCCTTATCTCCGATGCAGGAAATGTGGGCAATGGGGATAATACTAGGGGATGGGCAATCAACAAAATTGCAACATCAGCAAATTTAGACTTCAATTATTCAAATAACGATACTTCAGGTCAAGCCGCTCGCGCTTCAAATACGGTAATGCAACTTAATGGATTTGATAACCAAGTCGAATTCCCCCTTGCAACCAATTCACCACTTCCAACAAATACGGTTGCAAAATTACTATGGGCTGGAGATACAAACCTTTACCGTAACTCTGCAGGTGTATTACAAACCGATGGAAACTTAATCGTTGGAGCTTTAACGCCAGATCGTGTAGTTATTACTAATTCATCAAATCAACTTGCCTCAAGTACGACAACCGATACAGAATTGGGTTATTTAACTGGTGTTACCTCACCAATCCAAACACAATTGAATAATAAAGTTTCCAGATCGGGAGATACAATGACTGGAAACTTAACCTTGCCTGCAGGCTCTGCAGCAGTACCTTCATTGCAATTTACGGGAAGTACCAATACTGGTATTTCCGCCCCAGCTGCTAATTTATTATCATTTAGCACGAATGGTGTAAATCGTATGAGCATGAATAGTAGCGGTGTAACAATACCAAGTCTCACCCCATCAGGCGTAGTACATAATGATGGTACTGGTTTATTATCTTCATCATTAATTGTTAACGCGGACGTTTCTCCATCTGCAGCCATAGCCTATTCAAAACTTAATTTAGCAAACTCGATAGTAAATAGTGATATTAATACCGCTGCAGCGATTGCATATTCTAAGTTAAATTTAACGGGATCAATTGTTAATGCAGACATTAGCACAAGCGCAGCAATAACTGACAATAAATTAGCAACTATTACAACCGCAGGTAAAGTAGCAAATAGTGCAACTACTGCTACAACCTCTAATACACCAAATACTATTGTATTACGTGATAGTTCAGGAAATATCCCCGGGACTTTAACAGGTAATATTATTGCCAATGCTGGTAGTGCGGCATCACCGTCCATTCAATTTGCTGGCAGCACTAATACAGGCTTTTCGGCTGCAACGGCAAATACTCTCTCATTTGATACCAATGGCATAGAACGTATGAATATTAACGGATCTGGTGGCATAACTATAAATGGATTCACCTCTGCAGGAATAGTGCATAATGACTCCTCAGGCTTACTCACAAGTTCACTCATTATTAATGCTGATATCTCTCCATCAGCAGCTATTGCATACTCAAAGCTCAATTTAAGCAATTCGATTGTTAACAATGATATTAGCACGAGTGCAGCCATTGCTTATTCAAAATTGAATCTAACAAACTCTATTGTAAATGCAGATATAAATGCAAGCGCTGCAATAGCGGATACCAAATTAGCAACAATTTCTACGGCAGGAAAAGTTGCTAATTCTGCAACCACGGCGACAACATCAAATACACCAAACACGATTGTGTTACGCGATGGCTCCGGTAATATTCCTGGAAATATAACGGGTAATATAATAGCAAATGCAGGAAGCGCGGCATCTCCATCAATACAATTTGCGGGAAGCACTAACACTGGTTTCTCCGCTGCAACGGCAAACACCTTATCATTTGATACAAACGGTGTGGAAAGAATGAGTATTAATGGTACAGGAACGATTACTATGAGTTCACTAACACCAACTGCTGGCGTTGTACACAATAGTTCCAGTGGTGTATTAAGCAGCTCTTTGATTGTGAACGCCGATGTTGATGCTGCCGCAGCAATTGCATATTCCAAATTGAATCTCACTAACTCGATCGTCAACGCTGACATAAACGCAAGCGCTGCCATTGCTGATACCAAGTTAGCCACAATATCTACCGCAGGTAAAGTTGCAAACTCTGCTACAACTGCAACTACCGCTAACACCGCATCGACTATTGTACTTCGTGATGGTTCAGGAAATATATCGGGAAATATCACGGGCAGCGCTTCGCTCAACGTCTTAAAAGCTGGTGACACGATGACCGGTACTTTAACATTACCAGCAGGTTCTGCAGCTGCACCATCACTACAATTTACGGGCAGCACAAATACAGGACTGTCTGCTGCAACAGCAAATACAATTTCTTTTGACACTAATGGTGTAGAAAGAATGAGAATTAGTACGACATCAATAAATACGGTTCTCCCATTAATACTTGGTAATATTACCTGTAATCAAGCTATTCAAGCGGTTGCTCCTACAAGTGGTTCGACAGTAAATATTAATAACACTACGTCAATATTGTTACTTACCAATACCACTAATATTAACTTAACAGTGGTTATGCCGGGCACCCCTACTAACGGACAATTATTAACTATCGCATTGGGCACAACCAACACCGTTAACTTATCCTATAACGGAAACGGTGCATCGATGGTTAATACAATAGCCGCATTAAATCCCGGTGCATTTGCGGCAGGGACAGGCGGTACTTCTGTAACGTATATTTATTTCTCAACCAGTAACAGCTGGTATCGTTTTGGCAGAGGATAATCAAATTAAAAAAACAAGGTCTCATTTAAACTGAGACCTTGTTTTTTATAAGAAAATTAAATGGTATATAGTGAATAAAAATGAATAGCTAAAGGAAAAGTATGATCCTTCTGTATATTGCATTATTTATTCATTGCATGTGTCTGATACAAGCGCAAGAAAATAATAATAATGTTTCTTCCCTATCTCTTATAACATTACCTCCAGATATTATTGCTTCAATTGGGGCACACACAATTGCCAATACTGCGAGCAATTTATATATTCCTTCACAACCCCATGGCATTCATGCTCTACAACTCAGTAATAAATTTTTAAATAATTTTTTTAATGATGCATCTAACACTGTGAAACTTATACACAGAGTTACTGACAAATTTTCTTGTGATCCTATTAAAGCGGCATTTATTGTACATACCCCCGCCGCACGAAAGTTTGCAATTAAAGTATTAGAAGATTCTGGTGAATATGAAATATTTCAAACATTACTATCGCTGAGCAATAGTGCTAAAAAGGAATGCTCTTCATTGTACTTTGAAATAAACTATAATCTTTTTTCAAGTGAGAAGTCTTCTGTAAAGCAAAATTGGATTAGCACTCCCTGGGGTATTTTCTTCATTCATGATCCATATCGAAAACTAACATGTGAAATGAAAAAAAAGGTTTTTTCTCATTGGTTTATCCCTGAAAAATTTAACACTCGCACGCCCAGAGAAACACCAATTCGTGCTAAAACATGGCGCTTACTATGCTCTCATCACGTATCATTAGAAGAAGCTCCACTCATCTCAATTCATCAAGCATTAATTTCGTTGCATGAATTACCAGAATGGGCCACATCACTCGCATTAACCGCTAAAAATACCGGCCTCATTCTTCGTCATAATGAAGGACGTCTTTTTAAATATTTACATAAGTCAATTACATTGAATGTAATGGAATTAAAACGAAATGCTATCGGCCCTAAAATCTCTTTGGCAAAATCTTGGAAATATTTAGGTGCTCAATTTGATAAGAAATCCTATGCTTCAATCGTTTTATCCGAATCTTTCGATTTTAATAATCTACAATCTCGTTATCAAGAATTTGTTTTTGATCTACAAAAGACCTGCGCCGATCAAAAATCAACAAACACACATCATCTCTCTCTTTTACAAAAGCCATATGATTTTAATAAAGCGCATTTACTCAAAATATCAGCAAGCGAATTTAACATATACAATGCTGTAGATAATGAAACATTCTTGATTCTTCCAGGAACAGGAAGAATCAAAGGAAGCTTATGGATCAGAATCGCCAAAGCACGATTTCAAGAAATAAACGAACGCCTCGGTTTTGAAATTGATGAAAATCAAGTTTCTTAAAAAGTCCATCGAAAATCTACTGCAGCAATCCACGTCTTTGAACGTGGATTGTTTGCTGATATACGCGTAACAGGAAATGCAAACCCTAAATCAAATGCAAGACGTTGTGTTGCAAACCATAGCGAAGGACCCACAAAAAATACATTGGTTTTACTTGTGCCATCGCCGACGTCACGCAATGAATCGCGCGTTGTAAATTTACCAAATAATTCAACCATTGCGGTTGCAAGCCATGAATCTGTTTTATACGCAATATTCCTACCAAAACCACCTTGATATAACACCGTAGCGCCAAATCTATTTTCCTTATCGGAATTGATTGACCAAATCACACCACCAGAAGTGTAATAATACCAATCCACCGCCAAATGACTCGCCGTAAAACCAGCAAACAAACTTGCAGAATCGATATTCAATGGCAAACGTGGATCAACATTTCCTGATGATGCTACAAAATGAGCAACAGCGGTTATTTGATTGGTATATGTGATCGTTTTTTTAGTATAACAGGTGTATTCGCCTTGCAAAAAACCACCGTCAAGAACTTTTAATCTGTTTGTATTAATAAAACGTTCACGAATATATTGAGAACCCCAATAGAGAGAAAAATTATCCGTGATACCCCATAACATAGCAGGGACCATAACTAGAAATTTTTCATTGGATATTCGGGCAATATTACTGTCACATAATACCTGAATATCCCCTTTGTTCATGGTGTTTTGTCCTAAGCAAAATACGGGACCCGGTTGCTGTGAAGTCGGTAATGCTAGATTACCAATTTGAAGCTGCTCAACCCCATTAATAAAAGTTTTTAATAATAGGAAATACAAGCTTATTATTCTCTTCATTTTATATCTCTACCTATAATATTAATCGTTAGTGATTTGGTAAAAATTAAATTGTCCCTATAATTGTACACTATGAAAAAGATATATATATTTTTGTATTCGTTAATCCATTTAATCAGTTTTAATAGTTATTCCAATGACCGACAATCGCTTGGCTTCTTGGCATTCGATGATGACACTATTCAATTAATTTTATCAAAAGTAATTGATTCAAATGATAATGCTTCAATTGTTAGGTTTGGATCGATTTTAGATTGTACTTCAAAAACCATTCTGTCATTTTCTTCAGTCAATAAATTTGCTTATAGATTAATAAACAGTTCTGAATTTGCATCGATTTTATGCGGAGAAATTTCTCGCCGATTCGATATTTCCGCTATAGAAACTTTAGTAACATTAAATACACAACGCTCTCGCAGACAATTAACCGAAGCTTTTGAAAATAATAACGAACGCCGATTGTTTAACTTATTGCAACTCTTTCACGCAGAACTCAAAACCAACTTTGGTCCATTATTTATTCATCCATTTATCCTACATTCATATGATCAAAAAATTCGCGATGGATTACGATTATTGGAAAAAAACGGCACCATAGAAACGCCTTGGGGCATAATACAGTTGTGCACAAAAAATTCAGAATGGAGATCAAAACAAGATTTTATAAAAATTATTTTTGATGAATATTGCCAGAGAACTACAGAAGATGCATCATTTCGCTATAAATCGCGCTTACCTTGGGTTAATCATTATATTTGGAATCATTTAAATAATACTGATCCCTATCAAAATCATACTAGAAATAATCAATTGCCTCATCTCCATACTTCTCTTTCCTTGGATCAGTTACCAGAATGGATTATCCGAGAAATCGGAAACAACTCATATAACGAAAATCCAAACACTTTAATTATCAAGAATTTAACATTTTTTACTGTAATGGCATTTCTCGATTTATTTAAAGTTTCTCAACCTCATTTCAAAGATAAGTGTGAGTTAAATCAGTTATACGGAAGGGACAAACTTACTTGGCAATTGAGCTTTGAAAAACCGATGGATCTTCCCAAACATTTTAAATGTTATCATGCGGGGATTAAAGATATACAGGAGGGATGGGAACTTACATCAATTGAAAAAAATCCACAGCTCAAATCTCGCATTCAATTATTTCCTGAAACCCATTGGTGTCTATTTTTAAAAAAACAACAATATTTTGATAGTTCACTCATTCAACATTGCCTGCATCACTTTAATTTAACCCATAAAGCTCACTGTGATCATTTTTTTAGAGAAAAATATCCAAAAATCCTAAATGAAATTTCTTATGGTTACTTGTGGATTAGAAACGATTCTATTGATGAAATTGTAAATAGATTCGGATTTAATCTTATAACTGATATTGATGAGAACACCATCGCCGCAGAGATTAAATGATTAGCACAAATTATGGTATACCAGTCTATCGTGATGATTGGCCAAAAAATCCCCAATCAACACGATGGAATGAAAAGCAGTTTTAGTTGCAAATATGTCTTTACACGCTACAAAACACAAACGACCATTGTGAGTGATTCTATTGATGTTGCGGCATTTTTTAATTAACTGGAGCAAGCATTTCCATAATTGCTTCATTAAATGCCGGAATATCTTCAGGACTTCTGCTGGTGATTAATAAATCATCAACAACCACTTCTTGATCAACCCAAAATGCCCCCGCATTTATTAAATCAATTTTTACCGATGGCCATGACGTCATTGTTTTGCCTTTCACCAGTTCGGCATTAATTAATGTCCATGGTCCATGACAAATTGCTGCGATGGGCTTTTTTGCAAATTCTTTTACAAATTCTACTGCTTGAGCATTCATGCGCAAGATATCAGGATTTATTACGCCACCTGGTAACAGCAACATATCGTATGATGCAGCATCAGCTTTATCTAAATGCACATCAACCGTAAATTCATCACCCCAATTATGCAATTCACCCTTCCAACCTTTTATTTTATTTTCTTCAGGTGAAATAATGTGCACCAAAGCGCCTGCAGCTTCTAAAGCTTGTTTAGGTTTTGCAAGTTCACTTTGCTCAAAACCATTGGTTGCTAAGATAGCGATTTTTTTTCCTGTTAAATGACTCATTGCATTCTCCGTTAAATATTTCTTAATTATTGCAAAAATAAACTCTGTTCAACAATAGTAATTTTTTGGATTCATTTTATGCTTGAAAAGAAATTAATATCATCGAAAGGTAAAATTATGAAGCCAATCATACTAGCTGTCTTCGTTTTTATTCTCGTTATGTCGTGCGCGTGGTTGTTAACCAAATCTATTTCAGTGGGTTTACCAGCGCCAGAATTCAGACTAATGGGTGATGATAATAAAATGTATGTATTATCTGAACAAACCTCTCAACGAATAGTCCTGTATTTTTATCCGCGAGATAACACTCCAGGATGTACTAAGCAAGCTTGTGGCATAACAGAAGATTATGCATCACTGAATCGTCATGGGATAAAAATTTTTGGTATTAATTATCAATCACCAGCCACTCATCGAGTTTTCAAACAAAAGTATAATCTCCCGTTTGTATTACTCTCAGATACAACAAAAAAAGTTGCTCGTCAGTATGGGGCTTATTCCTGGTGGCACCCAATGTTTCCAAAAAGAATAACCGTACTTATTGAAAACGGTAAGATAAAAAAAATTATTGAAAATGTTGATGTAAACAGGCATGTCGAACAAATAGTGGATGGCTTTGAACTTCGCGACATTTAATTGACTAAATTGCCATAATTTTTATAGTGGAAATATAGCAATAATATAAATTTATATGGAATTATTAACAGAAAAAACCACTGTTCTCATTGCTGGTATCGATGATGCTACCAAATGTCCTGTCATCGGTAGTATTTTCTTGGCTGGAGTCATAGCCGACAAATCAACGATTGACCACTGGAAAAAGATTGGCGTGAATGACAGCAAGCTTATTGCTGCCAAAAAGCGTGAAGAACTTGCCCAAATCATTAAAGAAACAGCTACAGGCTTTGTTATTGAAGAAATCACTCCGGCTATGATTGATGATAAAAGCTTTAATCTCAATGAATGGGAAATGTTGGTTGTTCTGAAAATTGTTAAAAAATTATCAAAATTTGGTATGCCATCTCCTATTATTATAGATAATTGGGAAACGTCAGAAAAAGGCTTTAAGCAACGACTGCATAATCTTCTCTCTTCAGAACTCAAATCAAAAGTTCGCGCAAAAAAGTTTATATTTAATAGCAACAAACTTCTTAAACTTTCATATCTTGCTGAACATAAAGCCGATGAGAATCATATTATTGTAGGCGCTGCATCAATCTTGGCAAAAACTTCATCTGACGCTCAGTATCGCTCATACCGAAAAAAATTTGGTGATTTTGGTAGCGGAAGTCCTGCAGATCCCAAGACACGCCATTTTGTGTGGCAACATCGTCATAATCCATTACCCATTATTCGTACAAGTTGGAATACCTTTAAGACGCTCTCTCAACTTGATTCAATCGAACAAGATTTTTTGTATAATCGCGTAAAAAAGCGCGCAATAAAATTAAAATCTTTAACGTAATTGTATTATTAACGTTACGCTTCAATCTTTTCTTCAAATTTCTCAAAATATTTCAGTAGACTGCTTTGAAAAAGGAATAATATGTTTTCAAGAAAAGAGCTATTGATTTTTTTAGCCGGTGCAATGGCATTCCATACGTTAAGTCATATAGTATTGTATTGGTCAAATATTCTCCCTATTGAAGCTTTTGGAGTATTAGTAACTCCACAACTTAATATCGTTGCAATCGTAGTGAATGCATTAATCACTATCGGCTTATTATATTACGCATTCAATTCACGACGATAACAATGTGTACTGGAATAAAATTAATCGCTCAAAATAATGCCGTTGTCTATGCCCGTACATTGGAATTTGGTATGGATCTTGAATCAGCAATTATTGTGATTCCTAGAAAATGCCCCTATCAAGGTACGACCAAATCAGGTAACCAGAACGGACTCACCTGGCAATCAAAGTATGCGGTTGTTGGTGCAAATGCCTATAACATGCCCATACTTTTAGATGGCGTGAATGAACAAGGCCTTGCAGGTGGTATATTTTATTTTCCGGATTATGCACAATTTCAGGAAGTCACTGAAAATGAGACGTCTATTTCCGTTGCACCCTGGGAATTACTTACGTGGATGTTAACCAATTTTGCCACTGTGCAAGAAGTTGCAGCTGCACTGCCAACTATTCGCGTGTGCAATGCGATCTTTGGTCCATGGGGCAGCATACCCCCAATGCATTATATTATTCATGATAAAGCAGGAAATAGTTTAGTAATTGAATATCGTAATGGCACATTGCATACCTATAATAATCCTTTAGGTGTATTTACCAACGCACCAAGTTTTGATTGGCATATCACCAATCTGAATAATTATATTAATCTCAGTGCATCAAATATAACCAAGACCCAATTAGGTTCGATTTCTTTATCTTCTTTTGGCCAAGGAAGTGGCATGCTAGGCTTGCCGGGAGACTTTACTCCGCCTTCTCGCTTTGTGCGTGCAGCATTTTTTGTTGCGAATGTTGCACCAATCAATAATGAATTTGAAGCGTGGTTTGAAGCATTTCATATTTTACAGCTTTTTAATATTCCAAAAGGCATCGTACGCAAACAAGAAAAAAATGAGATGGTATATGATTGTACCTTATGGACAAGTGCATCAGATCTAAAAAATAGTCGTTACTATTTTCATACCTATGACAATCCGACGGTCCGCAAAATTGATTTAATGAGTTTTGATTTTGAATCAAAAAAAATAATGAGCTTTTCAATGAAATCTCCGTATACCATTGAATCACTCACACATATAACTTGAAGTAGGGGATTTACAGCTTTTTAGTTCTGTATATTCTGCCTGGTTGGTTTTTCAACCTTCCTTGAGAATCAGCTTCAAACTACCCCTCTACCTCTATTAAAAAAAGTAACATATTCAGAACGACAAACGCAATAAAAAGCTTTAAATAAAGCAATTTTTTACGCAGGGAAAAAATGTAAACAGTTACGCTAACAACCATCTTTCACGATGCTCGCGTTCAATTTGTCGTAGGTAATACAAAAACATACTTCCAGCAATCATCCATTTGTAAGCATCATCGGTAATATCATGATTTATTTCAATAAACTGTTTAAATGTATTAAACGATGGGTTATTTTGATATTTAACACCTTTTTCTGTCAATTTATTTTTTGCTAAAATAGCAGCAACTTTTTTGTATTGATCCACTTGCTTAGGGTCACCTAGAAATTTCTTGTACTGAATGTTATAAGAATCAGATGCAAAGATTTCATTCGTTAAATCATTAAAATATTTTTTTTCAATACTGCTAAATATATCTTCAAAAGTTTGGCGAGTGTTCATTCTATGGGCAAGGCGCCAGTATTCATATTGCGCCCTATTATCTGTAGAGATAGGCATGGGATTTTCCATAGGCTCTGGCCTAATTGCTTCATGTAACTCTTTCATCGCAATTTCATCTAGAGTGTGCGTTAGTGAAGCTTCACTTGCCTGCATAATGAAATTAACAGCAATGCTCAAAAATAATACATATCGATGTATCATACAATTTCCTTTTGGTTTTCGTACATGATTATAAAAGCATCCGAAAATGTAAAGACTATTTTTTGCGCGTTACATCTTTTGGTTTTTCTTGTCGCACATCTTTTGCTTTTTTATCAAGACGCAAACCTTGAAACCGTCCTTGGCGAAGTTTATTATCGTTGGTCCATTCTTCAAACCCAATTTCTGCAACCATGACTGGTTTTATAAAATGAACGTCGGATGAAACCATCGAATCATTAGAGAATGGATTTTTATCGGTTTCTAATTTTTTAAATTTTTTATACAAATCTTTCAAAAGCGTTTCATTAAAACCCGTACCAACTTTGCCGGCATACAGTAACTTGCCATTCTTATAATATCCAAGCAAAATTGCGCCAAAGCCAGTACGAGAGCCACTTGGTTCTGTGTAACCTCCAATCACGAGTTCTTGATTTGCAACACATTTAAACTTCAACCAATCACTCGAACGTTTGTGTACGTAATGACCGGCGGCACGTTTTGCAATGATACCTTCCCAGCCTTCTTTGCATGCTTTTTTAAATAATTCAGCACCTTTTTTTGCAATATGCGTGGTATAACGCAACGGGTCCTTGAATGGTATAGATTTTTTTAAAATTGCTTTGCGCGTTAAAAGCGGCAACTTTGTTAGTTCGTAGCCATCAAGGTATAAAATATCAAAAACATAGATATAGATTTTTATACCGGATGCAAGCACGCGGTCCGTATCTTTTATCATGCCAGAGCGTTGTTGCAGTTCGGAAAAGCTGGTGTTTTTACCTTTGAATGCGACTACTTCACCATCAAGAATAATTTGATCTACGGGCAACTTTTTTACTGCTTCAACAATTTCTGGATAGTTTAGAATTTTGTCGTTACGAGACTTTAGCACGACTTTGTTTTTGTTTTTAATAATAAGACAACGCACCCCATCAAACTTTTTTTCAAAAATCCAATCTTTGTCTGAAAAATGTTCTTTAGTTAAGGTAGCAAGCATCGGTTGTTCAAAATCGGACATCACCTTTTTTTTGATCTGTTTTTTAAGCTCTGGTGATAATGATTCTAATAACGCATTCATTCTTGATCCTTTGGACAATAATATGATGTTCGGCCAGCTATTGTAGCCTTCTTGAGATGGTGCTTTGGATTTTTTGGACACAACATATCGGTATGCCGATGAGCTTGCAGATAGGTTGATTTGAAGCTTGCTCGATCTGCTTTAGAAAAGAATTTATTATCACGTTCAGAACTTATATCGAGGCCCTGCCTTTTAACAAAATATTTAAGCACTTTACGCATTTGCGTGTACAGTGCCGTAATTTTTCCTGTAGATAGATCAGCAATTTTGTGATGGGGATCAATACCTGATTGAAACATAATCTCATCGCTATATTCGTTACCGATTCCTGCAATAGTAGATTGATCCATCAAGAATGCTTTGATGTTTTTTTTACTATTGTGGGCAATCAAATCTAAGAACTGTTTTTTGGTAAGGGATAAAGGCTCTGGACCCATTTCATGCAATGGTTTAATTTCATCTATAGAATCAACTAACCATAATTTTTCAAACTTCCGAATACTGATCCAATGCAAAACCGAATCGTTATTAAAAATAAAAGCGACGCAAGAAAAACGAACTTTCTCGGCAATGTCTTTGGTATAATACAAAAATCCAGTCATGCCAAAATGCATCACCAATAACTGCTTTGAGTGCTGTAGATGGATAACCAAATATTTACCACGTCGCTCAACTTTTTTAAACGCAGTATCAATAAGCCCTTTTTGAAAATTAAGCGCAGATATACCCTTTATAACTTGCTTATCTTTGATATGCACCTCAGCTATTTGCTGGCGCATACAGTGATGTTCTAAATATGATTTAAACGCTTCAACTTCTGGTAGTTCTGGCATGCAAACTCACTTTTTATGTAGTGTATGCAAAGCAGTTGCTCAAAAAAAAGAGATAATCTTATTTAATGTGCACCATTTTCTTTAAGAATAGTTATTATTTCCTGATGTCCATTATATTCAGCAATACGCAGGGGGCTCCATTTTTTATGAACAGGATCTAGCCTACTTACATCTGCACCATGCTGAATGAATAATTTAACCATAGCTGGTTTATTTAACATGACTGCATAAGAAAAAATTGTGTTATTACGGACATTATCTTTGGGCGCTCTTTCCCAATCTCCCGCCGTTACACCAGATGTATTTACATCTGCATTTACATCTGCCCCAGCCTCAACCAGAAGCTTTACCATTTCGAATGAATTTTGATCAATAGCTTTTTTTAATGGGGTCCAACCGCAGCTTGGCTGATCCCAATCAAAATGAACATTTATTATGCCCCCAGAACGAATATATTCTTGTGCTTTAGTAAGATCATTATCATTTATTGCATCAATCAAAAAATCAATACCATAGGTCACTGAAAATGATTTTTTATAAATATATAACGACATTAATCCGACAATAAATAAAACAAGACAAAGATACACTAAATTTTTTAATTTCATTTATTTCCTTCGATACAATTTTAATTATAATCGAGTCTTTCTATTTTTTATGCTCGCCCATATAACGCGCACGAATGCTTGCTTCCGCTTTTGCTTTGGTTGATGAATGAGCAATGACGGTCCATTTGCCATTTTCATGCTTTAATATCGGCCAACCTTTTGTCTTAGTTTTTTTTCCAACTTTGTATGGCATATAAACCCTTATCGATTGAAATAACGAATCAACATTAAACCTATCGCTGTTGATAATGCGGTAACACATGCGCCCCAAGCCATATCAACAATCGTGACAACAACAGGCCAATCACGCAGTGTTGCTTGATTCGTCAAATCATAGGCGCCATACGCAACTAAACCAAGAAACGCACCGCGTGCAACAATTTCAACAGCAGACATGCCAAGTTGACGGCCGGGATTAATAATCAATATTAAAATTCCAAGAGCATACAGTGCATAAAACAACACCGCCGGATATATGCTCATTGAAGATGCCATTAAGTGATCAAGTAAAGGTTTATAAAAAGATGGTCCTGCAAAAAACAACCAACAAACATCAATCAAAAGCATGGGTATCAGAATCAAAAAATAATGTAACACAGCAACCATGATATATTCCTTAGAATTAATGATCTTTAACTCTAAAAAACTATAACAACTAAAAATTAGATATCTCAAGATATGTTGATGCAATTTGACACAATAAAAAAATTATAATACAAATAGCTGCTATAAAACGTAGTATCACTTACCCCAAAGTTGAGTATTAATAGAAGCCCAATCAACTCACAACGTACTAGGGGAATTATGTCCATTTTTACTATTCTATTTTTATGCGCATTTAATATTTTCAGCGCAGAATCAATAGCCTTATCGGTATCTGTTCCAAATTTCAATTATGTCGAGCAATCGCAGCATAATGAAATAAAAATAAGTGATAAATTAGCTGATGTAATTATTGAGACCGCGCCCCAAAAAATACAAAGTCTTGTAGATATGATGCAACAAGACAAGTCCTTTAAAAATTTTACAAAAAAATCTTTAATCTTAACTGGCGCAACAGGTGTTGGAAAAACTCATTTAGCCCAATCGATTGCAAAAAAGTCCGGGCTTCTTTATCAAAATTTCAATATTTGTGCTTTATATCATGGATACAAAACAGAAAAGCAAGTCCTTTATGAATTAATTGAACAGTGGAATTCTATTAATGAACCAACTGTAGTAATATTCGACAATGTTGATTTTTTAGATTCAAAAATGAGCAATCATCCGGTTTTAAGCCATATTCTTTATGAAGGTTTGGCAAAATTGTCTCAGAATGAAAATGTATTTTTTATAGCAACTACTTTGAATGAAGTCTCATTAAAATATGATCTATATTCCGGAAATCTTAGACCAATACTGCTAGAACTGACCAATCCTGATGCACTTAAATGCGAAAAAATACTCAGGTATTATCTTGGCGAGAAACATAATCTTCATGATATTTACATAAAGAAATTAGCCAATTATATGGTAAATCAATCACCACGCGTTTTAAAACAATTCGTATCTTCTGCACGAATGAATGAATATTCTCTAACGAAAAACGGTATAATTGAAGAAATAGATTGCGAAAAAATTTTAGTAAAAATGAAAATTAAAAGAAGCTATTTTTCAAAATTTTTATCAAATTCAAAAAAATTTGCTCTCTTCTTAAATAAATACATCGATTGGCCAATTTTAGGATCAATTATTGCTGGATGCATACAAATAGGTATTGCAAAATATAATTATGATACTCAAATTAATTATCAACGTGAGATGTATGAAATTAGTACAAATTATCACTTAAAATCTTATCCCTTGTGCAAAAAATAACAAAGAAAGAGCTCATGAAAAACTATCCACTTATCTTACTTATTTTGATAAGCCTAAATTTGAAGGCTGAGCAAACAAACGAGCCCCAGTTAGAAATTGGCAAAATGAATGTTCAAGACTTTCCCTACTTTTATAAATATAAACGTGATAGATACGGCGAGAGACCTAATGAAGTGCAAAGAGAAGAAATTCTCAATCATTGGATTTGCAAAAAATTGTCAGAAAAATGTAAAAGACAAGATGGAACATATGACTTGGAAAAACTTAATACAATTGCCCATCAGGCAAACAAGCTTGCATATGATATGCCTTTTGATGGTCTAGGTAACAAAATAAATCATTATATTGAGCCTGAAACTAAGAAACTAAACGATCAAGTAATGGCAATTGCAAACTGCGCTCAAGTACTTGTTCACCTCGCAGCAGCACAAGAAGCACAAAAAAAACTAAACGACTTACTAGATTAAATTTTTAAAAATATTACCTCTATCTTTGACATCAGGGGTTCATTTTTTTAAAGTTTTCACATAGTTACTGCTGCAAATAGTAAAAAGTCTAAGAAAAAAGATGAATTTATTTACTCAAAAAATTGTAATCACTTCGGAGAAATTTATGCACTATGCGTTACTATTTTTATTCATATCATTTGCAAATTCACATGATTATGTAAATGAGAACACTGACAATCAAATCATTAAGCAATCAAATGATGAATCATTGTATTTGGGCACTCATCTTGCTACTGGTGCTTGTTCCTATGTCACATCGCTTTCAGTTATTTTATTATCTCTAGTAGTAGGAGAAATTATCGCTAAAAAAAATATATCAGAATACAAAGATGTGAATCTTATGTCTAGTGCTCTTCCACCATTAATTGGCATAATTACGGGAGCATGGATATTTTATAAATCGCCGCAATGGACCGATACCTATATAATTAAGAAAAAAGATACAAGAACTTTTACTCAAAATATGGCTACCTTTCTAAGTCGTATCGTATGGAATTATCCATTGGGAGTTATTCTTGGTGAAATTTGTAATGATAATTTTAAACCAGAAACAAATGTTTAAAAAAAGTTTTAATGCGATCTTTTAAAGAAAATCCCCGACTCTCATCGGGGATTTTTTATTTATTTTTGCAATGCATTAATCAATGCATCTGTTTCAAAGATTAATCGTTTAAGCACGCCTTCCATAGCCTCGGCTTGTCCCAAGAGTATCATTGATAGTTTATCGGTGGTTGCTGCAATTTTATTACTTTCAAGAATCGTAAGCTGCATTCCTGGATACACCTTTTTTAAACGTTTTGCCATCTGTTGAAACGCTGGTAGCATTTTCTTTTCTTTGCGACCAAAGATGTTACCACTTTTTTGATCAAGTCTATATTGTAATTTTTCAAGAATAGGCAAAAATTCTGCAGCATCTTCTTTGTCCTTAATACCATGTTGACGAATAAAAAGATTAAATTCCTTATCACTCATCTCATAGTTGGTGCGTTTTTGCGCAACTGACCAATCAGCGTATAATTCTTCATATTGTGGATATATTTCATCCAACTTCTTAGGCACTTGTTTTGTCCATGATTCTGGATAATCAGTCGATTTACTAATAATATCAAGAACTTGATTTATCATCTCACTCATAGCATCTAAGCGTGCTTTCGCTTTTGCTTTGACATCCTGAAGCAATGAAATATCTGGTTCTTCAACTTTATTTAAATCTATGGACCATTGCTTATTTTTTACGTCAAAACTAACAAATGCCTTACCATACGTGTCGTGCAACAGCCTTACCGTATTGACGACAAAATTTAAAACGCTTTCTAATTTCTCAACATCCGCTGAAGATTTAGGATCTTCCTGACGAGCATAGGTATTAGCAACATTGGTAACTTGCTGCCATTCTTTGAGTTCAGTTTGTGGTATCCCATCTTTAATCAGCTTATCTGTGCTAAAAGTAGATATTTTGTAACGATTTAGTGTTCCGTAAGCATCAAACGCTGTCCCTTTTTTTATCTTCTCAATACCATCTTGTGCATCTATTGTTGATAGCAACAAACTGCATGTTATAACCAAATATCCCGCTCTCATTTCTATCTCCCTGAATAATAGACTTCTAAGAGCATGGTGCTACAGATACATCGCATTACACAATATTTTTATACATGAATCTCTATCAACCAATTTTTGGATTATGCGCATAAAAAAAGCAACCCGGTAATAGGGTTGCTTTTGATCGTAATTCTAAATTACTTATTCTATGAAGGTTAAGGCTTGACCGGTCTTTTCTGCACGGCCAGTTCTTCCAATACGATGGATATAATCTTCATGAGTCTGTGGCATATCATAGTTAATAACATGTGAAACATCATCAACGTCAATACCGCGAGCTACAACGTCAGTTGCAATAAGAATATTAATTTTGTTCGATTTGAATGAATCAAGAGCGCGCTTACGCTGCGGTTGAGTCTTATCACCATGGATAGTAGCGACTACAAATCCACGTTCAGTAAGTGCTTTTGCTAATTTATCAGCAGAACGCTTAGTGCGTACGAAGATAATAGTTTTTTTGAATTCTGGTTTAATCAACAGATCATGCAATACATCGATTTTATTTTGTAAACCAACTTTTATAACATCTTGGTTAACGTTTGCTGCTGATTGACGAGTTTTAACACTAACTGTTGCAGGATTATTTAAAAATCCTTTCATAATATCATTGACGCCTGCAGGAATAGTTGCAGAGAAGAACAATGAATGACGGCGTGAAGGTAATTTTTGGATAATGTATTTCACATCATTCAAAAAGCCCATATCAAGCATCGTGTCAACTTCATCTAATACAATAGAAGTAAACTGATGAAAGCGAATGACATTGTTTTGTTCTAAATCAATTAAGCGACCTGGTGTGCCTATGACAAATGCTGGATTTCTTTTCAAATCATTAATTTGCTTGTCCATGCTTGCACCACCAATAATAAGCGCCGAGCTTAATCCGGTTTTAGCTATAAATATTTTAAGCTCAGATTGTATTTGATCAGCAAGTTCACGGGTAGGTGCTACAATCAAAACCTTGGTGGTTCTATGGGTAAGCACATTGTGAATCAATGGGATAAGAAATGCCGCGGTTTTACCCGTACCGGTATTTGCCGTAGCAATTACATCACGACCTTCAAGCAATATAGGAATAACTTGGTCCTGAATTGGGGTTGGCAACTTATAGCCGCGATTAATAATATTTTCTTTTAATTGTTGCTCGATAGGAAAATCAAGAAAGGTATGCTTTGGTATGAATGCTTCTGTAGCTACGCGTTCTTCAGCCTTTTTAATAAATAAGGAAGGATCGAACTTTTTTGCAGGAGCTTTTGATTTTTGATTGAATCGCCCTTTGCCGCCACCACTGCCATAGCTACGGGGCTTACCACCATCTTTTCTGGTAGTTTTAGACGCATAAGGATTATTTTTTGATGTTTTTCGCTTAGTGTAATTTTCTGACATAGTATCCTACTGTTATTGTACTAGTATACTATAATGTCTCTTTTATAGACTATTATTTTTAAAATAAACCGCTCATAATGCAACTATTACAGTGTAAAATATACACTTTAGATGGACATTATAGTTGCAAAAAGTATTATTTAATCGAAATTCTACTTTATGAAAGATTAAATGATTTTTAAATTTTTGTTTTTTGCACTTACTCTGTGTAATTGCCACGATGTCCCAGTTAGTTCCCAAATTGATGGTAAAATCGACCTGGAAAGCTGTATCCAATTCTTATCTTTAGCTCCCAATGATATTAAACAAGAAATATGTCTTCATTATGAAGATATCTTATATTGCCAGCTTCTTAATCAGTATTACTCAATTGGCCTTTTTGAAAGTGAATTTACATCACCCTACTGCCTGAAGCAATATAAGGATATGGGTTGCCACAACATTCAGCTGAGACATCGTCAAAAATCGAGTTATAGTCAATTGTTGTATAGCGACCCACGCAATTTTAACTCATTTCCGGGTTGTAGATCAATCAGCGAAATTAATAATAATAATTATTTTGTAGCAGGTGATATAATCGTTAATTTTACTAAACCCAACCCACACTCCTCGTTTGAAGATATTCGGGTAGATCATACTTTCTCATTAAAATTAAAACCGAACCAATTTTTTGATAATGCAATTATTCATCCAACACAAAATGTTGCCATAATACAACATGCACCAAATTATAATACCTTGCACACAGGCAATGTTTTTCATAAATATTATTGGTCAGAAGAAAAATGCCAAGGAGAAGCGATCCCAGAAGAAAAAGCATTTTCTCTCCAACATAAACCGAAACATTTGTTTTTTTTAGCCGATTCTACTGATAAGTTAATATATTTTTCTCGATTTCCTCATGAATTTGATGATTACCAACATTATATTATTACTTTACATGCTATAAGTTCAGGAAATTCCGAGCAATTAGGAATTATGCAAAAGAGTATGATTGATGATTATTTAAAAGATAAAAAAAATCGCAAAATTCCAACCAATTTTGCAGGCATTAGGTTTACGCCTAAGCCAGATCACGCATATTTTAATCTGTTACTTCTTGCGTGTTTAACCTATCAATGGCTCTATGAGAGCAGCCATGATAAAGAGATCGGAAAAAACCTCTTAACATATTTTGGCTATTTACCACTGCATAATCGCAGAAAGCTTATTTGGAAAACGACAACCTCGAGTTATGGCAATCTGTTTAAAAAATTGCATGACACGTTAAAATACAATAAATAATGAAATTCATCATTGGCTGCGAAATTTTTATTTTTGATGAAAGCAAAAGATTGCTTTTGGGTAAACGCAAAAATTGTTATGGCGAAGGCACATGGGCACTACCAGGTGGTCACCTTGAACATGGTGAGACTATTTATGCCTGTGTGGCCCGAGAACTCAAAGAAGAATTAACGATCGAAGCTACTGATTTGCAATTAGTCTGCATCACCGAAGACATTGGTCAACGCGGCCATCATTTGCATATGTCGTTTGTACTGGATGCATTTAACGGCATCATTATTAATAATGAACCGGACAAGTGTGAAGTATGGCAATACTTTGATGTTGATGAGTTGCCACAACCACTGTTTGCACCACATCAAAAAATTCTTAAAACTTTTTTTGAAAAAAAACTGTATGTACCTTAAACCTGAAAAATTGTGGCATGCTAATAAGAATAATGATCTTACTAGCATGCCTGTATCATTTTAATACCATCGGCGAAGGTAAAAGTAACTTTGCTTTATTATTAACATCACCAGATAAGTCACTAATATTATAGTAATAATCGGATATTGAAAATAAAGCATTACTGCAACAATAGTAGTTTCAAGACAGTTGATAAACCATTCAAAGTAGGTCCACTTATCCATTTCATACGGATTTTGTGGCCACATATTGTTTATTATTGCATATACCGACATACGGATGAGCTCAACCATCCATTCAATAAAAACTAATTTGCAGGCAAATAAAAAAATGGATTTAATTATTTCAATCATTTATATAACCATTACTTAAATTGAATTATTTGCACGGAGAGATTATCGCCGCTTCCTTTATTATACGCTTCATCGCGTAGTGCACGAGCAACCAGCTTTAAATATTCATCGCCGTTCTCAGATATGCATTGTTCTGCATTATTAGTGCGGCAAAAAGGCTTAGTTGGGTATAATTTTTCTAAATCCACATAAGACGTATTTAATGTTTTTTGAATTAAAGAGGGGATTTCATCACTTTTAAAAACGTCCCATATGCCATCGCAAGCGAAGATTAACAAATCTCCTGATTGAGCAGTATTTTCATATACATCAGGAGTTGAAATTATTGCCTTACTAAAATTTTCTTCTAATGAACGATATCGATTTCCTAATGCTCTTGATACCGCTATCCCACAACAACGATAGAAAGTACCGAATTGCCCTGTGCGAGAATATATTTCCACACCCAATGACTCAATACGTGCACGTTCAGAAGTAATATTAGGCTTATGATCGATCGTTTCATATTGCACTTTGCCATCGCGTAACCATACCGCACGAGAATCACCAATCCATGCAAGATGTACTTGATATTTCTTAATATAACCTATCAATGCGCAGGTTCCTGCTGCATTACATGTACTATCACTTAATATCTGAGAATTTAAATAATTAAAGAGTTCAGGATACTTCGGAATTCCATGGTAATTATTCTTTCCGTAGGCCTCTATAAAATTATCTACCGCATAGTTAGCTGTCTGATGACCACCATGGCCATCAAATATACCAAACAAGCCTTGCTGAAAATCGTCAAAAAGGGGATTTAAATGCAAGCTTCGATCTTCCATGCCGTTTCGATCGCCCATGCGTGCGCTGGAGCCCCAGATAAAATAATTTTGCTCTGCTGTAAAGCAAAAGATGGAGAATATTAAACAAACTATTAATTTTTTCATCAGAATTTCCCAGAAATAAAAATTGCATTCCGTCTATATGCAATTTTATGTAAATAATAGATTAATCTGTCAGATTATTTAAATTGAATAATTTGCACTGAAAGATTATCTCCACTGCCTTTATTATAAGCTTCATCGCGTAGTGCACGAGCAATCAGTTTTAAATGCTCATCACCACTTTCTTCAACAAATGTGTCAGGCAAATTTGTTTCTTTACTGATTGGCTTTGCGCAATATTTACTTTCTAATTCTTCCTTCGGCAAGTTCAACATTGTTTGAACAAATTCACATGCTTCTTCACTTTTGAATACATCCCAAATACCATCACATGCAAAAATAATCAAATCGCCCTGCTTTGCCATTCCTTGCAATACGTCGGGAGTATAAAAGAATTCATTTTTGCCCCAAGCATGAATTTCATGCCTGCTTTGATTACCCAATGCTCGTGAAACCGCTAAACTACGGCAACGTTCAAACCCCTTACTATCTTTGTTGATAGTTGCGCCTATTTGTTTAAGGCGGAAATACTCGATCTTATTATTAATCTTATGATCCATGGTTTCAAACAACTCTTGACCATTAGATACATACACTGCGCGTGAATCGCCAAGCCATGCTAAGCTATAATTATATTTATGGATAAAACCCACCAAAGCACACGTACCAGAATTATAACATTCAAAGCATTCTTCATTTTTATAAAGCGCTTGCTTTAATTTGCGAAATATAGATCGATAATTAGGGGTTACGTTTAGATTGTTTGTGTCTTCACAAAAGAATTTTTCAAAATTAGATGCTACATAATCAGCAGCATTTTCTTTGCCATGTCCATCAAAAAGACCAAACAGTCCTTGCTCAATATTAGCTTTAAACGGATGTAAATTAATCGTACGATCTTCCATGCGCTCACGTTCGCCAATTCGAGCAGCTGAACCCCATGCAAAATAATTTTGCTCTGCCGCAAAACAAGAAAGAGAGAGCATTAAACAAGCTATTAAATTTTTCATAATCATATTCCTGCAATAAAATCGAATATATTGTATATGCAATTTCAAGCAAACGATAGTTTATTCAATAGTTATTTATCTTGTTATTTAAATTTAATAATTTGCACGGAAATATTATCAGTGCTTCCTCCTCTGTAAGCTTCATCACGCAACACACGCGCTGCCAACAATAAATGTTCGCTACCATCTTCCTGCAAAATAAGATCTGGCTGGTTGTTTTTTCTCAAAAAGGGTTGTTGCGGATATAACTTGGCTAAATCTGAAACAGAAAAATTTAAAACGTTATGAACTATTTCACATACTTTATCATTTTTATAAACATCCCAAAGCCCATCACACGCCATGATCAAAATATCATTCGGTAGGACGTTACATGATATGGTATCAGGAGTTGCGGACAATACATTTTTTTCTTTCAGTGTTTTATTCCCCAGCGCGCGTGACGTTGCCAAGATTGCATTTAAACGGAACACGTCGTTATTAAAATGAGAAACAAAGCCCCCACGTTCTTTAATTTTTTTTAATTCATTTGCATCATTCGGCTTGTGATCAGTCGTAGCTAAAATAACTGACTTGTTTCGACATAAAATAGCACGTGAATCACCCAACCACGCAATATTCAAAATGTTATTGTTAATATGAGCAACAAGGGCACAAGAACCTGAATCTTTAAGGGCCTCTTTCAATAAAAAAGCATCCAATTGCTCTATTGCAAGACCTAGTTTTTCAGGAGAAATTATTGCTTCATCAGGTATAAATGAAACTAAATGTTGGGCCGCACCTTCCGCGGTTTGAACTCCTGCATGACCATCAAAAATAGCAAACAATGCATTTGTTGAAACACCGCGAAATGGAACCAATGCAAGATGTTTGTCTTCCATAGATTTGCGATCACCCTGCCGAGAACTCATACCCCAGTCAATCAACGGCTCTGATGGAATACAAAACCAATAAGTTATAGCAAAAACGATATGTATCATATACCCTCCAAAGGATCAATAACATCTTTTCGGATTTAACTTCAGTATGGTTAACGGTAGAAAATGGTTAAAACCTTGCACCAGTATGAGCATAAACGGCAATATAAAATAAACAGAAAGATTCTATGGACGATTTATATATCAACGAAGAAATAACGATACCAGCAACAGAGCTTGAAATTTCTGCAAGCAGAGCAGGCGGACCGGGTGGTCAACATGTTAATAAAACGAGTACCAAAATAACGGTGCGTTGGAATGTTTATGCGACTGCAGCATTAAATGAAGAAATCAAAGCCCGCGTTTTACAAAATCTTCAACCGCAACTGACCAAAGATGGTGATCTTATTGTCCATAATAGCGAATCACGTAGTCAGGAGCATAACAAGCAACTGGCGTTAGCAAAATTAGCAGATAAAATTCGCATCGCATTGTTACCTCCAAAAATACGCAAAAAGACAAAAATTTCTAAATCAGCAAAAGAAACACGATTGAAGCAAAAATCAAAGCGCAGTGAAATAAAACAGCTAAGAAGAAAAATTTTTGATGAATAAAGGAAAATGATGTTCGCTCGAAGTGCCAATTATGGATTACTATTTTTATGCGGTTTTATCATAGCATCTGATGAATCCCAAGTAATTAAGCACATTACGTCAACCGTAATTGTTGATCTTCAGAAAATGATCAAATTAAGCAGCCCATACATTGATTTTTATCAATCTGAAACTATGGGAATTAAACGATCTGTATTGAAAGATGTCAAAATCACCTGTATAAATACCCTTTCTCAGTTGGCTAAAATAAGAAGCGAACCTGCAACAATCAAAAATTTAACAATTCTTGAACATGCAATATTCTGCATGTTTTTTGATGCGGTTCTTTTAGAAGCTCTTTTCTGGAAAGCAACTACTCCTTATATTATGGATCGCGAGATGCTTGAAAATGCAATATCGCTTAATCCCGCTATTCGTACATTTTTAGCAGATTCACTTGTGGCAGAGTTGTACGAAACGATGACTCAAATTATAGAAAGCTTTAATCAACAATTTATGGAAAAAAAATTAACGTTTTATTCTTCTTCAGCGGTAGAGAGTCAACGTAATAACAATTATCTTTTGTATGAATTATTTAAATCACATGTACAGTACTTTAACAACTATCTCATTACAAAATTTCCGTTGCAAGGTGCTACATCATCAACGGTACAAAGTTTAGTCGTCACCCTCGAAGATTTTTTCTCAAAATTTATGGGACTTTCAACATTATATCCGGTGCAAATAAAACCGAATTTGAAACCTTTTTTTAATAATTTTAATGATGATATAAGCATTCTTAATGCATTAATGGAGACCGTATGAATTGGCTATATTTAACCTATTTTTTAACGTTATTTGCCGGCGTTTTAATACCTGTTTATTACAAACATTATGGCGCACAGAATTTTTTGTGGCTTTCGGATATAAGTTTATTTTTAACACTCGCGTCTTTGTGGACAGGTTCTCCATTATTTATCAGCATTGCCGCATGCGGGATCTTAGTTATGGAAATTGCGTGGAACGTGGATTTCTTTTTAAATTTCATTTTTCATAAACGCTCAATACGACTTGCAGATTACATGTTTGATAATCGTTATTCATATTTTTTACGCGGCCTATCCTTATTCCATGTTCTAATTCCGATTATCTGGATTACCTATTTGAATCAATTTGGGTATGATCCACGGGCAATGTATTATTTTACTGCACTCTATTGGGCGGTTGTAATCACCACCTATTGCTGCACCACACCAAAAGAAAATATTAATTGGGTTTTTTTACCACAAACTATGCATCTACAATGCATATCGCCAAAATTATGGGTAATCATACTGATGCTGGGAATTCCAACATTTCTTGCATTACCAAGTCATTTGGTACTGAGCCAACTCTTTCATTCAACTAAAGCGGTAAAAATATCGGGATAATCGGTAATAATACCATCAATACCAAACTCTTTTAATTGCTCAGCAACTTCCTTGGAATTCACCGTGTATCCTAGCACACGAATATCTTGGTTATGTGCATCAGCAATAAAATCTTTCGTTACAGAATAGTAATCCATTATTGCGTAGCTTGCCTTAAGACGCTTCACCGCATCAAGCACACCTAATGTTTGTTCTTCAAACAATAGACCAATTTTTACTTCAGGACATAATTCGTGAAATTCCTCAACTAAATCATGGTCAAATGAAGAAATTAGAAAATGGTCGTATGACCATTGGTGCTTTGCAACATAGGTATTTATTAAGTCTGCAACCGGCTTTGGCGTGTTAGAACCTTTTAATTCAATATTAATGGCAACACGTTTATCAACGAGATTAAATACTTGTATCAATTGAGGTACTCGTTGACCATTTCCTGCATCTAGCTGACGCAATTCTTCCCAGGTTCCATCTTCTACTAATCCCGTGCCATCTGTTGTTCTGTCAACGGAATCATCGTGTATAACCACAATTTCACCTGATGCACAAATATATACATCAAGTTCGATCATTGATACGCCCATTTCAATAGCGCGTTCAAATGATTTGAGGGTATTTTCTGGTTCATAGCCACTGGCACCACGATGCCCGATTATCATACATTGTTGGGATGAACGATTGATACCAAAGAGAGATAATAATTTTTTCATGAGTACTCATTCAAATTAAATTTTGAAGTACTATAGCATAAAAAAATACTGCTGAAGAATGCAATAAAAAGGCTATGAAATCATCGCCAATAATTTAATTTGTTTTTATATTACTCAACATTGAAGCAGCTGCTGCACAAATAAGTGTTATGTTTATCTTAAACATAGGTTTTGTTGGATTTTGCGGATCAAATGATTCTGCAATTATTTGGCCTAGCCCATGACCAAAAGCTGTAGGTAGATTAGGACCACTGTGAACCCCATACTTCTTTGAGGCTGGAACAGCATATTTTTGCACAAGGTATTCCTTGTTAAGCGCATGCGCGGCCCCAAAACTGACAAAATTGAAGAGGTATTTATCCCAATTAATCGCATCTTTGCCAACTAATCTTGAATCTGTGTAACGTGTCACAACATTATTTGCAGCTCCATGACAAATTCCCATACCAAAACCTACAGCAAAATCCTGCAATTGATCTTTACTAATAAATCCCATGAATTTTTCATTATTATCCTGATGAGCTTGCAAGCTGCTGACCATAAAAAAAATCAATACTATTAATCTTACCATATAAAACCTTACAATGTCTCAAAAACTAACTATTCTTTTTTTCATTTTTTGAATATAAATCATATAAATTGGAACCTAAAGCAACGAGAGTATTCAAATTTAAGACAATGGATGTGTCCCATTTTCCATCGACAGAAGCATAGCTTGCTATAAAAGATTCTACTACGATCTGACCAACGCAAGCACCTACCATAGTAGTTGAATGCAAATGATTCTTTTTTTCATATCTAAGCATTGCATTATGAGACAATAACAATGTTGTCATTTGCAATATTTTTTCATTAGCATATGTGTCCTGATCTTCAGTCATATAAATATATTCATCCATTACTTGATTTACTCCTCCTTGAACGGCACCAATAGTAAAGCCTACTGCAAAATCTTGCACAGGCTTAGGTAGATTAAAAGGATTTTGTTGCTGTTCAGCGATAAGTGAAATACTAACGCAGAATGTTAAAATAATTTTTTTATCAAGCATGATGAAGCCTTAAAAATAGGAATTTTAGTTATTTTGAGGTCAGTAAGTTGCAATGTATTGTTTACCAATTGTCTTCATACATAGGAGTCCGACATATTGGACAGTCGTTAGTGAAGCAATCAGAATTTTCCCACTTCTGTATACACGTTTCATGAAACTGATGCGCACATGGCAACCACGTTGCATCATGAGAAACTAATTTATCACAGCAGATTGGGCATTTTTTTTTGAGTGTAGATAAATATTTTTTATAGTCATAAAAATGAAATTTTTTAGCTAAATCAAATACCGTGCGTCCTAAATTATCTGTTTGATAGAGATTTGCACCATGATTAATAAGCAATGCTGCTACAGCATACATATTGCCGACAAAGGCTTCACTATGCTTACCACTACGTACATACTGATTCGAATCTAGGGCCAATACGGTTGCCATCAAAGGGGTCGTTCCTCGATCTATATTTCCATTATCAACCAAAATTTGAGGCAAACTGAGTAGATAAGTAACAATTTCAATATCAGCGTGGTATACCGCATCACAGAGCGGCGAATTTCCATACTTGTTATGTTTATTGACGGGATAGTCATGCATAAGAACTTGCAGCTTTGAAAATAAATTATTTTTTTTGCTTTGTGTGGTTGATTGCAATGATCGCAATCCAATGATGTAATAAATTTCTGTGGCGATTGGCACTGTATCGATTTGAGTGTCTAAGGCGGTAATCGATGATATAAACAAGATTGATAATAAGAGATTTAATAAGATTTTCATAAATACACGAATAATGTGAATAACTGTTTGTAGAATAGCTCAATAAATAAAAAAAACTAGCATTTTTTAGTTAATATAACACATAAAAAAATATTTTAATGTTTTATATGTTTACAGTTTGAATTTTATATTTTTTGTTTTAATATATGACGACGAGAACACAGGGGTTCACCATGAAAAAAACAACAGTATTTTTTCCACATCTTAATAATCATTATTCAAACGATATACAAACCGATCGCATTATTCATATCGAAAGAATTCAAGAGGCAACAAAGCAGTGGTCATCAGAAATAATTAATCATGAATTGCGGGCATATCCGTGCATGCTTAATAAACTTGAAAGCGAACAGTTGCAACAGATGTGCATTGATTATATGAAACAGAAATGCGTGCATAGCATATTTGAAAATGAAGCGTATTTAATGAAATACATAAGTAGTTGGGCACTGCTAACTACTCTACCCGTTATATGCACTCTTTTAATGACCGCACTATTGGGGCTTAATCCATCTGAAGCGCCAGAACTCGCTCAAGTACTTATTGCTATCGGAATGATTCCCTTATTTATCGGAGTGTATGGCAAAGCAGTATTTTCATATAACCAAGCTTTAAAAAATCATTGTGCACTAAAGATAGAATATATTGCAAAAAAAACATTACAATAATTCTAATACCACAAGACGTACAGGGGAATTTGCGTCTTATATAGAGGGGCATAGTAATTGTGCCCCTTATCTTAATTGCAATTCAAATTGATAGTATTCAATTGAATTACGATATACCGAAGGTTCAATTTTTTTAAAACCGAGATGGCAATAAAAACCAATTGCAGCCTGATTATCTGATTTTACCTGAAGGCGAACATAGGGAAAAAAATCTTTTTCTAACTCATTAATACAATACTGGACCAATTTTTTACCATAGCCCATTTTTTGATAGTTACTAGCCACGGCGATCCCGTTAATAAAACCATATTGATATAACGGAAATCCTAAGAGTGTTTTATTAAAAATACAGTAATTAATAAAACCTATTGGTATATTCTCTAATTTAAGAATAGATAATTGAGAACTATCTTCTAACTCTGTTAATGCTTCTTCAAGGGGAATAACATCCAACAAATGCGCTGCATGTTCTTTGAGTATAGAGCATAAAAATTGACGATCACGGGAGGGTTGATACAACTCAAACGTTTCTCGAGAGAAACAAAAAAATGAATAGAAAATTACTAATAAATACACAGACATTTTTTACCTTAATTAATTTATACATACAATTAAACGATTATATTCTATTGCAAATAAAACAAGTATAAAGAAATAGTGTGTTATGTATTTTTGCTAATGAATGGAACTGTCACCAACCTGCTGATGAATAATGAATTCCCTTTTTATATAATTCATAGGCGGTTTTATGACATGACAGAATATTAGCAGGTAAATCATCAAGATCAAACCATGCAATATGAGCATGCTTGCGCGATTCTTTGTTATAAGGTTCGCCTTGCCAATCGGTCACCATGAAATCACAACTGATGATTTCATCGCCATTCTCTCGTTTAAATGAAATGACGTGGATAAGATATATATCTTCAGGTTTTACCACAAACCCCTACTTCTTCATAAATTTCACGAATCAATGCTTCATGAATCGGTTCCCCCAATTCAACCTTTCCACCAATTAATCCATAGACGCCATTATCACCTGAAGTATTTTCGCGTAGAGCCAAAAGAACTTTATTGTCTTTTACCAAAAATCCCCCGGCAACCAATAATCGTGTGTGTGAATGCATAGAAGTGAATCCAAAAAAAAATATTAAAACAAAAAACATTTGCTTCATTATACCGTTATCTTTCAATTATTGTTTGCTACATAGCGTGAAGCAAATTCTTTCCAATCTTGCTCAAGAGATGCTTGTTGTTTTCCCCACTGAGTGCAAGCGCTTTTGTAATACGGAAGTATATTTTGATCTGTACAGGAAAGAATTTTATGACACATGCTATCTTCTTCACTTGCAATGACTGCTTCCCACAATGATTTCGATTTAACACGTTGGGAGATTTGCATTACATGCTCAATAGACAATGACTCGTTTTTTAATTGGTTAAAAACATAGGCGGTATATGCTTGCTCCCAAAAAATAGGTTGCATAACTACTTTACGATTTATCTGAGCGAAATCACCTGCCCGCATAAGTAAATCAGCTTTAAATTCGGCCAATAGAGCTATGTGGTCAGAGCAAAAATTCATAGAAAAAAAGAATACGCCAAGTAAACTACACAAAAACTTCATGGTCGCCATCACCTAACATTATTGCAATTTTTTATATTTATCCCATACATTTTTATGATACGCGCAGTGCCCACCATAAGAACCAGTAAGTACATGTAATGAAATCGATGTGATATTTTTTATCTTGTTGATAAATAATTCATCATCTCGATTACCAATAACTTCATCTGGATTTTCAAAATATAATAATACTGTAATATTCAAATTTTTTAGTCGTTCGATCGTATCAATAGGATTCATTTTGTTCGTATCATAATTCTTTGCCATTAATGCAAGATTTTTAGAAGTTCCTCTTAAATCAATGATTTCTCTTACCGATTTTAATGGGCACTCTAATATCACCAAACCATTTTGCAGACGACCAAGAATTTTTTCGGCAATTTCTTTAGTAATACCAATGTTGAGCAATTCATCTGAATGAATATAAGTGTTCAAAACTCCAAGAGCGTTAATTATCGCACCGCCACCAGCAGAAAACCCATAGAGATTGATTTTTGAAAAATTATACGTATCAACACATTCTTTAAGCATATAAAGCAAGGGAAGAATTTCTTTAATTGTCCCATAAGCAATCGAACTATGATCACACGAATCATTAATATGATGATCAGGAAAATTAAAACCCAGCAATGCGTGGTCAAAAATATTATATGATTTAACCGTATCAACAAAAGCATTAGAGTCACCGTATCCATGACAGCATACAGTCACTTCATCCGCAGAATTATTATTTATTATTTTTAAATCAAGATCATAAGAAAATGGATGAGAATTATTTTGCATTGCCATCGAATAAAATACCGTAAAAAAAATAATAAAAATTATATGCATGCAACTCCTTATTCTTTTTTTATTTTATTTAAATATAAGCATGCCATTAATTCAAGAAAAAAAGCGAACAACCAAACTCTTAAATTTCATAGAGCACTCGTGAAATAGTATCTCACGAGTGCTTCTAAAATTTAAAACTTATATCCTAATCCTACGCCGAAAATTGCGCCACTAATATTGGCTTTTGGAAAATCAAGGCAAGGGCTTGAGCCGCAACGATCAACTTTAACAAAACTATAATCAACAAAAATATCAATTACAAAATTACATGGTAAATACCAGTAAGAACCTGCTTTAGCTATGCCACCAAATCCCCAATTAGTAAATCTTGTTACGGAACCTGCAATGCAATTTTTGGTACGAACATCAATCGCTTGGAACCCTAATCCAAGATAGAAATCAACACAATCGTACCACTGAGGAATAAAATATTTAAGACCAAAAGCTAATGGTATTAATTGAACATTAGTAGGATCACATTCACCAATCGATCTTCCATGGGCTTTCAAATAATCAACACTTGCAAATCCATATAAACAACTTTCAGGACATAGTTGCACCGTTAGCTCTGGACCATACAATGCCCCACCACGATGAAACATTGATTTAAAAATATCATTTGTTGGAAGAAAATAAGCGCCTTTAAACTCAAGTATTACATCTCTTGCCGATATAGAATTGGTAACTAATAACAAAATTACAAAAGCAATTCTATTGAATAATTTCATGGGATTATTCCTAATTTTAATGTTAAAAGTTGTTCAGCATAGAACTGAACAAAGTCGTATCGAACTTTTATCCTAAATACTCTATTCAAACTGTGTCAATAAAAGACATACTTGATTTTTTTTATCGCAAAAAATTAAGCTTCAGTAACGATTTACGAATCCTTCAACCATTGAGGTTATTAATGTTGAAAATTATTTTTTTTTGTTTTGCTCTTGCGTTTTCACATGTAGGTACTGCTGCTGAAGTTAACACATTTATTGCTTTTATCACTGGAGGATTTGACGTTCCACGTTATATAGCAATAACGCCGAATGGCTTGTATGCCTATGTAACCAATGGTGGTGACAATAGCGTGCGTGTAATTGATACTAATCCATCAAGCCCAACTTTTAATACGGTAGTGAGTGCACCAGCACTCGTCGGTACCTTTGATTCTCCAAATGGCATAGCAATTACACCTAATGGAGCATTTGCCTATGTATGTGATAGCAATAGCAATAGTGTACTTGTAATTGATACAGATCCAACAAGCCCAAATTTTAATACCTTGGTTGCAGCACCTGGTCTTATTGGTGTTTTTGACAGTCCAAACAGCATCGCCATAACACCTAATGGCCTGTTTGCATATGTCACCAATACTGGCGACGACAGCGTTAATTTAATTGATATCAACCCTTCAAGTGGCACTTATAATACGGTTATAGCTACACCCGCATTAGTTGGGGTACTGAACAATCCATTTGATATTGAAATAACACCAAGCGGGCTTTATGCCTATATTGCAAATCTTACGGGAAGCATGAATGTTGTAGATATTGATCCTTCTAGTCCTGATTATAATACAGTGCTAACAACACCAGGCCTTAATGTAGTTAATGCTCAACCCGAAGGATTTTCTTTCACCAAAAATGGATTTTTTGCTTATGTTACTGATGGTTCAAGCGCGGATGTTACCGTCGTTGATACCAATCCAGCAAGTCCAACATTTAATACTGTATTAAGCGCTCCAAGCCTTATCGGTGCGTTTAATTTTCCTAACGATGCAGCAACTACGACGAATGGTCTCTATGTATATGTTTCAAATTTTATTGGTGCAAGTGGTGACATCAGTAGCGTGAGCGTGATAGATACCAATCCATCAAGCCCAACATATAATAACACATTGTACACACCAGGATTAATTGTGCCTTCTTTGACTCGTTTCGTATCATTAGCAATTACGCCAGACGATCGTTATGTCTATGTGGTCGATACATTTAATAACAATGTGGGCGTTATTTTTACAGGGATTGTTGATGCGCCACTTAATTTTACGGGCACAATTATTACCAATGTATTTTTATTAAATACATCAATTATCTATCGTCTCACTTGGTCTGCACCAACATCGGGAAACACACCGGTAGAATATCGTATTTATAGAGATGCAAACTTATCACAATTAGTAGCTACAATTCCTGCAACTTCTGCCTTGGAATATGATATTTATCGAAATGCACCTTGGGTAGGAAATACGTATTACATAGTTACTGTCGATGCATTAGGAAATACTTCTTTCCCTATTTCAACCACGGTAACAGAATGCTCGGCTATTCCATGCATTCTTCGATCAGCTAGCAAAAATAATACTTACTGTTGCAATCGTTAATCCTTTCAAAAAAAAGAGCGGTAAAAATTTTTTACCGCTCTGTCTTAATTATAAATAGAGAATTCTAATACTCGTAACCAACACTTATACCTACAGCAACTCCACCGATTTGGACACTGCCATTACTATAAACGCGTGGTCTTTGCGGGCAAACTTTTTTCTTTTCGTAGGAATATTCAGCAAAAAGACCAATCAAGAAACAATCTCTATAGAGTACATTAAACCCGGTATTTACAAAAAATCCGATGCCACTTTTATTAATAATACTATCAACATATGGTGAACAATTATGTTGATGCACATAAAAATAACGGGGGCCAAATGCAAAGTAATAATTGTAGCATTCACAAAAACTAAATACTGGTTTTAAGCCAATATCTACGGGAATAACGGTCAAACTTGTTTCTTCACAACTATTTAATGCATGACCCCATGCTTTGCGAAAACCAATACTCCCGTACAAATCCAGAGAATAACAGATGGGTGAAGAAGCACATGCTTGAATTTGAAAACCACCCTTATCATACACATCCTTCATCGGCGATTGAGTAAAGAAAAAATAGCTGGGCTTTAATTCAATCCATGATGGCTCACATTGAGCGTAGACCAATGTGTTGATCACTACGGAAAATAATAGGACACTAAATTTTTTATACATTCTTATTATCCTCATTTTCCTGAAATAGTTATGGTCACCGGTGAACTGAAATTGCCGTTATTATCAAATGCAACTACGGAATAAACAGACGATACACCACGTGGACGATTATGGTCTTGGTAGGTATGCGTTGACTGATTTACTGTTGCAATTTTATTATCATCACGATAAATAATATAACTCTTAATACTTACAGAAGGACTCGCCTTCCAAGTTAACTGATTATATAACTCATATTCAAATCCAAAATCATTTTTCTTCTGCCTACCTCTAAGATTTGATACTGGTTGTACTGTAGATGAAGGCGCTAAAATCTCAAGTTGAACAAAGGTAGGATTATCAACGGGAAGATATGACAAAACATACTGCGGCGTTGATCCGGTAAACGTAACCGAATCAAAGGTACCCGTAATGCCGGTTGAAGTAAGAATCACATACGTGCCAGATTGTACACTTGGATCTAAATCAATTTCCAAGACACCGGCTAATGTAGCAGTTCCATTCACTGCAACAAGTGAAGTTCCATTGGTATCAATGGTAATATGCACAAGACTCCCCAACGTACCACTCATTGGATCTGCGGGAGTTAACGTTAAAGCTCCTAACGTAAGTGTCTGACCAGTATCAGGAGAAATCGTTCCGGAATTTGCAAAGACATTTCCTGTCATTGTTCCTGAACCACTCAACGTACCTCTTTGCGTACTGAATCCAACGTTTCTGCATACAGAAATAGGTGCAGTATCAATCTGTCCATTTACTTTAAAATTTGCGTTATTGATCTGAATATTTCCGGCATAATCGGTTGTACCATTATATATTACGGTGCCATTTCCTGTTACAAGCACTGAAGTGCCGCCAGCACCGAAAGATGTATCATCAATAAAAGCAACTTGGTCACCGAGCGTTAAAAGATCGTTAACATCATCTGCATTAAAGGTTAATGATGATCCAGCTCTCAAGAAAATACTATTTCCTAATGCGGATCCTGGTTGCCCATCGGTGCCACCACCGAGTGTACCACTACCGCCTGATCCTGCTTGAATAGTGTTGTTTGATGTATTAAATGTCGTAGGAATTCCCGAAAGCGCTTGGATAGTAAAACTCAAATTACGATCAACAAAAATTGCACCGCCGAGAGCACTTCCACCTCCACCGCCGCCTCCGCCGAAGCCAAAGCCAACATTATCTGCACCATTTCCTCCAGCGCCGCCGCCTAGATTTCCTACATCAGAACCGCCTGATGCATTACTTCCGGAAGTAGGTCCGCCACCGCCGCCTCCACCACCCTCAGAGTTGCCTCCATCAGCGGGTGTTGAGCCAGATAGGTTGACACCACCTCCGCCTCCGCCGCCGCCAACACCGCCATTACCGCCTTGAACGGAATAACCTGCATCGGATGCGCCAATACCGGCACCGCCGCCTCCACCGCCTGCGTAGCCACCACTGCCTGCTTTACCATCGATATTATTAGTAATACCGGTAACAACTATGCCGCCTCCAGCACCGCCGCCGCCATCACCACCATTACCGCCTGATGCTTGTGCGCTACCACCTGGTGGAATAGAACCTTCGGGCAGACTTCCATCAAATCCTAAGCTTCCACCGCCGCCACCGCCAGAATTTCCAACGCCAACAACGCCACCGCCTCCTCCTCCGCCGGCATCGATGCCACCAGTATGACCACCAGCACCATTACCCGCGGTAATATTAGAAAAATAACAGCTGCCACCTTGGCCATCATCTTGATCAGAACCACCATTACCTAAATTCGTTATTGTACCGATTGTGGCACGAGAACCAATACCACCGCCGCCGCCTCCGCCGCCGCCTTCGGGAAAGTCGGTAGAAACGGTAACATTGCCGCCATCCCCACCAAAACCTCCACCGCCTGCGCCGCCAGTGCTTCCGGTTGTAGTAATAGAACCACCATTACCGCTAAAGCCGCCGCCTCCGCCACCACCTTCATTACCTGTTGTAGCTGCAGAATAATTACCACCATTGCCACCAACAGCAGAACAGCTATTTATCGATACGTTACTCAAAGTAATTGAAGGATTTGAACCATTTAAAAAAGTGAATGGCGCATAAATACCAGCACCAGCACCCATTCCACCGCCGCCACCGGAGATTCCGTCACCACCATTACCGCCTTTAGCAACCATGTTTTGGAAAATTATATTTTGAACGGTCACATTACCCGTTGGCATAAAAAAACCACTATAGACGCCACCGCCGTCGATGGTAACGGTGGGAATATTTCCTGCATTACCAATAGTGATAGTAACGGGATTTAATGAGTTATTAATAATGGGCAAAATACCATTGAGTTGAATGGTCATGGGAAAATCAAAAACAATTGCATAATCATCAGGTAATGAATTTAAATCTTGATTCATTAGATTCAATACATACCTCAATTCACCAGGATCGCCCTGTCCTCCGGGATTATTGTCAGTACTTGCAGTTACATGAAGCGTTGTTAATGGATACAACGAATTGGAGGTTAAAAGAAGTATTAAATATAAAAAATTTAACATGCGTATCCCTGTAGTACTGATTATTAGAGAATCATTTTTAGCATCATAATTTGCTGAAAAATTTTATTCAATGCTTATCACAGGAAGTGGCGAAAAATCGTTTTTTAGTGGCGTGTAATGTGGTCGCATTGCAAATGCGATGGTGGCATAGCGAGTTTTGCCACTTTTGATGACAATGTGTGGTGTTGGATATATTGAATATTCAGTAAGTAATGCACCGGGAATAAGTAACAATGAATTTTGAATAGATTTTCTAGGAAAATTTCTCAGCGGACAATAAAAATCATTAGAACTGAATGAGGATTTGTAAGGAGAAAGCAATAACGATTGATTATCCGTACTATCAAGAAATAATGAAAATGCAGAGCCATCATAATGAGGTCTTGATGCATTGTAGGCGGGAAGGTATTTAACAACTTTTAACAGTATGGGTGGTGAACCACACTCTGAAGAAAAAATGCTGCTTAAATTGAGCTCAAGCGCTGCATTTTCAATTAAAGTTCCGTATGGTTTTTGCATATCTAAACAGGCATGGAGAAAATTAATGATTGATGGAATGCGATTAATTTCGGGAAGATAGGTTAAAATAAATTCATGAAAATGAATCGAATAATAAAAAGCAACTTGATTCCGGTCTTTTCTATTTGACTCATCATACAATCCAAAAAAATCTGTACGATACAGGTGTCTATTTTTTGATCGAATAAAACGTTCTTTTGCGCTGTTTAACTTGTGAGTCCAAAATGGATTAGATTGTAAAAATTCAATCATTTCATCAAATAACACATACAAAGAATCAAATGCTTCAGCATTGTGATAATTATTTAAAATTTCTACATACCCAGCGCGCTGAAAGTGTTGTAGCAAAGACACATCACAAGCGACTTGAACGGTACAAAAAAACAACAATGATTGGAACAAAATCTTTCGAAAAACCATACATGCAAGATATAATGCATGCTTGAAGTTTGTCAAAATTTAAAAATTATAGGGAAGCCTGTATGTTTACTAATTGTCTTTTATTTATATTGTCCTAATCTAAGAATTAAAGAACCTCAACTAAAATACCGTATGTTTTACTTTATTCTATTAATAATCTCTATTTCTACGACTACAAACCATTGCGAAGGCATAAGAAATCAAGCAATTGAAGAAGTTTATACCAACGCAAATAAACTTCTTGCGATTAACTTAAAAAGAAGTCTTAACAAGATTGATAAAATTACGATTACGCAAGCAGAAAAGGCTATCCAAATCTGTAATAACTATGAAAAAGTAAACAGAACGCTACCTGCTAGCCCGGACTCCACCCCTCCCAAACAAGCTGCCAAAGAACTAGGATTATTTGTCGTTGGCACAACTTTGAGCATCATTGGAATAAATTGGTTATGTGGATACGAAATATATAATATGCCCGAAGAGTTTCAAGGAGCGATACTAGGTATCATAACAGTCCCTCTCATATGCGGTGCATATATTACTAGCACCATAGCATATGATAAAATATTGCATCGAAGTAGCTTATATAAAATTTCTTTAATCAACGAAAAACTTAAAGAATCTCAAGCAAAGTAATCAAGTACAAATGGCTCGCTAAATATATCGAATAATTTATTTCAGAAAGTTAGCTATTGATTGCCATAATGTTTGTAAGAATGATTTTTTTGATATGCCATCTCTCGCAAATTTTTCGCGCAAATCAGCTGAAAAAACTCTGGTTTCTTGTGCAATAACACCTTTATATTCTTCGTTTAACATTCTGTAATATAAAGCAGAATTATTATCCAAAGCCATTTCACTTAATTCTTCAAAGGTATAGATTTTTCCCAAGTACTGGGTCAATTTGCTCCTCAATACATGCTTGTAAGCGCTTATTTCACTTTCATAATCATTGTTGGTAAAAAGATCGATATTATATTCTTTATGAAAGACATTTAACACAGTCGTATAAAAATTTTCGGTAAGAATATGACGCTCTAATATTGTATGAATTAAAATAATTTTATCTTCCAAGGGGATTTCTCTAGTTTGCGGGAATAATTAAAAGATTTTTTAATTTTTGAATTATATATTTCAGCCATAATTAAATATCAGTTGCTGCATTAATTGTTAACGCTTATAAACGGATATTGTGGTATTTCACTAAGAAATTGAGATGTAAATAAAAAGAATAAGGTAATTCTCGAAAATTTAAAATCATTTTTTAAATTGGTTACGTAGTTCTTCGCAGCGTCTTTCAATATTTTTTTTACTTTTTTCTTTTTTCCGAATGAAATATCGACTTAAGAAAAATATGTAAAATCCAAATGAGACCCAGACTAATAGCTCAAATACGAACTGGCATGTTTGAAGAAAACGAGGAATTATATCCATACTTAATCAAAAACTTAAATTTTCACAATCTGAGAAGTCGATTCATATTCTCAATTATAGGAATGTAATTAAAAAAAATAAGCCCTGAACCAACCCAATAATGAACATATATAAGTAACCTAGAAAGTAATGAAATTATAAATAACCTGCTCTCATTACAACTCTGATATTTATATAGAATGCGGTAAGTCTTGAATCATCTTAGTTCGCTGATTATAACTATTTTGAATTTTCTGATTCCAACTTGCTACGCCATAAACATAACCGGTCATCCATACAGGAGCTGAAGTTAACATAAAAATACTTTTAAATGAAAAGACGCGTCCAAAATCTTCTCCGAAAAAAGCCCTCATCCCCAATAGCATTACTCCACAACCGACAAATCCTGTTCCATAATAACCTAGTAAATAGGGTAATTCGCTAGGACTATGCGCCGTGTTTATTGAATATCTATTAAGATACTTTTCGCAATAGGGATACGCCTGAATTTTTTCATCCAAGGTTAAATATTTCACATTCTGAATATTTCGTTCTAAATATTTTTGATTCCAATAGACAGCACTAGAACAGACACGCTTAAAATTCATTTCATGTTCACGATCAGCACATAAAAGATGCATACTAATATGCAAAATATAAAAAATTAATAAATAATTACGCATAAATGTCTCACTTGGTTTACGAGCATTCATTCTAAATTAAAAAAAATAAACTTCAAATTGTAAACATTAAAAATTTTATATATATAATAATGCGCTAAATAAAATGGGTAAAAAATTTATTTTAAAAACATAATTCAGCTCTATTTTTAATAATTTTAATTCCCAAAATCGCTTTGGAGCTGAGAACTAATTGTACATAAAGAAAATGAGAAGTTTTTCAACTTCTCATTTAAATAATTTTTTTTTAATATAAAAATCAATGTCTTGATTTTTTAGATGGCTGTTCTTCTTTATTAATTTCGTGAATAGCTACAGCACATGCTGCAATAGTTGCCGCATCAAGAGCAACGCGTGGTACATGCGTAGTTTGAACGGCGTACCAAAAATCAAAATTTTCGATTAAGGCTTTCGTTTGAGGTAACCAAAACATTAAAGAATATGCTGCTCCGACTGCAACCGCTCCAAATAATGCATTTTTCCAAACTTTAGAATTATTCTGTTCTTCAGGATGATGTGCGCCCACCAATGAAAAACTAAATATGCAAATCATTAACCATGCATGAACTCGCTTAAACATAAGTATCCTTATGGAGTTAATATATTTGGGATCATTAAAAAGATATATGAAATATTAAAACTATGGCGTCCCTAAGGGGATTCGAACCCCTGTTTCCGCCGTGAAAGGGCGATGTCCTAGACCAGGCTAGACGATAGGGACGCATAAATTAAAGATATGGTGAGCCGCGTTGGATTCGAACCAACGACCCACAGCTTAAAAGGCTGTTGCTCTACCGACTGAGCTAGCGGCTCACGGCTCAAGAACGATTAAAATATTATAAATACAGCAGCATTTTGTCAAGAAATACCGTATATTTCTTTCAATTTTTATCAAATTTGGTCAATTAACGCAACATAAATGAACTAATTGTACAATAAAGCGTTAAACCAATGATATCCATAAGGGTTGCCAAGAGCGGTCCCGCAGAGTGCGCAGGATCCATATTTAATTTTTTAAGAAGGATTGGCATACAGCTGCCCAGTATCACCGAACAAAGGACAATGCACGCTAGCGATAAGCTAACTGTGAAAGAAGCCCAGAGCTTGCCGTACGTGAAATAGATGCGCAGGAATGAAAATAGACCCAAAAGGCCTGCGATACATACCGCCATCAACATTTCACGCTTGATGAAACGCCAAATTGCGCCATCATCAATTTCACCGGTTGCCATACCTTGGATAACCAACGTTGAAGATTGGTTACTGGTGTTACCACCGGTACTTATAAGCATTGGGACAAATATCATCAAAAAACCAGCAAGAATATGCTCATAATAATGCATAATCACACTAGAAATCGATTGTGCGATCAAAAGTATTAATAAGATAGAACTGCGTTGATAGAGCAATTTAAAGAACGGCGTTTCAAAGTAGGTATGCCGAATAGGCGCCATCGCTGCCAAACGGTAAATATCTTCAGATGCCTCTTCTTCGATAATTTCTGCAACCGTATCTCCGGCAATTACTCCTAAAAAGACATTTTCATCATCAACTACGGGTACCGAGTTTAAATTATAGTGAAGCATTTGTTTTGCTACTTCTTCTCGGTCCTCATCACCCTGCACCACCAATTCATTGGGTTGCAAGAATGAAGAAATACGTGCCTTTGGATGATTAGAGAGCAAATCTTCAAGATTTATATGACCTACCAATTGATTGTGTTGGTCAGTCACATAAATTTGCTGTAATAATTTTTTTGGTTGTAAGCGTTGAAGAATAGAAACACTCTTTTCAACTGTAAAGTCCTGCATCAAGGTCAGAACATCGGTTTCCATGCTCCCACCAGCAGAATCTGGCGTAAATTGGAGCAATGATAAGAGTTCTTCGCGATCTTTGGTATGAACGTATTTTATATATTCTTTTAATTGTTCATCAGAGAGTTCATCAAAAAAGTCGGTAACTTCGTCGATAGAAAGATGGGATAAAATCGTGCGACGGTCGTGATCATTGAGCGCTGCAAAGCAGGCAATCTTTAAATTAGTATATAATTCGTTAAAAACTTCGATCCGAATGTCTTCAGGAAATTGCAAAAAGAACGCAGTTGCGTCATCATAGTCAAACTGTGATATACATTGGGCAATGTCGGCAGGATGTAAACGGAGAAGTTCGTGCCAAAGCATAACTCCGAGGGGAGAATCTTGGGCCAAGACCGTATCGCGGTGGGAGCGAATTTGATCAATAATTTTATGATGCACCATACAGTCTCCTTGTAACTCTCGCTATCCCAGAACAATTCTCTTTTATTTTATACAACCAGCACATAATTGTCCATTTGACTTAAAAATTTATAGTAGTTACCCTGAAATTATAACGAGAAATAGCATTATTATGGAATTCACACACGCAATCACGCCTGATACAACCCTATTTAAAACGGTTGAACCTGAAGCTGAAGGTAAACGTATTGACCAATTCTTGGCCACTGCATTCCCTGGCTATTCCCGTTCTTTCTTTCAAAAAAGTATCGATGCCGGTCACGTCCAAATCAATGGATCACCTGCAAGTAAACATAGCATTCTCGTAAAAAATCAAGATTCGGTCCAAGTATATTTTCCTGCACCGGCACCACTAGAAAAGCCTCGCCAAGCCGTCGAACACTTAGCGGTTCAGGTTATTTTTGAACATGAACATTTTCTGATTATCAATAAACCTGCTGGGCTCATCGTCCATGCGCCGCTGTCAGGCTTCCAAGGCATTTCTTTAGTCGATTGGCTCATTTCTCATTTTAATGATATTGCAACCGTAGGCAGCAATGACCGCCCAGGCATCGTTCACCGCCTTGATAAAGATACTTCAGGTATCATGGTAATAGCGCGCACCGCGTATGGCATGACGCAGCTTGGTCAAATGTTTAAAGATCGTTTGATCAAAAAGACCTATACCGCAGTAGTACAAGGCAATCCAGGACCAGAAGGCAGCATCGACTTTCCTATAGATCGTCATCGCTCCGAACCCCATAAAATGACCCATATGTATGGATCAGGGCGTCCATCATTAACTCATTATGAAACCAAAGCTACTTATACAGAGGCATCACTCATAACAGCTTTCCCCGTGACCGGGCGCACCCATCAAATTCGCGTCCATTGTGCGGCTATAGGCCATCCGATCGTCGGAGATGCAGTATATGGATCATCCTCAAAGCTTATTTCTCGTCAAGCGTTGCATGCTTCAAGTCTATCGTTTTCTTTTGACGGACAGGAGTACCATTTTGTGGCTCCTCTTCCTGCAGAATTTGAGGCTTTGATTGAGACGTTAAGCGGTCAATTTCCTCAGCAAGGGAATTTTTTAACGCTGGAAAATCAATAATTGCGGGATCTAACGATTTTAGACCTTTCATCAACAAATCAAATGGTTTTTTTAAGGTTTCATCAATAGCTTTGGCGTAATCAGAGACAGGATCTTCGGTATCTTTGAACCAATGTTCAACCTCTTCGGTGGTCAAACCGAGAACTTGAAAGTCTTTGCCCACATATTCCTTGGACAAACCATCAAGATCATCAATAAATTTGGTAGTCGCCTTGGCCCACTTCTTGAAAGCATCAAGATGATCGGTTTTGAGCGTGTCGATCCATTTTTGGACCACGCTATACCAATCACTTGGTACATGCTCTTTGATTTTTTCTACGTACGTTTTAATTGAATCAATTAACGCTTCTGGGTCTTTAAGCGCTTTGCGTAATGGCGGGATATGCTTGCTCCATGCATTACGTTGCGCACCAATCTTATAGCGAATTGCCGTAACATCTTCAACCGATGTCTTTGGATCTAATAGCTTTGCACGATCATCAGGGGATATGCCAATTAATCTATAAATAGCATTTTTGAGAAATTCTTGAGAATTTTTTTTAAAATCTTTTGAAACTCGATGCTGATCACTAAAATTGTCAAAATCATCAAGTAAGCGAGGAATCGCATTGAGCAAAACAATTTTTGTGTCATCTTGTGCACATACCATTGTGGCCAGAAAAAACAATACTACCATCATGCAATACCTCTTTTGGCCAAGTGTAATCAGTGCTGGTAGTAAAAGACAAGTCAATGAGACTTATAAAGCTTTGATCGTTTTATCAATAATTCAAATTGCTGACTAAAGCGTTGAATCATAGCTTTACTTGAAGTTATTTCAGCATTTTCTTGATTATTAAGAGCAGATTGACTGAAATTAAAAGAACCTTTTTCCAAAAATGATCGCCCACCCAGTGTCGATTTAAAAATCATAAACTTATGGTGCATCAGCGGTTCCCATTTACTCTGCTTAGAAGATTGGAAAACATACCGCGCAATATTTTTATGCTTCAAATCTGCCACCTTGCTATAGGGACTTTGTGCATTATTACCATCAGCAACAATACGAATCTTTACGCCACGCTTTGCAGCATCAAGAATTGCATCGGCAAATGGCTTGTAGTTAAAAGTAAATGCAGCAATATCGATGCCAACATGTTCTGAATGGATCAAGCCCAACATAACATCTTTAAATAGTACTTTATCATCAGGCATAAAATAGACATTTGATAGCGGATGGGGCTTGCCAATAATAAGTTCTTTTTTTGCAACTTCAATATGATGGCATTTTTTGGCCACTAATTGAGCTGACGAAGATACCACCTTAGCCAATGGTCGAATGGGCACTGAATAGTTATTTATGGAAGCCAGTCCAAGAACTAAGCTAAAAATCAAAAAAAGCATATAGATAAATGATCGGTTTTGGGTTCTTTTGGAAAATCTTGGCTTCATAAACTACGCAAAGTGTGCTAAATTACTAACATATTTGTATCACACCCAAACAAAAATAGCCATTCCGTGTCAAAACAACAAACCAATCCGGCAAACCAAGAATATATTTATGGACTTCATCCAATACGTGAAGTTTTGCGCGCAAAAAAGCGTAAATTACTCGTATTGTATACAACCCAGCCTACCCCAAAAGCGTTTAATGAAATTAAAAGCCTTTTGCCAAGCACCGTTGTCATAAAATATGTTACTCGTGATACTTTGACCCGTTTTGCACAAACACCGGATCATCAAGGCTTTGTTGGTGTTACCACTCCGTTTATAACTCAAAAAAAACCATTTTCTCCCCAAACCCATCCATTTATTTTGATGCTTGATTCGATCCAAGACGTTCGAAACATGGGTGCTATTCTCCGTACAGCATACTGCACCGGTGTACATGGTGTTGTGATTTCTCAAAAATCATCCGCACCGATTAATGCCGCTGCACTCAAAGCATCTGCCGGTCTTGCTGAACACTTGCCAATTTACGAAGCACCAAGCGCTATCGCAGCTGCACAAGAATTAAAAAAACAAGGATACACCTTGTATTGCGCTGCATTAGGTGGCAAAAACGCGCTTGAAGTTGAATACAAACAGCCAATATGTTTGGTTATTGGTAACGAAGCGACGGGTATTTCTCCACAAGTGCAAAAAGAAGGCACGTCTATCATGCTTTCACAGCGCGAGCCAAGCATTTCGTACAATGCATCAGTTGCAGCCGGAATTTTGCTTTTCACTATTGCGACCAGAATACAGGTATTAAAGTAATCGCTAGTATTTACTCTCCAACCATAATTTGACTATCATAATACTGTATTAGTCAATTTTTTTAGGAGATGCTATGAAGAAATTAATCGCTCTCGCAATAAGCGCACTACCGATAGTCTTAGAAGCTCAAGTCACCATAACTTCTATTCACAATCAGTTGTCTTCACCGGTATTTATTACCTTGAGCACCAATGATACTGCAAACAACAGACAATTATCTTCACAATTCTCTGTTGATGCCGATGATAAAGTGAATAAAGAGATTACGTTGCAACAAGGTGAATCATTTACGATTCAAATAAATAATCCAGAAGCTACGTGGAAAAAAGCAACGATAACGTTTAAGAGCTTCACACAAACAAAAGATAATCCAGCTTCAAAACGTACTCATGTGATGGATGTTGAACTCGATGGCACAGCGGTGAGTCCGATCTCAATTGTTGATAGCCCTCGTAATAATACGATCAAGAACAATCGCATTACTTTGCATATTAAAAAAGATGGCGTCACGCTTGATTAAACCAAAGATATATTGACTTTCATCTTCTAAAAAAGCTATACAATACGGTAGGGAAAATCTCGTAGGGTTAGGGTTAGGGGCCAGGTCATGGTATGCTTGCGTGATCGATACATATGCATTATTTTTTTTTGTGTCGGTGGTATCGCATTGTGCCTGCTCACCTTACTGTTATACAAAGCTCCTCAACGATTTGTACTGAATCTTGATCCACGTGTTGCATCACAACTAAAAGCTCCCATCATCGATGCGTATTACAAGCATCAACAGGCAATGCCGCAGTTTTTAAACGAAATACAATCATTACTACCCAGCATAAATACCATTGAACGGTATATAAAACCTCATGGAACTTACGTAAAAATTACCGTCAATACACCACAAGCGTTATTGATTCCATCAAACACCATTGTGTGCAAATCAAAACAATTGATTGCAGGACAGCTTGTCACCGAAGAACAGCGCCATCTCCTAGAATCCGTGGAAGTACTTGAATCTATAACACCAAAAAATGAATCGTATATTGTAGATTTTATTCTCAATAAAGCACCACTCCTAACACCCTATTTTGCTCTTACATGGCACAACAAAACGTGTATTGCATTGACGCCGCATGAATACGTTAATAAACATCGTTATACCCTGATTATTAATCACACTCAGAATATTAATACGGTTTTGACCAATTATTGGCAGCAATTTATTAATTTTCATGCAGAACAAAAAAAGAACCAAAAAACTAACCATTGGATAGTTGACCTCAGGTTTGATGATTGGTGGATCATACATACTCGTGGTCTAGAAGGAGTATGCCCATGAATCGCGTGCCAGAAGAAGTAATAGTAGCTATAGATATTGGTACAACAAAAATTTGTGTTTTAATTGCGCGCACTATGCCCGATGGCACCCTTGAATTAATGGGAATCGGTAAAGCGCCTTCGCATGGACTAGCTCGTGGCGTCGTTGTAGATATAGCACCAGCAGTGCATTCAATAAAAAGCGCCTGCCAAGAAGCTGAGATCATGGCAAATTATAAAATTGAATCAGCATATATTGGTATCTCTGGCAGTCACATACATGCAATGAATTCTCATGGTTTAATTGCAATCAAACATGGTGTCATAAGCCCACAAGATGTTAAAAATGTTATCGCTGCTGCACAAGCAGTACCAATTCCTGATGGACAACAAATTCTGCATGTCATTCCACAATTTTATACGATTGATGGACATCATCGCGTACTCGATCCGGTTGGCATGCATGGCGTGCGATTAGAAGCACAAGTACATTTGATCACCGGTGGCGTTTCTTCGGTACAAAATTTAGTAAGTTGCTGCGAAATGGCCGGCATCGGCGTACGTGATATTGTGCTTGAACCATTGGCTTCAGCAGAAGCGGTGCTCAGCGCTGAAGAAAGAAGCATGGGTGTTGCTATGCTTGATATTGGCGGGGGGACGTCAGATTTTGCAATCTATCAACAAGGCACCATTCGACACACACGCATTTTTACCATCGCTGGTAATTTATTTACGCAAGATTTGGCTGTCTGTTTGCGCACCACTATGCGAGAAGCAGAACGATTAAAAAGAGACTTTGGCATTCTTGATCATCGTTTAATAGAACCGGATGACTTTATCAGTGTTTCTACCATGCACGGTGAAGGCACCCATGATATACCACTCAATGATGTCGTAGCGGTGATTGAAAGCCGCGCCGTTGAATTATTGACGATGATACATCAAGAAATGCACGCATACCACCTCCATCAATTTGCACCTGCGGGATTAGTATTAACCGGTGGCGGCTCATTACTTGATGGATTACAAGAAAGTGCACACGCAATATTAAATATCCCGGTGAGATTAGGAAAACCAACCATTGATGTTTCGTTTAAAGCAAGTCTTGAACATCCAATGTATGCAACAAGCTATGGATTGTTATTGTATGCGCTTAAAAAACAGGCCCGTGCAAATTTAGAACAATTAACAGGCCCGGTAGTTCAAAGAATTTATTGGCGCATGAAGTCATGGGTGTTTGATTTCTTTTAATAATAAAAAATCAACAGTGCTTTTGTAATTTTTAAAACTATAAAACAAATGTAACAAGAAGCATTACTATGAAACAAATACTATTAATAACCACCCTTTTTTTCGTTTTTCAACAAATCATTGGAAATGATGAAAATAATAACAATGTTGAAATATTACGTACATCAAGACAAGTGGCTTCATTACAAACATTAGCTTTATATAAAACGTGCCAAATTTTCGCCGATAAATATGCGGTACCTAAAGAAAAATTAAAAGAATTTAATATATTCTTACATAATAAAATTTTGCGTTATCTGGAATCTATAAAAAATAATTCTGAAGCAAAATATAGAGATTTTAATGCATTTATTGAACGACATCCTTCAAGTGATTTCAAAGGTATTTCATATCCAAATATTGATTGGCAAGCATTAGAACTATTTAAAGAACAACGCGCAATATTTGTTGCAAATGCAGGAATGTCCCTTTGTGCTATTTCAATGTATGAAGATTTTGATTGTCGACAAATTATGTCCCGTATTAAAGTGTATCCATTGCCTTTATTTACCGCGAGTCCCATAGCTTTGGATAGATTAAAGCCTTCAACAGATATACAACTACCTTTGATTACTGAGTGGTATCATTGCAATGAACATTTGGTTACTATTCACCAATTAGATGATATCTTTTCTCGATTTCATGCTAGTTATCTTAATCTTAATACAGGTACACGCTTTAAAACCAAGATACTTTCGGGCCATTGTGAGCGACCATTCATTATTGATTCTCGCTACTTATTATTGTATACCTTAGACCCCACAGAAGGAGTGGCTGTATTTGATTTAAATACTCATAAAGAGAGTAATAAAAACTTTTCTTCTATTTTACATCACTTGCGTCCACTTCCATCAAATTCGGTTAAAGTTTTTTCCTACGATTATCCAGATTTTGAAAGCACCATTCTTGATTTTCCTTCAAAAAAATTGATCTATTATAATTTTGTTTTTTCATTATACGATGAAGCTGAAGTTACCGACAAATCACTTATCTTATTACAGGCAAATAAAAAATTATATTATTTTGTCAGTAGTTGTGGCACCTTATTTTATTCTTTAGAAAGTGATACGCCCGATAAAACTATTCATTGGATAAAACTTCGGAGTGGAGAAGAAGGAAAAGTTAAAATTACGACCAATTTAAATATTAATGATCTTGGACTTGTTTCCATGGAACATGCTATTAAGAAATATTTTAAATAAATTTTACGCATAAAAAACGACCGCTCTTCGCGGTCATTTTTATTAACTATAATACATTCATTCAATATTTAGATTAGCAGCAGTTTCGATTGTAATCTGCGCAAGACTCTGGTAAACCGGCATTAATGTCAAAGTAAATGCTTGTTGCTTTTGTGCTAATTTTTTTCCTAAATCTGATTCTGTATATTGGAGCATTTGATCTACTTCAGCTTCAGAAAAATGTTGGCTGTATAATTCAACATATGCATTTTTGCATGCTGAATACCAGGTTTCAAAAACTTCGTTTTTAAATGCATCGCGATTTTCATCAGATACCGACAACTGTTCTGCTGCCATATCTAAATACTTGTCCAATGTTTTTTTTGTTTCAGTCTTTAACGTCTGCAATTCATACAATGTTGCAAACTTTTGTTTCACGGCATCCACACCACATACAGTGCCGCTTAGCATAATTAAGCTGCAAATAAATAATTGACGTATCTTCATAAACAACTCCTATTTAATAATGTTGACGATAGAGTATGTTATTTTAATTTTTTGTACAACGTGTAGCTAATCAGGCTTTTTAGCTTATGATGCATGAATTTTGCTTTGTATGATCAGCTGAGTTAGTTGATAACATTTCTGCTGTGTAGGGCCCATAATTAATTTGTGCCAATTTGTTTTTAAAGGTGGCTTCAAATGATGTATTTGCACCCGATACTAGCCCAAGCATTTTTTTGCCTGCATCAGTTCGCGAAAATTCGAGCATTGTGTCAATTTCAGATTCACTAAAAACAACAGGATATATCTCTAAAAAAGCTTCTTTGTAAGCATTTTCTACTTTATTGAATAGCAACTGTTTATCCAAAATCGTTTTGCCAAAAAATAATGAAACTTCAGCAGAATGATCAACAATAGGTCCGAATGTTTTATTTAAAATTTCGGGCGCACAATGGATAGCATATAATTCTTCTAATTTTTTCAATTTTTCTGCACATACGATCATACCATTAAATAGAGTTAAACTAATGATTAGTTTAGTTAATAAAGTCATATACTACTCCTAATAAATTTCACCATAGAGTAAATTATTTTACTCTCAAAAACAATTATTTCGTTAACATTCTCTCTCTTCTTCTGCTCTTCAGGTCTTGCTTCATTCGTCTGTAACGTGTTACCTTCACAGCAAAACCTCTTTAAGGAGATTGCAGATGATAGCATTTGAACGTGATGAATATATACCAAGTACCGTTGGAGCTCGTGTAAAAGTTCTTGGTGTTGGCGGCGCAGGCTGCAATACCGTTAACGCAATGATTGATGCTCAATTTCAAGATATTGAATGTGTTGCGGTAAATACCGATGCTCAAGCATTACGCTTATCAAAAGCATCAAAAATGTTACAAATCGGTTCTAAGTCAACTAAAGGATTGGGCGCTGGCGCAAATCCTGAGCTTGGCCGACAAGCTGCAGAAGAAGACACGGAAGAAATTACTAAAGCAATTCAAGGCGCTGATGTGGTATTCTTAACCGGTGGCTTAGGTGGTGGTACCGGATCCGGTGCAATGCCGGTGATTGCACGCATTTGCAAAAAATTAAATATTCTTTGTATTGCATTAGTCACCAAACCTTTTGCCTTTGAAGGTAAACGCAGAACAACGGTTGCTGAACAAGCGTTAGAATTACTTAAAAAAGAAGTTGATACCCTCTTAGTGATTCCAAACCAAAAATTACTTTCATTAACCGACTCAAACGTTTCACTGGTTAATGCGTTCGGCATGATTAACAAAGTAATCGGACAATGCATCAAGAGCGTTACAGACATTATCTTCAAACCAGGACATATCAACGTTGACTTTGCCGATGTTCGCGCAATTATGACCAACGCTGGATTTGCTGTAATGGGAACAGGAACAGCGAATGGCAAAGATCGCGCTACTGAAGCCGCATTACAAGCTATATGCTCACCATTGCTGGATCATGTTGATATTAAGGGCGCACGTGGCGTACTTATCAATATCACGGGCAACAGCGCACTCGGCTTACATGAAATCGCTGCTGCATCATCATTGATTTATGAACAAGCACATGAAGATGCAAATATTATCTTAGGTTCCGTCATAGACGAATCATGTGGAGATGCGTTGTCAGTAACTATTATTGCAAGCAACTTTGAACAACCACAACCAGCAGTTGCTGCTGCACCAAAAGAACCAGTAGCTCAACCAAAAGCATCAGAACAACCATTACGCGTTGATTCAACATTACGTTTGTCCGCTTCTGAAGTTGCACAAACCACTAACCAAGATATAGAAGTACCAACCATTTTGCGCCGCATGATCGCCGAACGACAAGCAGCACAAAAAAATAACTCACAGTCATAAAGTAAGGGGCCAAGCGCCCCTTATATTTTTATCATACTTGCATTTTCACTAAATGAAGCCATAATGAATTAAATTAGAATCCAATTTATCTACATAGAAAGACATTATGAATAAACTATTATTACTCGCCTGCATGATGGGTAATTCATTTTTGTTAAGCAATAATGTAAAAGAAGGCGTTACATTAGGTCGTCCTGAATATGCTCACGCAATCACTAACGCATTTGGCTGTAAAGTAGAACTTCCGGGAAAATCATTGTCTGTAAGCAAAGCAACCTCCAATCAAACGACTGAATCTTTTTGCAATGAACATCGTGGAAAAATTGGTTTTGCCGCCGGAGCTGCAACCGCTACTGCTACAATAGCATGTATATTTTTTTATTGGTTGTCTCAAACAGCTAAATAAGAAATATCATCTTTACTGAGTCGCTGCTATACCGAGGACTATGAAAGCCACTTTTAAGAACGCTACCATTTTGTTTGGCAATGCACATAATTCAATTGTTCCTAAAGAATATTATGGCATTCCATCTGTCTTAGTATTAGCAAACACAGAACCAGTATCCGCGCTTTGTAATGCCATAAATACTGATGCTCTTTGCATGGTTCACCAGGTTCACGGTATTGATGGATTAACAATTCAGAATAAAAACTTCCTTCCCAAACCTTGGTCACATGAAGCAGATTACATTATCACCCCTTTGCGTGGCATAGCTATTGGTATTGCCACCGCAGACTGCATACCAGTTTTACTTTATGATCCCGAAAATGAAGTCATTGCCGCCATACATGCTGGCTGGAAAGGCATGGCTGCCGGTATTATTGAAAAAGCAATAAACGATCTACAAGCCAATCACAATACTAAAACCAATCGTCTTAAAGCTTGGATAGGACCTGCAGCGCGGTCATGTTGCTATGAAGTGCCGCTTGAAGTTGCTCAAACGTGCAAAGCTCCGACCGATGCCATAAGATCATCTCTAGATGAAAAAGTCTTTCTTGATCTTGTCTTGACAACCCGGTCCCGCTTATTAAAATCAGGATTGACCGTTGACTCAATCAACAGTGAATTTGCAGAATGTACTATATGCTCTGCAGCATACCATTCCCACAGACGCGAGAATCACAACTTAAAGCGTCAGCTCAGTATCATAGTTTTACACGAGGCTTAGTCAAGTAAAAAAGCATGCGATGACGACTCCTTCAAAGTCTGCTAGAATGATAGTTGATAAAAAGCTCATACTTGAGCGTACCATGTGGATAAAAAAGTAACCTTTGTTGTGGCTTAAGGACCGAAATGATAGCACGTTTTCTTGCACAAGTATTTGGCACCGCAAACGCTCGTGAAATTACTCGCTTACAACCTATTGTCGATAAGATAAATGATTTTGAACCAGAAATTCAAGCGCTTTCTGATGAGCAATTGGCTGCAAAAACCAATCAATTTCGCGAACAATATATGCAAGGTAAATCACTTGATGATATCTTGCCTGAAGCTTTTGCTGTTGTGAGAGAAACTGCTCGCCGCAAATTGGGCCAACGTCATTACGACGTACAGCTCATGGGCGGTATTGTGCTTCATCAAGGCAAAATAGCTGAAATGAAAACGGGTGAAGGTAAAACCCTCACCGCTACGTTGCCATTGTATTTGAATGCTATCTCTGGTAAAGGCGCACACTTAGTTACGGTTAACGATTATTTAGCGCGTCGAGATGCGGAATGGATGTCTCCTGTTTATACACAACTTGGTTTGACCGTTGGTATTATTCAGCATGGCATGAGTGATGCTGAAAAGAAAAAAGCTTATAACTGCGACATTATTTACGGTACCAACAACGAATTAGGTTTTGATTATCTTCGCGATAACATGAAATTTAATTTGGAAGATTATGTTCAACGTGATCTTAATTATGCAATCGTTGATGAAGTCGACTCAATTCTTATCGATGAAGCTCGTACTCCATTAATTATTTCCGGTGCAGCTGAAGAAAGCAGCAACTTATATACCGATGTTGATCGCGTAGTTCGCCATTTAATAAAAGGTACTGACTATGACGTTGATGAAAAAGATCGCTTAGTAACTCCTACCGAAACTGGTATCGATAAAATTGAAGCAGCATTCAAGATCCAAAATCTCTATGCTGTAGAAAATATGAAACTGCTCCATCATGTTAATCAGGCATTGAAAGCGCATGCGCTCTTTAAGCTTGATATTGAATATGTGGTACGCGATGGTGAAGTATTGATTGTTGATGAATTTACTGGTCGTATTTTACCCGGACGTCGCTACAGCGATGGCTTGCATCAAGCAATCGAAGCTAAAGAAGGCGTTCACATTGAACGTGAAAACCAAACATTGGCTTCTATTACCTTACAAAATTTCTTTAGATTATATAAAAAACTTGCTGGTATGACCGGTACAGCGCTTACTGAATCAGAAGAGTTTCATAAAATTTATGGCTTATCGGTAGTGTCTATTCCTACCAACAAACCAATGATTCGCCAAGATAAACCAGATTTGGTTTTCTTAACAAAGCGCGCAAAATATAAAGCAATCATTGACGATATTAAAAAACGTCATGCTGCAGGGCAGCCAATGCTTATTGGTACTGCAGATATTGAAACTTCTGAATATTTAAGCTCAATATTAAAATCCCAAAATATTGCGCATGATGTTTTAAACGCAAAACAGCATTCACGCGAAGCGGAAATCGTTGCAACCGCTGGACAACCTGGTCGCGTAACAATCGCTACTAATATGGCCGGTCGTGGTACCGATATTAAATTACCTGCTGAATCAATAAAAGCCGGTGGGTTATATATTCTTGGTACAGAAAAACACGAAAGTCGTCGTATCGACAATCAGCTACGTGGTCGCTCAGGACGTCAAGGCGATGCCGGTGAATCTCGTTTCTATCTTTCATTAGAAGATACACTCATGACTCGTTACGGTGGTACGGATACGAAAAAGTGGATGGAATTCTTCGGCATGAAAGAAGACGAAGTTATTGAAGATTCTACCGTTACTGCGGTGATGGAAATGTCACAAGAGCGCGTAGAAAAAAGAAACTTTGATGTTCGTAAGCATTTGCTTGAATATGATGACGTGTTGAATCAACAACGTACCGTTGTCTATAGCTATCGCCGCGCAATTCTTGAAAGCCACGAACAAGTTACGGGATTACTTCGCGACTTTATCGGATTCACGGTAGAAACCATTGTTGCCCGTCACACCAAAGGTCGAAATGTTGATGAGGCACAATTTAATGAAATTATTGGAGCTATTGCTGAATTAGTTAATACTAGCCCAGAAGAATTGAAACGATTAAAAATTTCACATGATAATGTTGAACTTTTAACGAGTGACTTAATTAACGTACTCTTGAAGCGCTATGAACTTATGACGCATTCAACAGCACGTGATGAAGAAACGCAAAATCGTATTGAACAAGCTCAACGTTGGGTTGTACTAGAAACGATTGATCAAGCATGGAAGCAACATATGCTCAATCTTGATTTCTTGAAAGAAGGTATTGGCCTACGTGGTTATGGTCAAAAAAATCCATTACTCGAATATAAACGCGAAGCATTCAACATGTTTGAAGACATGATGAAAGGTATTCGCTTTGAAGTATTGTTCCACCTCTTCAGACTTAATGTCGCACATTTTGATGCGCATGCGCTTGAAGCACGCCGTCAACGTGAACTTGCTGAAATGCAACTTGACGCTGCTAAAGATAGTAGCGATGATGTATCTCGTCCTGCCCAAGCGTCTGCTGAAGATCGCACCGGACGGAATGAAATGTGTCCTTGTGGTTCTGGCAAGAAATATAAAAAATGTCACGGTAAATAAACAGACAAAAAGCCTCGGTTTGTACCGAGGCTTTTTTATTACATTCTTTTATTCAAAATCTCGTGATGTTTTGTGTACACGATAATTTTGATTGCGGCCGGGATGACCACCATGTTTGAGCTTATCCATATCCCGTAATTCAGCAGCAGTAATTTTTCTGCCAGGATGTGCTACTTCTAATTCATTAATATCGGGTGATACAATTTTTTTTGTATCATGTTTTTTAAGTTTTTTACCTCTACTCATACTTTCTCCAGAAAGCTTATGAATGATCGCCAGAAACTTTTTTTGTGCGATAATTCTGATTACGTGCTGGATGACCACCGTCTTTCAACATATTAATTTTACGCATTTCATCAGCAGAAATACGTTTTGTTGAAACGGTAATCTTTGGTTCAGGCTGTTCCTTCACCTTTTTATAGCGAACTTTTTTAACTTCTTTAGAAGTATCCTGACCAACGGCAGCGCGTTTTCTTTCTTTACTGTTCATTAGATTCTTCTTTTTTTGGAGCTGCTTGTTGCGCAGGTTTTTGTTTTTCTTGTGCAGGGGCAGCTTGTTTCTCACTTGATTGACTCACGTGAGCTTTAAATTTATTTTGTCGTTCTAATTTTCTACGTTCTTTATGATTCATACTATATTCCTTCTAGAACTTTCTCTGCGATTCTTCATCAAGAGGGTTTTCGAAACGCTTCGTTTCATCTGTTTCAACGTCATACTTCATATCAGCATTTCGTTCTTTATCAGCAATACGATGCACGTATTTAGTATACATATCACCTGCAGCCTTTAAGGTTTCCTCGTACGAAGAACCAACAATGCCTTCAGGCGGTGTTATAGTTTCTGTAGCATGTAATTTTTTTGGATTATTCTTCATAAATGCTCCAGTGTTAAATGGCAATTACCATCTTATGCACAGTTGCAATCGTTATCTGATGAATCATCATCATAACCACACGCGCAATCATGGGTAGTTTTGCTGCAGTCGCAATCACAACCGCCGCCTTTGTATTTTGCACAATCTTTTTCGTGTTTGTTTTTGTTATCGTAATGCATACTCTTCCTTTTTTTGGTTATATATTAGGCAAGGATTGGATGACAAATGTCATCCAATCCATTTTTAAGTCTATCTAAAAGATATAATTACTCAGACCAGTTTTTCTTGTGTGACTGACCTGATTGTTGACCTTCTTTGCGTTGGCCTTCATGTGATGAACCAGCTTGTTTTTGCTGACCACCGCGATGTTCTGCACCAGCTTGCTTGTGCTGTTGACCGCGGTTTTCAGAACCAGCTTGTTTTGAATGTTCTGAACGTTGACCTTGTTGGCCTTGGTTCATATATTTACCAACTGATGATTCAGATTTTTCTGATTCAATATTTTTGTTAAAGTTTTTGTTATCACGATTATTCTTCATATAATTTCCTTTTTATTTATATTTATTTGGTTTACCAATAAACAATGTGTTTAATTTGCACTTTTAAGCTTGTTCATCATCTTTATTTTTACTAATTTTTTCAGCTAATTGGGCATGTTTCTTCTCTTTACGATCTTCATCGTTGAGGGAAACTTCAAAACGACCAGCTTTTTCTGGATCACTTATCATTGCTTCAAGTTCTGTGGCTTTAATTACGCTGTCTTTACCACATGCGCGTTCTTTAATTTTATATTTCAAATGATATTCTTTGCCGTTGTCCATGTAAACGTAAATAGCGGCGTGACCGTTACCATGACCTTTTTCTAAATCAGTATCATGTTCATCTGTCATAGGTGCTTCGATGATTGTTTTATCACCAGCGTTTACGTAATATGCTTTTGTAATTTTTTCAGACAATATAATAGGAGTTTTGGTGTCGTTTATAAAAGTATACGGACAACCAATTAATAACGTAGGCAAACACATAAGTGTAAACAATTTAAGCTTCATAATTACTACTCCTTTATAATGTCTTATTGATCTAATGGTACCTGAATCAAAACTGTAAAAACAACAAAAAAGCACCTCAATAAAAGGTGCTTTTAAGAAAACTTTGTATACTAGTAAGATTAAATTGTTTGCTTTGGTTCAACCACAGCGGTAAAATTACCATTAGCATCTTTAGTAATGGTTGCAGTTATACTATCGTATGACCACGTTTCTTTACCTGGACCGGTATAAACAGATTTCATCTGTTTTGTGCCAGCTGCGTTTTTTAACGCAATACCACCTATACCTGATTTATCACTAAAATTCTTTCCACCATTTCTTTTCACTCGTATGGCATTACCAACTTGTATCCAACCTTGATAACCTGCATATGCGTCAATATCTTCATCGGTATTATTGATAACGGTTACTCGTGCAGAAAGAGAAAAAGCCATAATGAACATGACTACAAAAATTCGTTTAAACATACTATTTCCTTTTTTTAGAATGTTGGTTGAGTAATACCTTCAACCTTTGCCTGGATTTTTCCTGATGCATCTTTGGTAAACGTTGCTTTTATGCTATCAGTTGCAGCTTTTGGGTTGTTTGGATTTAAAAAGAAAGGCCCCTGCGCTATAGAAGTAGCGGGATCTACCACAACGGCACCAACTATAGACACCTTATTATTAGCAGCCTTACCATTCTTTTTGACTGTGATGATGTCACTTTTTGAATTAAAACCATAGGTGCCAAAAGCGACTTTTAAATCTTGGTCGGTATTATTCACCACTTCAATGCGAGCAGAAGCGGAAAATGCCATAATGAACATGGTCATAAAAATTCGTTTTAACATATAATCCCTTTAAAAACTTATTTCATTCTTGTGAATTAGGATAACGAGAATATATATGTAAACACAACAAAAAAGGGTCTTGCGACCCCTTAAGATTAACATCTTTACGTGTTCAATGGCTGTTGTTTATTTATTTTTTTTCTGCAACAAGAGCACAAGGCTTTTTAGAGTTGTATCGCTTATTTTGAATAAATTATTCTTCTTATTTTCATTTGTTGTATCAAAGAAAACTATTTGAGGATTAGTTGCCGATGAATTAATAGCTTTGCAAAGATTATTTCTCAATATATGTTTATCACTTAAAGAAATATTCTTATTATTTATTGCGGAAAAGTAAGTATCGAAATCTTGGATAATAGATCTGCCATTTATTTTTTTGGCCTTTTCAAGGACTTGCGTATCAAACTTATCTTTTTTGGTTTTATCCACAAAAGGAATAAGGTTAAATTCATTAGCTTCCGGATTAACAAAACAAAACTTTGAACTAAATTTTGCTTCTGATTTTTTCAATTTAACTTTTGGTGCTTCAGATTTACGAATCTGTTCCATTTTCACACGTTCAATACGTATGCGCGATTCCAAATTCTGTGGCTGTTCTTTTGTAAAAGACTTTATATGTACCACATTGACCTTTGCCATTTCAGGGAATGGATATGTTAAAAGTTTTTGCGTTGGAGTAGAGGATGTGCAAGAAAAAACATGCGGCATCAAAAAATTTTGCTTTTTAAATGCAAATGTTTTTGCGTTATTCACGTTAATAAGTAGTTGCCCAAAGATTGATTCATCTTTGCTAAAACAGACAAAGGGAATTAATAAAGTAAAAAGAAATATTATCATAACAACCTCTATTTAATTCTTTATAGAGATCATTATTACATTTATTTGACTATTTGTCTATTTAGACCATTGTTTACACGCTGTTTATAGATGTATTTAAACTCCATAGCAGACTGTAAAATACGCAATAAGTTAAATTGGGGGTTAAAATTCAATAATTCAAACGTTTTGGAACAATCAGCAATCAAGATTGCAGGATCACCCAACCTTCGATTTTGCCAATCAATTTGTATGTCTTTTTGTAAACAGTGTTTCAGAATTTCAATCAATTCTAAAATTGAACTCCCTATGCCACTGCCCACATTAAAAGCATGAAAGCCTTTGTTTTTTTCTAAAAAATCAATCGACTTAAGATGTGCCTGTGCAAGATCACTAACATGGATAAAATCGCGAATGCACGTGCCATCTGGTGTATCATAATCTTTGCCAAATATAGAAATCGGTTGATCATGCAATGCAGCTTCAAGGATCCGTGGTATCAAATGAGTTTCCGGTTCATGGCATTCACCAAGGCCAACTTCAGGCAATGCGCCTGCCGCATTAAAATACCGCAAGGCAACAACATTAAAACCATACGCCATGCAACAATCTTCTAGTAATTGTTCAATCATATATTTGGTATTTCCATAAGGACTCATAGGCAATCGTGGATGATTTTCTGTCAGAGGCAAAAATTGTGGTGCGCCATAGACCGCACAACTTGAAGAAAAAATAATATTTTTAATATCATGCTCGTGCATGATACGTAATAATGAAATGGTTTTAGAAACATTATTATCATAGTAGCGCAAAGGGTCTTTGACAGATTCGCCAACTTCAATGTATGAAGCGCAATGAATTACAGTATCAACGTTATAGGTTGAGAAAATTGATTGAAGAATGTGCATATTTCCATAGTCAGCACAGATGTGCTTTACAAGTCGCTGATTTTGTAATGCGAAGGGCAATTCTTTTTTGTGATCTAGGATAATACATATGTTCCCTTTTTCGATTGCATGATAAGCAATTACTGATCCAATATACCCAGCACCGCCAGTGATTAATAACGTTTGCATAGACTACTCATTTTTTTTGTATCAGTGTAATAATTTTATGCAATAAAAAAAGAGGCGCATTTCTGCGCCCCTAGTAGATGTATTTAAATTATTATCTTCTAACAGCGTGTTTTATTGGTTCAACTACAGAATCATAATCTCTGTATAATTCATCACTGTTTCGGAAATATTTAACTGTTTTGTAGATAGCAAACATGGTAGCAATTGAACCAGCTGTTATAGCGGTTGCTTTACCAGGATTTTCTTCTACATATTTTTTTGCAGCATCAAAATATACCGGTGCATTTTCTTTAATGCTTTGGCATGCTTGTTGCATTGCAGCTTTTGTTGATTCTTTAAAACCATTTACTGCATTCTTGGTTGTTTCCCATGAAGGCATTGTTGGTTTATTAAAAGAACTCACATAAGCTACTGCAGAGTCTTTCAAGCTTAAAAGACTTGCTTTGAATGATTCAAAACGCGTTGGTGTTGCTTTACCAAAGTTGCCTAAAAACGCTTTAACATCTGAACAACATTCCTTTGCTTTACCAAAAGAATTTGTAGCAAACGGTACAACTGTTTCAGAAACGTATTCTCCAGAAGCACTTGTAGTATTTTTTAAAGATTCAGGAATCCAGCTTTTTGCATCAATACATTGCTGTGATAATGCTTGCATATTTTCCATAGTCTTCATTGCATCTGTATCAAATGCATTAACTGATGCTTGTGTAGCAACTAACGTTGCTAAAAGTAGTAATTGCTTATTCATAATAACTCCATTTGTTATAGTAAAAGCATTTTTTAAATTTTTACGCGTGTCTTGGCGGATGACTTTGATGCTTAGATTTTTTTTCATCGGCAAGCTCTTTAGCATCTTGCTTATATTCTTTAATTAAATATAAACCTGCTGCTGCCAAACATAATCCAGCAGTAAAATAGAACGGTGTTGTGCCAACATTATTTATTTTGTTTTGAAGTTGTTGCAACATCCATGAACAGGTTTGATTTGAGAAAATTTTATTCATATCAACCCATGATGCAGCTTGCACTGGTTCAGCTTTGAACATCATCATGCAGGCAATAAGAGTGAGCATTAATTTCTTCATGAGTTATTCCTCTAAAAGAGATTATTTTATACTTTTAGAATATCTCAAAACCAAAAAAACTCAATCTGTATTAATTGTAATAGGCATAATAATGGCGATGTTTATAACAAAAACAAACGCCCCGGTGTTAAACCGAGGCGTTATTACTTATTAAATGCAAATTACTAAGATGATTTCACTAAAGTATCTGCAAGTACTAGTGTTTGCTTTGGACCAATTTGTTTAGCAAGTTTACCACCGCTCCCTTGTGGACCAGCAATAAATTGTAATACTTCAGTTAAATCAGAATCTTTTGATAAATCTTTTTTATCTAAAAGATCTTTCAATTCTTTTGAAGCATTTGCAATCAGCTTTTGTCTATCTTCAAGAGATAAACCAGAAGCTGCAGGTTTATAATCTACTTTGAATTTACCTCTAAATAATGCTTTAGCTGTCTGCTTGTCTTTATCATTAGAGATACCTTCAATAAATGCTTGTGCCAACTTTTGATTTCCATCATTCAATATTGATCCGAAATAAACCAAGTCTGCTAATGAATGAGAAAGAGTTGATACCAATAAAAGAATAAATAATTTTTTCATTATGCATTCCAATTTTTAATCAAATCAAAGTTACCTTTTACAATATCATTTATAGCAATCGAATTTTTCTGCACTGCTTCTTCCAATTTAGCAACTTCATTTGCCGCTTGATTAGGATCAGCAAGAACCAACGCTAGTAAATCTTCAACTACCTTTTCAACATCAGCTTGAGTTTTCACAGAAGCAAGATATTGGTTACCATTTGCTGGCTGATTTGGCTTAGATTCAGGAGCTTTTGTTTCTGGTGCCGGTAAAGCTAATGGCGCATTAGATATTTGCTTTGCTCTCTCAACTGCCACATTTTCAGCAACAATATCATATAAATCCGCTAAGCGAATAAGCGAAGCGAACCCATCGCGCAATTTAGCGTTAATATCTCCAAGAACAGGTATCTTTTTACCTTTTTGGGTATTAACTAATTGAATAAGCGCATCGATTTGTGGTTTGATATCTGCTTTTTCTTGTATTAAATTATTCACGCCTTTTTGAGTTGCAGCTGATAAAGGAGATCGAGTAAACCATCCTGGTAACAATTTTTGTAAATCATCAATACCAGCAAATAATTTATTTGCTTGATCTATTAATAAAGATGCTTCATCAAAAGTTCTTAATGAACGTGAATTTTCTTTAACATAATCAAAATCATCTACAAGAGACTGATATTCTTTTGATGTTATTGAAGATCCAGAAAGTTTATTGACTGAATTTTCTAAATCATCGATTTTCTTCAAAACATTTGCTTTCAAGGTAGCTAGAGCTTTGTCAGAGAATATTAAAGATGCAATCGATTCTTTATATAATTTATTTTCATTAATTTTTTCTGCAAGTCGTGCACGAACTTGATTATCTAGACTTTGAATTGCATCAGCATTCGCATTAAAAGTGTTACGTAATGCTTCAAATTCATTTATCTTTTTAAGTTGCTCAAATGGTGATACTTCTTTAGTAACATCATCATACAACTTTCTTAATTTTCCAATTATTCCATTATTTTCATTTACTAAATTCGCTGCAACAGGCAAATAACCAACTTTAGCTGATAAAGCACCCATTTGCTTCGATAACGCAGTAAAGTCCGATCCTTGGTCAATAAATTCTTTTATTTTTTGAGCAAGAGTATCTTTTGCTACATCCGGTGATTTAAATTGTTTCGCTTTTTCAAGAGCTTCTTCTAGGGCTTCTTTTTTTTGGCTTAAATCCGCAACTCGTCCTTCTAGAAGAACAACTGCATTTCTAGCATTTTGTAACTCTTCACCCGATCGCGCCGCAACTAGCGATTTTTCCGCTTCAGCTATTTCGGCTTTAAGTCTTGATATCTCTGCATCAAATGCAGACTTTTGTTCATCTAATTGTTTTTTTAAATCTGCCAGACCTTTTTTATCATCTGAATCTGTAATCTGATTTTGCAATGCTGCAATTTGATTAATAGCTTTAGAATATTCTGATTTTACAGTACTGAAATCTTTTTCAATATCAGTAATTGTTTTTCTAGCAGCCTGCAAATCTTGAGTAGAATCAGCTTTCTCTTGCTGAAGTTGTTTAATTATTTCAGATAATTGCGAGATTTTATTGCTTTGCTCAAGATTTTCTTTAATTCTATCTTTTACTTGTTGCTGTAATTTTACGATAGAATCTTTTGTTTGTTGATCAAGATTAGGATTATTAATTAATGCCTGTGCATCTTGTTGTGCTTGTTGTAAATCAGTTTTTAATTGATCGATTTCAGCTTTTTTTTCTTGCTGAAACTTTGCAAAATCCGCTTGATTCAATATATTGTTCTCTTCTAAGGTTTCTGCAAATTCATTTTTGAGTCTACGAAGATTTCCCACTGCACCAAGGAAATCACCACGAAGTTGTTCTACTTCCGTTCTTAAACGCAATGCATCTATTTGCTTATTAAGCAAATCTTGCTGTTGAGCAGCTAGCTGCGCATCTTTACCAGCAAGTTGCTCTGCTTGTGCTGACGTTCCACGACGAAGATTATAGGTTTCAAGTCGGTTAGAAACATTTGCATATTCGCCAAGACCTAATTCTTGCAATCGTTGAATTTGCGCAGAACTAACATTACGTTTCTTGGTCAAATCGTCCAAAATTTCTAAAACTTTTCTAATGTTAGCATCTGACTTATTAGCTTTTGCAGCTTGAACCGCATTGGTAAAGTCATTCAATACATATGCCTGTGTCATATGTATTGATGCAAAGAGTAATGCTATCGATAATTTTTTCATATACTATCCTTAAGTATTAAATTAATACGCTAAAACGTATTTACCCCACAATGTCCAACGGCTCAATTCATCGTTACCTGATGAGAATTCATAGCCACCACCAAGACCAAACGTCATTGGATGATTGAAACATGAAGGTTGATAACCAACTGCAACATAAATAATGTTAGCGAGTACTGCAGGATGTGCTGCTGCGCCTAAATCAAGATCTTGTTTGAAGATTGGTTGATAGTCAGCAAGCAAAATTGATGAACCGGTGAAGTTGTTTTTGATAGTACGAGCGGTATTTGTGTCACCTTGACCATCAATATTTTTCACTTGTGGTGTTTCTGTCCAGCTTTCTAAGCAAACATTTTCTTTGTGACGTGCATAGAAGTTGTAACCAGCTTCCACTTCCCATCCACAATGACGATAAATCAACGCAGAGTTAAGATCGAATGAGAAACGAGGAGAAACTTTTACACATTGTGCCAAGATATTTGCACCAAACGTACCGGAGAATTGGCTATCTGCAGCTGCTGCAGCTGAAGCTTCTTCAACGTTACGATACATTTCTAAGAAAGTACCCCAGCTCTTGTCATGTAAGCTTAAAAGACGACGTTGATGATTGGTGAATAAATAACGACCGTTTAAATCGAATTCGATTTCAATAGAATGATCTCTGCAAGTCCAGAATTCATAGCCCATGTTTGAACCATACATGATACCCCAGTGATGGTTGTTACCAACGATTGGCTCAAAAAGAACGCGAGCTTCAGGACGGTTACCCGTTGGAGCAACGATACCTACATATGAATTATAATGGCATGTTTCTCCACAAAGTGAGTTCCAACCAAATTTTATTTCTACGTCTCCTACACCCCATTTTGTGCATGGTCCACAAAGAGGAATACGACCATAGAGCATTTCTGGTTGAGCAAATGCTGCACGCATGCTTGCAACGTGAACAGCGTCATTAAGACCAGCAACACCATCAGAACCGCCACCATCAGAAATAATAGTTTCTGAAAGATTCATATTGTTTGAAATGCGAACTACAGGAAAAGCAATTTCATACCAGAAGCGTGAATAACCTTCATCGCAGCGCCAAAATTGCTGCTTCCATGCAAAACCAATACCAAAGAAGGTATGATCAGGATTAAATTGAATAACACTTTCAAACGGAGCCAGATCAGCATCATCACTTGCACCATTAACGGTTGCAATGTTGAAGTTACGTGCTTCGACATCTTTTGTAGGATCATTGTCTGGTGACAATGCTGGATCACCAGCTTTGTATTCTTTTACGCGTAATGCTGTCTTATCAACTGGATAGAAGAATCTTCCTAGGCAGTTTGCATTGGTTGATTTACCACCAAATACTGCTGCTTGGAATCCACCACCCCAACCCTCTGGACAAGTATCCATAATATCTTGTCTGAAGAAGGTTACACGTTCAGGGCTACCTGATTGCCAGTAAGGTCTTTGAATGCTAAAAAAGGTATGTCCTGTTGTGTTATTTGCAATAACTGAGGCAGTAATGCTTAACCCAACAGCGACTAATAATAATCGCTTCATCATATTTTCTCCTTTTTGATACGATAGGCTTGGTGTCACTCATACCATGCTATAAAGACAATTGTCAACAGCAATTACAAAGGGATAGAAAGAATAACATTTTCAAAAATCATGCTACAATTAATTCATACTATAAAGGATTTTTATGATCTCTCGCGTCAAAGGCACGCAAGATTTTTTGGATCTTCGCCTCTTTAATTATTTGATTAAACAATTTTCTGCACACGCACAAAATTACCATTTTAATGAGATTAGCCTGCCCATTTTGGAACATACTGAACTTTTCAAACGTTCACTGGGTGTGACCACAGATGTCGTCAGCAAAGAAATGTATACCGTTAACACCGGTCATGAATCATCTGAATCCATTTGTTTACGTCCGGAAGCAACGGCACAAACAATGCGTTCCTATTTAGAGCATCAGCATCTGTTAAAGTCGCCATGGCGCACCTTTTTAGCTGGCTCAATGTTCCGTCATGAACGTCCACAAAAAGGTCGCTTCAGAGAATTTCACCAAATTTCTTGTGAAGTAATTGGTTCTGCCGCGATTGATGAAGATATTTGGTTGATAACCATGCTTGATCGATTCTTCCAAGAAAAATTAAAATTGCGCGAATTTGCATTGCATATAAATTTTCTTGGTTGTGCACAAGATAGAGCTGCGCATAAAAAAGCGCTGGTAGAATTCTTAGATAAAAACTTTGACGCTATTTGCAAAGACTGCAAAGAACGCAAAGACAAGAACACCTTACGTATCTTTGATTGCAAAACGCCTTCATGCCAGGAATTGTATAAAAAAGCACCTACTATTGATGCTTATTTATGTGAAAGCTGTGTCGGCGAGTGGAAACATGTACAAGATACGTTGCAGCAACTTTCTGTAGCATTTTCGATCAACACACGACTGGTTCGCGGACTTGATTACTACACAAAAACAGTCTTTGAATTTATTAGTTTAGAGCTCGGCGCTCAAAGCACCTTCTGCGGCGGTGGTCGTTACGACGGCCTTGCAGAAATCTTGGGCGGCCCTGCAACACCGGCTATTGGTGCTGCTATGGGAATTGAGCGATTGATGCTTATATTAGAAAAGCATCAAGACCAATTAACCTTGCCCGAGTTACCGGCATTGCACGCCATTATTCCAATGGATCAAGCGCAACGAGCATTAGCATTATTATTAGCTGATGAATTAGTAGCTGCAGGATTATGTGTTGAAATATGTCTTGGAGATTCAATGAAGAGCATGTTGCGTAAAGCAAACAAACTTGGCGCAAACTATGCTTTAATTTTGGGGTCAGAAGAACAGCAATCACATACGGTGACCATAAAAAATATGATCACGGGCGAAGAATCAAAAATTAGCCAACGTGAAGCAGTAAAGCATTTGAAAAAATAAGAGCATAACTATGTATAAACGACTTATCGCACTTGCGTTTTTAACCGTAGCGCAACCACTTTTGTTGCACGCAGATATTGATCCCGTACCAGCAGCTGGATTTGGTATTGCAGGATTATTGATAGGGGCAGGAATTTCTTACTTTTCAATGAGTAAAACGAAAGCTCAAGAATCGATCGAACCGATTTCTAAAGTTGAATCACGTCATGCGCAATTACGCAAGAAATTTCATGATGCTTTAGAAATTATGTCTCATCCTTCTAAAAATCAGCAAGAGAAAGAAAAAGCGCTTATTAATCATGTTTATTCAAACTTAGAATACTACAATACCTTACATGATGATCTTACAAAATTTCGCCAAGAACAGATCCATTCAAACAATCAAATAGAAGTCTGGCGAGCACGAAATTTTGCATCTCAAATCATTCACGAAAAACAACATGTTATGGTTGTCATTGAGCAAGATTGCAAAGAATTTGAAAAGCTTGAACAAACCTTTCATCGAGTAAAGCCTTATGTAGTAGCCGTGAAAGCGATGCGAGACACCAAACAAGGTTTGCAAGGATTATACGGCGAATTGGTCGACGTAATTAACGCACACGGTCAAATGCAACATGCTTCAGCAAGAAAGCAACAAGAAATTTGGCAAGATATGCATAATGCAATTAGCCGCCACGGAGAAAGTGAATTATTTTTAATACATTTTGTTGAACAGTTATCGTATCATATTAAATCATTTGAACAGACGTTGCGCGAATTAAAAAGTTCAAGCGCCGCTTTAATCGATCCTCAATTTGTTAAACAAGCCGATGAATTATTAGAGAAGCTTAAAACCTCACATTCATTTATCAAGAAATCCCAAGAATATTTAATGCAAATGGATCTGCATAATGAATGGAAAAATCGCGATAGAGAAGCACAAAGTGCGATGGAACGAGATACGCGATTAGTTGCCGAGGCAAAAGCTAAACGCGATGAGAAAAAGAGATTAGCAGATGAACAAGAAAAAACCAGAATCGCTATAGAAGCTTTAGCCTTAGCAAAAGCTCAAGATGTGGCACGTGCAGCATATGAAGCCGAAACTGATCGCATAAATAAGGCAAGAGATGCGCAAAAAGAATTAGAATATATACGAAGTGGCGCACCTAAAAAAGAACTTGATCGCTATAAGAATGCATATGAAGCGCTTGAAAGAAAAAACATCATGCTTTCAAATGAGATAAATACGTTGAAGGAGCAACTTAATAGCCTTGTTCAAATGATTAGTGAATCAAAAAAAGCTTTAGATGCTTTCAAAAAAATATACGATGTTTATATTCGTAGCTACAGCCCTGAAGCTGAAGGTATGCCAGAAATAAGAAGCTGGGAAACCCATATTGACGCGGCCATAAAGAAACTATCTTAAATTAATATTGGGGCGGAGTTTAATCCGCCCTTTTTATTTATCATTACGGGTTAACATTGCGTTGGTATCTTCTGCAAACATTTCTTTGCCAATGGCATGAACAACTTCACCCATTTTTTTAGCCGTCTTACGTTGCAATTTTAACGTTTTTTGTGGATCGCTAGCTTTAGATAATGCTTCTTGCTGTTTCATGGCATGCATAAATCTTACATACTCAACACACGCATCGCTAAGTTCGCCTTTTGATTCACAATATTTTTTCATTTGCTCATCATTTAATGAATCATAAACAGTAGCACATGCCCCTGAACATAATAACGCTAAGCTAAGTACTAGTTTGTTCATGCTTCCGCCTTGATTTCTGGTGCAATGAATTCATTTTTAGATCTGTTCACCGTTTCTTCCATTACTTGACGAAATAAATCTTCGACAAACATATAACGAACTAACCACTCTCTCAATTCTTTGCAATTAGCAGAATCTTTCCAGTTTGTTATGCACGTTTCCATAATTTCTTTATCGATTCCACTGAAGGAAGCAGACAATGCGTTTTTCATAGCATTTTGGCGATGTGCGCCGGTTTCAAAAACTATAACAGTCTGATTATCGTTGTCGTTATTTACTTCCTGGGTACACACTGTTGTAAACATAGCAAGTGCAATTAAACAATTCTTCATTAAATACTCCTTTATAAATAATTGCTTCAGTACTTAGACTGTAAACACACTTAAAAAATTATAAAGGATTGCGGAAATGTCTACGAATTTCATAGAATTATAAGGAATATATAAGAAATTAAAGGACTCTCATGTTAAAAAAATTATTTTTATGCCTTATGTGCGCGATCTGCATGAATCAACATACTGCAGAACAATCATTTTCGGAAAATTTTGATGCTGATGAAGCACGTGAAATTATTAATAATGAATTGGCTCGAACACGAGCAGGTAATTATAATGCAACCTTAGGATGGTAATGAAAATTAATTATTTATTTATATTTTTTTTTACGCTCATATGTTTTGAAATAACAGGTTATGATTATCCAAGCTTTGAAGGCAAAACCGAAGAGTGTCCTTTAATTCCTGGACCCTTGGTAGAAATTTATTCACAAGTAGATCAAGCAAAAATACAGATTCAAGGCGAGATAGCAAAACTGTCTAAAACCAAAGATCCAGAACATTTAAAACGCCAAATTAAACATTTTCTTTTATCAAAGCAAAGTGAAATATTTAATAATTTGAATCATGAACATTCATCAGGTTATATGGACCAGAATGTTTATGATTGGCTTTATGACTATATATTTGATTCATTTGCTCGTTTAATCGGCACAATTATGAGCTATGGTACAAGTAATGAAAACCTCTAACGTATTTATTATTGTCGCATTGTTATCTGCAGGAAATATGTTTTCTCTCGATAAAAAAAATAATCCATCTGATTATGATCTTGCTTATCGTAATATCGAGATTTTAGAAAAAATGAAGAACTTATATAGAGATGAGCTCACTTCTTCATATGAAAAAAAGAGAAAAGAATATATAGAGATGCTATTAAAAAATCGAGCAACAATTAACATGCAGATTCAGAAAATTGCCGATGAAAAAAGAATTTCTGATCTTGAATATTCTAAATTATTGGAAAAAAGCTTTGCATCACTTGCGGATATGAATCTCCTATTTCCTCCGCTTAATCTTCAAAATATTGATAAATTGCTGGAGGATATACCATGAAATGTCTATTTACTCTACTTATCATGCTATTTCCAGTCATAGTTTATGGCGAAGAAAAAAGTGAAAAAATTGAACATTACGACATCAATCCACGATATGAAAAATTAAAAAATCTGATAGAAGAATTTGAAGAATCTGTACGCGAGAAAAGGGAAGAACTAAAACAACTTTTTCGTCCTAGTGATTTTGCAAAAAGAAAACAAATACTTACTATAATAAAAGTACAGAAAAAAACTATATCTGAAAAAATCGACCGCGCTTATTATGCTGGTAAAATAACTAATGGTGAGTATTTTGTTCTACGATTAAAAATAGAATCAATTCAATAAGGAATGTTATGCAAAAGATTAATGTAATAATTTTACTTGGAATAATAATGCAAATAAATATCCATAGCGTTGATTTAGGAAAAACTGAAGAATCAGCAATTGTTAAAAGCTATAATGATTTAAAAAATGAAATATATGATTTTAATGATAATGCATTAAGCGTGGATCATAATACGTTTCTTGCTGAACTCAAAAGAATAAAAAACCAAATAGACTTTTGTAAAAGATCAAACCAAATTTCAGAACACCAACGCTGTGAGCTTTTAGATGAACTTCAAATACCAAAGAGTGAACAATAAAAACATATTTGTTACTTGTTTTATCTGAATATTAAATTACTTGCTTAAAATTGCATTGTCATTGCAAGATATAAATTATTAATCTTTATATCTTGGCAGCTTATGAAACATGAATGGTCTAATCTTTTCTTTGGCCTCCACTTTTTAACTTTTTCAATTTTTGTACTATCAACTGATACGCAAGATCAGATCAATACCAATCCAACCTATATAAAATTTAATAACTCAATTAAGAAAATTCACACTCGAGAAAAAGGTCAAAAAGACCAATTCACCTCGTATGCCCGACAAAGAATAGTAGGAGATTTATGGGTGGAACATGAAAATGGCAATCTTACCGATCAAGAACTTGAATCATTGCTCAACCAATTAAGATATTCAGGAGATTCTTGTTGTAAGTAATCTTTTAAGCTCTTAATTTTTTTAATAGAAAGCTTTCTTTGAGTCTCATGCGACGAAAGTCTGCATCAGTCTCATGGTCATAGCCCAATAAGTGACAAATTCCATGTACTAATAAGAGCTGCATACGTTCTTCAAACGTACCACCAAGTTTTTTAGGGTCTTCAAAAATATATTTCGGCGCCATAATAATGTCGCCTATATTTTTGTCATCAGGATCGGTTGCCTTGATGCGATCGCCCGCTTTGAGTTCTGTATGAAATGGAAAAGATAAAATATCGGTGACTTTATCTTTTTGTCGATAGTCGCGATTATAGGTTCGTATTGTTGCTTCAGAAGCAAACCATATGCCTAAATCAAAATCGGGGTACTTAAGAATTTCTAGAATGCGTTGCGCATCATTACGCATACGCTCGATATCAAGAGATACCGAGCGTTGTGTATTTTTAATCAAAATCATGCAGCTTGCTCTTGGTCCGTGTTAATAGAGGCATTATACTTACCTTCTTCAACCAAAATCAATTCTGAATGTGACGGATTACCATACACTATGTTCTGCGCACGGGTAACGCCCTTCATAATTTGTTCAAGCGACTTAAGATGTGGTTCTACTTTTGCTGCTGGACCAATGGTCAATTGACCAATATCAGTTTTAAGCGAAAGTTGTTGCGTAGTTTTTAATTTACGAACCTGATTTACCACATTCAACAAGAGATTAATTGTTTCCACAATACTCTCATCGCGATGATCTTGTTGCAGCGCAACAAATTGCGTCATATGAAGCGAAGGAATTTGTAATACGGAGCGATATAATTCTTGATACAATATTTCAGTCATGTGTGGCATGAATGGTGCAAACATTTGCAAGATGCGCATACCTACTAATGCTAACGTAATTTTTGTTTCTTCCACTAATACCGCATCATATGACGCAGGATTAAAGAACTGGTCTTTCACTAATTCTAGATACTGATCACATAAAACTGACCAGAAATAGCGCTCAACGGCTTCTAATGCAATGCTATATTCATTTTCTGCAAATCCGCGAACATAACGATCGAAAGCTTTTGATGCTTCGTGCAATACCCAACGATTAAGTGGATGTTTTGGGTGAAGATCGGTCATGCCTTCAAATCTGCCATGTTCTTTAACAAATAAGAACGCGTTCCACAATTTGGTTGAAGTTCGTCCACCAAGTTTAAGCTGAGTATCAGCAAATGCAGTGTCAGTTCCTAACGAAGCTGATGCTGTCCAATAACGAATAACATCGGCAGGATATTGCTTGAGTAAATTTTCTGGAACCATGGGACTATTGCCCTGTGATTTAGATATCTTTTCATTAGCAGGACTTAAAACGTGCCCTGATATAACGATAGATTCCCAGGGAATAATACCATCATGCATCCATGATTTTACGATAGTATAGAACGCCCATGTACGAATAATGTCATGCGCCTGTGGTCGCATGCTCATCGGCATAAATTTTTCAGGACCAGTGTACATCGATTTTGCAATATACGGTGTCAATGATGATGTGTTCCAAGTATCCATAACGTCTGTATCTGGAATCATAGCGCCACCACATGAACAATTACCTGAATAAGGTGTTTCTTGTGGATCAATCGGCAATTGATTTTCTTGCGCTAATACGATTTTGTCACATTTAACACAGTGCCAAGCCGGAAATGGTATACCAAAATAACGCTGACGGCTTAATCCCCAGTCCCAGCTAATGTTTTGTACCCAATTAACATAGCGGCTTTTCATATAAGCCGGATACCATGCTATTTGATCCGCAAGCTCTATAAATGTTTGCTTGAATGGCATAATGCGTAAGAACCATTGCGGTAATAACATATATTCAATGTCAGTCTTACAACGTTCGTGAATATTAACTGAATGCATAATTTCGCGTTTACCACGAATGTCACCAGCTTCATCTAAAAGTTCAATAATACGTTTACGGGCTTCTTTGATCGTTAATCCTGCAAGAGGGCCGGTATGTTCTTTGAAAATACCGTCGTTACCAAATGCTTGTTTATATTCAAGGTTATGCTTTAAATACCAACCAATATCGGTTTTATCACCAAAGGTTGAACACATTACAAGACCAGTTCCTTTTTCAGGAATAACTAATTCATCCGGCAAACAAGTAACTTCAAATCCAAAAACAGGAACTTTGAGTTTTTTGCCATTCAAATGCTGATAGCGTGGGTCATTAGGATGAAAGAATACCGCATTAACCGAAGGTAAAAGCTCTGGACGCGTTGTTGCAATTAGCGCATCGCTCCCATCTTCTTGTTTAAACGCTAAAGTATAAAACACTGATGGCTTTTCTGCGTCATCAAGTTCAGCTTGGGCAACGGAAGTGCGACAAACAACACAAAATAATGCTGGCTCAAGCTTACGGTATACGTAGCCCTTGTTATATAATTCAATAAATGATTTTTGAGAAATAGCACGAGTACGATCATCAATAGTAGAATAGGAAGCACGCCAATCTACTGACAGGCCCATACGTTGCCATAATGACTTAAATTCTTGTTCAACTTGATGGGTCTCTTCTAAACATACTTTGATAAATGCTGTGCGACCTAACTTAAAGGCGCTTACCCCACGTTTTTTTTCTACAAAACGTTCAGTAGCAAGGCCATTGTCGTCAAAGCCAAATGGATAAAAAACCTTAAACCCATTCATACGTTTAAAACGCGCAATAATGTCGGTTTGGGTATAAGAAAAAATATGACCAATATGCAGTGAACCAGACACTGTTGGTGGAGGCGTATCAACGCTGTATAAAGGACCATTATAACGCTCAGCGTTATATATTCCTTCTTGCTGCCACAATTCTTGCGCACGCTGTTCGCCTGATAAATGATCGTATTTCTTATCCATAAGTATGTGCCCAATTAAAAAAGCTTTTCTTTAAGGTTACAGGCTCACAAAACACACGTCAAAAAATGTATCTCCTGCAGGCCATTTTTAAAACCCCTTGCTATAAAAATATTTCTAATGGTAAATTTATAGCATAGGGGAGATAAGAAAATGAAATATATGCTCTTATTAATTATGCCATTACACTGCTTAGCATCATGGAACGGTCAATGGCATGCAGCTCAATGGTATGACCACTTTATTCCCATGGATACCATAAATTCCATGTATAACGGCTATTATCCCTATTGGGGCTATGGACTTGGAATGGGTCGCACGCTTGATACACTTGCACAACAACAAGCATGGCAAGAAATCGCACAAAAACTTCGCCAAGAAAAAAGCGTTTTACAAAACACTTCTTTTAGCAAACTGAATGCAACCCGTGCTAAACGCATTGATCTGCATCTGGAAGGCATTAATTAGTCCTTAATTGATTGAGCATCATATGGGCCGCACGTTGTTGATCAATCGGCGGACCTCTTTTGATATACTCTTGCAAGAATATGTATGCCTCTCGGCGCTTATCGATCCTATCTAAACAGTACGCGATTTTAAGTCCCACGCCACCAATAAAGGTTTTAAAACGCATTGCCTGTTTATATGCCTCTAAAGCCCGCAACGGTTGTTCAAGCATTGCAAATCCTTCGCCAAGATTGAACCAATAGCGCGCATCATCAGGATATTCTTTAACGAGCTGCTGAAAAATATCCAACGCTTTATTGTATTCGTGAAGATAATACAAACAATTTGCACGATTAAAGCGGTGATCCGGTGAATGGGGATTAAATGTTAATACTTTATCAAAAACTTTAAGAGCCTCATCGTATTTACCAATTTTCATTGCGGCAAGCGCATAGGCTTGAAAACCACTTTCATTATCAAAATCTGCTTCTAAGCAACACTGCTTATAAGATACATACGCTTTTTCATAATTTCCTTGATTCCAATGCATGCGACCCATGTTATATAATGCTTTGCCATAATGAGGCCGCAACTGTAGAGCCATATTTAAAAGCTTATGCGCTTCATCGTATTTACGTGCAATAATTAATAGTGAAGCCAAGTTATTATAACCCTCGGCATACCATGGTTGTAAGGTTATAACTTCACGCATTACATCGATTGCTGCTTCTATCTCACCCTCTGCACTTAATGCAATAGCGAGATTATTTCTTGGATCAACATAGGTTGGATCCATTTTGATTGCTTTTCTAAAGTAAGGAATCGAATCGGGAAATTTACCCATTTCTGACAAAGCAACGCCATAATTATTGAAAGCTCTGACTTTTTTTGGCGCGTTATGAATAATATTAAGCCAAAATTCTTCTGAAGATCGCCAAACCTTATTACGTTCAATCGTTGCTAAACCGAGTAGCAATAAAAAAACACTGGCTGCGGCATAGGATGGATGCACAATACCATATTCAGCCAGCAACCCACCATGAGCAAACACTGGAGAGATTGGCGTCGTCCGATGCGATGATTCAAGTTTTATGACAATGGTTGCACGTAAATAAACCATCAAATATACAAGTCCAATTGCCAATGCCATACATATACCCACAGAAGCGGTATACGCCTTATAATCCATCAATAATTCTGTGGAGGGTATGATGCTCGAACGCGGCAATACTAAAATAAAAAACCAGAGCCCTAAAAATGAAACATAATCGATGTTGTTAGCCTTAAGTCGCTTAATAATGTACACGCCAATCAAACACAAAACTGCAAAGGGCACAATACAATCAAAGGACCACCAGTGTTTGACCAAGATCCAGTCATAATCAACCGACATATTAAACGGCCAAACATAGATCCAAAAATAATGAAGTATTACTTTAAATTGAGACATGCAAAAATGTATCGGGGTAATTGCCGTGTGCGGTTCTGGAGTTATAACATTGCCCATATTGTTGTAATAGACCATGGAAAAACCGAATACTTGCTTGAAAAATTCGGTCTTTAAAAAATAGAGATACATTCCCCATACAATGCAAGAAATGGGCATGTGCACCCACCAACGAGAGAGAACAGAATTAACGGAACCTTTGGCCAAAAAAAACCAATCCACTAACAGAAATAAAAGCGGCAAAACTATAACTATTTCTTTTGTGCCACTGGCCAAAAAGCATATAAATAACATGGCAACATATTTTATGCATTTCATCCAAGGGTTCTTTTCCTCATACATCAGAAAAAACGCAAGCAAGGCATACACCATGCCTAAAGCAGCTAGTCCTTCAAGCTGTCCCTGAATTACGTATGAAATCGTTTGAGTCTGTACAGGATGCAGAAGAAAAAGCCCAGTCGTTAAATATGATAAAATTGGCGCATATGCAGAAAAAAACATGCAGCCAAAATACGTATAAAAACGAATCACCAAATGATAGACGCCTATTCCGGTGATTATATGAAAAATTGTATTTCCTAGGCGATAATACCAGGGCTCAAAACGCGCAAACGAAAAATACACGGTATTGAGCCAATAGGATATCCATCGAGAACTTGCAAGAAATAAATCAAAAAAGCCTTTATGACGAATGTCATAAAACTTAAGAATATTAGGCAAGTCATCAAACTGAAATGGATAATTGAGCGATGGAAGATATACAGAAAAAGTAATACCAATCAAAAATAGACAAGGGAAAAAAGCATACCAAAAATAGGAATTTTGATATAAAGACACTTTGTTTACAACATTACTCTTTTCCATGCTCTCACCCTTTTACTTTTGCTGGTGAGTTTAGTAGGAAGTGATTATTTGATCAACTGCAATATTCCTTTTACAATAAGACCATGAGGATTAATTATGTCTAGCTCGCTCAATGCCTTTTGGGCAATTCAAACCGCTCTTATTTTTTGTGTATTTATTCTATCGGCTGTTATTGTCACCGCAATACAGGTATTAATCAATAAAAAAGCTGGTGATTATAGCTCTGATATCTTAGGGTACAATCCATGGGATGTTTTGCAGCATGTTGATATTACCAACTTCATGCTCTATCTGTTAACTGGGTATTTTTTTACACGCCCTGCTCCAACCAACCATGCCTACATTCGTGCTAAATATCCAACCTTTTTGGGCTGGCTCATTGTGTTATCTCCCGGATTCTTATCTATTGTTTTAGCATTTGTATTGTACTGCCTATCAAATATATTCATGGGATCATTTGCAACCGATCTTGCAATAGCTCATTATCGCATGCCATTATTAGAGGTCTTGCCTCAAATACTGCCAAATTATTCTTCGTTTAAATTAGTGCTTTTGACTATAGTAAGTATAACCGTCATTTGCCAGATTCTTACCGGCGTAATAATGATCATCAATTATTTTGTAAATACGGTCATCATTGAACGATTCAATCTTAATTCTGATGATGATGCTACTATGCAAATGTTACTAACGTTCACTATAACAATATTATTATTAACCACTCTTTTGAGTCCAGCAGTGTCGTTAATTTTACAATCGTTTTTTTATATTAAATATTTTGCATTATCTCTATTGAAAGTATTGGTATGAACACTCATGATACCATGCAACTCTTGGCTCGCGGCACCCATGACATTATTCCCGCTCAAGAACTTGCCAAAAAACTTGAAACTCATAAAAAATTAACCATTAAACTTGGCGCTGATCCTACGTCACCAGACTTACATTTGGGACATGCCGTTGTTTTGAGCAAATTGCGCCAATTTCAAGACTTAGGGCATCACGTAATATTTTTAATTGGTGATTTTACTGCGAGAATTGGTGATCCAACAGGACGCTCGAAAACTCGTCCACCATTAACAGATGAACAAATAGCTCATAATACCAAAACATATTTTGAACAAGTAAGTCGCATCCTTGATCCACAAAAAGTAACCGTACGATACAATTCAGAATGGCTCTCAAAGATTTCAAGCACTGAATGGTTATCGTTGTGTTCACGCGTGACAGTTGCTCGTCTTATTGAGCGTGAAGATTTTGCAAAACGATTAGAAAATCATACACCCATTAGCTTTCATGAACTTTTGTATCCGATTTTACAAGGATATGATTCTGTTGCATTAAAGTCCGATGTTGAGCTTGGTGGAACTGATCAAACATTCAATTTATTAATGGGTCGCTATTTACAAGAACAATTTGAGCAAGAACCACAAGTTGTATTGACCGTTCCATTGCTAATCGGTTTAGATGGCGTTAATAAGATGTCTAAATCATTAGGAAATGCTATTGGATTAAATGATGATCCATCCGACGCGTTTGGCAAAATTATGTCTATTTCTGATGATCTTATGTGGCATTACTATCTTTTATTGCTTCATAAAGATAAAAAGGATTTAGATATGAACGAACATCCTATGAAGTTAAAAAAACAATTAGCACATGGTATTATTGCGCGATTCTGGTCACCAGAATCTGCGGACCAATCGTTAAAAAACTTTGAAGAAGTGTTTCAAAAGAAGGATTACTCTGCAGTTCAAACCGTTGAATTACCTGGGGGATCTTCCCAGAATCTTTCACTGGTTGAATTACTCAGAATTCTTGGAGCGGTTGCAAGCAATTCTGAAGCGCGACGATTAATCGAATCGAACGCCGTTTCAATCGATGAAGAAAAAATTAATGATATTAAAGCTATGGTGACTACTCAGTCAGGCATGGTGATACGCGTTGGCAAACACCGCTTCTATAAACTTGCATAAGTAATTTAAAAAGGAGGTTTTGAACCTCCTTTTTCTTTAGCCAATTTTATAATCAAGCCGTTTTGTCATCTCATATAAATTATCAACGTGACATCTTAAAAGATGCTCTTCATAACATTCTACAGAAATTGGTAGCGGGCAAAACCAACATGCATTATACGTTGCATGCAATTGCCTTACAACTTCAATAACGTGACTAAAAATTGATTCTGTCGTATCAAACAAATTAGTGCAATGAATGCATTGATAGAGTGTTATAGAATCGGGAAACGCTTGTGGTGAAGAAATTGCTATCTCAGAATTACTTAATTCTGGCGCAATAGATACAGATACAGGACATTCTGCAATCTTCAAACAATTATCTTTATTAGTAAGGGATAATTCAACAAAAACTTGCATGAACGATGCATTAAACGCGTCAAAACAACATTCTCGCGCATGCTTTATTGCATGAAGATGATCAAATTTAACTAATTTTTTTCGTGTTTTTTTTGCAAAGGAAACATCACATACCGAACATTTATTTGCGACGCGCCACACTTCTTCAACAAAATGATAAATACTCGCTGCAGCAGTGACTGTGGTATTACAAAGTCGACATGTATGTTTTCTTACGAGTGGAATTAATTCATTGTAACTAAAAGAAGTCCTCAATTTTAATTTCTTGATCAGTGTTCGTAATTCTGTATCAGGAAAATGATATAAATAGAGTCCCACCATTAAATCTTTGTGTTTTTCTATAAAGTGTTGTTTATAGTTGTCATTCAAACTACGCTGTTTTTTACCTTCCTTAATAATAGCAGATTGATTACAAGCAAAGCATTGTGTCGCAAATTCATAGTGTTTATTTAGTATATGTTTTAACTTTTCATGTTTTAAATAAGTTTCACATTGAATGCATTGTTCAGCTGCATTAATAAAAAAACTTATAAATAAAAAAATAGCTCTAATCATCATTATTAATCATTCTGTTCAGGCGTTTTAATTTCTAAGGTTTCAGCAAATAATAAGTGAGGATGCTTATTTATTAAATGCCCAAAATGGTATTTCGATTCAATAGTTTGTGAACAATAACGACAAGACACATGAGAAAGATCGGTTGAATCCTTTATACAAATTTCCTTGGCTATGTGTGAAAGTACCTCACCTTTTTCTAGAACTGCATCGCAGCGTTTGCCATTTACAATTAAATTACACAAATACACCTCGGGCAATAATTCAATATTCTTAATAACCTCCCTAAGATGAATCTTATTCCCATTTCTCTCAATTTTTAGATCAGGAAATGATCGCTGAAAGAATGCATTAAATTCCTTAAACCCACAGTTTCGCTTATGACCAATAATTTTAAGAAAATCATAGGTTAAATATATTTTGTTGCTTTTGGTCTGCAATTCTGAATTGCAGTGTGTACAATTTTTAAAATCATTCTGAAATTCATTCATAAAATGATATAACGCTACAGATCCTCTGACAGGTTCAAGACATGTAAAGCACAAAAAAATTTTATTAGCCAAATCAAACAATGATTTTTCATCTGCACTAACATTCTTAAATTGTGGTGATCCGCCAAAATAATGCCAATAAAGACCATGCATAAAAATGGTATGTTCTTTATCTAAATGTTTTTTATAAAAACAATAATTGGTAGGTTTTTTTGGGGTAACAGCTGGTGTATAATCACAAAAAAAACATTCATACCGCGTTTCATGATGTCGTTCTAAAATGTGTTCTGGATAGCAATCTGAAAATTCATTCGTTTTGCAAATCAAACACAGCGCTTTAGTAGTATCAGCTGAGAAAGCCGTAAAAAATGAAAAAATAACTATAAAAATAATCACTGGTTGCGCTTTTAAAGATTAAATGTACAAGATTGTATCATGGTATCATGCAAAAAACATCATTCACACATATTATTAATCATCATATCAGTTGATGGTAAAGTAAGCTTAAGGGCTTCCTGTGAAAGATCTTGTGAATGAAAATGAATTAAATGAACATAATAATCTGTCGCAACACAATATTGCTTACAATAGCAGCAGGTACGCATGCAATATGCTGAATATTGATCCATGCATACATCTTTTGCAACATGAGGTATTAATTCTTCATTAGTCAGAACCGCATTACACGAATTTTCTCCAAATTTTCGATTACATATATTTAATTCTTGATACAGTTGAATGCTTGGATTTTCAGGCAATAAATCAAGCGTCTCTAGAGTAATTACTTGATGGTGAATGTTCATACTAAGCACACTTTCATGCATATTTAACATAAGCGTAGGAAATATTTGCATAAAATGATTATTCAAAGATTGAAAATCACATTTTTTCCTATGACTAATAACATCCAAAAAATCTACGGTGATATATTTTCTGTTTCGATTAGGAACAAATGATATATTGCATTTTTGACATCTTTTATAATTAGCCCAAAATTCTTTAATAAAATGATATAACGCAGCAACTGCTCTAACTTCTTTATTACACGCTCCACAAGTAACACGCTTTACGAATAAATCGTTTTTTTTACTCAAATATTCCGAATTCCATTCAGCAATACGATTCATTTGAGGCTCTTCGTTATAATAATGTAGATATAAACCTACAACAAAATCTGTATGCTTTCTTGCACAATGATTTCCGAATAGATGATAATTACTGGGGCGGCTAAGGGAAGTCAAAACTGGCTTTTCATCGCAAAAAAAACATTCTTTTTGCGTCTGATGATGTCTCTCCAAAATGTGCTGATAATATGACTCTTTTGAATTAACCGGAGCTATGCACTCATAACAAATATTTGGACGATATTCCACAGAAAACAAATTTAACAATGTGAAAAAAAACACATAAACAATCATTGGTTGCGTCGTTTTTAAAATGTTTAAAAATTTATTTAATTATAGCAAAAACTTTATTATTTAAATTTAAACGTTTATCGAACGCATTTCCTATCTGCATTTTAACCGATTTACCTATTGGACCACAAAATATTATCTACAGTACTAAAATGAATGAATTGTTGTTGTAATGTTGTTTTCAAATCAACATATTCTCTATACTCAGGGTAGGGAAATTAAGTTTAAGGGAGCCCGTTAAGGGTGAAATTAGGGGGAGTGAACAATGAAAATGTCACAAAAGTCTCTTCATGAAGCTATTCCAGACATACTCCCAGTAATACCAACGATGGATGTCGTCGTTTTTCCGCACATGATTGTACCGTTATTGGTGCTTGATGAGCGGATTATTAAGGGGATAAATAAGGCTCTTGAGGACGAGTCAAAAACAGTTTTACTTTTAGCTTCACGCAAGCAGTCAGCCGAGCATCAAGGTGCTATAGGCACCAAAGATTTATACACCACTGGAACGATCGCTTCTATAATGCGACTCATAAAGATTCCAGAAGGCGGGATCAAAATCTTAGTGCAAGGTATTTGCAAAGCAACGGCAGATACAATTATGGCCGAAGAAGATATTTTGAGCGCAGCAATTATTCGTCATGTTGATGGCGAAGAAGACGCAACAGAAATTGCAGCTCAAGTGAAGAACATCAAATCACTTGCGGACAAAATGGCTTTGACTGGTCATTCATTAAGTCCTGATTTTCATGTTATTTTATCGAAGATGCATGATCCAGAAAAAATTGCTGACTTTTTGATTTCACATCTCAATCTTTCTGTTGAAAATGCTCAAGCATTACTTGAAACCGTTTGTTACGCAGATTTCTTAGAAGGTCTTTATAAACACCTGAGCAAAGAAATCGAAGTTGCCGAAGTGCAAGAGCGCATTAAAAATCGTGCTCGTGACTCGATGAACAAATCACAGAAAGAATTTTATTTAAGAGAACAACTTCGCGCAATCAAAAAAGAACTTGGCGAAGATGATATTGAGGATATTGAAAAATTCCGCACCAAACTTGCTGAATTGCCAATTCCAGAAGATTCTCAACAAGAAATCGTACGTCAAATAAATCGTCTAGAAAAAACAGCGCCTGATTCAATGGAAGCAGCCGTCATTCGCACCTACCTTGAATGGGTACTGGCAATGCCGTGGGGCAATGAAACCGTTGATAATCTTGATATCAATCGCGCTCGCACCATTCTTGATGAAGATCATTATGGATTAAAAGAGATTAAAGAACGCATTCTTGATTTTATATCGGTCAGAAAGCTCAACCAAGACGGCACCACGCCGATATTATGTTTCGCTGGACCTCCAGGAACTGGTAAAACATCATTAGGCAAATCGATTGCACGATGTTTAGGCCGTGAATACTATCGCATTTCATTGGGCGGCGTTAAAGACGAAGCAGAGATTCGTGGTCATCGTCGTACCTATGTTGGTGCTATGCCAGGACGCTTTATTCAAGCTATGCGTAAAGCCGGTACGATGAATCCCGTAATCATCATCGATGAACTTGATAAGATTGGTTCTGATTTCCGTGGCGATCCATCAGCGGCTATGCTTGAGGTATTAGATCCAAATCAAAACAAGACGTTCTATGATAATTATCTTGGAATTCCATTTGATATCTCCAAGGTCATTTTCATCGCAACGGCAAATACCTTAGAAACATTGTCTGAGCCATTACGTGATCGTATGGAGATCATTCAATTATCTGGTTATACCCTTGAAGAAAAGATGCATATAGCAAATCGCTATCTGTTACCAAAATCTATTAAAGAAACTGGACTTGATAACCAACCAATCACCATAACCGAACCGGTAGTTAAAGAGCTTATTTCAAGCTATACCCGTGAAGCTGGCGTACGTGAATTAGAACGATTGGTTAAGAAATTATGCTCTAAAGCAGCGCGATGCATCGTAGAAGATCAACGAGTGGTATCATTCACTCCAGATTCGCTCAATACCTATCTTGGTCCACAAAGATTCTTAAGCGATGGTCATGATCGCGAACATCTTGTTGGTATTACCAATGGTCTTGCATGGACGGCATATGGCGGTGAATTATTGAAAATTGAAGCGGTTATTATGCCTGGCAAAGGACGCTTGATTCTTACTGGACAACTTGGCGATGTGATGAAAGAATCTGCACAAGCTGCAATGAGCTATGCTCGTGCACATGCGCATGAATTCAGCATTGAACCAAAAATGTTCACGCAATATGACCTTCATATTCACGTTCCTGCCGGTGCAACACCAAAAGATGGACCTTCAGCTGGTGTAACGATGCTTTCAAGTATTCTTTCTGCACTCACCAAACGCCCAATTAATGCAGACTATGCTATGACGGGTGAAATAAACCTTCAAGGTAAAGTTATGCCAATTGGTGGAGTGAAGGAAAAAATATTAGCAGCAATAAGAAACTCCGTTCCGCATATCATATTACCTGAGAAGAACAAAAACGACATTGTGGGATTAGAAGATCTCGTCAAACAAGTTGATGTTATTTGGGTAAGTCATGCAGATGAAGTTCTTAATCATGTCTTGATGGGACTTGAACAGTAAAATAAAAAGGAGGGGAAGTTTTCCCCTCCACTAATATTCAATTATCTCTTGCATTCATTAAGGAAACACCCTCATACTCTCAAGTACATTGAGGTTAAAAGATGATCTATTTATTCTGTCTTATCATACATTTTATTACTGGCTCTGATTATGACTATACATTTAATACCGTGGATGATGACACTAAGGAATACCGCAAAACACTTGAACAGACTTATACCTATTCTTTAAAAGATAGCGATAAAAGCTGCTGCAAAAGAGTTCAAATATGGGCAGCGTTTGACATTCTTTCAAGCCAAAATGCATCACTCTATGCACTTAAAAAATATATCTGCAAAAAGAAAACCGATTATCAAGCGCATTACCAATTTTTTAGCTATTTATTACATCATTTGAGAGAAAAAAAATGGGCTGGCTTATGTATCGAACCTAATACAATAAAAGATCCTGAAAAATATTTGCTTGGCACAACCCAACCAAACCATGCAATTAATTATCATTTTGATGAATTTGAATCCTTTGTTTTTTCAATACATTTGCATGATCATCTACAACACATACTTCCCACCGCACCCGATTCGGTATATTTACTAGACTTAAAAATGAATTCCGACAGATATGTCATAGATATAATCGACACAACAAAGAATAATTATGTTATCGGCATGGCATTGTTTGATTTTCCTGAAAAGGATACGGTGAATGTTTCGCGTTTTTATATAGCATCCGATTATCGTCAAAGAAACTTAGGGAAAATGGCTTTAGAATGCTTGACTCGTTTTGCTAAAATTAAAAAAGCGTGCAGCGTAGAATTATTTATCCAGCCATTTGGGTACAAAAAAGCCTCGGGTCACGACCTAATAAAGTGGTATAAAAGTCACGGATTTAAAATCATTAACGAGAAAACACTTCTCGCAAAAAAAATTCTTTCAGATCCCATTAATTTTGATAAAGCGCGTCTTGAAGTACTGTTTCATTAAAACCTGCATAAATGAATGCATTTCTCTATTTTTTATATTTAGGCAAGCCTGATTGAATCCCTTGGGATTGTGGTCTATACTGAACAAAATAAGCCCATATTTTACAAGGTACCCGAAATGGCCGAACTTACCTCCAAAACCCAGACTGCTCGCGGCCACGTCATTCGCGTGAGCGGCACCATTGTTGATATTGAATTCCCTCAGGAATCTACGCCGCATATTTTAAATGAATTACGTATTCATATTCCGGCTGAATCAAGCACTCCTGCTCGAATAGCTCATGTTGAAGTTGCACAGCAATTGGGTGATGGTATTGTTCGCTGCATTGCCTTAGAATCTTTATCAGGCATTTCACGTGGTCTTGAAGTTACCGATACGGGTCATCAAATCGAAGTACCTGTAGGACGCCAAACGCTTGGTCGTATTTTTGACGTTTTAGGCCGTACTATCGATGATCAAAAACCTTTAGAATCTACAACTCGCTGGTCCATCCATCGCGAATCTCCCGCGTTTATAGAACAAAAAATTGAAAATGAAATACAAGAAACCGGTATAAAAGTAATCGATTTGATGTGTCCTTATATTAAAGGCTCAAAGATTGGTTTGTTCGGTGGTGCCGGTGTAGGTAAAACTATTTTAGTAACCGAACTTATTCGTAACATTGCTATCGAACATGAAGGCGTTTCGGTATTTACCGGTGTTGGTGAACGTACCCGTGAAGGCAATGAACTCTGGCTTGACATGAAGCGCTTTGGCGTACTTGATAAAGCGGTTCTTGTGTTTGGCCAGATGGGAGAAATGCCCGGCGCACGTTTCCGCGTTGGACTTACCGGACTCACCATGGCTGAATATTTCCGCGATCATGAAAAGAAGGATGTGCTTCTTTTTGTTGATAACATTTTCCGCCTTGTACAAGCAGGTTCTGAGGTCTCAGCCTTATTAGGACGAGTTCCTTCTGCAGTGGGCTATCAACCAACCTTGGCATCAGAAATGGGAGCTTTCCAAGAACGTATTGCCAATACTATTAATGGTGCAATTACTTCTATTCAAGCAGTGTATGTTCCAGCAGACGATATTACCGATCCTGCTCCAGCAACTACCTTTATGCATCTTGATGCAAGTACGGTGCTTTCACGAAAACTTGTAGAACTTGGCTTATATCCTGCTATTGACCCACTTGAATCAAGTTCAAAAGGTTTAAATCCATCTATCGTTGGCGAACAACATTATCGTGTTGCCCGTACGGTGCAGAATATTTTACAGCGTTATAAGGAACTGCAAGATATTATTGCTATTTTGGGCATGGATGAATTGTCTGAAGATGATAAAAAATTAGTTTCTCGCGCAAAACGCATCCAAAAATTCTTAACACAACCGTTATTTACCGCAGAATTTGCAAGCGGTATTCCTGGACGTTACGTACCACTTTCTACGACCGTGCAGGATTTGCAGCGCATAATTAATGGCGAAGTTGATCATTTGCCAGAACAAGCATTGTATATGATTGGTTCATTAGATGAAGCATTTATTAAGGCTAAATCGCTATGAGCATACAGTTAACGATTGCTACGCTCACATCAAACAAAAAATACACTATTAATTGGCTGGAATGCCAAACAACCAATGGTGTATTGATGATTTTGCCGGGTCACGCACCGTTAGCATGTTCTTTAAAAAAACAATCACCTATCCGCTTTGAATTATCTTCTGGCAGTATTGAGACGATCCTTTTAAATGAAGCATTAATGCACGTTGATCGACATACCATTACCATTATTGGCGCATGAAAAATAAAACAATTGGTTCAATTATTGGCGGATCGCTTACTGAGGGATTAGTAATGCGGGTTACCCAAGGTATTTCATTAGATACAATCAAAACGGGTAATTTTGTTTGTATTCAAAGTGAACAATTACAATTTTTTTCATTAGTTACCGATATAACGTTGGAAGTAGCTGATCAAGAGATAATTCAATATCCTCCGCAAGAGCATGAACACTTATTAAACCAAATTATAGCCACACAACGCATGTATGCATTGGTACGCTTACGTCCCATGCTTGCACTAAATAAGTTTGGCAATCATGCACCGGTCAAAAGTATTCCACCTCATTTTGCACCCGTTTTACAAGCTAATAAAGAAGATATTGCACGTATATTTGGCAAAGAACAACAAGGCCAAAGTGCTTACTTTAATATTGGCAATCCCTTAGATATGGATGCTGAAGTTTGCATCGATCTTGAACGTTTTGGTGAACGCAGTAACGGTATTTTTGGTAAAACCGGTACCGGAAAAACATTTTTGACGCGATTAATGCTTGCTGGGCTTATAAAAAATAAAAAAAGTGTGTGTCTTATTTTTGATATGCATAATGAATATGGCGTACAGGCACGCAAAGAAGGCGGTCCTTTTGTAAAAGGATTAAAAAGCCTATTCCCTTCTGACATTGTTATTTGCTCATTGGATCCCCAATCTAGTAGACGACGTGGTGGAAATCCTGACTTAATAATTCGTATACCCTATTCAAAAATTCAAGTCGAAGATGTTATTGCATTGCAAGATGAATTGAATTTAAATCCCACCGCATATGAATCGGCCTATTTAGTAGCTGCTAAATATAAAAACTTATGGCTCTCAACCCTTTTATCACGCTCTGACCAATTAAAAGAATTAGCACAAGAAGTCGGTGCAAATGTTGAATCTTTAGCAGCGTTACATCGTAAGCTCAAAGGATTAGAACGATTTGGATTTTTATCAGATGATGCAACAGAAGACGTTATTGCTCGCATGGTTGAATATCTTGATAAGGGCAAATCGATTATCCTTGAATTTGGTAACTATACATCAACACTCTGTTATCTTTTGATTGCCAACATTATTACACGGGCCTTACATAAAGCATATACTGAAAAAACAGAAAAATTTTTAGCAACACAGTCCGCTGGCGATGAACCAAAAAAATTAATGATTGTGGTGGAAGAAGCCCATAAATTTTTAAATCTCCAAGCGGCACGACAAACAATATTTGGTACTATTGCTCGAGAAATGCGTAAGTATTATGTATCTTTGCTGGTGGTAGATCAACGCCCTTCTGGTATTGATGCTGAAGTTTTATCGCAAATTGGCACCAAAATTGTGGCTCAACTCAATGATGATAAAGACATTCAAGCAGTACTCACCGGTGTTTCTGGAGCACAACAATTGCGCACCGTGCTTTCAGGCCTTGATAGCAAGAAACAAGTACTGATTATGGGACACGCGGTTCCCATGCCGATCGTTATTGAATCTCGTAGTTATGATGAAACTTTCTATTCAGCAATGCAACAAATTGCCTATAAGCCAGTTGAAGAAATTCTCGATCAATTATTTTGATTTTCATTTGCCGAAAAATCATATTCATTCATTTCTAATAAATCATTTTTAGCATTAGTTAATACAAATGGCTTAATACTATGAATATCTTCTAAGGACTTGATCTCTGCTTCAGGAACCATGTGATTACCGTCCCAATAACCGCATTGTTGACCTGATTTCCAAAAGAAAAAAATAGGCCTGTTTGACGGTGAAAACATATAAGAAAGAAAGGGAGATACATTCATTACATACAATGGACTCGCAATATCGTCCGCAAAAAAAACATGCAAATTTGATTGAACATCATTTTGATTATTCTTTTTAGTTGCAAATGAAAACAGCTGATTATCATTACTGCAGCATACTTGTGCTACATCTTCCGCAAATTTTTCTTGATGTACATAACCTTTTTTGTAGTTATAGAGATATAAATTTTTTCCTGCCTTTAAATAACTATACTTTTTGTTCGCGATCTCAATAAGACTGATTATTTCTAATGATTCAGCCATAAAACTTATATCAAAAGTGTGATGCATAGTTGACATTGAGTTACCAAGTTCTAATTTGGATACTGATTTCTTGGCACCATGATGATTTAATAAATAAAAAATCGCACTATCGTGGATCGATGGATAAAATTTATTATGCGTAGGCAGATGCACCATACTTTGCTGCTCTGATTCTATGTCATATTTATATAAGGAGGTATCGCTTTTTGGCCAAAACAAAGATTTGCAACCTAATTGAACCCTAACATTTTTGTTTTCCAAAGCAATTGTTTTAACTACAACTTTTGCTTGAGAATCCCATATCTGACATATTGGACCATCTGCATGCATTTGATACAAAATGAGATACGGAAAGTACTCTTTAATATGATAACTTATACTCAAGATCTTTATGTTGCCCTTGCAGTCACATTGAATACTTTCACATTGATAAGGAGTTAACCATTCAGCTTTTTGAAAGTTTATAAAATAACAAGGATAAAAATCTATCAATCTCTCGCATCCTTCAGCTATACAAGATTTTAATTTTCTATACAGAGCTTGCTTGGCTTCTAGAGACCCGCCTTGAACCTTCTCGCCATAATAATTAAGACAAATATTAAGCAAAGTTTTAACATGCGTGTGCCTATATTCATCATTACCGAATATTAGTGACGCTAAAGACAAAAATGCAATTAATAATACCATATAAATCCCCTCGCAAAGTATAGAAAAAATATACTCCCAATTCGATAAAATAGCGATAAAATAGGCGTTTTTTGCAAAATAAATTGCAATATAATAAAAAAGAGCCTACGCTAGTAATGATTTTCAACAGAAAGGAATTTATTATGTTGAGAGATACATCTAAGAAATTTGTGATATTAACTGCAGCAATTCTTTTAAATCCATTCATCTGCGGGGAAGAATTCGACAACTCATCGGTTGAATCTAATAATACTCCCATCACACGCACCGATAAAGCAGAAAATTTTATTCTTTTATCTAAGCAATCGCATCAGCTTGCAATAGAAGCTCTGAGCAAATCTGAAAAAAATCTAATCGAAAAAATCACTCTATCTAAATACGATAAGCACGCAAAACGAATTACCGACGAGCGCGCATGTAATCATTTTGCAAATTCAATTTATTTTACCGTGCAAGCAATGAATAATGGCGGCATTAAGGTTCAAGGTAAAAATAGCGTTCCAAATTTAGTTAAAGATGCTGTACCATTTTTTACTCAAAAAGAAATGCGTAAAAAGATGCATAATGCTATGCATAAAAAAGCAAAAAATACGCTTAGCAAGAACGATTGCAAAAATTTGGCACATTTGATGCTTAATGAAGCTTTATTCACTCAAGCTTTAAATCAAATGACTAAGAAAAGCGATACACTACAAAAGCAAGGACGCGAAAACTTTTTACGTGCCCTTAAACAAACTACAAATATTAATGCTAATGCGTCGATGTTGCAGTATAAATACAAAATCGGTAATGATGCATTGCAAGAATTAAATAATAAGCTTATGCAGTCCCAAATCGAATTACCAGAATATACAAAATTGGATATTGAAAATTTGGCACAACAATTTGACCAATCATTCGGAAGCAAATTGTCAAAAATTAAACCTGTAAAATAAGTTTGTAATAGTAAGAAAAATTTCAAATCAAAGATATCAAAAAAGGCCGTAAATACGGCCTTTTTTGATATAAATAACTTGTATAAATTAAAAAAAGAGTTAGATTGTCTATGAAATTCTTTACGGAGAAGTTATGAAAAAAATCTTGATTTGCGTAATATTAACCATTACTTCATATGCGCTATTGCAAGGCGAAGATAAAAAGATAAAAAATAACTCAAAATCCTTATTTCCCTCATTATTTTCTAAATCATCATCTGAACCGAAAAAAAAGATCACACCGCTTGAATACCTGCAGAAAGAATATTCTGGCGTATTAAGGAAGAATACTAAGATTAAAAAATATCTTTCCACGCTAAAACATTCGAGTGTAGATGAAAATTTTGATGATTTTGTTGAACTAGATTTTATTGCACCAACAGTAAAAGTGTTGCATGAGACGGTGCCAAATATCATTTCACCCAATAAAAAGAAATCCAAAAATTCTCAAGAGGCATTTAAAAATATTTTAATCCAGCTTGATACTATTAAAAATCCAATACTGAGGAACTTTGCTGCTGAAATAGCGAATGTAGAAACATCAAGATTGGATAAAAAGGCTATCCGTGCAAAACAGTTCATCGATAACCGCTTTGCAACCGAAGTATATTTTCTCGGATATAATTTAACATTATCGAAAAAAGATTAACATCAAGGAATATCATGAAAAATTCACTTCTTATTGCTTATTGTCTTTTGGCGTCCACACAAGTATTGGGAAAATATAAAAAAATTAATGTTCATAACGAACTTAAAAAGCAAGAAGCGATCAGACTAGCGCAACAAGCACAATTTGCGGCAATCCGCACACAGGACGATCAAGAGCGCTCAAAAATGGCATTAAATGCATTACATTGCACACTAAATGCCTCTAAAAATTTAAATCCCGAAGAGCGCGATAGACAAATTCGTACTTTGTTAAATAACTCTAAAGAGATTTTTAAAAGCAGAGAAACTCGAATTGGCGTTAATAACGAGCGCATTGCAATTAAAAAAGATAAAAGAACCAAAAATGATACAATAAAATCTAAAGAATTTAAAGATTTAATACGCCTCGCAGCCGCGACCGGAAGACTTGAAGAATCTTATGCAGAGTTTCTTTCTGGAAACGAAGAAGAGCAATCTCTTGGCAATAAAAAGTTCAAGAAGGCATTAAAGAGAATGCAAAAAATAGAGACTCCAGAATTAAAACCATTTTGCAAACAAATCGCTCAAGCAAAATACATTGAATTATCATTAGCACCATATTCAAAGAATATTGTTATTAAAAAGAAACATCTAAAAGAAATTAACAAATTAAAAGATACTTTATAGTAGTCAGGGGGCTTATGGCCCCCATTTTATTTTATTATAACTAATTCATTGGTGAAACTAACGACTAATTATTACAATGTAAATCAATGCAAATTGAAATATTTACTGGCAATGATACACTTAAAATAGACTTACGTTTTAAGGAGCATTGTTATGAAAAAAATATTGATTGGTTTACTTGGTTTAGCGGCTTTACAAGCATCAGATAAAGCACCAAAAATTCCGGCTATTGTTGTTTATACAACGGTCAGTGTAACTGGTCCCTTTTTATTAGATGCAGCGCATGCAGCAAAATTGCATACGCAAGCTAAAAAATATGATTTTAAATCTTCAAGAAAAGCGATTAATAACCTGCAAGATCAATTAGTTAATGCAAATACTATCGCATCTCCTGATTGGAAGAATGCTTGTGCAAGATTAAATAGGATGCAGGCAGCTGATAAAGCATTAGAAAATCATCTAAGCTTTACCGAGTGTTTCAAAACCGCTCAAAAACAATCTTCCCCTCTCAAGCTTAGCTGCAGAGCCCTGGGGTTTGCTGGATTTGTAGCTTGCCTCTATTCTCAAACGAAAGGTTAATATGAAGAATATAATTTTTATATCGCTCACTGTTTTTGCATTAAGCATGCAAGCATCAGAGCAGAAATTTAAAGTTAATTCTACCAGCCTTGGCAAAGATTTATTTGAATTAAATGATCGTATGCATGCTCATATTTATAAAAAATATGCTCCTGTGATTCCAACGCCTGCACAGGATAAACCATTAGATCTTATAAAGTTTGCTGTACCGCATATACAAAATGCTGCGCTTATTCATATAAAACCATTAGATGCAATGGCTATCGGCGCAATGGGCGTTCAACGAGCTCGCGGAATTCAATCAGCTTATAATGAATATAGAGATACACGCGAAACGCATAATGCTGCGGTAAAAAAATCTGAAAGTATTAAAGAGCAAATAAAGCACACAACATGTGCTCTTGAGAAAAAATCACTTGCACAACAATTGATTGATGAAAGTCAGATTGTTCACGATACTAAGCCAAAGCTTTCAGCTAAAGCAGTTTTGAACAACGCAATGACTAAGAATCCATCGAAATTGGCTAAAGCGGTAATCGTTGCTGCAAATGCTGATTCAGTAAAAGATTTTGGCGAAATTATGACGTATGGTAAGAAAAAATTTGATGAAATGGAATATGATAAAATTCATAATCCTGAAGATTTCTGTACTGTACAATAATTTATTAAAGCTTATTTAAATAAAAAAAGAGACCCCGATTCGAGGTCTCTTTTTTTATTATTAATTATGAATTATACGTTAATGCATGCCATGCTGAAGATACGCCATCCATGTGATAAAGGAGAGCAGTATTTTTTTTAACGTTACCATTTTCATCATACTCTGGCTTAATGCGTGAAAAATCCCTGCTGCTTTTCTCGCGATAAATGCATGATTTATTTTCTAGATCAAAGATTGATAAAGCATTTTGCTTAACATGCTCAAGCTTATTTTTAAAACAGTAGTCGCAATATTGTCCATGACTAGCTACTAGTAAATGATCATTACTAAGAAAATACATTTTCTGAGGCCACTGTTCAATCATATTAATGGTATAAAGAACTGAAGAGAGATCATCTGTTTTCACAACTGAAATAGTATTGTGATTGTGCGCAAAAACAACTAATCCGGAATTATTAGCTTTACAGGACTCCATGCGATCAAAAGGCAATGTTTTTACTATTTCAAACTGTTTGGCGTCAAAGTGCCATGCTAATTCTTCGCCACCAGTGCGTCGGTATAAGACTATTTGTTTTTCTTGTGCTGTTTCAACCAAATGAATATCCGTTGGACAATCCTCTTTTTCAAACATCTTAAATTCTGGCTTAAAGCATACTCTCTTAAGAGTATTACCATTTGTTAGATCTATCAGATTCAAATATAAAAATTGTTCATAGCCCAAAACTCCAGAGATTTGATTATATTTATGACTAAATACATACAAATAATTTGGATTCGTTTTACTTAACTTAATACGAGAAATTCTTTCTTGATTATTAATTAGGGCCGATAGTGCAAATACACCTTTTTGATTGCTTTTGGAATCATAATAATGAATTCGAGGAACTTCCTCATATTCAAACCAATAAATGGTATTATCTTCTAATGCTCGAACTCTACCTGGTTGATAGCCACTAAATACTTTTTCTAGTGTGTTTCCTTGGCGACTCCTGATTTCTGTTGAGCCATATTTTCCTTCTCCAAATAAAAATAAATTCTTTGAAAAGGAAACAACATTCGGATGCAAAGCTAAATGTTTTTTTACATTTACCTTATCATGCAAAATTTCTGGTTGATAACATGGCTTGCTCTCTGCTGTAATTGATATCTCTGCGCCATGAATTAAACTGGTATAAGCTAGGATTGAGATTAAAACTATCCAAAAATCAAACATTTTATTCCTTAGAATGTATTAATAGTGAATATAAATAACTAATTTTTCTTTTAGCTAAGGATTCCAAATCATAGGGCAAAATAGCCGTCGACCATGCACTACTTTGTCTCATATCACGAAATACTAACCCAAATTTGCAACTATCTTGTGATGAAACGGGAGAAATATTTAATGAATACCCGCCGTTGATAGATTTTTTAAAGACCATTTTTCCATTTGATTTATTAAAAATAGACAATGCAGTTTCACCTTTGTGGGTTTTACGACATTGATTACAGTAACCATTTTTTGTAATACATAATGCTACATAATCTTCTTTAATAAACCTCATCGGTTTTTCAACAACATAATCTTCAAGAATAATTTCTTTCAAAGGTACATCTAAGTTATTGCTTGAACACATCGCGATCCTATAATATTCATATCCAATAGCAACTAAGGACCCATTAGCGCTACAACACGCCGAGGTTACACATTTATAGGGAAGTTCATGATGAATAGTAAAATCTTCAAAATTAAATACCCAACTTTTTTGTGCCCCAAAATATCGATCATATATTAAATACTGTTGAGGATTATTTGTTTCAACAATATGCACATTATCAAGACAACTTTGATTTGATTTTGGCAATAGAGATAAATCAGCGGTTTCTTCTATTGCTCCCGTTTTAAGATTCCAAAGCATTAATACCGCCGACAACATATTCTGCTTGTTGTTGAAAGCTATACTTTTGATCATGTACAAATGATTTGGATGATATTTGCTCAACTTTAAACGCGCAGTAAATCCTACATCATGAGCGAACTGCACGTGCTCATGCGTTTCAAAGAAAAAAACATTGAGCATATTATAATAATCATTCAAAATATCTGATTGGCGACTTTTCTCTTCATTCCAACATAAAATATTCTCATTAAGCTTCGTTTTACTTTTTGAATAAGAATACATTGGAGTTGAAGTGATAGAATCTTTATATTTAACCTGGTAGGTGTCGCTTCCATCGTTAAATAATAAGTGGGAACTACCAGAAAATCGCTTAACATCTTTTAGTTCTGGAATAGAATCAATAGTGATTGTTTTCGCACCAATGTCTGGCAGAAAACAATCACTATTCCCTTGGCGCTCATGAGCAGTCATAAACATGCCCATGATTGCAAATAGTAGCGGCATCATTGCGTATCTCCTTTTACTTAATGCAGCTTTAAATTCTTTAATTAGAGTTCAATCAAAAGATAATTTTTATTTGTTATCAATCAATCCATTGATAGAAAGCATATACCACTCACCATCAAAGCAGCCATAATCACGCAGAGCAAAAGTATTAGGTTTTAATGATCCTTCTTCATCAAAATATGGTTTTATTGTTCTAAAGCCATATTTTAAACAAAGATTTTTTTTAAATATTTCTTTTTTTTGCGCTAAATCAAAAATATATACACCCGCATTTTGTTTCTGATTTTCGTTTGTTTCTTGAGCAACTGTCTCAGGCATTTTTAATGACTCAAATCTCTTACGAAATTCACCGTTCGTACTATTATCAAATGGCCTAGAATGAGCATTAGTCTTCAATGCCGGTACCGAAAAATTGTCACGAGCTGTGACTATTAAAAAATGATCAGAAAGGAATCGCATAGCTTGCGGAGTTAATGGATCTATAGTAAACGAATAGAGCGCTAATTCTGGATTGGAAGATGAACAAATACAAATTTCATGATCATTGTGATCAATAGCTATTATATTGCGCGCTTGATTTGTTTTGCATGTATGAACGTGTGTATATGGCAATTGCATTTTGTTTTCACACGTTTGCATATCAAAAAGCCATGCATTATATTCACCCCCATAGCGACAATAGATAATACACGTATCATTATCCATTTCAACAATTTTAAAATTTCCTGCGTTATGACCTTTACTAATTAACTTGAAAGGTACTTCTTTTATAATCTTTTTTGATGGTATATCTATCAAGGTTAACCAATTATTTTGTCGATCATCATGAAAAAATCCTGTCGAGTTTGATATCACCCACATTCTGTTTTTATGCACCTTACTGAGCTTAAAAGTTACCACTTCATAATTAAATTGAATCAATGATTCTTCAAATTTTTTCTTAAAATTATACGCAACAATTTCACTCTTGTTATTGCATATTTTCAGCCAATAAAGGTGATTGTCATCAAAAGCACGCACGCGGCTAGTATTTTCATATGGCTGTAAGGATAATTCACTAAAATATCTATGCCTTATTGAACGCACTGGTCCTTTGTTACCTGTTTCGTAATAAAAAAATAAATCTTTTGAAAAAGTCTCGGCTATTTTCTGTGATGATGGATTTAATTGAGATAATTCAAGAGTAATGGTTGGATGTTGTTTGATATCACTCAGTTGGATAGTATTTGAATCTGAGTCTAGAGAATCAACTGCAATAGAATATGTGCATATGAGTACAAGAAATAAAAACATACTGCTCCTTTTTATTAATGTCGCCCATTAATCGTGGACACTATAATTAAAAAGGAGCAGTAAATCAATTATCAAACAACATCAAGTTGTTTTTTAAAACGAGAAATACTTATATACGAAAAGAGAGAAACAATAAGTAATAACATTACTGCACAGAACATCCAATTAAGATAGTCGCCGTGAAGGCAAATAGCGCGCATGCCCTCGTTAATATAGGTAAATGGATTAATTAATATTAAATAACCAAAATATCCAACTTTATTAATTAAGGTATTGAATGAAAATTGATAACATCCCAAGAACCATAAGGGAAACAAAAATCGCATCCAAATATTAGAAACTTTGGTCATATCTTTTACAAAAGTAACAATCAACAACGCCAAAGAACCATAAAATAATGCCGTTAACAGCATCATAATTAATAGTGCAATAAATGAGATATTAAATAACAATCCTTGGTACCAAAGCACGGTCGCCATGAAAGGGAAAAAGAATGTCATTAAAGAAAGCGAACCAAGAGCGGTAAACAAAATAAGACGGCCCAACACCAACCAGCTACTGGTAGGCAAGGTGCAATAATATAAAATCGATTGATCTCCTGTGCGATCGCTCACCACTTTCACCACCATAGGAAAAACTTCAAATTGACCAACGGTTGCAAATAATCCGATGACAAAGAAATTGGTATAGGCATCGTTCAAGCCAAACGCCCGCATCATATATCCCATGACAAACAACTGCACTGCGCAGTAAATCATCGTATTAACAATTTTATCAATTATGGTTGCACGAAAAACGTACATATCCATCATCAAAAGACGGATCATTACATTTAAAGATCTTAAAAACATTATTCTTCCTCCATCAAAGATACAAACGCATCTTCTAATCGTGCTGCATTTTTTGTAGTCATTAAGTTTTTAGGAGTATCAACTAACGCAATTTCGCCACGTTTTAATACACAAAGACGGTCTGCCAAATATTCAGCTTCATCTAAATAATGGGTAGTCAAAATAATAATCGTGTCAGGGTTTTTCAATTGACTAATAATATCCCATAAGTTACGGCGTACATGTGGATCTAACCCTACGGTAGGCTCATCTAAAATTATTATCTTTGGATTATGAATTAACGCTCGGGCAATGGTGCTTCGTTGCAGCAAGCCACCAGAAAGTTCATACGGAAACTTTTGCAAATGCTCCACGAGACCAAAACGGGTAGCCAAATCTCTGATGCGACTTTCACGTTCTTCTTTAGCAATACCATAAAAAGATGCTGCAAACCACAAGTTATCATAAATGGTAAGCAAATTATTAAAAGTAGGCTTTTGCGGACAATAACCAATAATAGATCGATACTGCGCTATATCATCATAAATAGACACATCATTATACGTTATCTGACCCGATGTCGGAGTACGCAACGATGCCAAAATGGAAGAAATTGTAGATTTGCCGGCACCATTAGCGCCAAGTAAGGCCAAAATTTCGCCTGTTTGAAAATTAAAGGTGAAATTAGTTAAGGCTCGATGCTTGTCATACCACTTAGTGACATTTTCTGCCTTGAGAAGGATTTTTTTCATCCAATACCCCTGAGCTATAAATTTTTTAATTACTATTATGATAGTCTAAAATAAAAATAAGGAAAGGTAGTCATGATAGAATTCTTTATTATCTTTTGTTTGGTTTGCAGCCTTAATTGCGCTGATCCCTCCTGTAATAATAACACTACCCCCATTCAGATAACTTTGAGTGATTCAGAATCTAAAATCATAACAATACCCAGCGACACCTCAAGCATTGCTGATCGAAGACCGCGCAGAAGCGCAACGAGTCTATGTCCCGAAACTAAAAATAAACTCGAACAAAAAACTATTAAGAAAGTATCTTTTGATGATTCTGCTGTAGCGTTCAAAAATCTGAAGAAGGAAAGAAATAGCATACAGTTTAAACCAACGGATAATGCTTTTACTGAGCCACAAATAATAAATACCAATACTATTCAAATTGATAATTTATGGGGTAATCAAATAGTCACTACCTATAATGAACTAGACATTCTTCCCTATAATATCTACACAATTAACTATTTGGCATCTAAAGCTGCAAAACTTAACAAATCCCAAATAGAAGATCATTTAAACGAAAATAAAAACCCTTATAAAGATAATCCAAAAAAACGGGCACATAATTTGTTGCTCTATATTCTCGGCTATAATTCAATATATCCCTTGTTTAATCGCACTCAGCATACCAATCTATTCACCACATCAAGTAGCGATGAACGAGCATTTCTTAAGGGAATAAAACTTATGAAGCAAATTAGCGACCCATTACTCCATATCGAAGGCAAACGGTTTATTCAGTTTGTTACTGGGCAAATAAAATATCATTCTCGGTTTAATGCCGCTGAAAATTCACCAAAGATTTCATCGCCGGCTATGATCCCTCCTCCACGCAGAATTACCTTAACAGATGAATTTGCTCACATATTACGAGTTCAAGAAGCCTTCGATACATTAAGACATAACAAACAACAAGCCGAAAGAAAAAAAATTAACGATATCCCAAAATTATTAAAAGATGCTGAAATCATGAGTAAAAAACCAGCAAATAACTGAAAATTAGCAATACCCGGCTAATTTTTAGGTCTTTTACATTGCTCATTTGAAAATCATTTTTTTTATCATTATTCTAATTGTCCACCGTAACAAATTGAAAAGGTAAAAATAATGGTAATTTCATGTATGCTCATGTTTTTTTGCATGATTTCTGCTTTTGACGAAAATGATAATAATAACTTAACCACCTTCACTTTTAAAAAAGCACAAACAAAACATGAATCATACGCCGAGTATCCACGCAAAGGCCATGAGTTTTCATTGAAAGCAAAAAATCGCAGAAACTCAACTCTTGCAATCACTCAAACTCCCAGAGCTGCGGATCCGGCACTCAAAGTATCATTGGGCAAAAAAGGCTTATTAAGATTTTTTGGCAAATCTCAGTCAGCTGAAAATGTTCTTTCTATAAAAAATCAACCTACTAAACAATCCGAAAAGCCAAAAATAACTTCTAAGACGAGCTCAAAAATCTTGCCTACAAAAATTAATTATGAAGAAGAATGGGCAATAAATATATTAGAAGCTTTTAACGATTTACCCGCACAACCATACGAAATTAGCACCATAGCATTCTTTGGATATCAAGCACGCGCGTGCACCATACAAAATATTACTGAAACATTAAAAAAGTATAACAGGACGTTAAGCGATACAGACGTTCAACAAATAGCGTTCTATATCCATGGATATAACCAAATGAGTAAGCTTCCATCAGTATTGCAAAATAATACCCATTTTTGCTTAATCTCGTTCTTGGAAATGTCATTTAAAAATGGCTGGGAAACCCTAAAAATGGTTAAACATCCCCTATTAAAGCCAGCAGCAAATCAAGCTATTGAAGTATTTAGAGGTCAAACATATAGTCTAGCTCCCCGGAATGTTCGTATTTCTAATCAATTAAAGTCGGAGATACAAAATTTTGAAAAATATCAAAAGCTTAATACACTAAAACAGCAGAACAGGCGCGCTATAAGCAAACTCGACTCAGAATCCATACGCAATCTTATCAGCGATGCAGAAAATTTTGGAAAATCTAACAAAAAAGCATAACTCATGAAAAAAGAATTATTACAATTAACCCCACTCATTACCCCATTTATTTATTATACTTCAGCACCAGGATTAACACCTGTAGCAGAAAAAGCATTAGAAGATGCAGAAAAATCATTTGCTTCTCAAGACTTACGCGCAACACAATCATTTTATCAAACCGCGTTACAAGAAAATCCTAAATCGGCTCATTTACTTTCAAATATGGGCGCATTGTTGGTAACCAAAGGCGATTTGAATAATGGCGTTGAAAACCTTAAAAAAGCGCTTGAATTAGAAGCAGACAATGTTGGTGCGTTATACAATATGGGAACCGTGTTGTTGAATAGCGGGATCATACCAGCTGCAATCGAACATTTGGCAAAAGCATTTGAACGCGAACCAGCAAGCCCTGCGTTAGCTAATAATTTAGCTCTTGGCTTGTGGTATAACGATCAACGCGATCAAGCTAAAGAACTTCTCAATGCAATGATTGAACAAAATCCTGGCTTTGATTATGGTTTACATAATTTAGGTTATTTTGCATTTGAAGAAAACAAATTTGAAGATGCACGTAATTATTTTGAAAAAGCATTAAGTATTAATCCGGCAAACTTCATCGCTATCGATGCAACAGGTTGCTTGTTTGCACTCCAAAATGAACCTACCAAAGCAATTGGATTGTTTAAAAAATCATTGGAAATTAATCCACATTATAAGCCAGCGTATTTCCATTTAGGTTACTTAGTTTACACACAAAAAATCGTCTAATTAAATTCCAATAAATTATTAAGGATGCTTCAGGCATCCTTTTTTTGTATACTTTTGAAACTTAATAAAAGTTTTCTTTTTGTCATATAATGATAAAATTAATTATAGATAGATATAATTCAAATTAATAAAAATAGCAGAAATATTGTTTATACATCTATCTCTCTACAGTTTCAATGGAGGAACTAATGAAAAAATTTTTAATAGCATTAGCAAGCATATGTGCATTATCGCATGCATTTGATAATAATGTTTCGCAAAAAAATAATTTCGTTACTTTACGTAAAAATATTGAAAAAGCGCAAAAGCATAACGAGAACACTCATTTTCAGTCATTAAGTAATGCAATGATCGTTAATGGCAATAAACAAAGAATGATTTCTTTAATGCGACAAGAAAGCAAATTCAAAAAAATTGCTACTCAATACTCTGCTGAAAAAGAAAAATTCATTCAACAACAAATCAAGAATTTAAATAAAAAGCAACTTAGTATTACTTATCCAACCACAGAGTATATTCGCAATTTCAAGACTAACGTTCTACAACCTCTTGATGCTGAATTAGATCAGATAATAGCGCACATACCTAAAGATCTGATTGAATCTAAGCAAGATCCTTCAAAAGAAGATACCTTGTTAGGTTCTTTTTTAGATATGGGCTATTCAGAAGAGCAGCAACTCAAAGATGCCGTTAATGACTACACGGGTCTTCGCATTATTACGCAAAATAGAACTTTAGGAATAACAACATTTGGTAACACAAATGCAAAAATTAATACGATAAATAAAGTTATTCAACTTAAAGTTCGTAACAATGATGCTTCGTATAAAAATGATGTACAAGCAATTGTGAATTTAAAAAATAAGACATTTGATAAAATCAGAAAAGCTGCAACTATATCGGGTGTGTATTCTCCCCATATTCCAGAACATCGCGCTCTCTTGGATTGCATCGAAACGCAAGAAAATGGAAAGAAAATATTTGTAGGCATAACACCAACAAATAAACAATTTAATAATACCTTTAAAGAACAGCACAAAATTTTGACAAGCAATTTATCTAACGATAAAGTTCTGCATTCAGAGTATCAAGCGCTGAGCAAAGAATTCGCTTCAGAATATAATAAATACGTCGATAAAAATGCTCCTATGCAACCACTCACTGAAGCTATCGTCTATAATTTAGAAGAACCAACGACTAATCAACAAAAGTTTATTGGCCAATATATACAAGCTTTCAAAAATAAAACACCAATGCTGATAAGATGCATAGAGCAAAAATTAGAAGAGGTTCAAGACAGAAATCTTGATGTTCGAGGATTTACCGCTGCACATAGTTACATTTTAGCCTATGTGGCACAGCACCAAAAATCTGAAAATGATCCTTCAAATCAATCATACGTCTCTTCAATGATTGCTCCATTAAAATCAGCTTGGTCATACTTTACCAATAAAAAATAACCTAATTTGACCCTATAATTCCTGGATCGTATACTATAAAAGTATATGATCCAAGGAAAGCATGGGTATGAAAAAGAACATTCTTAGTATTTTTAGTATTCTTCTTATAGTTTTTGTTGTTTTTTGGTTTTCTGTATGGCGTCGTCATTCAATCAAGACTGGCATTCCTGAAGTTATTTTAGTAGGAACCAGCGCCGACTTTAAACCATTCTCATTTAAAGATATCAATGGCAATATCACGGGTTTTGATATAGACCTTGCGCAAGAAATCGCAAACCGTCTGGGCAAGTCTATGGAAATCCAAGATATGGCTTTTGACCTTTTAATCCCTCAGTTACAACTTGGCAATATCTACCTCATTGCTGCTGGTATGACGCCAACCAAAGAACGTAGTGAACGTGTTGTTTTCACCAAGCCATACCTTACTGGTGATCCACTGTGGATCGTTACCCTCAAATCAAATCCGGTATCAGGCATTAAAGATTTAGAAAATAAAAATGTTATCGTGAACCAAGGGTACACTGCTGATATTTATCTTTCAAAAATTCCAACGATTGATTTACAACGATTGCCTTCAGTAGCTGATGCCTTGTTAGCATTAAATTCTGGTCGTGCCTTTGCCTTTGTTACCGCAGCAAATTCTGTACGTGAATTATTAGAACAATATCCTGATAAATATACCGTGGCTCCAATCGAAGATACCGATGAAAGCAGCGCGTTAGCGATTGCTCCTGATTATCCCGATTTAGCATTTGCCGTGAAAGCAGCAGTAGAAAACATGGAAAATGACGGCACTCTCAGAATGCTTAAAGATAAATGGCATGTGCAATGATTAATATTGATCTTATTATTCAATCATTACCCGTTCTTTTTAGCGGATTACTCATTTCATTAAAAATAGCAGCCTGCGCACTGACCATTGGTTTCTGTGGCGGCACGATACTTGCGCTTTTGCAAACCAGTGATTCACCGGTATTTAAAACCCTAGTTACTGCATACGTTGGCTTGTTCCGCGGCACCCCGATGATCGTGCAAATCGTATTCTTGTATTATGTACTGTCAATCACGGGCATTGCACTCAAACCCATCACTGCTGCAATTCTAGCAATAGGACTTAATTCGATGGCATATGTCAGCCAAATTATTAAAGCTGGCATTCAATCTATCAACAAAGGTCAACTTGAAGCGGCTAAAACATTGGGCATTAAACGTCGTGATATGATTCGTTATATTATTTTACCGCAAGCGATTCGAGCAGTACTCCCTGCATTAGGAAATGAGGCAATAACCTTGGTTAAAGATTCAAGCTTGGCATCCATTATTGGCGTGCCAGAATTGTACAAGCAAGGACAAACAATTATTTCCCATACCTATGATGCACTGAGTATTTACTGCGCCATAGCGTTGTTTTATTTAGCTATTACCGCGACATTATCATTTGCAATTTCTCGCCTTGAAACCTATTTGAATCCCCATGCTCATCATTAAAAATGCAACCAAGCGATTTGGTTCACGCACCGTTTTAAATAACGTTTCATTACAAGTTCATCCCGGCGAAATCGCCGTACTTTTAGGTTCATCTGGTGTTGGCAAATCCACCCTACTTCGTGTGTTGAATCATTTGGAAGTACTGGATGATGGCAACTTGTTATTAGATGGAAATTCATTAAACGATGCTTCTCAAACTCGAGCCGTGGGAATGGTTTTTCAACAGTTCAATTTGTTTGAACACATGTCAGTGGTTGAAAACATCACGTTCCCTTTAATAAAAGCAGCAGGTCTTACAGAATCTCAAGCACAAGAACGCGCGTTAGAATTATTGCAACGTTATGAACTTGCAGATAAAGCTGATATGTCTGTGCAACGTTTATCTGGGGGCCAAAAACAACGTCTTGCTATTGTAAGAACTATTGCGATGCAACCACGCGTCATCTGTTTTGATGAACCAACCTCTGCACTTGATCCATTACTCACAACCTTCGTTGCTCAATCTATTCAAGAACTTGCACGACAAGGATTTATTGTTTTGGTTGCGACTCATGATATTGGATTATTACAAGAATTAGATTGCTCAATCTATTTGATGTCTAACGGATCAATTGTTGAATCTGCTAAATCACATGATTTCTTTGCAAATCAACAACAGTATCCTCAGTTAGCACGATTTGTGCGTGGCAAATAAGGGCTAAAAAATGCCTTTACTGATTGCCAATATGATTTGGGACATTCTTCTGTTTCTTGCATTTGCTGAACATTTTTATCAAATAATCTATATAAATATGATCGGAATTCTTGTCGCGCTTTGTCAAATTGTTCCTGATATTTTGGCAATACATACGTATAAAATATAATATTATTCTCAGGAGATAGTAGACCTTTATTTGAGCAAGCCAATCGACATTGTTGCCCGATTGCTGAAGGCTCTTTAAACGCCTTTTCTACCTCAATTTTTTGAGCTTCTTCATTTTGTTCTCTGCATAGTGGTCTTCCCTGTGGACCACATATATACGAAATATTTTTAGCAAGATCTTTAGGAATAAATATTTGTTGTAAAACACCAGATTCTATTGCTTCAAATCGTTTTTTAAATTCTGCAAATGCTTCTTCAATTACATTAATGGGCATTTGTTTTTTATATTGCAAAAGCCATTCTTGAATATCTGGATACATTGATTTAGGGTAAAAAATTTTACAACTTTGGTTGAAGAAGGCATACATTAAAGAGCTTTCTTTTTCAAAACCAATATTTGCCAATAATGATAAATTTGTTGCCACTAAGAATTGACCTATTTCCGGTGAGGTATCCTTAGCTTGTCCAAACAGTCCAAATTTTTTAACAAAAGGAATAATTGATTCTGTTACCTCATATTTTTTAATAGGGCAGCGCAGATATAAGAATGTTTCATGTGGCATGTTTTTTAGCCATTCCCCAAGCGCAGAAATAAATTGAGTATAAAAGAACCAATCCATATTTTGCGCATGATAAAATACGGTATAAAAATCACTATATTGTTTTTCTTTTTCTATGCATTTTTGTATGAGCTGCATAAATTGTTCTTTAGAGAAAGGCTTAAAATGGGAATAAAAATCGCATGCATTTTCAATTTCTTCTTTAACCTCGCCAAAATGCTTTTCGGTTGGTGATAATTGAGATTGAGAGACTTTAGATTTATTAATCAAATCCAAAACATTAATGATTGAATCAATACGAGAGTTGATCGGGGCTTCTGAGCAATTAGACAGAAACAAAAATCCACAGCAACCAAGAATAAAATAGTTCTTCATACTTCTCTTTATTTTTTACTTTTTTAATCTATCAAACTCAATGCGTAAAAATAAAGAAAAAGCAGAGTAAACATCGTAATCTGTGAATAAATTATTTTTTTAATACAGCCCATTAATGATGCAAGAAAACTCTTCCACCGTATTTTTCGACTAACATTCAATACTGCAGGTTATAAAAAGGATTATTACGCGGCAAATAGTTAGTGCATTACATATAGCAATAATGCAACAAAGCTACCGGTAATATACAATGTCATAGCTATAATGATTATCATTCTTGCTCGCATGCTAATTTTATACCATGGCGAAAAAAGATTGATGAATGTAATAATCAAGCAAGCAGTGAGCGTTATTATAAAAAAATAATCGGATAATTTTAAATAACTAGTAACGGGAGATACCGTATCGATCACAAATCGATAGGCAATTAAACCTGCTACGTTTGCTAATGAACTTTGTGCAACCGCTTCATAATTGGCCATACCATCTATAGCAAGACAGAAGAGTGCAATATAAAACAACACTAGTAATGGAAATAGAATAGAAATTAACCCCGAATAACCAGTGCGGTAGTATTCTATGCCAAAAACTATTGCGGGTGAAATTTTATTTTCATGATGGGCCGTTGTTAGCCATTGCTTTCCGCCCGCTGAAACCGTTGTTCCTCGCAATGACCATTCATCAGCTACCGCATCTGCCGTCACAGTAAATTGATTCTCTTCAATGTTAAACACATATTTGTCCACCGATAACTTTCTGTTTATTAGGGTCATATACAAGGTGTGATCATCAAAGGGATACCATGTATAATTGAGAGGGAAACTGATATCAGCACGCACTTGATAGCGATATATATTTTGATCATCAAGGCTTGTTTTTTCGATTAATTCTTTATGTTTAATCTCTGATCGCTCAAAATTAAAAGCTTCTATAATGGCTTCATCAATTTCTTTTGGCGCCTCAAACCTAACAACACCGTCAAAGACAAATTTATTTGTGCGTGTATCAAAGCGAACAAAATCATAAATAACAAACGAAACATTTATATTTTTTACACCCGATTCAGTCAATCGAATTAAATGAGGCTCTTCATCAGGACTTGTAAACGTTGTAAGCACACTGAGCGCTGCGGTTATTGAAACAATAAATGAAATTAAAAGAACTAAAGCCACAGATAAAGGATAATATCGCTTCATAAACGCTCCTATTTGGGGTTATAAGAATACAGCATAGCGTGTGCTTTTCTCAAAAACTAGTGATTTTGAAAATATAAATGAGTTACACTTATAGTTGATATATATAAAGAAAGTAATGTTGATGAATTTAACCAAATTTTGGGCCCTAGCGCTATTATATTTTTTTTCTACAAATAACTCTGAAGCAGATATAGATTTTTCTACTATAACGCCATCCATTGTTGATATTGGTATCTTCCAAACGCTCGCAAATATTCCTCGGCCAGAACTTGCGTGTCTAGGACTAAATCTTGCGCAATACGCACAATCTGGCGCACCCAGTTATTCAGCTGCCACAGGTATCGCAAAAAATTTAGCGCTTGGCCTGTCCTATGGAATGGGCGAAAATGTCGGAAGCGATATCCAAAATAAAATAAAAAAACTTGAAGAGTATGTTACACATATTAATAAACCATTGGTAGCAGCTCTAATAACTACAGTCTGTGGTGCAGTCATTTATTTATTACAAACAAATAGTATAGAAGAAAATTTTGCAGAAGAAGCATTACAAACTTCGTTAACTGCATTAGCTACGTATAATGTAAAAATAATTACGATAACATTAATGCAGCAGATCATAAGCTTAAAAAGTTTAATTCAAAAAAAACATGTTATTGCTTGTTCTGCTGGAATAGCTACAATAGCTGCAGCATGTTATTACAACATGCCAAATCTCTGGTTACCAGCAATGTATTCATTTGGAAATTCTGTTTTAAAAACAGCAAGCTTAGAATTTGTAACTTCAAAAGCAACAAATGCCTATTGCTGGCTTCAAGCATATAACTATGCAAAAAATAAAGAATCGATTTCAACAAAAAATGATTTTGAAAAAAATATTGAGTATAAAGTGGAACAAAGTAACTCTGTTCTTTATAAAAAATGATGTGCTTGACATGGAACGCGTTGGTTGTTAGGATCATCACAGTCAAAGATTTATAATGTCCCTAAAACGAACAATACGTCTTGTATTGTTCACCCCCCTAACCCTTCAGCTATCTCAGTTGAAGGGCTTTTTTCTCTTAATTTTAATATCATTTCCATCAGTATGTACTACCGTAATTTCTTCGCCATTAATTTGCCCTTCAGCAACAATGCGCGGTTTTAATTGATACACAAAAGGATCTCTGGCAAAAGAAAATGTACTCAAAATTAGAATGATCATTCTGTATTTCATGTTACAATTCCCCAGTTGCAAGATGAGTAACATCAAGCGAGATATGACGCGTAGATTGGTCCGATGCAACTAAATATAATTTTGTTATATGCAATTTAGGACAACGTTCATACAATTCATTCAAGCAACGAATTAATGAATCATAGCTACCATAAAAAGAAATGTGTGCCTTATCATCTGATTGAAATCGAATCTCATCAAACGTTACACGAGATATGCTTGCAATAGATGATAATTCTTTGCACGATAATTTTGTAAGCGATTGCGATAATGCTATTAATTTTTCTTTGATGACAGCGTCATGTTTTATTGATTGTAATTGATAGGAGAGTCCTGCCCTGTGTCTTCTGAGTGGATTATATATCCAACACCACCAGAACGATACTGCGATTGCTGCAAGCCCAATTAACAATAGATATCGTTGCATTGGCGGCAGCGACAAGGGAAACAAGAACCAAGAATCAGTTCTTATATCATGCTTCATTACATACTCTCCTCTTAATTAATTAAAAATCATGTCTCGTCCACTGCATAGGTTCAACTTGAATATTATTCACACGTAATTCCCAGTGCAAATGATAACCACTTGCATAACCGGTCATTCCCAAGGTACCAATCGGTTGACCTTTTTTAACCATTTGGCCAACTTCTACATCAGCAAAATTATCAAGGTGATAATACAGTGTTAAAACACCAATACCGTGATCAACCACGATAGTATTTCCGCTAAATGCATAGCGCTCTTTATGTACGACGATACCATCTTGAGCAGCCCAAATTACGCTTTTTGGTGTTGCTAATAAATCAACTGCATTGTGCGCATATTTACCGCGTTCTTGAGTAACGCGTACGGTACCAAAATCAGTAGACATACCTTTCATATCACAAGGTACATAGAATGCACCTTGCCATAATTTGCGTGGTACTGAATTACGTGAAATTTCTTCTAATGCATCATTCAATAAGCGTTGGCTTTGTCCCATTGCAGATTCTTGCGCAACCTTATCTTTGCTTACATGCAAGTTTTGTTTTTTGAATGGGAACATCACCACATGAAATTTGCTATCAAGATTCAATACATTACCTACTTTGTCAGTAATCTCTGCAGAAACTAAGTACTCGTTTGGCAATTCATCAGTTTTGATTGGAATAAAGCATTCATAAATTAAGGAATTAGGTGCTTCTGGAACACATTGGAAGGTTTGCGCAAGTGCTTGAACTTTTGCATAGGCAATTTCTTTATTTACTTGAAATTGCACATGCAAGGTGCGACCTTGAAATACTTTTTCTGATTCTGATTTTACAAATGCAGCTTGGAGCGGCGTATTATCAACTAAGAATGGAACTTCTACAATCGTTTTATTGGCACGATAAGAAGCGTCCTGCAACTCAATCTTTAAAACATGCTTACCGTTTGGAATAGTTTTTGTAGCCACAGGAAAAGCATATTCAAAATCACTTTTTTGTATTTTATGATGACTCACCAATACTTTATTATCTAACGCTACCGAAATATCATGTACTTTATAATCATCATGTCCATGCACAACACACGTAACATCACCAGCGTAATAACCACCTTCATCAATACCAACAATTTCTAATGTCGGTGGTGACATATCAAAAAAATAATTATACAAAGAATAACCAAACCATGCCGTTAACATAAAAATCGGCAATGCAATTAACGCTTTTGTTTTAACATTCATAATGTCCCTACTTGCAGAAAAATTTGTTTTACTATTTAACCAATATAACCCTTTTTAAATGAGGGGTAAATTAGAAAAAAACACAATAAGACGCCCCATTGTTTTTATCAATTTAAACAGTTGGGGAAATTTCTATTTCAATATTTAAATATCATCATAAGCCTACCCTGGATTGAAAAAATCAAAAAATATTGTATAATAGAAAAAAGGACAAAGATTTATGAGCATTCCAGAACACGTCAAAGACCTACCTCATTTACCCGGTATCTATATATTCAAAGACGCCAAACAGCAGCTTTTGTATGTTGGTAAGGCTAAGGATTTGCGCGACCGTGTAACGTCATATTTCTATAATGACGATTGGAAGGTTCAAGAGCTCATAAAAGAGCATTCAACCGTTAGCCACATTGTTACCCACAACGACCATGAAGCGCTCCTTCTAGAGGCACAACTTATCCGTGACTTTAAACCACCATTCAATGTGCTATTAAAAAGTGGTAATCCTTTTTTGTATATCTTGTTTACACCCAAAGAATTAAAAGTGGTGCGCACTAAGAAAGAACAGGGTACCTATTTTGGCCCATTCTTGCATAAAAAAGATGCTCGCGCGGTGTTTGATTATTTAACACGCACCTTCAAGCTACGTAATTGCAACCTTAAAATTGCTCATGGATGCCTTGAATATCATTTAGGCAACTGTCCAGGAAGTTGTCGTCCTGATTTTAAACCTGAAGATAATCAAACCAATTTAGAGCTTGCAAAGCAGGCATTGCGTGGCAATTATAAAGAATTCTTACATATTATCGAAAATAGAATTCAAGAACATAATCGCAATAAAGAATTTGAAAAATCACGCCATTTAGCAGAATATGCAAAAAACTTTGAGACGATTTTTAAAACGCTCAAAACAAAATTCAGTGAACAAAAATATGCTGCTGAAATTATGGATGTGACATCACCTTTAAAACGTTCCCATGAGACACTCATGAAGGGACTGCAAGAACTCAAAGAGCTTATAGGTTACGAGGGCGAAATCCGCACAATTGATTGTTTTGATATTTCGCATTTTCAAAGCACACATATTGTAGGTTCTTGCATACGATTTACTGATACAAAGCCCGAAAAAGATAAATTTAGACGTTTTAAAATAAAAACATTAACCCAGCAACATGATTATGCTGCATTGCAAGAAATTGTACGTCGTCGTTATCGCGAAGGTGATATTCCGGACGTCATTATGATTGATGGTGGCAAAGGCCAACGAAACGCAATTAAAGCGGTATTGCCTGATGCAATTATTATTAGTCTTGCAAAACGAGAAGAGCGGGTGTTTTCAGATAATCATCCAGAAGGTTTTGTTCTTGATATGCAATCATCAATGGGACAATTATTAATATCGCTTCGCGATTATGCGCATCATTTTGCAATAAGTTATCATAAATTGTTACGCAAAAAAGCATTGCGTGATATGGAATAAGGCTATCTTTTGCGTTAGTATATCGATAACGCACAAAGGAGATGCTTTATGAAGTTATTAATATTAATTTTCTTTCATGCATTTGCCCATGCAATGCATCACACGAAACCGCTTTCATGTTCAAAAAACTTTGAGCAACGTTTTAATACGTTACAAAAAATTGCCCATAACGAACTTAAAAGAACATCCATAATTCAAAAATTGGTATCTGCATCAAAATCAGAATTTATTCGATGTGTGGGTTATCCACAAATGCCATATCCTCTTCAAAGATTGCTCTATGATCAAAAACAATTAGAAGCTATGAATGCAGATTGTGCTTACTTTGAAAGTCATCGTTCTTTATATAATATTACAAGCTTTATCAACGTGATTCGAGATCATGTTCATAGTCAGCACTATAAACGAATAATCCCATCATTATTTTTCGCCCTCAATCCAACGAATAATCGCAGAAATATTTCCGAATTTTTTAGTAGTATCCAGACTAAAAAAGTTAAACTGGGTGATATTGAAGCTGAAATGATAAAGAGAGATTTTGAAGGAGTTTTGTATCCTTATCGATTTATCAACAAATCCGCTCATAATCTACGGGATGATATTGAATTCTGTAAGAAAAATACTATAGAGCATCTTGAAGAAACATTAACTATTATCAAACAAATAAATCATTCCCGTTGCGCAGAAAGCCTTACCAAAAATATATTTAGCGCTCTGAGCTCTTCAAATATTTATTGCATTAGAGGATTATATATCCCTTATAATCTTGGAAGCATAGTATACATACATGGTAATCATGAAACTGATCTTGAAAAGGAATATGCTGATTATTGCAATAAAATAGATAATTCAGAACTCATCAATTTTTTATCTGATGCGTATATACAAGATGCCCGTCTCTTGTATGACCATCCAGATACACATTTAAAATATTACATGCCGGCTTCGGTTAAAAATAAAATCAATGAAATTTTATTAGATAATGGATTTGATATTTTAGACTAACAAAAGGGACCGCTTAAACGGTCCCTTTTATTTATTTAGCGTTGGTCAAATCTTGAATCTGATACTTGTATTCATACAATTTATCGCCTTTTTTCTCGCGATAGAAAATAATGCGAATTAAACCGCCACCTTTGATATATTTTTTATCAAGTTTGCCTGTAATTTGTTGACGTCCAAGATCTGTCTCAAACTGAGCAATAAATTTTCCATCCCAATTTTTAACAGCATTATAAGTTAAACCTACATAATAACCATTATTAGCTGGAGATAAAGCTACTTGTGTACTAGAAATGTTAGTATAAGAAAATGATTGATTATTTGGAGTACCTGCAACATTAAAACCAAATACTGGCATATTGAATAGCATTGAACCATTTACTCCAAGCAAAATACCAAATTCTTGGGCATTCGGCTTTGGCAATGGCGCTGCAGTGTTAGTTAAAAAATTAGCAATCGCTAATAAAACGAATATTTTCTTCATTATTATTCCTTTTTATTGAATATTTACTTGCATTTTATCTTTGTCTTTTGAGATCGTAATGGTGCCGTTTGTTTTAACCGACGCTTTATCAAGCGGATTAACCCAAGCTTCTGATTGGGGCTGCTCATAATCATCTAAAACTTGTACTTGCGCAAATTGATTTACGTCCGTAATATTGACAGTTTTATTTGGATACACTTGCGTAATTTTCGATCTCATCCATTGTGGATAGCGCACTACAACATCAACCGGGCTTGCAGTTTTATTGACCACTGAAATAGTACCCGCCTCTATTACCACATTTATACATAACAAAAACAAAACACAATATACCATTTTATACATGAGACACCCATTTATTTTCTACTAGTATATTAAATAATTCTCTCTCATAACAAGAGTTTCAACTCTTCACACCAGAAAAAAGCCGCTGTATTCTGATAAAAAACAAAGGATGCAGCATGTCAAACGATTTTTTAAACAAATTCACCGATGCAGCTACCGAACTTTTCCAAAAAGCAGCGTCTTTAGCGCAAGCTCGTCACAATTCTGTGTTAATGCCCCTGCATATTTTAGAAGCGACCGAACAAGATCCGTTCTGCAGTCAATTTTATCAAATGCTCAATGTGCCCTTAGCGGATTTAATCCAATTAACTCAGGACGAAATCAATAAATTGCCACTGGTGCAAGGAGGACAGCTTGTAGCTGACAAGGAATTACAAGATATTTTGACTAAAGCGCAGAAAGAAGCTGATGCACTTGGTGATGCCTATGTTTCGCTCGAACATATTATGCTTGCTTTAAGCGAAACTCAGTATCTACCAAAATCGATACTCGATTTTTTTAAAAAACACCGATTCATACGCAGTGCTTTATTAACGCATATGCAAACCATACGAAAAGGAAAAACGGTGAACTCAAAAAACGCAGAACGTACCTATCAATCATTAGAAAAGTATTGTCAAAATATTACGCAGCAAGCACGCGATGGGCGACTTGATCCAGTAATCGGTCGTCATGAAGAAATTCGTCGCGTAATTCAAATTTTATCGCGCAGAACCAAAAATAATCCCGTATTAATCGGTGAGCCTGGAGTTGGCAAAACCGCCATTGTTGAAGGTATTGCCCAACGAATTATCAACAACGACGTTCCCGAAACACTCAAAAACAGCACCATTTATGCGCTTGATTTAGGCCTTTTGATTGCCGGCGCAAAATATCAGGGCGAATTTGAAGAACGATTAAAATCAGTTTTAAAAGAGATTGAAGACCAACACGATCATATTATTTTATTCATTGATGAACTTCATATGTTGGTAGGCGCTGGTGCAGCTGGTGGTGGCGGCATGGATGCATCTAACTTATTAAAACCGGCACTTGCACGCGGTCAATTACATTGTATTGGTGCAACTACCATTAAAGAATATAAAAAATATATTGAAAAAGATGCAGCACTTGAACGCAGATTCCAAAAAGTTCTTGTTGAAGAGCCTACTATTGAAGATGCTATTTCAATTATGCGTGGATTAAAAGAACGCTATGAATTGCATCATGGCATTCGTATTAAAGATCAAGCGCTTGTTGATGCAGTGATGTTATCTGCGAAAAATATTTCTGATAGATTTTTGCCTGACAAAGCAATTGATTTAGTTGATGAAGCTGCAGCTATGGTGAAAATGGCTATCGATTCCCAGCCAGAGGCATTAGATCAATTAGGACGTACCATTCGTCAACTTGAGATTGAAAAAGTAGCGCTTGCAAAAGAAAAAGACGATGCATCAAAAACACGGCTGGTTGAACTTGATAAAGAATTAAGCAAACTCAAAGAACAACAATCATCCCTATATAATCAATGGAAAGCAGAAAAAGCACCGCTTGAACGAATGGGTAAAATCAAAGAGCAAATCGAAGTTGCACAAAATCAATTTGCACAAGCTGAACGTGAAGGCGATTTTGCCAAAGCATCCGAAATAAAATACGGCAAATTAGCAAAATTACAGCAAGAACTTGAACAAGAACAAACCAAGCTCAAATCAGTTAAAACATCACTCTTAAAAGAAGAAGTTGATGAACGTGATGTTGCTGCTGTGTTATCACGCTGGACCGGTATACCAGCAGCCAAACTGCAAGAAAGTGAAACACAAAAATTATTGTCTCTTGAAGAAATTCTCAAAGAACGCGTCATTGGGCAAGACGAAGCGGTAACTGCCGTTGCACAAGCGATACAAATGCATCGTGCAGGGCTATCTGATCCCAATCGCCCCATTGGTTCATTTTTATTTTTAGGTCCAACGGGCGTTGGTAAAACAGAAGTTGCTAAAACACTCGCTGATTTTTTGTTCGATGATGAAAAAAAATTAATTCGCATCGATATGTCAGAATATATGGAAAAGCATGCGGTGGCTCGCTTGATCGGCGCTCCTCCTGGCTATGTTGGCTTTGAAGAAGGCGGTCAATTAACCGAAGCTGTACGTAAGCAACCATATAGCGTGGTATTGTTTGATGAAATAGAAAAAGCGCATCCTGATGTATTTAATATTTTCCTACAAATACTTGATGAAGGCAGACTAACTGATAGTCAAGGACGCACGGTATCGTTTAAAAACACCATAATCATCATGACCTCAAATATTGGTTCGGATATTATCTTAGAAGCCGGTGAAATTACTGATAAAGTAAAAGAACAAATCGAAAAGATTTTACATAAAACGTTTAGGCCTGAATTTCTTAATCGTATTGATGCAATTGCATTCTTTAGAATGCTTACACAAAAAGATGTAGTGCGCATCGCACGCATTCAACTTAATACCCTTGCTAAACGCATGGCAGAAAAACAAGTAGATCTACGTATCGATGATAGTACCTATCCTGTTATTGCTGAACTTGGATACGAAAAAGAATTTGGGGCACGCCCATTAAAACGCGCAATTCAGCAGCATATAATGGTACCGCTTTCACAATTCTTACTTAAAAAACCAGATACGAGAAGAATCGAAGTGTTTGGAGAGCATAATAAAATCGTTATTAAGTAAAAAGTATGCCCTGCTATTTGCGGGGCATACTCATTTTAATCGCTAATTCCTTGATTTTTCTATAATGGTATGATGAAGTATCATCAGAAAAAAATCGTAGTAAGAAGTCATAGACATACATCAATTGAATATCTGTAGGTTCAACAAAACCACTAAGCTCTGTTATAGCTTGCTCAAGCTTTGCTTCTAACTCTTCCATTTCATCACGAGCTGCCTGATTACGTCGCCCAGATCCCTTGGTAATCTATATTAATCTATCAAGTGATTCCACTACAATAATAAGTCTTACAAATGCATCAAAAATTGATGTGTAACCCAGTATAAAAGTAATAATTTTTGCTCGATGTAATACTTCTGGACTAGAAGTAAAATTCTTGGTGCTCATTTTTTGAAGAATATCTATTGGCGTATCGTTTTGGGTCACTTGGGAACTCAATGCAACAATATCATGCGCTAAAGGACTTGCTAATAATGATAAAAGCTCATCAAGCTTTACCGTTAAATGATGATACTGAAAAGATACCGACAGCATACGAAAATTGGTTATATATTGAATTAAGTCATTAAATGATTGTGGTTTAAATGCATCTAAATATTGCCTAAAAGCTTTTAATAATTCATAATCTGGCGGTGTTACAAAATAACCATATAATACTCGTACAAAATGTAAAAAATTTTCGACTTCAACCCAATGCATTCCGGCAAATTCAAACGGTAATAATAGATGGATATCTTGATAAGTAGTATTTTGTGTAACGAGTTGTCGAATCAAAGAATTTTCTATAAAAATCAATGATTGATATTCACTATAAGGTAATTCATGTGATTCGCCATTGGGAAAATCAATATATATTTTAAATTCTTGTTCTTGTATAAAAGGAGCTTTATGCTCTATGGCTTGAAGATGCATCATAAAAAAGAATCCCAAAACTAAAAACATATAGCTCCCTTTAAGTTAGTATTTAAATAATTAATAAACTGTTTATAACGGCATACTTGCAGTACCAATTATCGTAAAAATCTTTAAGTTTCCTTTAAAATATTCACTTAAGAGTTTGGCTATCTGGGCTTTTGGCGAAATTATTCTACCAGTAATTGGTTCTTTATTTGGTGATAAATCTTTAGATAATGCGGTGAAATTCTCAATTAAGGCAGTGTTTCCATCGCCATACATCTCATCGATCCCCGGATAATTATTCCTCAATTGATCATACAATTTTGATAGATGAATTAATGATTGCAAGGTTTTCTTAAACTCAGTTACTGCTTCTTTGAGCCAATCATACTTCATTAACCCAAGCGCTAATTCAAATTGTTCTAATTTTTTGATCGATACCTCTAATGTATCATTTGCATCAATAAAATTCGTAGCGAATAATGCTTTAATTACATTAATCATTTGTTTATTATTTGACTGGATAATGCGTAATAAAACAGCATCAGATCCTTTACTGATATCGTTAAAATCTATAGTAGCTAGTTTTTCTGCTAATAAATCATATCCAAAAAAGTCAGCTAATTCCCATAAAATATCTAAATATTCTTGCAGTCTCGTTATCGTCGTTATTTTCATAAGCAGAATATGTGCTCCCAATATCTGATTAAAATAGTCTGTTTTGAGCGTTTCAATATTCTGCAATTTATCAAGGTTTATTTTATTATATGAATCAAGGACTACGTTAAAAAAATCATTAATTTGAAGAGGACTTGCCGATGATAATCTTTCAGGCAGTTCAATCAATATTGGCTCACCTGATTGAATATTATTTTCTATATAACCTGCAATCAAGCTATCATTTATATGAGAAAGAGCCTCAATTAACCTAGGAGACAAAGATACCGCGGAATTTAATTTTTCACCTTTTCTAAGGATAAGTACACTTGGAAATCTTGCAGCTTTAGAAGGTTGTTCATCGTCTTCTCTTTTTCGTTTACCGATACCACTATTAACAGGCTCAGATGAAGCTGATTCGGGCGCTTTGCCAATAGCATCTTGTATATCTTTGAGGAATTCTGGAGCGATCTGTAGAAGACGCATTATATTCACACCATCAATTTGATCAAATGCATCTTGATACGCCATTTGAATGGCTTGTCCCAGATGAATATTTTTAATAAATTTCGTAAATGCTTTTAATTCATTAGGAGAAACCGACACTTCTATTTGATTATTTTCGGCAGCTAATCCTTTACCTTTAATAAAAGCGTTATTAATTATATTCGAAGCAAGAAAGCTATTTAGCGCCTCTTGACTACCAAGATCGGCAGGCCTGATATAAGTAATGCCTTGAGGGGTTTTAAAATATATTTTCTGGGGTAAATTTGCATAGTATATTTGTTCACTCGCATGGAGTACGCCCAAATTTAAAAAAACGAACAAGAAAATACCTGTATTTTTCATTCAAATCCCCTAACAATTAATTACTTTCTACATTTTCTAAATTTTGCAGAACATATTCTGCATTGAGCATTCCTAAAAATAATACCAAACACAGTAAATTGCTTACATTCTTTATAATGCCTATATTTTAATTATACAAAAAGACATTATTCGCATACAACAAATAGGTAATTACCCATTACAAGCAATAACTAATTATTGTTTTTTGATATTTTCTTGCAATATTGCGACAGCGCCTCATTTTAGAAATATATATTCTACTAGTAAAAATTATTAAACAGAGATACAACCCAAGAACAATTAAAATGATATTATCAACAAATTCAAAGATCTCCGAAATGGAGATCTTTGTGTACAAATATATTTAATTCAGGAACAAAACAGTAACTAACACGTTTTTCGTAAGTGGTTGCCCTGCAAACAGCGGCATTAGTATATCTGCTATAAAACGTTGTCTATTAGATCGTGTGTCGGTAGGCGAAGCTGGTAGATCTTGTGCAAGTTCTTCAATTTTAGCATTTATATCGGTAAATACTAAAGGGTTATGGGCCGTCAGCGCATTGTTTATACGTTTGAATAATTGATAATATTTGATTATCGAATCATCTAATTTTTGATTTTGATTAAATAATTTGAATAATTTATGTATTTCATTCCATTTATTTAACAATTCAGGAATATTATTAAAATCATTATATGTTATTAATTTTGATTTCAAGAGAAATTCTAATACTTGAGCATTAGTAACATCTGCTGAAATATCTAATAAGGGAATAAGATCAATATTATTATTCAGCATCTTCGTTTCATTTATAACTACTTTTAATGCATTGGATAATTGGGTGTATCCAAAAAAATCAGCCAATTTTTTTAAGTCGAGTATAAAATATTTAATATCTGCTGTACTTTTTAAAGAATTAAAACTTATGTACATATTAAGGATGTTATAAATTTTCTCTATATCATTAAAAGATTCTTGATGATAAGCTCTATTAACAATATCTATAAAACTCTGAAGCAATGCAATGGATGCATCGGCTAATGGCTTCTGTAATTCAATGGTAATTGTTTCGCCCGGTTTAGCCACTTGAATTAAATCATTTACCAAAGCATTTTCATCTGCTAGAACTAATTTTGCCACTTGTTCATCGGTCAATACTAAAGTCGGCTTTAAACCGCCCGTACTGCTACGAACAATCTCAACAGTAGGATATCCTTTGAGTTTTTTAACAATTTCGCCGAGCGTTTGTTCCATTTTTCGTTTTTTAGACTCTGATTTTTGGACTAATGCCTTATTTCGTAAAGCCATCTTAATTTCATTTATAATTGCAGGATCAAAAGCTAACGATTGTAAAATTTCAAAGCCATTAAAATCCCTAAAAGCTTCTTCAAAAGCTTCAAACGATTGCATTTCCGCAAACAATTTTGCAAAATTAACAAAAGCTAAAAACTCTTCTCGGGACAAGTTCAATTGAATAGAATCAATAGGATCGCCTTTGCCTTGCTCGAGAGCTTTTTTTATAACATTTGATAAAAGAAAATTTTTATATGCATTTTCATTGCCTAATTTTGATGCATCCTGAGGTCTTATATAAAAGCCAATACCGTGGGCATTAAAAAAAATTTGAGCTTTAGGCGGCAAATTTTCATAATTTAAGTAATTTTTTTTCTCTGCTGCATTAAAAACGCCAAGCTGAGTTAAAATAATTAAAAATATTGTAAGACGCTTCATTGTTTACATTCCTTATTTTTACTATATTTCTATTATACAAAAAGCAATTATTATCAAACAATGAATTATTTAATACCCCCAATTCATCCATTAATCATGGTCATAACCGAAGATCATTGGGCAATCCAATTACCTCGTTTTTCAGCTCCATAAACTTTTGATAGTAGAAATTTGACTCGCCAGCAGGAAATACATCAAGCATAAAATTAATGATTTCCTTGTATTCATGTACGGTTGGCTTCCTATTTACAGTAAAATTTTTAATTTCTGATTTTATGAGCTTATTCAAAGACTTGCGTTGTTGAATAATATTTGGTGAATCACAAATGTTAGCTGCTGAAATCTTTTCTAATTCTTGCAAAGGAATAAAAATGTGATTTAACAGTCTGACGGTATACAGAATTTTAATATAATTTCTTATGTAACTTATAATCTCAATATATCCAAAAATTGCTGAGCGATTTTCATTATTTTGAAATAATTCATGAGTCATAATTGATGGTGTAAAAAAAGCTTTGAGTATCTCGAGAGGATAAGCATCAT